>JBJEJU010000035.1:0-92977 GCA_051878275.1 Candidatus Cryptobacteroides sp. | reverse complement strand
TATCGCCCTTGGGCGAAAATATATCAAAGATTTTCATGTTCGGTTTCATAACTTTAACCAAAACAGTATCATTATGGAAGGAAAATCAATTCTGGCCCTGCTGGCAGGAGCTGCCGCCGGCCTTACTTTGGGAATCCTGTTTGCACCCGCAAGCGGCGAGGAGACAAGGGAAAAGATTGCTGAGGGAGCTGCAGACGCCGCCCACGACCTTCATGTCAGGGCGCGCTATGTACGCCGCAGAATCAACGAACTGAAAAGGACGCTCGCTGATTATGGCGATGACCTCAAGGAAGATGCAAAGGAAAGGATAGCCAGGGAAATCGAAAAGCTTGAGGAAAGCATCGAAGAGAACTCGGCCTACTCTATTGACGATTAGGATGGAAAAGTACACGAAACCGGCGGAAGACCTGCTGGCCAGCGTGAAGGAATACGCCGACATCAAGATTGACGACGTGAAACTCCGCTGCGTGAAGGGTCTTTCGATTACAATGAATCATCTGGTATCCCTGATTCTTGTACTTTTTGCCGTGTCCGTTGTACTGCTTTCATTGGGTGCCGGTCTGATAATACTGATCGGCAAGGCAATCGGCAGTTATGCGGGCGGCGCATTCATTGCTGCCGGAATCTTCGCGATTATTGCCGCAGTGATTTTCTGCCTGAGGGACAAGCTGTTTGTCAACAGTTTCGTACGCATGTTCATACGCATTTTCTTTGACGAAGAGACGGAGGAGGGACAGTTATGAAAGGCTTTGGGAAAATCTCTTCGCTGGCCGAGCTTGAACAGGCACAGGCGAAAATCAAAAGGAGACTGGAACTTCAGGAGCAGCTTATCCGCGCCGAAGCAGTCTCGGTGAAGGAAGCTTTTACGCCCTCACGCGCAGTAAGGACCGGGCTTTCAGCCGTATCCAGACTGATTCCGTTTGACAGACTTGCCGTCATCGCTTTCTCTTCCCTGGGGAAACGGTTGATGCACAGGAAATAAGCATCATTCCAATGCAGCGGGGCTGACCTGACCGGTCAGCCCCGCTGTGTTTTATGGGTGGGAAGAAAATCTATCTTGCGTGGAGAACCGCGATGGAGGCTGCCGGTACGGTGACCTTCACGGTGTTGCCGCTGACCTTGATCCCTTTGAGGGCAGAAGGCTTTACTGTGTCCTTGCCGCGTCCGAAGTCATTGTAGTCGGTGATGTTCTTCGAATTGAGGATCTCTCCGGTCACGGAAGAAGGGTTGAGGCTGTCGAAGGAGACTTCAAAAGTCCTTGACTCGTCGAGGGATGTGTTGACAAGGGATATCACTACGCTGCCGTCCTTGCTTGCAGCGCTCACGCTGACCTCCGGATAAACCCTTCCTGAAGCGGAAACCTCATTGGACGGGTCATAGAGCACAGGCACGTAGGAAGCATCCTGGAAATCCCTGTACATATGGAACACGTGGTAGGTCGGAGTGAGGACCATCTCCTTGCCCCGGGTGAGGATCATTGCCTGGAGAACATTGACAACCTGCGCGATGTTGGCCATTTTGAGGCGCTGCGTGTGGTTGTGGAAGATGTTGAGCGAGAGGGCAGCAACCATTGCATCCCTCATAGTGTTCTGCTGGTAGAGATGGCCAGGATTGGTGCCCGGCTCCACATCGAACCAGGTGCCCCATTCATCGAGGATGAGGGCAATCCTGCGCTGTGGGTCATAGATGTCCATGATGCCTTCGTGATTGCGGAGGACCATATCCACCTCGCAGGCCTTTGCAATGACGTCATAGTAGCTTTCCTCATCGAATCCGAGAGCAGAGCCCTTTGCATTCCAATCCATTACGGTATAATAATGGAGGGAAAGTCCGCTGATGTCGCTGCGCACATTGTTCATAAGCGTCCTCGTCCAGTTGTAGTCGTAGTCCGATGCACCGCTGGCAATCTTGAAGAGCTGGTTGCCGTCGTAGTTGCGGCAATAGATGGCGTAGCGCTTGTACATATCGGAATAGAACTGCGCAGTCATATTGCCGCCGCAGCCCCAGCTTTCGTTGCCGACTCCGAAATACTTTACCTTCCAAGGCTCCTTGCGGCCGTTCTTTGCGCGCTCTTCGGCGAGTGTGCCGCCTTCGGCCGTCATATATTCAACCCACTTGGCTATCTCCTCGACGGTGCCGGAGCCCACATTGCCGGAGATATAAGGCTCCGTGCCGAGCATTTCGCAGAGGTTGAGGAACTCGTGGGTACCGAAGGAGTTGTCTTCCACGGTTCCGCCCCAGTTGGAGTTGATCATCTGCGGACGCCTCTCACGCGGACCGATGCCGTCCCTCCAGTGGTATTCGTCGGCAAAGCATCCGCCCGGCCAGCGGAGAACAGGGATCTGAAGGTCCTTGAGAGCCTCGAAGAGGTCCTTGCGGTATCCTCCGATATTCGGAATATCCGAGTCTTCACCTACCCAGATGCCGTCATAGATGCATCTTCCGAGATGCTCGGCAAACTGGCCGTAGATTTCTTTAGGGATAACCGGCTGGTCCTTGGCGGTTTCATTTACCGAAACTTTTACCTGGGCAAATGCCGTAACTGCCATTGCCGCAGCCGCTGCTGTCAATAAAATTCTTCTCATAATCGTATTATTTGTTGTTGGTTATTACCTGTTGGTTGCTTCAAAATACATTCCTAAAAATACTTTTTCTCTTCGTGGTCGAGGACGAGGAAAATGAAAATCATGATGGTGAAGGTCCACAGCGACGACCCTCCGTAACTCATCAGGGGCAAAGGTATTCCGATCACAGGCATCAGGCCTATGGTCATACCGATGTTGATGAAAAGATGCATGAAAAGACAGCTTGCCAGACAGTAGCCGTAGATGCGGGTGAAATGCTGCCGCGAGTGCTCCGCATCGACTATGATGCCCCAGATCAGGAGGACATAGAGCAGGATTACCACGGAGCAGCCGAAAAAGCCCCACTCCTCCCCCACCGTACAGAAAATAAAGTCGGTGCTCTGCTCCGGGACAAATCCGTAAGTAGTCTGTGTACCATTGAGATAGCCCTTGCCGGTCAGTCCGCCGGAGCCGATGGCAATCATGCTCTGGTTGACATTGTAACCGGCACCGGAAGGGTCTTCCTTCAGGCCGAGGAGCACCTCGATTCGGTTGCGCTGATGGTCCTGGAGTATGTCGTTGAAAATGTATTCGGTGGAAAAGACGAGCAGTACGCCGGCAATTAGTGCAGGAACGGCCATGCCCATAAAGGAATTCCTCTCCCTGTAGGAACGGATAAGGAAAAACGGTATGGAAGGAAGGGCGGTAGCCAGAAGCACATAAAGCAGGTTCACCCTTGCCAGCGGAGCCCATTTCGACGAGGAAAGAATCGCCTGCTCCACCCACGGGTCGGCCTGGCCAATGAGGGAGGCGCCCGGAACAAGCTTCTCCAGAAGGGCGGCCCACCACCCCGGCAGCATCGCCATTATGAAGACATAGATGCCGAAGGTGCACAGCCAGCGCCGGAATTTGCCCCTGTCGAGATATACCACAAGTGACACTACGGCAATTACTACAAGTATGGAAGTGTAGACCGATGCTGTGAGGGTAAGGATAAAAGTAAGTATGGCAAGGCCAATGGCCGCAAGGAACCATCCTGAAAGGCCTTCCCTGTACAGCATGAAGATGAATCCGACATAGACAAGCGCAGAACCGGTCTCCTTTTCCGCCACAATGATAAGCATCGGGACCGCTATGACGGCTGCCGCAAGCAGGAAGTCCTTCATCCTGGTAATCTTGAAATTGGGTTTGCTGAGGATGTTGGCAAGCAGCAGCGAGGTGGTGATTTTCGATATTTCCGCGGGCTGGAACCTCACGGGGCCTATTGCAAACCACGACCGCGAGCCTTTGATGTCAACACCGAGGAATATGACGGCGACCAGCAGGACTATCACAAGACAGTACAGGAGCACCGAAGTGCTTTCCCACAGTCTCGGAGGAATGACGAACAGTATCAGGGCGGCCAGCACCAGCGCCGTGCATATCCACACGAACTGCTTGCCGCAGTTGAGGCTGAAATCGAAAATGCTTGAAGGCTCTGACGAATGGACCGCCGCATAGATATTGAGCCAGCCGATGACGACCAGAGCCAGGTAGATGCCCACCAGCTTCCAGTCGATCGACTGCCTTATGCTTCTTCCTTTGAACCTGTCGTCCATTATGCGCTAATCCTTTTTTACCCGTGACATCAAATCGCCCTCCAGGACTCTCTGTTCGAGGGGTTTGCGGCTTTCGGATATTTCTCCCGTGAGGTACTTCTCTATCATTAGCGATGCTATCGGTGCTGCCCAGGTGGCTCCGAAACCTGCATTCTCGAGATATGCGGCAATGGCAATCCTGGGGTTTTCACGCGGAGCAAAGCAGATGAATACCGAGTTGTCCGCACCGCGGGGATTCTGGGCAGTACCGGTCTTTCCGCAGATGTCAAGCCCAGGCACGGCGGCAACGCTCGCCGTGCCTCCCGAGCCGTATCCGGAATTGACGGCCCTCCACATACCGTTGATGACCTTGTGGAACTGGGTGGTATCCACGAGGGTATATTTCCTTTCCTTGTATTTCGGGTCGATGCTGACGCCTTCGGACTCCTTGACGATGTGGGGGATGTAGTAATAGCCCCTGTTGGCCACGGTGGCACAGAGATTGGCTATCTGAAGGGGCGTGACACCGATTTCGCCCTGCCCGATGGACAGGGAAATGATGGTCGTGAACTTCCAGCCTCCGCGGCCGTAGATGCGGTCATAATAGGCCGAGGTAGGTATTGTACCCCCAAGCTCTGCAGGGAAATCGCTTCCGAGCTTCTGGCCGAATCCGAAGCTTAGCACATACTCGCGCCATCTGTCAAAGGCGGACTCCACATCGGGATACCTCCTGTTCTCGAGCAGGTTTTTCAGGACATAGCAGAAATAGCCGTTGCACGACATCATTATAGCCTCTTCGAGATTGAGCGGTGAACGGTGGGCGTGGCAGCCGAGCTTGCGTTTTCCGAAATGGTAGCCCATGCTGCAAGGATAGGTGTAGGATGGCTCCAGAACCCCTTCCTGCAGGCCTATGAGCCCGTTGACCAGCTTGAAGACCGATCCGGGAGGGTAAGGTGCCTGCACCGCACGGTTGAACATCGGCTTATACGGGTCGCTCATTATCTCTCCGTAGTGTTTGCCGATGTCGGCAAGCATTTCCACGTCGATGCCGGGACTTGACACAAGGGAGAGGATTTCTCCGGTGGACGGCTCGATTGCCACCACGCTGCCTACCTTGTTGCGCATCAACTCCTGGCCGTACTGCTGGAGGGTGGCATCGATGGTGGTGACTATGTCGTTGCCAGGGACAGCCTCCTTGTCGAACTCCCCGTCCCTGTAGCGTGACTCGATCTGGTTGTGGGAGTTGCGCAGGTAGATATGGTAGCCCTTTTCGCCCCTGAGCTCCTTTTCGCGCGCGGCCTCGATGCCTGTCTTGCCGGCATAGTCACCGGAACGGTATTCGCCCGGATGCTTCTTGAGGTAGGCTGCATCCACTTCGGAGACATAGCCGAGAAGGTTGCCTCCCGCATTGACCGGATAGTCCCTGATGCTTCGCACCTGCCCCTTGAAACCGGGGAACTTGTACTCGACCTCAGCAAATTTCATATAGGTCTCCGAAGGCAACTGCTTGAACATCACCATTGTCTGATAGCCGATCTTGCGGCGGTTCTTCCTGTATTCGGCCATCTTGGTACGGATCGACTCCACCGGCACGTCCAGTACGGCGGCAAGCAGCAGGGTATCGAACGGCTGCACCTCCTTCGGGGTGACCATTATATCGTAAGCGACTTTGTTTCCGACGATTATCTCACCGTTGCGGTCATAGATGACCCCGCGTGTAGGGTAGATGATGTCATAGACCATCGAATTGTTGGTCGCATCGATCTTGTAGCTGTCATCAAGAATCTGGATGGTGAACAGGCGCGTCAGGAGCACGGCTGCCACCACCACAAGTCCTATGAGCAGTTTATGTGACCTCTCGATCTTCATAGGCCCTATCTGTCGTCAGGACAAAGAACCTGTGTGACCGGAACGGACAGGAGAACGCCCGCAGCCAATGAGCAGACGAACCTCAAGAGATTGAAGCCCAGCGGTCTGGCCCCGCCTCCGTCTGCCCAGAGATAGACAAGGAGAAACAGCGCCTGGACAATCGTGATCGCAAATATGACCTTCAGGGCACCGTATTTGGCAATGGAGAACGAGTCCTCGCGGACCAGAAGTTCGCTGCCGAAAATGAGCCCGCAGAGTGTCCTGCGGCAGAATGCCACAGGGACAAGGGCTAGGGCATTTATGCCCGGCAGTCCTTCGGCAAGGAAATCCACGGCGAGCGCACTTATAAAGGCAATGACCATGGCGGCCGGAGTGCCGATACGCGTAGGGATGCAGAGCACCATTGCGGGAAGAATGCTCAACATAATGTATGGCGTCAGATGGAAATAGCCGCACAGCAGGACCTGTGCTGCGAGAAGGAGGAAATACCGGATGAAGAAATTGTGTTTCATTGCCTGGTTCCTCCCTTTTCCTGTTCGAGGCCGGCAATCTCACCGAGCCCCGGATTAGTGACTATTATGGCGTGACGGATGGAGTTGAAATCCTGGAAAAGCCTGATTTTGATTTCGTAGGTGGCTCCGTTGACAATGCGTGACTCCCCGGTGACTCCGAGCGGGATGTCTGCCGGGAAAATGGATGAGAAGCCGCTGGTATAGACCGTGTCACCCGGCTCGAAGCGGTACTGGAGAGGGATTTCGCGCAGGTACGCCCCGGAGGTGGTCACCCCGTCCCACGACAGCGGTCCGACCGCTCCCTCCTTCCCGAGACGGGCACTGACGTTGAGCCCCGAATTCATCAGCGAGATGACGAAAGAATGGTGGCGGCTGACCTCGTCGACTATGCCTACTACGCCCCTGGGCGTGATGACTCCCGAACGCGGGATTACGCCGTCTTCCGAACCCTGGGCGATGATGAGGTAGTTGTGCTGGGTGTTGCGGCTGATTTTCACAATGTCAGCCGGCATATATGTAAACCCGGCGGCGGCAGGGAAAACCCGGCAGAGGGAGTCTGTCTTGAGCCTTTCCGCAATGGCGCGATAGGCGGAGAGCTCCCTGGTCAGCTCGAAATTCTCCCTTGCAAGGTCCTCGTTGGTCTTTTTCAGGGTAAAATAACCGCGCACCTTTTCTCCTCCTCCCCAAAGGACAGCCATCACGGAATGTGCCCCCTTTGAAATGAAGAAATCCTGCATCGGGCCACGGCCCTTCAGCATACCCAATGCGGCAATCTCCAAAGCTATGAAGATTGCCACACTGACGATGACTCCCGTTATTTTCCCCCGGCCCGGCATACAGGCTAACGCATCAGGAATGAATAGTTTGCAGCATTCTTGAGCGCAATGCAGGTACCGCGGGCGACTGCGCGGAGAGGGTCCTCCGCAACGTGGAATTTGATGTTGACCTTTTCCGTAAATCTCTGGGCGAGACCCCTCAGGAGGGCACCGCCTCCGGAAAGATAGATACCGTTCTCGACAATGTCCGAATAGAGCTCCGGCGGAGTCTTTTCAAGCACGGACAGAATCGAGGTCTCGATTTTGGAGACACTCTTGTCCAGGCAGTGGGCAATCTCGTCATAGGTGATCTTGGCCTCGACAGGATGGGCGGTCATGAGGTTAGGTCCGCGCACGATGTACGGCTCAGGCTCCTCCTCAAGATACGGGAGGACGGCTCCCACCGCAAGCTTGATTTTCTCGGCCGTGATCTCCCCGACCTTGATGTTGTGCTGCTGGCGGAGATAATACTGGATGTCGGAAGTGAACTCGTCGCCGGCAGTCTTGATGCTTTCCTGCTGCACGATGCCACCGAGGGAAATCACGGCGATTTCAGCAGTGCCTCCACCTATGTCAACGACCATATTGCCCTTCGGAGCCTCCACATCAAGACCGATTCCCAAAGCGGCGGCCATAGGCTCGTAGATGAGATACACGTCACGTCCTCCGGCGTGCTCGGAAGAGTCACGCACGGCCCTTATCTCGACTTCGGTACTTCCGGAAGGAATACCCACGACAATTTTCAGATTGGGATTGAACAGGGAACGCTTCCTGTTGTTCACCTGCTTGATGAAACCGCGGATCATGATCTCCGCAGCGTTGAAGTCTGCAATCACACCGTCCTTGAGCGGCCTCACCGTCTTGATGCCCGGATTGGTCTTCTCGTGCATCAGCTTGGCTTTCTGGCCGAGGGCTATGCACTTTCCGGTATTGTTGTCGATTGCTACAATGCTCGGCTCGTCCAGCACAATCTGGTCATTCTGGAAGATGACGGTGTTTGCCGTGCCGAGGTCTATTGCGAGTTCCTGAGTAAAAAAAGACATTTTCCGTTCAGCGTGTTTTCGATTATGGATAATTTCCGTAAAATTACAAAAAAATCCCTGTATTATGAAATAAGGAATCCTCAAAAAATGCATTCCCGGACGAAGACCCCCGGAAATGATGTTTTCCGAAGGAAAGTTTTTGAGTATTTTTGCAGAAACAAAAGGTGTCACAGCATATGGAGAAAAGCATTTACCTTGTGGCGGTGGCTGCAGGAAGAGGTGTCAGGATGGGGTCGGACATCCCCAAACAGTTCATGGAGCTCGCGGGCAGGCCGATTCTCCAGAGGACGCTTGAAAAGTTTGTGGAGGCGTGCCCCGGAATACGCATTGTGACTGTCCTCCCGGAGGACTATATCCCGATATGGAAGGAATTCTGCTACAGCAGGAATTTCGACTGCCAGCAGACCCTGGTCAAGGGCGGGATGACCCGGTTCCATTCAGTAAAGAATGCCCTTGAAAAGATCCCGGACGGGGCTATTGTGGCCGTACACGATGGCGTGAGGCCTCTTTTGAGCGTGGAGATGATACGCAGGATGATGGGCATGATGGACAGATGCCGCGCCGTGGTGCCCGTGACTCCGAGCCATGACACGCTGAAAGTGCTGGAAAAGGACCGGGTAACGGGGGAACTGGTGCAGGTGGAGGGCGCAACCGCCGACCGGTCGGTGATCTACGGAGTGCAGACACCGCAGATTTTTCACATAGAAGACCTGCGCAGGGGATATTCCCTGCCCTTCGACATGGATTTTACGGATGATTCATCGGTACTCTCCGCCGCCGGAGTGCCGATAACCTGGTGCGAGGGGGAAAGACTCAATCTGAAAGTCACTTCCCCGGAGGACCTTGTCCTTGCGGAGGCAATAATCAAGGCAACCTCCGGGAGATAGCGGACCGGTTATTTTCTGGTGACGGACACCTGGCGGTCGATGGTCTCGCCGAGGGAAATCATGGTATCGGTTGCGACAATGTTCGGAATCTTGAGGATATTGTTGATGAGAATATCCATAAGATGGTCATTGTCACGGCAGTACATTTTTGCAAGAAGCGAATACTTGCCGGTGATATAGTGGCACTCCACAATCTCCGGGATTTTTTTGAGGGATTCGATGACATCCGGATATTTGCTCGAATCGGAGATGGAGATGCTGATGAACACGCAGACGTCAAGTCCGAGCGCATTGGGCTTCACCATGAGGCGTGAGCCGGTGATGACTCCGGCATTCTCAAGCTTGCGCACCCTCTGGTGGATTGCCGCTCCGGACACTCCGCACTCCCTCGCAATCTCGAGGAAAGGCATACGTGCATTCTTTATCAGGAATGAAAGTATCTTCTGATCTGTCTCGTCAATGTTGTGATAATTGGCCATAATTCTGAAATGAAAGTATATTTATCGCAAAAATACACAATTTTCCTACAAATGAATAAAAATCCGGAAATTTGTTTGGATTTTTATCATTTTAAGGACAGAATATGACAAAATCTAACCTGAAGGGACGTTATCATTTGGAAGAACGGCGCCTGAAGCCCTTCTTGGTCGGAGGATTCTCGGCAATTATGCGCCTGCAATCTTCCACGGTAAGCTTTTCGGCCTCCATTTCTTTGGGAATCTTGTAGTTGGAGCCGTCACACTTGATATATGGGCCGTAACGTCCGCTCAGTACCCGGATATTGCCGAACTCGGCTATGATGTCCTTGCCGGAAGCCTTGTCCTTTGCCGCAGATATCAATTCGGCACACTCTTCAAGCGTGACCTTGAGCGGATCCTTTCCGCGCGGCAGGGAAACATTCATCCCGCCCCATTTGAGATAAGGTCCGAAACGGCCCTTTGTGGCAATGACCGGGACTCCCTCATATTCACCGACGGTCCTCGGAAGTTCAAAGAGTTTCAGGGCATCCTCAAGAGTGATACTCTCGATGAGCTGGCCCGGGGCAAGATGGGCATACTGCCTTGCATCTCCCTCACCCTTTTGGACATACGGTCCGTATTGTCCGAACTTTGCTACAACCGGGGCACCTGTCTTGGGGTCATTGCCCAGAGACCTTTCCACGTGGGTATAGACCCCGTTGTGGGTGACTTCCTCGACCTTGCTGTGGAACGGGGTGTAGAAATCGGCGATAACGCTGTTCCACTGCTTTCCGCCCTCGGCAATGTCGTCAAAATCCTTCTCGACATTGGCTGTAAAATCGTAATTGAGGATGGTCGGGAAATTGGCAACGAGATAGTCCGTGACAATCATTCCGATTTCCTGCGGGATGAACTTGCCCTTTTCCGCACCGACGGTTTCCGTGGCCTGTATCTCCTCGATTGACGAATTCTTCATCCTGAGGTTGGTCACAGGCACCTGTTCGCCGGGCTTGTCCCCCTTGACGATATATCCGCGGTTGGAGGTCAGGGTTGTAATGATTGACGAATATGTGGACGGGCGGCCGATCCCGAGTTCTTCAAGCTTTTTTACAAGTGTGGCCTCGGAATAGCGGTAAGGCGGGTTGGTGAACTTGCACTCGGCCGTGAAGCCCTTTTCCTGCATTATGTCGCCCTTGTGAAGCTCCGGGAGCACTGTCTCGTCTTCCGGACCGGCATCATCGACACCCTCGCGATAGACTTTGAGGAAACCGTCATGGACCACCTCCATGGCCTGCATCAGGAACTTCTCGCCGCGACGGTCGGAAGCCACCCTGATTTCGGTCCTGAGCACCTTTGCATCGGCCATCTGGGAAGCGACCGTCCTCTTCCAGATAAGGTCGTAGAGCCGTTTTTCATCGGACGAGCCTTCGACGGAAGTATTGCTGATGAAGGTCGGACGGATGGCTTCGTGGGCCTCCTGAGCACCCTTTGACTTGGTCTTGTACTGGCGTACCCTGGTGTATTCCGGACCGAAATTCTCCACGATGAAGTCCTTTGCAGTGTTGAGTGCAAGGCTGGAAAGATTGGTGGAGTCGGTACGCATATATGTGATGAGACCCCTTTCGTACAGCTGCTGGGCAATCCTCATCGTCTGGCTTACTGAAAAACGCAGCTTGCGCGACGCCTCCTGCTGGAGGGTGGAGGTGGTGAACGGAGCCGCAGGTGTTCTTACTCCCTCCTTTTTGTCTATGGAATCGACAGTGAACACTGCCCCTATGCTGTCCTGGAGGAACTTGCGCGCCTCGTCAAGGGTGGCGAACTTTTTGTCAAGCACCGCCTTGACCTTCACTGAAGCAGGAGCGCCCTCCGGATGGAAGACAACCTCCACCTTATAGAACTGCTCCTTTGCAAAAGACATTATCTCGCGCTCGCGGTCCACCACAAGACGCAGGGCGACACTCTGCACCCTTCCGGCCGAGAGCTTCGGCTGCACCTTTCTCCAAAGCACCGGAGAAAGCTCGAAACCCACAAGACGGTCAAGCACCCTGCGCGCCTGCTGGGCGTTGACGAGATTCATGTCGATATCTCTCGGATGCTCTATGGCATTGAGGATTGCTGTCTTTGTAATCTCATGGAACACAATTCTTTTCGTATCCTTTCCCTTGAGGCCGAGAGACTCGTAGAGATGCCACGAAATAGCCTCCCCCTCACGGTCTTCATCGGATGCGAGCCACACCGTGCCGGCTTCCTGTGCGAGCTTTTTCAGCTCGGCCACAACCTTTTTCTTGTCGGCCGGGATCACATACTGCGGGGCGAACCCGTTTTCTATGTCCACGCTCAGCTTTTTGTCCTCAAGGTCGCGGATGTGTCCGAAACTTGATTTTACAGTATAGTCATCCCCGAGATATTTCTGAATGGTTCCGGCCTTTGCCGGAGACTCAACTATCACTAAATTTCCTGCCATATCACTCACAATATTTCATTCGAGTCTGCAAAGTAAAACAGAATCGGGGGATTTTTCAAAATTTTATAGTTACTTTTGTACTTTGGCTTGACTGATGAAAATATTATTTTCATAATTTTTTTGAACAAATGACGGACAATACAAAAAAGAAAATAACAAAGTGGTTCTGGATTCTGGTCCTGTGCCCGGTTGCCGCCCTCCTTCTGATGCTCTTCCTCGTATGGGCTTTCGCCGACATACCTTCCTTCGAAGAGCTTGAGAACCCTGACAGCAAGCTGGCCACGCAGGTTATTGCCGAAGGCGGGGAGATCCTGACCACATTCCATATAGAAAACCGTTCGTTCGTGAGCTATGACGAGCTGTCGCCGTATATCGTGCAGGCGGCGGTGGCCACGGAGGACCGCAGGTTCTATCAGCACTCGGGCATCGACATCCGTGCCCTCGGACGCGTGATGGTCAAGACGCTCCTCGGACGCGACTCCTCGCAGGGCGGAGGAAGCACCATCACCCAGCAGCTTGCCAAGACACTCTATCCGAGAAACGATGTCAGCAGCAGGATTCCAGGCGTAAGCACGGTCAAGATGGTGTGGATAAAGCTCAAGGAATGGATTACGGCCGTAAAGCTTGAAAGGGACTACACCAAGGACGAGATAATGGACATGTATCTCAACGCCGTGTTCTTCGGAAGCAGTGCATACGGCATCAAGGCCGCCTCCCAGACCTTCTTTGCAAAGGAGCCTTCGGAGCTGACGGTCGAGGAGGCCGCCACCCTGGTGGGGATGGTCAACAAGCCGACCAGGTACAATCCGGCCCTCCACCCGGACAAGTCCCTGAGCAGAAGGAACTTCGTCATCGGCAGGATGCAGCAGGCAAGCTACCTTTCCAAGGCCGAGAGGGACTCCATCCAGCAGATTCCGATCACCCTTTCCTACAAGGTCCAGGACCACAACGCCGGCCTCGGACCGTATTTCAGGGATATGCTCAGGCGCTACATGAACGCCGAAAAGCCGAAGAAATCATCATACCAGTACCACGAGGACTTCGCCGCAGACTCCACCCTCTGGGTTGACGACCCGCTCTACGGCTGGCTCAACAAGAACCTCAAGCCGGACGGAAGCCGCTACAACCTCGACAAGGAGGGGCTCCGCATCTACACCACAATCAACTACAAGATGCAGAAATATGCCGAGGAGGCAATGGCAGAGCATCTCGGAAAAAATCTCCAGAAGAGCTTCTGGGGTGACCTCAAATACAAGAAGAACAAGCCTTTCTCCAACGATGTGGACCAGGAGACCATCGACAGGGTGATGAAGCAGGCACGCCGCTGGAGCGACCGCTACCGCCTCCGCAAGAAGGCCGGAATGTCCGAGAGCGAGATTCTCAAGACCTTCAAGGAGCCTGTGAGGATGAGGCTTTTCAGCTGGGACAGCCCGGGATACATCGACACGACCATCACTCCGGACGATTCCATCAGATACTACAAGTCCATCCTCAGGGCGTCATTCGTGGCGATGGAGCCGGTCACCGGCCATGTGAAGGCCTATGTGGGAGGTCCTGACTACCGTTACTTCAAATACGACAACGTGCGCCAGGGCAAGAGACAAGTAGGCTCGACCGTCAAGCCTTTCCTCTACACGCTCGCAATGCAGGAGGGCATGTCGCCGTGCGACCAGACCGTCTGCGTACCACAGACATTCATCGTGGGTGACGACACCTGGACCCCGAGAAGTACGGACAAGGACATATGGATAGGAAAGACCGTCACCCTGAAATGGGGCCTGACGCACTCCTCCAACAACATATCGGCCTACCTGATGAAGCAGTTCGGGCCGACCGCAATGGCGCAGATGATGAAGAAAATGGGCATACAGAGCCATATAGACGAGGTGCCTTCGCTCTGCGTCGGACCTGCCGACCTGTCATTGTACGAGATGGTGGCGGCATACAACACCTATCCTTCAAGGGGCGTGTATATAAGTCCTGTGTTCGTGACAAGGATTGAGGACAAGGAAGGCAACGTGCTCGGAGAGTTCAACAGCCGAAAGCGCGAGGCCATCAGCGAGCAGACGGCATACCTTATGGAAAACCTGATGCAGGGAGTCATCAACAACGGTACCGGGGCAAGGCTGAGGTCCACATACCAGCTCAAGGGCGAGATTGCGGGCAAGACCGGTACTACCAACGACAACTCTGACGGATGGTTCATCGGATACACCCCGTCCATCACCGCAGGAGTGTGGGTAGGCGGAGAGGACAGGCAGGTGCATTTCCAGTCCCTCGCATTGGGAAGCGGCTCCAATATGGCGCTGCCGATATGGGGAATATGGATGAAAAAGTGCCTCAGGGACCCTTCCTGCGGCATTTCCGAGCAGGACAGATTTATCGCACCGGCCGGGATGACGCTCGACCTTAGCTGCACCGGCAGCGACGAGGAGGCCGTTGACGGAGGCTCCGAAGAAGATTATTACTTTGATTAAGTCATATTGTTATGGGCAAGTACAACAACATAGCGGTTTTTTATGGCAGTGACTCCTCCGAATGGGAGATTTCACTGCGCAGCGGCGAATACACCGCATCAAGAATAGACGACACGCAGTACAACATCTATGAAATTTTTGCCCGTTTCGGCAAATGGGAGCTTGCTGCCCTGCGCAAAAAGGACTCGATGAGGGTGACCTTCCCGGAAGGGGCGCGCCCGCTTGTGGACCGCAATGACTTTTCGGTCAAAGTCTATGGAGAGAAAATCAAGTTTGACTACGCCTATGTCATCCAGCACGGGAAGCCGGGCGAGAACGGACAGCTCCAGGGCTATTTCGAGATGCTCGGGATTCCGTTCAGCAGCTGCGGGGCATTCGTGTCTTCGGTGATTTTCGACAAATATTCCTGCAAATGCTATCTCAAGGATGCAGGCATTGTGAAAATGACTCCCGACACATTCATCAGGAAAGGGAATACGGATGTGGAGGCATTCTGCAGGGAGACCATGGAGAAACTCGGGCTGCCTGTATTCGTAAAGCCTACCGACGGCGGTTCCTCATTCGGAATCACCAAGGTCAAGGCTGCGGAGGACCTTCCGTCTGCAATAGCCTACGCATTTACGGAGAGCGACACCGTGATTGTGGAAAAGGCCGTGAGCGGGCGGGAACTCACCTGCGCCGTGTATTTTGACGGGGAAAAAGTAAAGGCACTTCCTGTGATTGAGATAGTTACAGACAACGAATACTTCGATTACGACGCAAAATACAACGGGCAGAGCCGCGAAATATGCCCTGCGGAGATTCCGGACAGCCTTGCGGCCCATGTCCAGGACACAACGGAAAGGATTTACCGCCATTTCGGGTGCAAGGGAGTTGTCAGGATGGACTACATCGCCGCAGAAGACGGGCTCTATTTCCTTGAGGTCAACACGATTCCGGGTATGACAAGCGCATCCCTGGTACCGAAAATGGTGCGTGCAGCCGGTCTGGATATGACCGATTTCCTGACCAGCATCATTGAAAATTCCTAAAAAGGCTATCAGATGCTTCTGGCCGATTTTATACATCAGGGGACAAGCTCCCTTGAGGCTTTGTACCCCGAAGCGGAGGCAAGAAGCCTCATCCTGCTGCTGTGCGAAAGCATCCTCGGGACAAAGAGCTATACCCACATAGTCGAGCCGCAGACAGAGATTCCGCAGGCGAAACTTCCCGGATTGCAGAAAGATATGGAAAGACTGCTCTCCGGAGAGCCCATACAGTACCTGACCGGAAGGGCAGAATTCTGCGGAAGAGGGTTCAATGTAGGACCGGGAGTTCTCATACCGAGGCCGGAGACGGAAATCCTCTGCCGTGAGGCCGTCAAATACGGGGACAGGATGCAGAGGATGAGGACGGCATACGGGAAAAATGCCGCGCCGGTAAGAATCCTTGACCTCTGCACGGGCTCCGGCTGCATAGCCTGGACAATGGCGCTCGATGTGGAGAAAGCCGAAGTGGTGGGCATCGATTTGAGCGAAAAGGCGCTTTCATATGCTGTAAACCAGCCGTTTGAAGGCAACGTCAGATTTGAGCGCGCTGATGTGCTCGACACTTCGGCAATACCGGAAGAAGCCCCTTTTGACATAATACTCGGCAATCCGCCCTATGTGATGGAGTCGGAAAAGAAGGATATGAGGCGCAATGTACTTGACTACGAGCCTTCCGAAGCCCTTTTCGTGCCGGACGCTGATCCGCTGCTTTTCTATCGCGCAATAGCAGAATGGTCCATACGGCTATTGGCTCCGGACGGGGTGGGAATCACTGAAATCAACGAGTCCCTTGGCGCTGAAACCCAGGAGGTTTTCTCTGCGGCAGGATTTCATCACACTGAGATAATCCGCGACATTTTTGACAGGAACAGGTTCGTTCTCTACAAAAAATAATGGCCTGCAATGGTCTGCAGGGGCATTTTTCCGAAATAAACGTATAATATTTCGGAATACGGATAATTATTCCTTGTTTTGCAGAAAACAAGAGTAAGTATTTCAAAACAGCTTCTAAACTATGAAAAAGTTCATATTGATGGCCGCCTCGGTTGCGGCCGCAGCATCATTTGCAGTTTCCTGCACAAAAGAACAGCACGGTCAGGATCAGGAGGAGGCGGAAAGCGTGGAGGTAAGGCTTTCCGACGTGGCTGCAATGCTCTCGGAAATCCCGGTGGGACCGGACCAGCTCGCAGAAGTGCATAATGCCGTGACATCCTCGGCAGCAAACGGTTACGACGAAGAATATATGATGAAGGACCTGTTTGAAAGCCCCGGCTCGGGAGTCGGGGACCTTATCCTCGTGTCAAAGGGGATCGAGGTGAAATCACAGGATTACCCCTCACCGATGAAAGACCTTATAAAAGAGTACCTTACCTCCGGAACCACAAGGGCCGGATCCCTTTTCAACGGACTGTCTTCGGGCATTACTCCGGATGAATACCTTGAGGCACTGATGTCTTCGGACATCCAGATCTACTGGCCGTACTTTGAGAACTGGGACGGCAAGACCTATCCTGTCATAACTTTCGACCCTGGCGACGGCACCGAAGCCAACATCGGCTACGAGCTCATTGTCGGGGATGACGGTTCAAGATCGGTGCGGGAAGTCGTTGTCAATGAGGAAACTGCCATCAGAAAGCCGGTATGGGTGGTAAACCGCAACGACGACAGCAGCATGACCTCGCTGGAGATGCTCCGTAGAGAAGACCCGGACTGGGGCTCCGGAGGCGGAGATGTAATCGTGGGGCTCAGGGGCCCGGTCACCAGGGCAGAGTCCGGAAGCAGCTACAGGACATTGGTAATCAAGGATTTCACAGCAAAAAGAAATTATGATTCGTGGTTTGCCGGAGCATCGGAATTCTTTGTCAAATGCGGTTCCGTGGAGAGTTTCAAGGCAAAGACAGAAGAGGAAATGAGGCTCTACTCCCCTTCCGTCACCGATTTTATGATAGTCGTGAGAAGATGCCAGGTCGGATATCCGGTCAATTTCAATGCTGTGCTGGTATCCGAATGGACAGACCAGCTCGAGTCCTGCGGCTTCCTGATTGTGGAGGATGACGGAGGCACAAGGGATGAGTGGAAGTGTTCCGCAACCGTCAAGGTCAATTCGAAAAGTTACGGTTTTGAGGTGAACCTGCCTTTCTACACCCGTGACGACATAGTGTGGAGGGGACAGCTTGCGGGCAAATACTTTGAGAAATACAACAATGTCACCGGCCGGTTCGGGGACGTGGCGATAACCTTTGAGATATTGGAGACGGAATAGCTATGCTTCGCTGACGGTCATTTCGCAGGCAGCGCAGTCAAAGCGGAGGGCAAGACGGCGTCCGTTGTTGACAAGATAGAGAGGGCCGGAATCCGGGACACGGTGATACTTGGGACAGATTCCGGTCTCGTAACGGATGCAGTATTTTGTGCGCATGAGCTCGATGCCCCTGCGGTGGGACATTTCATATGCCGGCTCGACGGACTTTGCCCCGCAGCCGGAGAGAATGGAGCCTGCAAGTCGGTTGGCGACATTGTCCTTGTAGGTGGCTTCATCCCTGTCAAAACATGCAGTGGCTGAGGGACTGCCACTGAGCAGCGGGACCGTGCGGCAAAGCATCCGGGAAAGGAGTTCCGCGGCCTCGCGACGGATGTCATTGAGGAAAGAAGCCGTAAGGAACGGCATTTCCCCAGGGCAGTCCACCGATACGGCTTCAAAGAAAAAGCCTGCGCTGCGTTTGGATAGCTGGGACTTGATCACGGATTCCATCCTGAGGCGGTCCCTTGCCTTCCCTGAAGGGCATTCCCGCCGTATGAGGCACTCCCTCCCGTCTTCGGAAACGGCACGAACAAGCATCACGGAGTCTTCAAAAGAAATATCCAGTGACACATTGATTTCACGGACAGGGGCCTTCTCAAGCTGCTTTTCGAAAGCGGCATCGAAGGTGCGGTAAAGCCGGGCTCCCGGCACCACTCCGGAGACCGCCTCCGCGCGGATTTCCGTCCCGCGGCACACATCCCCCCTGAATCCGGCAAGACCGCCAGGGGAAAGGGCCGCGAAGCCGTCACCGTTTGTAAAAACAACCGATGAATCATGCGGGGTGACGGTCAGGACCATTTCCCTCCTGCCTTCCCGGCGGACGGACCTGACCGTGCCGACATACTCACCTGCCCCCTTAGGGATGTCCATGGACGACCAGCCCGGGGTGCGGCGACCGGAGATGAAAAGCTCGGTGTAGCCCCTGTTGAAAGTCTTATTGAGGTCGGGGACAAACGAGCGCACACTGTGGCCGAAAGATGCCCTGCAATATTCTCCGGGGCAGGATTCAACCAGTTTGTCAAGGGCTGCCGAATAGGCGCTCACCACGTTTTCGACATAGGAAAGGTTTTTGAGCCGGCCTTCAATCTTGAAAGAGCACACTCCGCTGCGCGCAAGATCCCCGAGGCGGTCGATGAGGCTGTAGTCCCTAAGGGACAACAGGGCCTTGTTCTTTACAAGTATGCGCCCGCTGCTGTCCACAAGGTCATAAAAAGACCTGCAGGGCTGTGAGCAGGCACCTCTGTTGGCGCTTCTTCCGGTGAGGTATCCGGACAGGTAGCACTGGCCGCTGTAGCACACGCACAGGGCACCGTGGACGAAGAATTCGAGTTCCGCGCTGACGGCTTCCCTGATGGACTTTATGGCATCGAGGGACAGTTCCCTTTCGAGCACAAGCCTGGAAAAGCCCAGTCCCTGCAGGAATGCTGCCCTTTCGGGAGTGCGGATTGAGCACTGGGTGGAGGCGTGAAGGGGTACGGTGATGCCGCTGCTCCGCGCAATGGAGGCTACCGCCGGATCCTGGATGATGAATCCCGACACTCCCGCATCCTGCAGCCTTGCCATAAGTTCGGCCGCACGGGGGAGCTCGTCATCGTAGAGAATGGTATTGACCGTTGCAAACACCCTCGCACCGAAACGGGAGGCATGGGCGCACAATGACGCTATGTCCTCCACAGAGTTGCCGGCTGCCTGGCGAGCCCCGAAAGAAGGGCCCGCAATATACACAGCATCGGCACCGCAGTCAATTGCCGCGATGCCGATTTGTGCATTCTTTGCCGGAGCCAGCAGCTCGAGATACATATACCTACTTGCTGAGGGCTGCTATCATCTGTTTTGCCTGCTCGCCGAATTTTGCGTCATCGGCAACCCTCTTGTAGTTTTCGATTGCTTTTGCCTTGTTGCCGAGCTTCTGATAGAGGGCACCCACGGTAAAGGTGATGGCGCTTGCATTCTTTGCTTCAGGAGCGGCTGCAAGATACTGCTCGTAATACTTGATGGCGTCGCTGTCCTTTGCAAGCTTGGAAGCAGCCTGGCCAGCCACGAGGTATGCCTGTGCATTCTCTGCGAACCCGTTTGCCTCAACTGCTGCGGTGATGGCGTCAGCGCTCTTGCCTTCCTTCAGGAGAGCGGCTGCCTTCTTGAGAAGGGCTCCGCCGAGAACCTTCTTGGCATTGTCTTCCTGGCCGTTTGCAATCGCAGTCTCGAGGAATGATTTTGCACCGTCGATGTCACCGAGGTTTGCAAGGCACTGGATCACGCGGAGTGAAGCTGCACCGTTGGTCGGATCGAGGCCGAGGACCTCCTTGTAGCCTTCAGCGGCGGATGCAAGGTCTTTTGCCTTGAAAGCGTCGTTGGCTGCTGTCATAGCCTTGTTGAGCTTGATCTGCGGAAGGATTGAGGCAACCTCCTCCACAACGTCCTCTACACCATAATCCTTGGCAATAGCCTCTGCCTCTGACATTTTGGCGGCGGCACCGTCAAAATCCTTGGCATTGTAAAGCTCCTTGCCGATGGAAAGTATCACGGTAGGAATCACCTTTTTGCAGTTGGCTATGAGGTCTGCAGCATCATCGCCGAGAGACTCGCCCATTGCAAGGGCTTCCTGGAAT
Source organism: Candidatus Cryptobacteroides sp. (assembly GCA_051878275.1). Lineage (GTDB taxonomy): Bacteria > Bacteroidota > Bacteroidia > Bacteroidales > UBA932 > Cryptobacteroides. The sequence continues at coordinate 72,372 of JBJEJU010000035.1, read as the reverse complement.
GACGAAAGGGCAGCCTCCTTGTTGCCGAGGCTGAGCTGCTCAGCACCGTTGTTGTAGGTTTCAGTAGCAGTTGCAAGATCCTGTGCGGATACAATTCCAGCCGCCATTATCATTGCGGCCAATGTAAGAACGAATTTTTTCATTGTGGCTATTAATTAAACGTACAAATGTAACAAAAAATATTCTTAATTTTGCCAAATATGGTCGGCATTTATTTTGCACGACTTTCCTGCAAGCATCAAAATGATATGAGAAACTTTTGTCTTTTATCCAAAATACTTGCAATATCGGCGTTGCTGACGGTTTTCTTCCCAATAATTATGCCAGCGGAGTCCCTTCCGACCCTGCCAGCTTCCGACAAAATCAAAACCGGCACCCTGGCGAACGGTGTTGCCTACTATATTGTTACAAACCCTACCCACAAGGGTACGGCGGACATTGCGCTTGTCCAGAAGACGGGTCGCGATGACGAGCAGTGGAACCGCAAGGGAGAGAGTACGGTCCAGGCGATGTCTTCCCTGACCGACCTGCAGCATTTCAGCGTGCCGGGGACCTCTCCGTTCTCCTACCTCCGTAACAATTCGGTGCGCCCGGGGACGGAAGGCTATGTGGAGGTGACCCCTGACGCAACCATTTTCCGCTTCAGGGACCTCATCAAGGCCGGGAGGCCGGAAATAATCGACTCCACCCTTCTGTTTGTATTTGACATAATCGGGAAGGACAACTCTCCGGTCGAAGACTTGTATGCTCCTGCAAGACAGGCGATTGTCATCTCCGGGGACATCGATGCCGGCACGCTTGTCGGGAAGATGGAGATGCTCTCGATGCTCGTGTCAAAGAAGAAAGGCACTCCGAAAGAGACCGGGTACCAATGGGTTGACAGCAAGCGCAGCGTAAAGATGGTCCACTCCTGGACCGACAATGCCATTGAAGTGAGGTTCCGCAGCCCGAGAACCCCTGCAGAAGATATGGCTACAGTCCTGCCGCTCGTTTCTTCAAGATATGCCCACGAGCTGGGACTGGTCCTCAGGCGCAGGCTTTCGGCTGCCCTTTCCGGAAAGGGGATCCCGTATTCGGACATAGTCTTTTCCTATTCTTCCGGTGCCGCACACCCTGGCGATGAAATCACATCCATAGGCATCCGTACATCGGAGGATTATCTTGAGGAGGCCACGGAGATTCTCGCGGAGGTGCTGTCGGTGCTGGACGGACACGGTGTGTCCCCGCAGGAGTATGCGGAGGTCCAGAACGAGATTTCCCTGATTTTCCACAGTCAGTACGGCAGCCCGGTTGTGGAGAATTCCGTGTATGTGGACAAGTGCATAGCCTCATTCCTTTACGGGGCTTCGCTTGCCGACGACAACACCAACCTCGACTTTTTCCTGAACAGGAATATGGATACAGCCCATGCGACCGCCCTGTTCAACAACTATGTGACGGCGCTGATTGACCCGGACTACAATCTGACGGTACGCTGCACGGCAAATACCTACAAGGTGTCTGAAGATGCTGTGGACAAGCTGTTTGCACAGTCATGGAGGGAGGCTTCGAAAAAGAAGTTCCACGCCTTGCCGGCAGCGGATACCACAAAGCTGCGCAAGTCCTCCGGAAAGCTGAAAGTCAAGAGCGAAAGTGCCGAGCCTCTCTTCGGCGGAACGCTGATAACATATGCCAACGGAATCAGGGTCATCTACAGGCAGACTCCGGCGAAGGGGATGTTCAATTTTGCCTGGCTTCTCAAGGGCGGTTACGGGTCCATTGCAGACCTCGGTCCGGGAGAGGGTGCGTATATGAAGGACATGCTCGGGCTGTACAATGTCGGAGGGATGAGCGGGGATGAGTTTGCAAGGATGCTCAGGGGCAACGGGGTGTCGATGGATGCGGACGTGTCGCTGTCGGGGTTTGCGCTGACGGGCTGTGCGCAGTCGGGCAAGCTCCAGCTGCTTATGAAGGCCATTCTCACGCTTTCGTCTGAAAGGCGCCTGGACCGCAAGGCCTATGCCTACTACCGCAGGTGCCAGGAGATGCAGAGTCACGGGAAGGACATCTATTCGAAGGTTGACAGCATAATGACCAAGGACCTGACATACACGGAGTTCAAGCGTGAGGGTGTCCTCACGGACGGTTTCCCGGAGCGCGCCGACAAATATTTCGACGGGGTGTTCGGCAGGATGAACGACGGTGTGCTGATCATTGTCGGGGATGTGCCGGAAGCCTATGTGAGAAAGACCATGTCGCAGTATCTGGGCAGTTTCCGCACGGACAGGGCATTTACCTACAGGTCACGCCTGAAGGACAACCGCATCTCCGGACGCAAGACTGTCAGCGTGTGGGACAGGGAGCCGCGGATCGGTCTGGCCCTGTATGCTCCAATCAATTATACTGCAGAGAATTATATGGCGGCAGCAGTTGCGGCAATGGCTATGGAAGAGGCCATTTCGCAGGCTGTAGCCCCATCTGGCTGGGCGATTGCGGAGTCGCAGAACAAGGTGTCGCTATTCCCTGACGAGGGGCTGAATATGAGCCTCGTGCTGGGCAAGGTCAATCCTGCGGGCATGCCGGCGTCGATGGCGTGCGAGGATTCGGCAGATGTGGTGCTGGGCAAGGTCAGGAGCGCCGTGGCTTCGGTCGGCGCCACCGGCATTTCCGATTATGCGCTGAAGGCCGGCAAGAAAATTGTCAGCAATTATTACGACTCATGGAAGGGAGATCCGCAGACCATAGGCTCAATCCTGGCGCTGAGGTATTCCTATGGCAAGGACATTTTCTCTCAGTACGAGGCGAAGATTGCCGCGGTGACTCCGGAGAAGGTCAATCCGATCCTGAAGGATCTGTCAAAGGGCGGAATGGCCGAATATGTGGTCAGGAAGCGGGCTGTGCAGGATTTCAGCGAGGCGAAGGTCGAGGCGTTTGAGAGTCCTTCGGTGCCTGCGATGCTGCCTGCGGAGGGCCAGCTCGTGTATCCGTTCGAGGGTATGAGAGTGCCGCTTGATACGCTGGACCTGAGCGAATTGGAGTTCCTGCCGGCATATGTGCCGGAGCCGGATGAGAGTGCGGCGGAGACTTTGGACAGGGCTGCAGGGGAAGGTGCTGCAGTGGATGGTACTCCGGAAAGCGGTGCTGCCGGAGAGCCTGGGGGTACGGCTGCTGCGGGCGCGGGGAATGCCGGTGCGGAAGACCAGGCGGATGCCGACGTGCAGGGTGTGGATGATGCGGCGCAGGACGGGGCTGCAGCGGAGTATGAGGATGCATCTGACGGAGATGCCGGGGATGCCGAGGGGGAGAATGCTGCTGATGACGGAGATGCCGAGGATGCCGAGGGGGAGAACACTGCTGATGACGGAGGTGCCGGGAATGTCTCCGGGGAGAACGCCGACGACGGTTCGCAGAATCAGGGTGCGGAGAGATAGCCGGTCGGAGACATTTGGAGAAGACCATTCAAAAAAGCTTTTTATGAGCGAATACGGCAATATTGTACAGATTGGGGACTGCCTTGTGTCGGGAGAGGTTGTAACGGAGTTTTTCGCGTGCGACTACGATAAATGCAAGGGGCAGTGCTGTGTGGTCGGGGACTGCGGCGCTCCGCTGAAAGAAGCTGAGGCTGAGGAGCTTGAGAGGTACTACGATGCCTACTCCCCGCTGATGACCGAACACGGAAGGAAGGCTGCGCAGGCTAACGGGTTCTTCCAGATCGACAGGGACGGCGACATGGTCACCCCGGTCGTGTCGGAGCCTCACCGCGTCGATGGCCTTGACTGCATCGTGGGGACCGACGGGACCGTGGGGCTTCCGGGGATTGAGGACTGCGCCTATATCCATTATGAGAAAGGTCCCGACGGGAGGACGATGTGCCTGTGCGCCGTCGAGAGGTGCTATTTCCAGGGCAAATGCCGGTTCCGCAAGCCGATTTCGTGCAGTCTTTATCCCATCAGGGTCACGCGCCTGGGCAATGGTACGGATGCCCTCAATCTCCACCGCTGGACCATCTGTGCCGATGCTTTCGAGAAGGGGCGCAGGGAGGGGATCCGGGTGTACCAGTTCCTGAAGGAGCCGCTTGTGCAGGCCTACGGGCAGGAGTTCTATGATGCCCTCGATGCAGCTGCGAAGTATCTCACGGAGTAGCTTATTGTGCCGATTGATGGGGTTTTGCTTTCTTTACGGCAAATTAAGAAGCATCCTATCCCTCTTTTACGAATTTGTAGCCGAGGGCGGCGAGGTGGAGGGCGGCGCCGAGGCGGTACATCGCTTCGATGGACCGCAGGAAGACCTTGTAGGCCTCGGCCGTAAGGTCTTCCACAGGCTCGTGGCGCAGGGCGCCGAGAGCCTCCGCGGCGCAGTAGGCCAGCTTCCGCTCAAGTTCCTTAGCCTGAGGACTCCCCACCGGCATTCCCAGCACGTCCGCAAGAACATGCTCGTCAAGGTCGTCGAATCCGCGCTTTCCCTTGAGGTCATCATAAGCCAGTGCCTTGAAAGCCTCGAAATCATCGTCCCACAGCTCTGCGGCGGCACAGCCGATATACCCGGCCCATGCAAGGGTGACTTCCGGATATGAATTGAACTCGTGGACGGCATCCCCGATGAATCCCTCGAGGAGGCTGTTCCATTTGCCGTCTATGTCGGAGGAGGCAGGCATCATCTCCGGAATCCATCCGTTGCGTGCGCAGGCCTCCGAAAGACGCGCAACCAGCCTGTCAAGATAATCCCTGTCTGAAAAGTGTGTGTCCATATCGTTTGAGAAGTCGGATGAAGAATCAACGCTGCGAAATTAGCATTTTTTCGCCGATAATTGCTATATTTGAACGATTTGTCCGCAAAAAGCGCAGCAGTACGCGCCTCTGCAGGACCGCCCCGACGAAAAAGACAAAACACTTAAATACACCCTTATGAACAGACAACTGACCACATTTATGGCATTGGTTGCGGCAGGCAGCCTGATGCTCATCGGATGCAACAACTCTTCAAAACCCCAGCAGGAAGAGCCTGTAGCTGAAAAGACCGACACCGTCGTAAAGCGCAAGAGAGTCGTCAACCCAAACCAGAATCCCGACAAGCCGAAGGACCCGGCAGCGGTACAGGCAGCCCTCGAGGCCTACAAGATCGAGCTTGACACCACCTGGAAGGACCCGGCATTCGACCCGTACGAACTCGGTGAGGAGCCGGTATTCGACATGGTGACCACAGCCGGTACAATCCGCTTCAGGTTCTTCAAGGAGACACCTCTCCACAGGGAAGTCTATACACGCCTCATCGCAGGCCATTTCTTTGACGGAATCCTTTTCCACAGAGTTGTGGACGGCTTCATGATCCAGGGCGGCGACCCGTTCACCAAAGACCCGTGCAGGCCTATGGAACAGTACGGAGTGGGCGACCTCGGATTCTGGATCCCTAACGAGTGCACCCCGAAGATTACCCACAAGCGCGGATACATCGGCGGCGCACGCCAGGGAGACGACGTCAATCCGAAAAAGGCTTCGTCCAGCACACAGTTCTATATCGTACAGAGCGAGGAAGGCTGCAGGCATCTTGACGGAGGCTATACCCTCTTTGCAGAGACACTCTCCGGCTTTGAGGTCATCGACGCGATTGCAAGCGCACCTACCGGACTTCTTCGTGCCGAGCTTCCGGACTCACCTGTAAGAATCCTCCACATCGACCTTGTAGATGACGGAAAATAAAACTCAAGATACACGATGAACACCTACAACGAAAGACTGCAGTCCGTCCGCGCAATGATGCGCGAAAAGGGATGGGACGCAATTGTGATAACGGCTTCCGACCCGCACAACAGCGAGTATCCGGGAGCAAGATGGAAACAGGTTCTCTGGCTCACCAGCTTTGCCGGGGAATGCGGCGACGTGGTGATTACCCAGGACCACGCAGGCCTCTGGACCGATACACGCTATTTCATCCAGGCCAACAAAGTCCTCCCGGGAACCGGATATGAGCTCCACAAGACACGTGTTCCGGAGCAGGTTCTCATCCCGGAGTGGCTTGCCTGCCACGCATTCGGCGACAAGGCCAATGCGGTCATCGCAGTTGACGGCCTTACCCAGCCTATTTCCTATGTGGATTCCATCAAAGGAGCATTGTCCGCAGCCGGAAGGCAGGAAGGCGCCGACGAGAACGGCTTCCGCATCATCAACTCCCCTGACCTTCTCGACTCGCTCTGGGGCGACCGTCCTGCAGTGCCTTGCAGCCCGATCATCACCCTCGGGACCGGGCTTACCGGAGAATCACGCCAGGACAAAATCCTCTGGCTCAGGGGCTTCATGCTCGACAACAAGTGCGACGCCATCCTCCTGACCGCCCTCGACGAGATTGCCTGGGTGCTCAACGCCCGCGGCTCCGACGTGGAATACAACCCGGTCATCATATCCTACCTTCTCGTCACTATGGACAAGGTCAACTGGTATGTCCGCAAGAACACGCTCAGCCGTCCTGACGAAGAGACCGCGGCAAGCTTCGCCGAGATGCAGGCCGAAGGCATCAGCATTCTTCCTTACGACGACATCGACCTCGCACTCGCGTCACTCGCCGGCGACGAAGGAGTCACAAGGCTCTACGCCGACCCTTCAACCCTCAACTACAATCTCCACAATGTATTGGAGACCAACTGTCCGGCCGGTTTCGTCAAATACGGCACATCCCCTGTCCCGCTACGCAAATCAATCAAGAACAGCACCGAAATCGCCGGCTTCATCGAGGCCCACAACGAAGACGGACTCGCCCTCGAGAAGTTCTATTACTGGCTTGAGAACGAAATGGCTGCCGGACACAGGGTTGACGAATGGAGCGCTGCAGTGAAGCTCCAGTCGCTCAGGAAGGAGATTCCGGGCTACCGTGGCGACAGCTTCGAGACCATCTCCGCATACGGCCCGGGAGCCGCACTCCCCCACTATGTCACACCTTCGGAGAATGCACCGGTGCTCGAGCCTCACGGACTCTACCTCGTGGACTCCGGCGGACAATACCTCTACGGCACGACCGACACCACCCGCACCGTCCCGCTCGGGCCTTGCACCGACCTTGAAAAAGAGGACTACACCCTTGTGCTGAAATGCTTCATCGACCTCAACCTGGCAGTATTCCCGAAGGGTACATGCGGATGCCACCTCGACATCCTAGCACGCAACCCGCTCTGGCAGTACAGGAGGAATTTCGGCCACGGCACGGGCCACGGCGTAGGCTTCTTCCTCAATGTGCACGAGGGGCCGCAGGAATTCCGCCAGAACTTCAATTCCTATCCTTATGTGCCGGGCATCGTCAATACCAACGAACCGGGCATCTACCGCGAAGGAATGCACGGCGTACGCCACGAGAATGTGTTTATCGTAGTGGAGGACAGCGTCAACGAATTCGGCACCTGGTACAAGTTCAAGAACATAACAAAGTGCCACATCGATACTTCGGTGGTCGTGCGCGAAATGCTCTCGCAGCAGGAAATCGACTGGCTCAATGACTACAACCGCTCGGTTTACGAGACACACGCTCCGAAACTCTCCCCGGAGATGGCAGAGTGGCTCCGCGGAAAGACCACAGCCATCTAGGAGTATTCCTAAATAATCTCACGGATGATTTCATCCGAGACGAAGAAATGATTTTCCGGGATCCTCAGGCGGGTCCCGGATTTTTTGTCCACAATGGCAAGGGCGCCTTCTCCAAGAAGCCTCGAAACGGTGGCCCCATCGCAGTTTGCGGCAATCCATTGTGCATCCAGCCCGGCTGCAGTACGAAGTCCAAGCATCAGGGTTTCCACCCTTATGTCCTCATCGCCGAGGGTCTCTCCGGAGGCCGACCACCCTGCAATCCGCTCGGAGTTCCAAAGCCTTGTCTTGCACCCGTCAAAGGAATGGGCACCCGGGCCGAGGCCCACATAAGGCACCCTTTTCCAATAGGCACTGTTGTGGATTGATTCGCGGCCCGGAAGGGCGAAATTGGAGACTTCATAATGGACATAGCCGGCATCGGAGAGCATCCGGCACAACAGGTCATACTGCCTTGCGCACCGGCTGTCCGGAGCCTCCCGGTATTCCCCCCTTTCGACCTTCCCCGCAAGGGCGCTGCCAGGCTCGACAGAGAGCTGATAGGCGGAGATATGTTCCGGAGAAAGTGCCAATGCATCCTCGACGGTGCGCCTCCAGCAGTCGTCGTCCATACCGCTTATACCGAATATCAGGTCAATGCTGATGTTGTCAAAACCCTCTCTGCGGAGCATCTCAAAGGCCCCGCGTGCCCCACGGGCATCATGCCGGCGGTTCATCCAGCGGAGCATTCCGTCATCAAACGACTGCACCCCCATACTGATGCGGTTCACCCCGGCTCCGGCAAGTCCGCGGCAAAGCTCCTGCGTGATGTCGTCAGGGTTGCATTCGAGTGTGAACTCTCTGTAGCGGTGACCGCGGCCACCAGGAAGCGCATCAAGGATGCGTCCGATGCAATCCAAAGAAAGGAGGGACGGTGTCCCTCCTCCAAAGTACAGTGTATCAATCCCTTTCGTGGCAAGAATCTCGCCTGTCCTCCTTGAAGCCTCCTCGCATACCTGCCCCGTCCAGGCCTCAAAGGATTTTTCGCCACAGCCGCTTACGGTCTCGGAATAGAAGCCGCAGTATGTGCAGAAACTCCTGCAGAAAGGAAAATGGATGTAAATCATCTATCGGAGCATCAGCTCGGCAGTTCCGAGCAGGGCCTGTTCGGTATAGACCTCAACGGTATATACTCCCTTGATGAATCCGTCAATGCCGTTCATATAGATGCTCAGGTCAACCTCCTTGCCCTCGTAGTCAACTTCTCGCGATGCGGAGGCAACCATTGTCTCCCCGCCGATTGTGAATGATGTGCGGACTTCGTTGGTGAGGATGATTCCGTCCGGGTCCTTGACCCTGATATAGACTCTTACCGGGCCCTTCGGGGCGAGGTCGTTCTCCACGAGGCTGAGCGATGTCAGAAGCCTGGTCACCCTGCTGCTGCGGTCGGTCTTCTTGTCGGAGTTGTTGTAGGCCTCGAGCCTTATGCCGCGCGCCTTGATGACGGAGCCGGCTGCAACCTTTCCGGTGAGATTCTCGACCTGCTGGGTAAGCTCTTCATTTGCCTTCTTGCTCTCGGCAGCTTCCCTTCGGGCTGCAGCCGCGTCTGCGGTGAGCTTGTGATTGAGGGTGTTGAGAGAGTCAATCTGCACAATGTAATTGCGCATTATGCTCCTGAGGGTGCCGAGTTCCTTCTCGTACTGGCGCATCTTCGCGCGGTTGGTGGCATCAGTCTTTTTGATTTTTTCGATGAGCTGGGCCACTTCCGCCCTTGAGGTGTCGAGCTGGGAGTTGATGTTGTCGTAGTCCGAAGAAAGGGCCGCATAGTCGTTCTGGAGGGCTTCCATCTGGGTGAGAAGGTCCTGTTTTTCGACATTCAGCTCTTCGACGAGTTCATAGAACGAGCCCTTGTCTGAGTTGAGGCCGGCCTCGCGGATCTGCCTTGCGAGGCTTGCCTTGCGGATTTCCATATAGATGAGTATGCCTGCGAGCACCGCACAAACGGCTGCAAGGATATAGACTGTCCTGCGGAGACCGTTGTTGCGGTCCCTCTTTTCCTGTTCTTTGCGTTCAAGACGCATAAGCGGGTCTTCTCTTTCTGCCATCTTTTTTGCATTTATGAGTTATACTGTGCAAAAATAGTAATTATATTTGTAAGAATTGATATTTTGATATTATGAGATACATTGTAAGAGCAATAAAGTATTTCTTTTATTTCTGGATTCTGCTTGCGCTGATTATCGTGGCCATGATGATTCTCCGGTACGTGCCTTCAGACCCGGAACTGATTTTCAGGAACGGATATGACTCCTATTGGCAGATTTCGCTGATGTTCGGCGTGCTGTCCGCATTCTATCCGATGTTCGGCTACACCACACAGGAGATTTCCGCGCCTGGGGAGGCTTCAGAGCACAGGGACACAATCCTGGCCTATATGCAGGACAGGGGCTACATCCTCGAGAGCGAGAACGGCGGGGACATGACTTTCCGCCTGCGCAATGTCTTCGGAAAGATAATGAGGATGTACGAAGACCGCATCACATTGAAGAAAGTGCTTGCAGGCTATACTGTAGAGGGCTCGCGCAAGGAGGTGATCCGCATCGGCTACGGACTCGAGGCAAGACTCCAGAAGAATTAATTTACAGGAGGTTGCACTATGGAAAATGAAGAACTCAGGACTGTCGCCTCTTTCGGCAACGAAATGAGCGCACAGATTACCGCCGGGATGCTCCGGGAAAACGGGATTCCGGCACAGGTTTTCGGTCAGGCATCGTCCTACCCGAGCATCAATGCAGCCATTGACAGCGTCTGCGTGAAGGTCCGTCCGCAGGACTACGACGCCGCAATGCAGCTGATTTCGCAGGCTGCAGAATAGTATCCGAAGCGGGGAGATTTCTCCAACCTGTTTTTGTCGGAATGGCAGACAAGACTGTTTTCAATGACAAGGGGCTGGCCGTTTTCCGGTCAGCCCCCTTACTGTCATTTCGGGAAGAAATCGCCATCCCGAACGTTTATCTCGGCGTTACCGTGAAGGTGAACCTGTATGAGCGGTCGGAAGGAATGCGGTCGCACGGATCAGGCTCGGCGCCCCAGCTGTCATATCCGCCCACTCCGCGATGGAGATGGTCAAGACATACTTCCACAAAATCCTTTTCCACGATGTCGCAGACGTGAGACTGCGGCTTCACGAGTCCCTTGGTGTCAAAATCCTCCACGCTGTTGCGCAGGGCGTTGAACTCGAACGGAGTGTCTGAGGTGATGGTAAGACCGTGCTTTTTCGCAGACAGGGTGAGCCATCTGACATCTGTATGATGCCCGTTCTCCTGCGGACGCACATACGGGTAGTAGAGTTCACCTGCCGTTGCGCTGTAGCAGCCCAGCATAGTGCCTGAATTGCGGTCGATATAGTTTTCTTCCGGTCCGCGTCCGTAATAGCCGACATTGTCGTACTGTGCCGGCATCCTGAACCTGAGTCCGATTCGAGGCAATTCAGGAGTCTCCTGCGGACAGGCGGTGAAGCAGCAGGCAGCCTTTACCACTCCTGAAGGGAACACGGTATATTCTATTGAGAATACGTTGCCCGCCTCCGGGGTGAAGACGACATTGACCGAAGCCACCGTCCCGTCGGTCGTGGCGGAAACCGACTGCACCGGAACTTCCTTTTTCCAGACGGCACACCTTACAGGCAGATCGCTGCCGTAGTCATTGTCAACAGGCGCCCTCCAGAACGAAGGCCTGAATCCGAAGCCGTCCTTCAGATACTCTATGCCCCCGACTTTATAAGAGGTGACATTTCCGCTGTATTTGTCTATTCGGAAGCAAATGCGTGAAGAACTTACGGTCAGGGCGTCGGATGATTCGCTGACGGAAAGGGTCGGGCCGGCAGTCTTTTCAGGGGCGGTTTCATATCTGCCTCCAAGAAGGAACTGGTCTGTGGCGACCACGTTTCCACGGCGATCGGCCGCCGATACGGTAACATAATATTCTCCTTTCCCGCCCGGGAGTTCGAAGGTGTCGAACTCAGCGGCAGTCTGCGGCTGCAAGTCGAGGCGGAAAGTCTTTTTCCCACATTCCCTTCCGTCACGAAGGAGCGTGGCCGAGAATGTGAAATCGACGGCGTCCGTGAAATAGAACCTGTTGAAAACCTTTATCCTTCCGCCTTCAACCTGTTCGAAGCCGAAATTCTGATAGGCATATTTGACTTCGGCCATCGCCGGATGAGGGTCGCGGTCCGGATTGACAATGCCGTTGCAGCAGAAATTGTCGTCCGAAGGCTGGTTTACTCCGAAATCTCCTCCATAGGCCCAGTACGGCCTTCCCTGTTCGTTCTCACAGAGAATGCCCTGGTCAACCCAGTCCCAAATGAATCCACCCTGCATAAAAAGATAACGGTAGATCGATTCCCACTGTCCGACAAGGTTTCCGGTCGAGTTGCCCATCGCGTGGGAATACTCGGACGGAATCACGGGTCTGTCGGAGCCTCTCTTTCCTTTCCTCTCGAGCCAATCAGCGTCGGGATATTGCGGGACGTACATATCCGTATTCCATTCCAACACTGCCCTTTCATAGTTCACAGGCCTGTGCATCAGGTCTATTTCCTGCTCCTTGAGATAGAGGTAGGTGTTGTAGAAATTGTAACCGTTTCCGGCCTCGTTGCCGAGGGACCAGAATGTGACGCAAGGATAGTTCTTGTTGCGGCAGAACATATTGCGCGTGCGTTCGAGATGGGCGTCAAGCCATTCCGGCGCGTTTCCGAGAGTGCCTCCTTTTTTGAGGTCGTAGCCCCTTCCGTGCGATTCGATGTTGGCCTCGTCATATACATAAAGGCCGATTTCATCGCACATTTCGTAGAAACGCCTGTCCTGCGGATAATGGCAGAGGCGCACGGCGTTGATATTGTTCGCCTTCATCAGCTCGAAATCCTTGCGGCGGAGTTCTTCCGTGACATAATGGCCTGTGCGTTCGTTGTGTTCGTGGATATTGACTCCCTTGAATTTGACCGGCTGGCCGTTCACGAGGAAGAGGTTGCCGTCAAGGTCGAAGCGGCGGAAGCCTACTCTGAACGGTATCACTTCCTTTGTTTCCCCTCCCTGGCCAAGAGTGATGAAAAGCCTGTAGAGGTTAGGGGTTTCCGCAGTCCATTTGAGGACGTCCGGGATGGTGTAGCCGAAGGAAATTTCCGTGCTGTGGCCAGCGGCAAGCGTCCTGGTGTCGGAGCCGCGGCTTACGGTCTTTCCGTCCCTGTCAAGCAGTTCGTATGATATGTCGAACGGCGTCTCGGCGTCGGAGTCGTTCCTCACGGTGGTCCTCAGTACAAATTCTCCGTCGGTGAAGGTCGCGTCGAGCGTGGAGACAATGGAGAAGTCCTCCACTTTCACCTTAGGCTGCGACCAGAGGAATATGTCCCGCTCGATTCCGCTGATCCTCCAGAAATCCTGACACTCAAGGTACGAGCTTGTGCTCCACCTGTAAATTTTGATGGTCAATTCGTTGTCCCCGTCTTTGAGGAACGGATTGACGAGATATTCGGCCGGGTCCTTGGAGTCTTCGTTGTAGCCCACTTCCTGACCGTTGACATAGACATAGACACCGGATTTGGCTCCCGCAATATGGAGGTACACATCGCGCCCTTTCCAAGACTGCGGCACCTGGAAGGTCCTGCTGTAAATGCCGTACGGGATTATGTCGGGAAGAGCCGGAGGGGTCGGACGGCCGCCGAGAAATTCGTATGGATGGTTGACGTAGATGGCTGTGCCGTAGCCCTGCACCTCCCAGTTGCCGGGAACGGTGATTCTGCCTTTGATTTCGTTTTCGCCTTCGATATATGTGAAATCCCATTCACCGTTGAGAAGACGGTAATACGGGCTGACGTTGTAGTCGAACGTGGCGGCGGACTGTTTGTCCGCGTATGTCATAAATGTTGTCCTTGCGGGCAGTTTTCCTACGCTCAGCACCGAAGGGTCCCTGTGGTATGGTCTGTCTTCCGGGTGTGCCGAAGCTGCAATCGCGAGAAGGGTTGCGAGTGTTATTGTAAGGATTCTCATATTATTAATTGGCCTTTTGCGCAAATATAACCAAGAATCCACAAATCTAAAAAATAAACGGGATTGTCAGCGTGTCATCTATGGTTGCTTGGGAGCGTCGGGTTTTTCAAGATGGGCTTTCCTGTATTCGGACGGGGACATGTTCATCTTGTCGGCGAGCCATGACACGTCGAGCGACTCCGAGGAGATATTATCTTCAATCAGGTCGGTGATCTTGCGAAGGTAATCGTTGTCAATAAGGGCGTAGCTGTCCTCTACCGTGTCCTTGGCGGTGAGAAGGATGACCGGGACGGCAAGGGAGACTGCTTGTAATTACATACAGCCACTGACTGCTGATAGCGTGTCAGTGGCTGTGTTTCTGTTTTTCCTGATGAACTGTACCGATATGTCACCCTGCCTTGGCTGCTGTACGGAAAGCATCGGGTGCAATCAGCAAATATGGCATCAATAAGTGACGATCTCGTCAGGAGTGTTGAATGCCGGATCAACAACGATGTTGATGGTGGCAGGCTCAGAAATGAGATTACCTACGATGTTGGTGCGGTAGTTCCTCTTAAGAGGGACAAGCGAAGTGTTGACCCTGGTGACCTCGGCATTTGAAGCATCGTAGAGGGTAAGCACTGCATTTGGAGTCACTTCCTGATTGACAAGTATATAGTTCATCGAAAGATAGGTGTACTCTGTCGGGGTGGCGGTTCCGGCCGGCTGCACCTTGAGTGTTTCTGACGTAATTATCGGAGCAGAAGTAAATACTACCGGAGCGGTGGCCGGTACACTCACCTCACCGGTACTGAGATTGAGCTTGGTATATGCTCCGCCATCGAGGCTCACCTGCGCCTTTGCGATAGGGCTGATAGCGTCTGCAAGGGCTTTGTCAGCATCGCTGAGGCCATAGTTGAGCTGTGCGAAAGGACGCTTGAGAGTTACGCTGAGAGTAGAGTTGGCATCGGTCACCTGATATTCGATTGCGTTGAAGAAAGCATCACGGGTCTCGTCGTTGCCTGCTGCGGAAGCATAGGATACAGTCACAGTAGCGGTATTGTAATCAACGGTATAGTGGGTGTTGCCAGCAACTTCGGCCCAGAAGACGATGTTGTAGGTCTGTCCGGAAATAAGGCGTGTGGTGTAGGTTGCCTGACCGCCGGTCATAGTAATGGTTTTTGTGACGTCCGCATGGCTGATGAGTCTTCCGTTCCGATAGACAACGCATCTTACCTGGTTGACGCTCTGTCCGTCGGCAATGGCTTTTGTGCCGATTTCCGGAAGAGTGATGTTCATTGTAACAGGAACCTCCTTCTCACTGACAGAGGCTTCTTTGTTGCAAGAGGCTGCCAGAACAAGGACGGCAGCGGCTGCAGCTAATCTTAATACTGATTTCATATTTTATTGTGTTTAATAATTATACGTAATGTTGGTCTGTATATTTCTCTGAAGGGGAATATTGTTTAGGGTTGTGCCGAGCAACTCATTGCCGGTGTTGTCAAGGACTTTCAAACTCAATGTACAGCTATAAGCCCGGTCCTGAGGGGCAAATATGTATGCATAGGCAACATTTTGAGTATCAGGGCAGTCAGAAGAAGCGAAAGTCAGGTCATCCGGATTGGAAACTTCTCCGTCAAGAAGAGAAAATGTCTTATAAGCGGAGCTGATGCTCATCGAAGAGGCATCGGCAGCAGCAAGGGAACTGGAGAGACTTATGCTCAGTTTTGCAACAGCGCGCTTGAGAGTTACATTCAGACTTCCCTGGCCACCCGTGACAGACACCCTTGAATAGAAGGCATCCAGATTGGAATCGTTGGCAGCAGGAACTGCGGGGAACGATACCGTTGCAGAAGATATGGAATAGAGGGAAGCGCTATTGTCTGCCCAGAAAGCAATGACATATTCCTTATCCTTGAACAGGCGTATTTTAAGATTTGTGGTCCCCGAAGCATTGAGCGCGGTCTGGTCACTGACAAGAAGGTCGGAAGTTGCTGCATCGAAGACAAAATAGTGCAGGAGGTCGGCCGATGTGCCCCCCTCGCCCGCTTTGGAATAGAGGAAGTCCTGCTCGCAGCAAAGACTCAAGCTCAACTCGCTCTCCTGCACTGGCAGCTGCTGCTTGCTGCAGGAAAACAGGGCAAGCATCAGAATGGCCAGCAGAGCCGGAAGGGAGTATTTCTTTACAAGCACAGACATCGCTTCTTATTGTTCTTGGCACCCGCCGGGGCGGTCAGGCCCCGGTGGATGAAAAATCTAATTAGAGTAGGGATAAGTAATGGTAGCAGTACCGGTAGAACCAGTTGTCACAGCATTACTACTTGAATCCCTACCGATAATGTGACCGGCATTGTAGCTTGAATTCTCTGAATAATTCTTATAGTTGTGAGTGTTGTCAACGACAACATTAACATTTTCACCTACAGTACAGTTCAGAATATTTACCGCACCGGAAGTACATCCGACGATTCCTCCAAGGTCACGATATCCTTTGATTGTCAGATTTGATACGGAGCATCCGCTGATGTAGTCTGAAGCAGCGATGTATCCGACGACTCCACCAACTTTATCACCATTGTCATAAACGCCTTCAATCTGCTCTGCCATTGATGTTACAGTGCCTCCAACCACAGTACAATTCTGGACATTAGCACCGGAGTTGTTGGAGATATATCCTACTACACCACCGGCATAATGAGTACTGGTAATTTCAACATCTTTGAGATTGACATTTTTAACAGTTCCTGTGAGAGTTCCGAACAAACCAGCAGCAGCATAATTGGCAACATTGCTTGATGCCTTTAGGTTTGAAATAGTATAACCCTGACCATCAAACACTCCGGCGAAAGAGTCGTTTGCATAAGATGAGATCGTATAACCAATTGGAGTGAACTCTATTCCGCTCATATCGATGTCGTTATCGAGCAATACTGTTTTTCCGGCCATTTCATCGCTGTATTTGCCGACTTTATCACTAAAATACACGAGTCCGGCAGCATTGATGATGTGGTAAACTCCATCTTTCAGATACATTCCAGGGAAGAGGTTCTGCTCAGCAACCCAGATTTCTGACTCAAGGTCGTAGAAGGTAGCTGTTCCGGCTGATGCATTGTATCCAACATAATTGCAGATGGCAACATTTGATGTCTGGTCATTATCGGCATTATTAATGATTCTTGTAGCAGCATCTACAGTCACCATATTGCGCTGAGCACCATACTGGAGTGCAATCCAAGCCTGATTGTTGGAAGACTCTGAAGAAGCATAAACGGTAGAATTGACAATATTCATAGTATTGCCAGTACCGGCGACGCCTATGTTGCTTGCATTCGAAAGACCATATCCATCGAATACGATAGTTGCAAAATCATTCGAGCTGCTCTCTAACTTGTCGTTTAGACCACGGAGGGTTGAATTCTCAATTGTAAAGGTGGAGTTGTTGGCGTAGCAGTTGATAGCTGCCCAACCAGCGACAGTGGCGTTTTTAATCCTAACTGTCAAAGCGCTATTGTTGGATGTAAAATTGATTGCATAGAAAGAAGCTGAAACTGTGCAATTGTCAAATTCAATAACTGATGAAGCATTACCCCAAATAGAAATACCTCTGACATCGCTGGAGGCTGTACACTTGGAAATCAAGCCCAGATTGTTCAAGGAGAGGTTTGCTCCATTGGTCTCTTCAAACCTCATAACACGGGTTGCAGTGTTCCAGATTTCGTATCCGTTACCGTTTATTGTCAAACTGCGTTTAACTAATATAGCTTCGGTGAAATCTTTAATGTCATTCTTCAGTTCAATGGTTTCAGCACCGGCAGCATAAGCCTTATTAAAGTTCTCCTTGTCACCTACGGCCCAAACCGTCACGGCACCGGTGCCATTGTTGGTAAGGGTGCCTACGTTTCCGTAAATCTCTACTGAACCGGCTTCAATTGTGAGAGTGGTAACGGTTACATCCTCGCCGATTACGAGGGTGGTGTTGCTGGTGGAGGCGGTAAGACTGGTGACAGTGATGCCGTTGACCTCAACGTGGGTCTGAGGAGCTTCGATGATAAGACTCTCAGCGTTGACTGCAGTAATATTAAGAGTTGCAGGAACTTCGCTTGCTGCATCCGGATACTTGATGGTAATGGACTTACCGTCAGGTGCAGCAGGAAGTGTCAGGCTGACTTCGGAAGTAGTTGCCGGAAGAATAATCTCATCAGGGTCAGAAGAGGTTATTTCCTCTACGACCACTTCAGTTGCGCCATTTGCAAACGCTGTATTTGCACCCTCCAGATTGGCTACACCTGTAACGATGGTCTCGTCAGGTGTGCTGAATGCAGGATCAACGGTGATGGTGATGTCTGCAGGGCTGGTGAAGAGGCTGCCGACGATGTTGGTGCGGTAGTTGCCCTGGAGAGGTACGTTGGTGTAGGTGTACTCAGGTGTGGTGCTCTGGGTGCCGGTGGCTGCAAGGGTAAGGGTGACGTCAGACAGGGTCTTTGCATCCTTTCCTACAAGCACATAGTCCATTGCGACATATTTGTAGGTCTCGCCTGCTGCACTGAGGGTCTCTGTAGGAAGGGTTGCATTTTCAAACTCTACATCAACACTTCCGCTTACGCTTCCGTCAAGAAGGTTCAGACTATTGGCTGCGCCTGTTACCTTTACGGCTGCGCCTGTCACGGTGATGCCTGCCGCTACTGCTGCATCATAGTCTGATGCACCGAAGTTCAGCTGGGCAAACGGACGGTGAAGCTGCACGCTTGCGCTGTAGGCTCCCGTGATCTCCACATCCTTGAGAACAGCGTAGAATGCGTCGCGGCTCTCGTCATTGCCTGCAGGAGTATTGTAATAAACAGCAACAGTCTTGGTTTCAGGATTGTAGTTATAAGCGCCATTGCCATCCTTTTCTGCCCAGAATACAAAGGTGTATTTCTGGCCGGTCACAAGGCGGGTGGCGTAGGTTGCACGGCCGCCTGTCATCGTCACATCCTTTGAAGGGGTAGGAGTTGTGGCGTTTGGTGCAATGTAAACAAGGTTACCCTGCGCGTCCTGCTGATACACGTGTACGCGCACTACGTCAACGGTCTGGCCGTCGGCATAGGCTTTGGTCCCGATCTGAGGGGTAGTGAGGTCAAGGCTTACAGCCACCTCCTGTCCTTCCTGCGATGAAGGGCTTTCATACTCCTTCTGGCAGGATACAAGTGCAAGCGCTGTCACTGCGAGCGTTGCAATGCTTTTGAGAATACGGTTCATAATCTTCATAATCTATTGAGTTTTTGTTTTATAATTGTCAAAATACAAGGTTGAATTCGCCGTCAAATACAGGGTCGATGCCGATACCGCCGTTTGTCTGCAGGGTGAGGAATTTTCCCCGGACTGTTGTCACTTTCCCCCTGACAATCGGGACAGTAACGCTGTTACTCAAAGACATAAGGTCCCCTTCAGGAGAGTAGAGGGCCACCTGGAGGTTGACACTGGATTCATTGCCGTTTACGATTACGTAGTCAAAACCAATCATCGCCTCTTCCTCGTTAAGCGGGGCAAGGGTGGATGTGAACTGCATTCCCATCTTTGCTTCCATCGGTTTTCCTGTGATAAGGTTGTATTCGGTAGGGAGGAATGATGTGTAATAAAAGACTATTGTGTAATCTTCCGGGTCAAATCCCGGGGCTTTGGTAGGATCCCAAGGGGCTTTAGTGCCGTCGCTCGGGATGTAGTCAGTGGATGATACGTCAAATGTGAAATCGGCATCTGAAGGGCTTGCCGTAAGCTGCCCTTCGCGGCGTTCATTGAGATATTTCTCGTATTCTTCCTTGCCGAGGTTGTTTTCCATTGCTTTTGTCACAAGGTCGTAGAAGTCTGTTGCGACAAACTGGAATTTGGCGAGAGGACGCTGCATTTCCACGCGTTCCTTCTGTGCCTGAACGTTACTTCCCTTTCTGACCACCGTTACAGGGGTGCTGCCTTCGAAAGCGTCGCGGAAGTCGGTGTCGCCTACGTACGGTTCTGAGATGAGGATATCGCTGAAGTCTTTGGTGATGTAGTATTTGTCGTCCAATTTTCCGTCATCTACATAGTCTGCCCACACGCGGAACATATAGTCTCCGTCGGGAATTTCTATTGTCACGGTGTTGTCCGGAGAGCTTACGTCGGTTTTTAGAAATACGAATTCGCACTGAGAGACAGCATCGTAACCTCCTGTGTTGAGGGACCTGTAGGCACGTATCTGGTATCTGATGTTGTAGTCTTCCGGAGAGTCTTTGGTTTTTTTTGTGTATTCCACATCCCTGAGCGGGAGGAATTCGGTGTCGAAGACCATTTCCACTTCGAGCGGAGCCGGAGTGGTTTCGTCAGGCCATTCGTGCACCATACATCCGCCAAGGACAAGCGCGGCGGCAAGCACCATAGGCTTGCATTTGCTGAATATGCCGGAAAGGGTTTTCATCGTGATGAGCGCCCTCCCCTGCGGTGGTTGTCAAACCTGTAATAAAGTGATATTGATACCGCGTCGGGCAGGACTCTGGTTTCCTTTATGCCTTTGCGCGAAAGCGGTCCGTTGGATTCGTTGTAGAATTTGTCGTATTTGAGGGAATATATACCGGCTCCGAGGTTGAACTCGAGGCCCAATCCCGGAATACTCTTGATGACAGGCATTCTGTAGCCGATACTTACACCACCGCCTATCGCCGGATTCTTTCCGTCTGCATCCTGTATGCGCCAATCACCGTTGAATGCGAAGTTGTACCAGGCGATACCGGCGTGGATGCCGGCGTAGAAACCCTGTACTAATGCGTCCGTCTCCGCTGAGGAGAAGTTGTAGCGGAGCTCGGGCAGGAAGGCTACTGTGCGGAATTTGGCTTTTGCGCTGAACCAGTCGAGACCTGAATAGTAGATCGGGAAGTTGATGCTGAGCCTGTCGGATATGGTAAGTTCCACTGCGGCGTTGCCGACAAGCATTGCTAAGGCTACAACATTGGTCTTCAGGTATATGGATGCTATTTCAACAGGCTCCGGGGCCGTGTAGGTCATCTTCGGGACAGAGTTGGAGACAATCGGAAGCGGGGCGAAAGGAGTTTCCTGCGGATTGATGATTTCCTCCTGTATCTGAGCTGCTGCAAGATATACGGCTTCCGGATCATAGAACGGGTTCGGGCTGCGGTAGTCAACGACGAGGACTACACGGAAGCGTCTAAGTTCCGGAAAAATGTTGTCAAGAAGGTATTTCCAGGTTTGCGGGGAGAGAGTCTGCTGGACTGACTTGCCGTCAGAGTTATTGCGTACGGCTTCGGACAGTATTTCTACTGTGCGCTCTCTGTCAGGCAAGCCAGCGCCCCGGTAAGATGTGACTATTTCGAGGAGTTCTTCCCACGGAGAGTCGTTGAGGGAAATGTCAGTCGGGATGTCACTGATGTCGAGGTTGCGTTCTATCCACCGGCGGACGCTTTCGGCCCTCTGGCGAACGAGCGTACTGTTGATTTCGCGACCTCCCTCCGGGGAGCATGTGACTTCAAAATGCATCGAGCGGACTTCGCCGTCCTGCCAGTCCAGTACGCTGCGCACGTCTTTGACAAATGCGTCTGCACGGTCTCCGTTGCCGGAGTATGTCTTGTCAAAGTCGGATTTTCCCTGCGGAAAATATATTGAAAGAGTATCGGAATAAGATTGTGCACGACCAGCTGCGGCAAAAAGAAGAATTGCCGCAGTAACTGATACTAATAGTTTACCCCCCCCCAAGAAGGGTTTCAAAACAATATGTGTGCTTCATCTATTGAGTGGCCTCGAGTCCGTCGGCAGTCGGCGATGACAGTTGGCCCAGCGCAAATATAATGATTTATTCTGTTCATCCTAATTCTTTTTATAAAAAATTATTACCCCCGCCCGTAAATTGTCAATTTCCGTCACAAATAAGAAGATTTCCGACAGAAATTGGTTATCTCGGGGTTATCGTGAAGGTAAACCCGTAGAACGGTTGGATGCGATGGGTTGCGACGGTACAAAGCGGCTGCGGCTGGGCGCCACCGGCTCCACTTCATTGCTTCGTGCCTGCCCACGAAATTCATCAGGCCGTCACCGATACACCTGCCTCCTACGTGAAATTCATCTGGAACGAGGATATGCCCTACAAGGGTGTAGAATGGGAGTTGGCGTTCCCGATGAGGGCAATTTGCCTCCATCGGGAACGGTATAGTGCCCCACAGATACCTGTAGTGGGTCTGCCCGGTCCAGATGAATTTCACGGAGAAGTGGAATCGAAAGCTCAATATGATTTTGCGCATGTAATACTGCCGGTATGCCCACTTGACAATATACCTGGGCGCCATCAGGCGCCGTGGCGGAACGTCAGCAAGATTTTCGTTGAAAATCGCAGCAGTGGAGCCACCGGCCGGAGCGTAGCGCAGGCCGTGTGCCCCTGAAAGGGGGATGTCGCGCAGCGGCAGGGGGGTTGAGAAGTCTGGCAGGCGCCAGCCTGCGGCGGCTGTCCCCAAAGGGGACTGGGGTCACGAGTTCAAGTCTCGACAAAAAAAATAAAGGTTGCCCGTTCGGACAACCTTTTGGAGCGGAAAACGAGACTTGAACTCGCGACCCCGACCTTGGCAAGGTCGTGCTCTACCAACTGAGCTATTTCCGCATTGCTTGGGATTGCAAAGGTACATATAATTTTTGACTTTGCAAATTTTTGGCTGATTTTTTTCAAATTTTCAGCCTTTTCCCCAAAAATAGGTCCGATGGACCTTCTAAAACCTATACTTCCACGCAATTGCTGAACTCGCGGAGGAACCTCATATCGTTCTCGAAATAATGACGGAGGTCATTGACCTGCCACTTCAGCATCGCGATACGCTCGATACCCATACCGAAAGCGAATCCGCTGTATTTTTTTGAATCGATGCCGGAAGCCTCGAGGACATTCGGGTCCACCATTCCGCAACCGAGAATCTCAAGCCAACCAGTACCCTTGCAGATATTGCATCCCTTGCCGTGGCAGATATTGCAGCTTACGTCAACCTCTGCAGAAGGCTCCGTGAACGGAAAGTATGAAGGACGCATACGTATCTGGGTGTCGGCTCCGAACATCTCGCGGGCAAACAGGAGGATAGCCTGCTTGAGGTCGGCGAAATTGACTCCCTCATCGATGTAGAGCCCTTCCACCTGATGGAAGATGCAGTGGGCACGGGCAGAAATCGCTTCATTGCGGAACACCCTTCCCGGGCAGATCACCCTGATCGGCGGCCTCATCCTTTCCATAGTCCTGACCTGGACACTCGATGTGTGGGTCCTCAGAAGAAGCGGATTGGGATGACCGGCAGACACGAAAAATGTGTCCTGCATATCACGGGCAGGATGGTTCGGAGGGAAATTGAGGGCCTCGAATACATGGTAGTCATCCTCGACCTCCGGACCCTCGGCCACATCATAACCGAACTTGCGGAAAATATTGACAATCTCCTGACGGGCAATGGACACAGGATGGCGGGAGCCCAGCGGAAGCGGGTCTCCAGGCATACTTACATCGTCCGACGGAGCCGCAGCAGCAGCCGAAACGGCAACCTCGGCCTTCAACTCCTGAATCTTGTCGGAGGCAAGCTTCTTGAGTACGTTGAGCTTCTGGCCAAACTCCCTCTTCATCTCCGGGGATACGGTCCTGAACTCCTCAAAAAGCCTGGTAATCTCGCCTTTCTTGCCGAGAAGACGCACCCTTGCGTCCTCTATCTCCTTTTCGGTGCGGCACTTCAATTCCTGAATCTGCGCCGTCAACTGCTCAATCTGTTCCTTCATAAAAGTATCAATAAGGAAAATGAATTGCAAAAATAATAATTTTCCGGAAACTATGGAATTTTTGGGAATCCGTATTTCCGGACAAGAACTATTTCTGCGAAGCCTCTGCCTTTGCCTTTCTCTTGGCACGGGCCTTCTGGTTCTTCAACGCTCCGTTTTTCAAATATTTGGCCCACTGCTCATCGGTGAAAATCTTCCTGTAGGAAGCATCGATTTTGTCCCACCATTTGTCCTGGACCGACTGATAGAGAGACAGATTGTCAACCTTGGAGTCCTGGAGCATCTTCACCTCTGCCGTGAGTGCGGCGAAATCGTGCTGAAGGGTCGAGTCCACATAGAATACCTGCCATCCTTCCAGGTCCAGAAGCCTTTCAAGCCTGTCGGCCTCGTTTGCCGCAAGCTCCTCCGGAGTCTTCTGCTGCTGGCTGTTCTGGGCATGGACAGAGCCCTGGGAGATAAAGATAAGTGACAAAACAGTGGCCATCAGGACCGGAAACATCTTCGTCATTGTAAAAAATTAGTTAGATTTGTAAAGAAATCGTACAAAAGTAAATAATTATGCACGGAAAAGCAATAACCGCCATAGCCACGGGCCTGGCAATATTGTCATTATCAGCGGGCAAGGCGTCGGCCTGCACCAATGTCATCGTCACAAAGGGCGCCAGCGCAGACGGTTCCATCCTCGTCTCATATGCCGCAGATTCCCACCAGCTGTTCGGCGAGCTTTACTTCGCTCCGGCAGCCGACTGGAAAAGCGGCAGCATGCGCAAAATCTATGACTGGGACAGCGGGCGATACCTCGGTGAAATCCCGCAGGTTGCGCATACCTACAAGAGAGTGGGCAATATGAACGAACACCAGCTCATTATCGCCGAGACCACTTTCGGAGGGCGCAGCGAGCTTATTGACCCGGACGGAGGCATCGACTACGGCTCGCTCATCTATGTGGCACTGGAGCGCTGCAGGACCGCACGCGAAGCCATCCAGCTCATTGCAGATCTCGCCAACGAATACGGCTACTATTCCTCCGGTGAATCCCTGACCATCGCCGACAAGAACGAGGTCTGGGTGATGGAGATTATCGGCAAGGGGCATATCCGCAAAAACGGACGCAACATCAACAAAGGCATCGTCTGGGTTGCAAGGCGTGTCCCGGACGGATACATCTGCGCCCACGCCAATCAGGCACGCATCACCACCTTCCCGCTCCACGACAAGGAGAACTGCCTCTATTCCAAGGATGTCATCAGCTTTGCGCGCAAGAAGGGATATTTCGACGGGGACGATGCCGACTTCAGCTTTGCCGATGCATACTGCCCGCTCGACTTCGGGGCGCTCAGGGGCTGTGAGGCAAGGGTATGGAGTGCTTTCAACCTGCTCAGCAACGGCTGGTTCACCTATGAAAACGCATCGGGACGCATAGAGACAAGGGACGCATACTCTTTCCTCGACTATGCGATGGGAGAGAATCCGTCCAACCGCATCCCGTTCTGCATCCAACCGGCAAAGAAATTGACTGTCAAGGACATAGCCGACGTGATGAGAGACCACTATGAGGGCACCCCGATGGATATGACAGCCGACATCGGCGCCGGCGGAAACGCACTCCCATACAGATGGAGGCCGATGAACTTCGAATATGACGGCAAGACCTATGTCAACGAGCGCGCCATCGCCACCCAGCAGACCGGATTCTGGTTTGTGGGACAGTCGAGAGGTGCCTTCCCGGACGTCATCGGAGGCATCATCTGGTTTGGCACCGACGATGCCGCAACTTCTTATCTGACACCTATCTACACCAACACCAACAAAGTGCCAGGCTGCTTCCGCGAGGGCAACGGAGATATGATCACCTACTCCGATGACTCCTCATTCTGGATCAACAACCGTATATCCAACGCCTGCTACAAGATGTATAACCTTATGGCAGCATTCGTGCGCAAGGAAATAGACACCTTTGAAAAGGACCAGCTGCAGAAGGTTCACGAGACCGACAATGCGGCACTCGACCTCTACAAGGCCGCAGCAGAAAAAGCAAGCGAAAAGGCAAAGAAAAAAGGCGTGGAATACAACCCGAAGGAAGATACCGGAAAGACTTTCGCATCAGTCAAGAGACTTCTTACCAAGTACTCGGTGGAAACCGCCCAGAACCAGTTCAAAACCTGGCGTGAGCTTGAAAAGACCCTTCTGATAAAGTTCCTCGACGGCAATGTCAAGGCCCAGTATGAAGACGGCTCGTTTGTCCACAACGAATACAACCGCCATATCCCTGACAACATCGACCATATCGGCTATACCGAGATGTGGAAAGAAGCCGTGGCCACTTCGCACGGCGACATAATAGAAGTGAAGGAATAATCACATGTCATTGAGCGTGAACAGCCTGCGGTCGATATTGAACCCGTAAAGGGAGCTTTTCCGCAGTGCTTCCACCCGTTTTACAAGAGGTCCCTTGTCAAAGCCGAACTGCCTTAGGGCAACGGCCACAACAAGGGCCTTTTTCCTTTTTCTGTCTATGGCGATAATGTCAATCGGGTCCGGCTGGGGCTTTCTTCCGGACGCTGGGTTTGCCGCAGACACGGAATTGCCAGGTTCCCAGTCACCCCCGATTTCATACAGCGGGTTGTCCTGCGAGAATTTTGCAAGAAAATACCTGCAGAGCACTTCCCTGCCGTATTTCTCAAAATCTTTCCTCACGGCCTCCCTGACGGCATCCCAGTCCTCCATCTCGACATAGGAACGGTTGCCCTCCACATACCTGAACCAGAAATCAGTCATCTGGCTTCCGACATAGTACCTCACCACATTGCGTTTGAGCTTGTCTGAAAGCAGCGGACGGGCCTTTGCGGCAAGCATATATTCCTTTTCGAGACGGGCAAGGTGGCCGCCCACTATCATCCCGAGTTTTTCCTCAATGGCGCCCTGCGTACGGACTCCACGTGCAAGCAGCTGAAGAATGGCGATATATACCTCACAACCCTTTCCCAACACGCTATCCACAAGGGCTCCGATCCTCCTGATATAGCCGGAACGTTCCGAAATGAAATAATCAATCAGAGAATCTTTTGTGACAGCACCCGCCCCTATGGCCTCGAGAACGAAAACAGGACACCCTCCAGTAATCATATACATGGCCAGAAGGTCCTCAGGGGCATATTTCACACCCGCGGAATCCAGCAGGGCCTTGATATCGTCCGGAGAAAAATAATCCGTACGGAGCTCAAGGTCGAGGCAGCCGGCAAACGGCGATTCCTTTTCGTAGAACATCTCGCTGACGGCAAAACTGCTTACTGCCGTAAGGACAAGATTGAAGTTGACCTTGCGGCGGTACTTCTTCCATTTCAGGGAGAAATAATCATAGAAGGCCCGGTTTCTGCGATAGATTTCATCTATTCCGTCAATTATTATGGTGATATGCTCGGACGCAGCCTGGACAAAAAGAAAATCCACCGCTTCCCTTACCGTGGTAAAGGAGGCGGGGATATAAAGTCCGAGGGTTTTCTTTATCTGCCCTGCGATATCTTCAAGGACAATGGATTCGGATTTTCCGCCCATCCCGATGTAGATGCGCTTCTTGTCTTTGAAAACAGCATTGACAAGGGATTTCTTTCCGCTCAGGCGCGGCCCGGCTATGAGTGAGAGCCTTCCATACTCCTGTTCCGACAGCCAAAGCTGCCTTCTCAGAAGCTCCATTTCCCTTTCCAGATAGTATAATTTCATACTATCAAAAATTTTTACATTTATAAAAATTTTATGAGAGTATGATAGCCGTTCGCTATCGCTCACTCTCACGATGAAAATCATTTGATATCGCCCTTGGGCGAAAATATTTCAAAGATTTTCATGTTCGGTTTCATTTCAGTTAATTTAACCAATATTACGCGAATATAGCTAAAAAACTGATTTATAACAAATCTTATTATCTATTACGCAGGATAACTTCTCCGGCAGACATATCCACAACGATAGCCGAGTCCTTGTGGACAGACCCGTCGAGGATAGCTGTCGCAAGCCTGTTGACAAGCTCCCTCTGGAGGATTCTCTTGACAGGGCGGGCACCGTAAGCCGGGTCGTATCCCGCATCTGTCATATAGTCATCGAACGCTTCGGTAAACTCGATATGCACTCCGTCCTCCGAAAGCCTGTCCGAAAGTTCGCGTTCCTGGATATGGAGGATGTCGCGGATGTCAGCCTTGCCGAGCGGCTCAAACATGATGACTTCGTCAATCCTATTGAGGAACTCCGGACGGACCGTTCCCTTGAGTACTTCAAGGACGTCCTTCTTGCACTGCTCGAGAAGGGAGCTCCGCTGGGCAATGGCTTCCATTGCGGACTGCGGGTCCATCCCGTCAGTATCCGGAAGCCTGTCCATATAGTTCCTGATGATGTCCGAACCGATGTTGGATGTCATGATGAGGATTGTGTTCTTGAAATCAACGGTCCTTCCCTTGTTGTCGGTCAGTCGTCCGTCGTCAAGCACCTGCAGCAGGATGTTGAACACATCCGGATGGGCCTTTTCTATTTCATCGAGAAGGACCACGGAATACGGTTTCCTGCGTACTGCCTCGGTGAGTTGTCCGCCCTCGTCGTATCCGACATATCCCGGAGGCGCACCGATAAGACGGCTCACGGTGTGACGCTCCTGATACTCGCTCATATCGATACGGGTGATCATATTCTCATCGTTGAACAGGAAGGAGGCAAGAGCCTTGGCAAGCTCCGTCTTTCCCACACCGGTCATACCCATAAAGAGGAACGATCCGATAGGACGTTTTTCATTTGACAGGCCTGCACGGTTGCGCCTGACCGCATCTGAAACGGCTTTGATGGCCTGGTTCTGCCCGACCACCCTCCTGTGGAGCTCGTCCTCCATCCTCAAGAGCTTTTCCCTCTCGCTTTCAAGCATTTTCGTCACAGGGATGCCGGTCCATTTTGACACCACCTCGGCAATGTCCTCGGCAGTCACGGCCTCTGTGATTATCGGGTCCTTGATGGCTTTCTGCTTTGCCTCAAGCTCGTCAATGGATTTTTTCAGGTCAGCCATCCGGCCATACCTGAGCTCGGCCACCTTGCCGTAATCTCCTGCGCGTTCGGCAGCCTGTGCCTGCACTTTGGCATCCTCCAGATTCTGGCGGGCGGTCTGGATTGAGGACAGTATGCCCTTCTCCTCATTCCATTTCTTCATCAGGACCTCCCTCTTTTCGGAGAGTTCCTTGAGCTGGGCCTCAATCTTGTCCGCTTTGAAGGTGGAATCGTCCCTCTTGACAGCCTCCCTTTCGATTTCGAGCTGGCGGATCCTGCTGTTGAGGTCGTCAATCGGTTCAGGAACCGAGTTCATCTCAAGACGGAGCTTGGATGCCGCCTCGTCCACAAGGTCAATGGCCTTGTCCGGGAGGAAACGGTTGGTGATGTATCTGTGGGACAGGTTTACTGCAGCGATGAGCGCATCGTCGTCGATTCTCACCCTGTGGTGGTTCTCATATTTTTCCTTCAGGCCACGGAGGATGGAAATGGACTCCGCAGGGGAAGGCTCGTCCACCATCACCATCTGGAACCTTCTCTCAAGGGCCTTGTCTGCCTCGAAGTATTTCTGGTACTCGTCAAGCGTGGTGGAGCCGATCGTGCGAAGTTCGCCTCTTGCGAGCGCAGGCTTGAGGATATTGGAGGCATCCATCGCACCGGAGGTCTTTCCGGCACCTACAAGGGTGTGGATCTCATCGATGAAAAGGATGATTTTTCCATCACTTTCCACAACTTCCTTCACTACGCCCTTGAGCCTTTCCTCAAACTCGCCCTGATATTTCGCACCGGCGATTAGTGCACCCATATCGAGAGAATAGACTACTCTGTCCTTGAGGTTCTCAGGGACCATGCCGTCGATTATCTTCTGGGCTATGCCTTCCGAGATTGCTGTCTTGCCGACACCAGGCTCACCCACGAGAATAGGATTGTTCTTTGTCCTTCTGCTCAGGATCTGCAGGACACGCCGGATTTCGTCGTCACGTCCTATCACCGGATCAAGCTTGCCTTTGGAAGCCTGTTCGTTCAGGTTGATGGCGAATTTCGAAAGAAATTCAAGTTTGCTGTTATTGTTTTCCATATTGCTTCTCCTTTTTACCCCTGCACTACAGACCGCAATTGTCATGCAACCCTATTGGGGATTACAAACGGCAACAACCGTCCGCCGCATGGGCAAACGGTTGCAGTCCAAAATATATTCCAACAGCAAAAGACTGACATTTTGTCAGTCTTCAGCGCTTATATTTCTGTCTGTGAGGCAGTTCTAATTTGCAGGGGTCTCCTGTGCCGGATTCTCCTGCTGGATAGGAGCGGACGGGAAAGCAGGCTGCTGGGTGGCTGCGTTCTCGATCTTGTCAAGATAATCCTCGGTGGAAGCAGGACGGCCGAGAGTAAAGGCGGTCACGATTGATACCACAAGGACGAAAGCCACAAGGCCCCAGGTTACTTTCTCAAGCATGTCTGCGGTCTGCCTTACGCCGAAAGTCTGGTTGGCTGCTACAAAGTTGCTGGCCATACCTTCGCCTTTTCCATTCTGGAGAAGCACAACGATTGTCAGAAGTATGCAGGCAATGACAATCAGAACTGTCAGAATCACGAAAATTGTATTCATTTCAATTATTGTTTCTTTCTATGTTTTCGATAAGGGATGCAAAGTAAGCATTTTTTTCCGGGAATTTCAAGAGAAGTTTCGAATAAATGCGTTTTGCCTGCTCAAAATAGCCCTGTTCTTCATAGATTTGGGCAAGAGTCTCAGTGCAGAACATCTCTCCGACCTCAAGATCGAAGGTTTTTTCCGGAGATTCGCTCCTTGCCTGGAAGGCATATCTTGAAAATACATTGTCATCCTCCCTGCGCACCGAGTCATACTCACTCTGGGAAAAATAGTCGCCTCCGGCCGCCCTGACCTGCCTTCCGGAAGGTGCTTCCGCACCAGGACTTTCCTTTATATATGTACGCAGAATATTTTCGAGGTCCTTGTCCGAAAGGTCCTCCCCGGAACCGGCATTCCAGATGTCCCCTACGCAGCGGCGGTTGCAGATATACAGGGCAGCATCGGCATACTGCTCGCGGCCCCAGGCATCACCTCCTGCCGAGGCCATGCGCCTGCAAAGTTCCTTTCTTGCACCCCCGTACCACGGATACAGGTTGACCACCCCGACGAGTTCGTCGAGATTGAGACGTTTGATGTTGATGAAGTCAGCCATTGTCCCTACCAGTTTGCAACAGTAGCGTTGAGAATATTCTCGCAAAGTTCGTCAATTATACCCTCGCAAAGCGTACCTTCCACAGCATCAAGCGATTGGGTGGAATCGTAGTCCGCATATGCGGAGAATGATTTTTCAAAGTTCTCTTCAGGATATTTCCTGTTGGTGAATGTTATCTTCACGGTGACGGTAAGCCTGTTCTGGGCTGCCACCTCGTTGGCGGTCACGGCCATTGACCTTACGTCGTAACCGCTTACGGCGCCTTCTATTTCAAGGTCTCCGTCGAGATCCACCTGCTCAAGCCTTGTCATTTTGCGGAACTTGTCCTTGAGCGCCTCGGTGAGGGAGTTGCTCAGCGAAGGATTCACCCTCAAGGCCGTGTATTCGAAGAGATTGATGGTCACCGTCTTGACGTCCGGTTGGATGGATGTACCTGAAAACGAGTATATTCCACACCCGTAGAGCAGGAGTGCCGCAACTGCCGCTGCAATTATTCTTAACGTATTTTTCATCAGTCTTTCCTTTCTTTGTATTCCTTGGGGAGCTTGCGGTACAGTGTCCGTTCGGAGATCCCGAGCTCGGCCGCTGCCTTTTTCCTGTTGCCCCCGTGCTTTTCAAGCGCCTTGCGGATGAGCTCCCCGGTGATGCCCTTGATGAGCAGGGAGCCTTCCGCCCCGGGCGCCGCTTCCCCGACTGCAAGATTGTCCTGCCGGTCATCTTCAAAGGAAGGTATGTCTTCCTGTATGTCAATATCGTCCTTCCATTGCTGCGGCCTGGTGACTATATTGTCCTCCACCTGGGCGATGTCCGGCAGCGAAGGGGTCCCGGCATTTACCGTGCTGGCGATTCCTCCCGAAGCCACTATGCGTTTGAGTTCCTTGATTTCGTTGCTGAGGCTGTAGATGGCCTTGTAGATTGCAGCCTTGTCCTCTTCCGTGATTGTCCCTTCCGGGCTGTGGAAGCGCACCGGAAGGGAGTTGGGGCTGTCCTTCGGGATATAGCGCGACAGCGTGGCGGCGTCTATTTCCATACGGTCTTTGCCCGGCTCATGCACCTGGGATTCAATTGCTTCGACGGTCTCAGCTATGTTCTTGAGCTGACGGATGTTGCCGGGCCAGCGGTATTTGGTGAGCAGCTCGATGGCATCGTGGGTAAGGCTCACTTTACGCATGCCGAACTTGTCGGCAAAATCTGAGGAGAACTTTCTGAACAGCAGATAGATATCTGATTTTCTCTCACGGAGCGAAGGCATCGATATCTGCACTGCGTTGAGCCTGTAGTAGAGGTCTTCGCGGAATTTGCCGCGTGCGACGGCATGCGCAAGGTCCACGTTTGTGGCGGCAATCACCCTCACGTCAGTCTTGCTCACCTTCGACGAGCCAACCCTGTTGTATTCCCCGCTCTGGAGCACCCTCAGGAGTTTGGCCTGGAACGGGAGCGGGAGCTCTCCTATCTCGTCGAGGAACAGGGTACCCCCGTCCGCTTCCTCGAAATAGCCTTTCCTCGCCTCGACCGCTCCGGTGAACGAGCCTTTTTCGTGGCCGAAAAGTTCCGATTCGACAGTACCCTCCGGTATGGCCCCGCAGTTTATGGCAAAATATTTGCCTGTCCTGCGGAGACTGTTTTGATGTATGATTTTGGGAATGTTCTCCTTACCTACTCCGCTTTCTCCGGTCACAAGGACCGTGAGGTCGGTGGGCGCAACAAGAACCGCCGTTTCAATGGCCCTGTTGAGCCCGGGGTCATTTCCAATTATATCGTACTTGTTTTTTAACCTTTGTAAGTCCTGTGCATCCATAATACTGCAAAGTTAAAGAAAAAGTTGCTATATTTGTTCCGGTAAAAAACCATTTTGGAAGCAAACCATTTAATATTTTCTTTGTATAGTATGAAAAAAGGTATCAAACTTTTTGCAACCGCCCTTTTGGGCGCAGCCGCAGTAGCTTGTTCATCACCTGCGAAGATGGCTGAAATGGCTGAAAACGTTAAGGTTACCTGCGATCCTGAAGTTCTCGAGGTCGTAGCCGGCAACATCGATGCCAATGTGACCGTTTCGTATCCGGCCGATTATTTCCACCCGAAGGCAATCCTTGAGGTTACCCCGGTGCTTGTTTATGACGGAGGCGAGGCCGCTTTCCGTGCCTATATGTTCCAGGGAGAAAAGGTGAAGGACAACTACACCGTAGTATCTTCAAAGGGACAGACCGTTACCCGTCCTGTTCATTTCGAGTATGTTGAGGGTATGGAGAACGCCGTTCTCGAGCTTCGTGGCGTCGTTTCTTACAAGAACAAGACCGTGAACCTTCCTGTAAAGAAAGTGGCAGTCGGTTGCAACACCACATATATGCTCGCCGAGACCCGCGGAAAAGTCACCCTCAAGGCTGACAACTACCAGGATGTCATTCCTATGACAGCAGAAGGCCAGATTCTCTACAGCATCAACTCTTCAGAGGTTTCCAACAAGGAGCTCAAGAGCCAGTCAATCAAGGATTTCCAGAAGGCTCTCGATGACATCAAGGAAAATGAGCGCATGACCATCAAGAACACCGAGGTCATTGCATATGCTTCCCCTGACGGCGGTGAGAAACTCAATGCAAAGCTCTCCGACAACCGTTCCAAGACCGGTGAGAAGGCTTTCAACAAAGTTGTGAAGGGCAAGGAAATCGAGAACCCTGACGTGAAGTCCGTAGGTCAGGACTGGGAAGGATTCCAGGAGCTCGTGGCCAAGTCCGACATCCAGGACAAGGACCTCATCATCCGCGTCCTGAGCATGTACAGCGACCCTGCAGTACGTGAGAGCGAGATCAAGAACATCTCCGAGGTTTATTCTTCACTCAAGAGCAGCGTCCTCCCTGCACTCCGCCGTGCAAGGTTCATTGCAAACGTTGAGTATCAGAACTATACCTCCGAGGAGCTTGTGAAGATTGTTGACGAGAACGTTGATGTTCTCGATGAGCCAGCACTCCTCCACGCAGCTACCCTCGTCAAGGATCTTTCCGCAAAGGTAAGCCTCTACAAGAAGGCTATCGACAAGTTCGGCAGCGATGTTGCACGTTTCAACCTCGGCGCTACCTATCTCGCAGCCGGCAAGACTGCCGATGCAAAGAAGGCCCTCGCTTCAGTGAAGACCGCTGACGCCGACCTCGCAAATGCTC
Source organism: Candidatus Cryptobacteroides sp. (assembly GCA_051878275.1). Lineage (GTDB taxonomy): Bacteria > Bacteroidota > Bacteroidia > Bacteroidales > UBA932 > Cryptobacteroides. The sequence continues at coordinate 38,683 of JBJEJU010000035.1, read as the reverse complement.
TCGGTGTTGTCGCTCTCCAGGAAGGCAACCTCGATGAGGCTGCAAAGCAGTTTGCAAAGGCAGGCACAGCTGATGCAAATGAGAATGCCGCAGTTGTGGACATCCTCACAGGCAAATATGCCGCAGCAGCCCAGAAGCTCGAAGGCAAGACCGGTTTCAATGCAGCCCTCGCACAGGTTCTCAACGGCAATCTCTCAAAGGCAGAGAAGGCTCTTACATGCAGCTGCCCGAGGTCTTCTTATCTCAAGGCCGTCATTGCAGCACGCAAGGGTGATGCAGAAGGCGTAGCAGCCAACATTGAAAAGGCTGCAAAGGACAATCGCCTTGCAGCCCGCTATGCAAATGATATTGAGTTTGCCGAGTACAGGTAGTATTACTTGACCTTGGAGTCGCAATACCAACATCTTACAGTCCCGTTTTCTGAAACATGGAAACGGGGCTTTACTTTTTCATTGTTGCAGATGCACTTTTTGTTGGTGCAGTGAAGGGTCGGGTCAAAGACTTCGCCTTCATGTTCCGGCATCCCGTGCCCAGGGTCGTTCTTCCATTCGAGGAGTTTGGTAATGAGCGCCATACGCACGTATTTTCCGTTTTTTACCTGACGGAAGTATGCGGCACGAGGGTCGGCATCCACTTCCGGAAGAATCTCGTTGACGCGAGGAAGCGGATGGAGCACCGCCATCTTTTCCTTTGCGAGCGACATTTTCTTTGCGTCGAGCACGAATGAATCCTTCACCCTGTCGAATTCGTCTTCGTCGAGGAATCTCTCCTTCTGGACACGTGTCATGTAAAGCACGTCAAGCTCTCCCATAACTTCCTCAATGGTAGATACTTCCTTATAGGCTACCCCCATCCTGTCGCATACGTCCTGCTTGATGTAGTCCGGGAGACGAAGCTCGTCCGGGGCAATGAGCACGACCTTGATGCCATTGTAGCGTGAAAGAGCCTTGATGAGGGAGTGGACGGTACGTCCGAAGCGGAGGTCTCCGCAGAATCCGATAGTGATGCCGTCGATGTGGCCGAGCTCACACTTGATGGTGAGCAGGTCGGTAAGAGTCTGTGTAGGATGGCTGTGGCTTCCGTCTCCGGCATTGATTATCGGCACCTCGGATACCTCTGCAGCAGCAAGCGGTGCACCCTCGATGGAGTGCCTCATTGCAATCACGTCTGCAAAGCAGCCTACGACGCGGACTGTGTCCTGCACGGTTTCACCCTTGCTTACGGATGAACTTTTGGCATCAGAAAAACCGAGTACGTTGCCGCCGAGTTCCATCATCGCTGATGTGAAACTGAGCCTTGTACGGGTACTCGGTTCATAGAAAAGGGTCGCAAGCTTGCGGTGACGCATCTTTTCATTGTAATTGTCGGGGTTGCTGATGATGTCTTCAGCCAAAGAGATGATCTGGTCGGTCTCCACCTTTGTCAGATCTGTCGGATCGATGAGATGTTTCATTCTTGAGTGTTTTATCCGAATTGCAAATATAGCGAATCGGACTCTGAAAAAAAATCATCAACCGGCAAATCGGTATCTTTTTTTCGATTACAGTAAACGGTTTTGACAATTATTGCCTGACTTCCGACATCGCCGCGGAGGATACGCCGGCTGCACGGAGCATCGATACGACTGAAGATGCCTCCGCCCTGTCGCTGAAAGGTCCAATGACATATGTCACGACTCCGTCTGCAACCGTCCTCGAAAGGTCTGCGGAAGTAACTGCATGAATAGCAGTCTTTTCTGCTTCGGAAAGGGCTTTACCGCCTGAAGGTACGATTGTTACGTTGTAGAGATGCACGACTTCCGATTCGAGCGTACGTGCCTTGGATACTGTGATTTTCTCCCCGTCAAGGAAGGCAGTGATGAATGCGCTCTTGAAGCCGAGCCTCTTGACTTTGTTGAGATTGGAAAGGCAGTCCGAGTATGTGCGGAATACTCCGGCGGAATAGATGTAGGAACTCCCCGCACGGCGCATGAACACCGGACTCAGGCCCTTGAGCCTCTTTACCGTGGCAGGCGTGGAGGAAGTGAATATCTGTATCTGATACACAATGCCTTCCGGAAGGGTATTGTCCTCGGCAAAACGGCCCTCATCCAGAATCATGAAGGAATAGTCAAACGATGGTTCAGGCTTGAGAATGTTCATAAGGAGTTCGCCTCCCATTGTATTTTTTGAGAAGGAAAAGCCTCCCGTGGTACGTTCCCCGTCATTGGAGGCAGTCGCCGCATCGAGGACGGAAGGATCGATGACAAGGCCTTCCGCAAACAGGTCAAGCTCCTTTTCCTGAAGTTCCCTTTCCTTTTTCTTGAGAGAATCCTGCATACCGATAAGCTCCATTTCCCGGTCGAGGATTTCAGCAGACAGGCGCGCTTTGTCCTCTCCCTGCATATCTGCAATAGACGCCCTGTCCCTGTCCAGGCTTTCGGAAGCCTCGCCCATTCTCTTTCTCATGGCCTTGAGCTCGCGAAGGGAGTTGATGTAGTCAAGTGTCTTGGGGTCGGAAGGCATCTTCACTTCCTCGCCGGAATCGGCCCGGGAACTGCCTGAAGGATTCAGGATGGACATTTTCCAGGCTTCAGCCGGGTCAGAGACGCTTCGTCTTACCGGCATCGAATCGAAATCGGTGACATATACCCACACGCTGTCGGTTCCGGGGCATTCCCGGTCCGATGCAAAGATGGTGTAGAGACCGTCGGAGGTGTGCATCAACAAATAGTCGTTGTACGGGGATGAGTACGGGATGCCCATATTGACAGGGGCCTCCCATTCGCGCGCGGATTCGTTCCAGTCCGATACATAGATGTCGAAGCCGCCCATTCCGTAGAGCCCGGAGGATGCGAAGTAGAGATGTTTTCCGTCCGGAGAGAGAAGCGGGCAGATTTCATCGGCCGAGGAAGTGAGCTTCTCATCCACCAGCTCCGGGGCCGTCCATACGCTGTCCAGCTTCATTGTCATATAGATATTGCGCATCCCCTCTTCGTCCGGGGCGGAAAAATATATCTTTTCATCGCCGTCGCGCACGAAGGTCGCTGCAACCGGGGCTTCGGAGGAAGTGTCAAGCACATTCGGAACCGCCCTCCAGGACCTGTCCGCCATAGGAAGCCAAAGGAAAAAATCCTTCTTTGAGAAACGGCGTTTTGCAACCGGGGAGGCAACCACGCAGAAATCCGTCATGCTTTCGCCGTTGCGTGCAGGCAGAAGAGCGTCTTCAATGGCGGAAGAATCTGCCGCAGAACACGATTCAAGGGCATCTTCAAGAAGGTCCACGGCCTCTGAGAACCTGTACTGCTGACGGAGTTTTTCAGCTTTTTCCACAGGTCCGGGAATGGTTGTCTGGGCAAATGCCGCCGCGGAAAGGGCCAGGGTAAAAGCCGGAATCAGTATTCTGAATATGCTGTTCATATGTTTTTCAAGCTGTTGTTTTGATAGTCCGATGCGCAAATTTAACAAATTACGTGCACGAAACTTTCATTCTTTGAAAAAAATAGGTAGATTTGCATCCTATTTGCCCATTATGGGTAAATTGTGCCCCGACGGGTGCGTTTTTTTGCGAATATTAATTTTAAAATCACAATAGAACAATGCAAAGTAAAGGTGCAATCAGATTTGTGGCCATCCTGCTTGCCATCGCGTGCATCTGGCAGCTTTCGTTCACTGCAGTTTCAAGCCTGCAGGAGAAGAAGGCTTCCAAGTATGCAGATGCTGCCGTAGAGGCATACAAGCAGACCGCCGCATTCAGCAAAGTCGCCGAAGGGGACAGGGCATTCGTCCTCGACTCCCTTACCAAGGACAGAAGCCGCTGGTACATTGATTCAGTGTCTTCGAAGAAGGTTTATTTCGGCTACACTTACAAAGACGTAAAATCAAAGGAAATCAACCTCGGCCTCGACCTCAAGGGCGGTATGAACGTTATGCTCCAGGTCCAGCTCGAGGACCTCGTGAAGGCTCTTGCCGGCGAGAATGTTACTCCTGAGTTCAACAATGCACTTGAACTCGCAAAAGAGCGCAGCGTCAACTCACGCCAGGACTTCATCTCCCTCTTCGCGGAGGCCTGGAAGGAAGTAAGCAACGGCCAGAGGCTTGCCCAGATTTTCGGAACATACGAAATGAGGGACAGGATCAAGCCGGAGTCCACAGACGAGCAGGTCATCAGTGTTATCCGTGAGGATGCGGAGAGTGCAGTAAGCAACTCCTTCAATGTCCTTAGGAACCGTATCGACCGCTTCGGAGTCACCCAGCCTTCCATCCAGAAGCTCGGCAACAGCGGACGTATCCTTGTGGAACTCCCTGGCGTAAAGGAGCCTGAACGTGTGCGCAAGCTGCTCCAGGGTACCGCATCACTCGAGTTCTGGACGACCTACGACAATTCCGAAATCGCACCTTATCTCCAGGAGGCCAATGCCCTTCTCGCACAGATTCTCGGTGACGAGGCTGCCGAAGAAGCAGTTTCAGAGCCTGCCGAAGAGACACAGGCAGAAAGCGAAGAAGTCTCTGCAGCCGACTCTCTCCTCCAGCAGGAAATCGGCATGAACGAGGCTGACGCAAAGGCATTTGAGAACTACAAGAAGGCCAATCCTCTCTTCGCTGTCCTCCAGCCTTCCGGCGCAAGGGGCAATGCCTGCATCGGTTTTGCACAGGGCGGAGACACCGCAATTGTCAACAAATACCTCAATCTGCCAAAGATCAAGGAACTTTTCCCTGCAGAGTTCAAGCCTCTCTGGTCAGTGAACCCTTCAGAATATGTACAGGGCGGCAATTTCTATGAGCTCGTGGCCATCAAGGCTGCTTCAAGGGACGGCAAGGCTCCTCTTGACGGTGGCAGCGTGACCGACGCACGCGTATCCTACGACGGTACCGGAATGAACCAGGGCAACCCGACCGTTTCCATGACAATGAACGCAGAGGGTGCCAACGTCTGGGCAAAACTCACCAAGGACAATGTAGGCAAGCAGATTGCCATCGTGCTTGACGGAATGGTCTATTCCTACCCTACCGTCAACGGTGAGATTACCGGCGGAAGCTCACAGATTTCAGGCAATTTCACAGTAGAGGAGGCAACCGACCTTACCAACGTGCTCAAGTCCGGTAAGCTCCCTGCACCTGCCAAGATCATCCAGGAGCAGGTTGTAGGTCCTTCACTCGGTGCCAAGTCCATCCAGGCGGGTATGATTTCGTTCATCATCGCATTCATCCTCGTCCTCATCTATATGGTATTCTTCTACAAGGGTGCCGGCCTCATCGCCGACGTGGCTCTCCTCTGCAACGTGCTCTTCCTCTTCGGAACCCTCGTTTCATTCGGAGCAGTGCTCACCCTTCCGGGTATCGCCGGTCTCGTCCTGACAATGGGTATGGCGGTCGATGCCAATGTGATCATATATGAGCGTATCAAGGAGGAACTTGCAGCAGGCAAGGGACTCGGAAAGGCTGTCGCCGACGGTTACAGGAATGCGTACTCGGCAATCATTGACGGCCAGGTGACCACACTCCTTACCGGTATCGTGCTCTTCGTGTTCGGTTCAGGTCCTGTACAGGGCTTCGCAACTACCCTCATCATCGGTATCATCACCTCCGTGCTGACCTCAATCTTCATCACAAGGCTCATCATCGATGACCGCATCTCAAAGGGCAAGAAGGTGTCATTCGAGAACGAGATGACCAAGAACTTCCTGAAGCACACCACAGTGGACTTCCTCGGCAAGCGCAAATGGTCATACACCATCTCAGGTATCCTGGTGGTTCTCTCCATCCTCTCCATCTGCATCAAGGGCTTCACCTACGGTGTTGACTTCCGCGGAGGACGTACCTATGTTGTACGCTTCGACAAGCCGCAGACCACCGAGGAAATCCGCAATGCAGTCGAGGCTGCCTTCACCGAAGGCTCTGTGGAGGTCAAGCAGTTCGGCGGTGCTTCCCAGATGAAGATCACCACTACCTACAAGGTTGACCAGGAATCCACCGATGTTGACGCAGAAGTCGAGCAGATGCTCTTCAATGCTGTAAAGGGATTCTATTCAACCGACCTCACCATCGACGAGTTCAAGTCAACCCTCGACAACCCTAACGGTATCATTTCTTCCGACAAGGTCGGCCCTACCATCGCAAACGACATGAAGAGGGATGCCATCATCGCAGTCCTCATCTCCCTGCTCGTGATCTTCGGATACATCGCAGTACGTTTCAAAGGCTGGACCTGGGGTCTCGGCGGTGTAGTATCGCTTGCCCACACGACCATCATCGTGATCGGATTCTTCTCGTTCTTCTCGGGAATCCTTCCGTTCAACCTCGACGTTGACCAGACCTTCATCGCGGCTATCCTGACCATCATCGGTTACGCAATCAACGACAATGTGGTGATTTTCGACCGTATCCGTGAGAATAGGCTCCTGCATCCTAACGATGACTTCAAGTCAACCGTCAACACTGCACTCAATGCTACCCTCACCCGTACGGTGAACACCTCAATCTCCACCTTTATCCCTATGCTTGCAATCGCAATCTTCGGAGGAGAGTCGATCAGGGGTCTTTCAGTAGCTCTCTGCCTCGGTGTCGTCATCGGTACCTATGCATCTCTTATGATCGGTACCCCTATCATGTTCGATGCCACCCGGCGTGCAGCAAAGAAGGAAGAAGCAACGAAGAAAGCCGTTTCAAAGAAGAAATAATCACTTCATATATTTTTGGCGACGGTCAGCCTTTTCCGGTTGACCGTCGTTTTTTTATTCGTATCTTTGTGTTCCTCTGCCGGAAAAAACCGGCATAAAGCAGCGCTTATGTCCTTCGTTCATCTTCACGTCCATACCCAGTACTCGATTCTCGACGGCCTTTCCTCGATAGAAGATCTGTTCAACAGAGCGGAAGAGCTTGGAATGCCGGCACTTGCCATCACTGACCACGGCAATATGTACGGCGTGAAGGAGTTTTTCAAATACGCGGCGAAGCATCCTTCGGTAAAACCGATCGTGGGATGCGAGATATATGTGTCGCTGGGGGACCACAGGGAAAAGGTTAAGGGCTACTACCACCTCATCCTGCTCGCGAAAAACTACCACGGCTACCAGAACCTGATGAAGATAGTGTCCACTGCCCATATCGAAGGTATGTACTACCGCCCGAGGGTATCGCACGAAGTGATTGAAAAATATCACGAGGACCTCATCTGTTCGTCAGCCTGCATGAGCGGGGAGATTCCGAAAAAGATTCTGGCCGGAGACATCGAAGGCGCAGAAAAGGCCATAGAATGGCACAAAAAGGTGTTCGGAGACGATTATTACCTTGAGGTGATGCTCCACAAGACTGAGGTGCCGGGATTGAGCCTTGATACTTTCGACAAGGAAAACAGCTATGTCCCGACCATCTTCGAGCTCGGACGCAAGCACAATGTGAAGGTGATTGCCACCAATGATGTCCACTTCGTAAGAAAGGAGGACGGTCCGGTGCATGACAGGCTCATCTGCCTGACTACCAACACTTTCATTGATGACCCCAACAGGCTTCACTATACCCAGCAGGAGTACCTCAAGAGCGAAGAGGAGATGGCTGCCATGTTCCCGGACCATCCGGAAGTCATCACCAATACCCTCGAGATAGCCGACAAGGTGGAAAGCTATGCCATCGACAGGGGTCACGTCCTTCCGAAATTTGAGATTCCGGAGGAGTTCATGGCAGATATCGGCAGCTGGCAGGAGAAATACCGCAAAATCATTGACAACGGCCGCAATGATGAAAACGGCAATTATCGCGGCGATATGTTCTGCGCCTCGGTGGCGTATCTTTGCTATCTGTCCTACAAGGGAGCCGGTGAGCGCTACGGGGAGCTTAACGATGAGCAGAAGGAAAGAATCGAGTTTGAGCTGATGACTATCAGCTATATGGGATTTCCGGACTACTTCCTTATTGTGCAGGATTTCATCAATTGGGCAAAGGACCACGGCATATCGGTAGGTCCCGGACGAGGTTCCGCTGCAGGCTCGGTAGTAGCTTACTGCTTGAAAATCACCAATCTGGACCCTATCAAATATGATCTGCTCTTTGAGCGTTTCCTCAACCCGGAGCGTATTTCCATGCCGGATATCGATGTTGACTTCGATGACGACGGACGCTACAAGGTCATCCAGTATGTCCAGGACAAATACGGGGTGGACCACGTGTCCCACGTCATCACATTCGGTACGATGGCCGCAAAGAGTGCCATCAAGGACGTGGCTCGCATCAGCAGGCTCTCTATAGAAGAGTCCAACCGCCTGACGAAGATGATTCCGGACAAGCCGATAAAGGTGAAGGAGAACGGCGAGGAAAAGGAATACAAGCCGAAGCTCAAAAACTGCTTCAAATACATCCCCGAGCTCAAAAATGAGTACGAAAACGGCACTCCTCTCGTCCGGGAGGTGCTCAGATATGCCCTAGCCCTTGAGGGGACGGTCCGCCAGACTGGAGTCCACGCCTGCGCGATGATCATCGGACGCGGCAACCTCACCGACTACATTCCGATTACGATGGCGAAGGACAAAGCCACCAACCAGGATGTATGGGTATCCCAGTACGAAGGCTCCTACATCGAGGAGGTAGGTATGCTGAAGATGGATTTCCTCGGGCTCAAGACGCTTTCCATCATAAAAAGATGTCTCGACCTTGTCAAGAAACGCTATGGCAAGGAGATAGACATTGAAAAGATACCGATTGACGACAAGGAAACATATGAATTGTATTCGCGCGGAGACACCAAGAGCGTGTTCCAGTTCGAGTCCCCGCAGATGAGGGAATGGCTCATCAAGCTCCATCCGGAAAGGTTTGAGGACCTCATTGCGATGAACGCCCTCTACAGACCCGGACCTATGGACTATATCCCTGATTTTGTCGCAAGAAAACAGGGCTTCCAGCCTATCACCTTCGACCTTGAAGCGATGGGGGAATTCCTGCAGGAAACCTATGGAGTCACCGTGTACCAGGAGCAGGTGATGAGGATTTCCCAGAAGGTTGCCGGCTTCTCCAAAGGACAGGCGGACAAACTGCGCAAGGCAATGGGAAAGAAGAAGATGGATGTGCTCGAATCCCTCCACGAGAAGTTCATGAAGGGTGGAACGGAGAACGGTCATCCGGCCGAGATACTTGAGAAAATCTGGGCGGACTGGAGGAAGTTTGCATCCTATGCCTTCAACAAGTCCCACGCCACCTGCTACGCCTGGGTTTCATACCAGACCGGATGGCTCAAGGCCCACTATCTGCCTGAATTCCAGGCGGCCAACCTCAGCCAGAATCTTTCCAACATGGAAGAGATCAAGGCCATTATGGACGATTGCAAGAAGGGCAGGATCCTGGTGCTGAACCCTGATATCAACGAGTCCTACGGCGCTTTCGGCGTCAACAGCGAGGGCAACGTCCGTTTCGGGCTCGGAGGCATCAAGGGATTCGGAAGCAACGTCGTGGATGCCCTGATTTCGGAAAGGGAGGAGAACGGCATTTTCTCCGACCCGTGGAATCTGATGGAAAGGATGAGCGGGATGATGAACAGGAAATCCCTTGAGGCCCTGATATATGCAGGTGCCCTCGATTCCTTCGGATTCGGCAGGAAGCAGTATTTCACACCTGGCAAGAGCGGAGATCTGTTCATCGACGAACTTATCCGCTACGGAGAGGATTTCAAGATGTGCACGGAAAATGACGGGGCTTCCCTTTTCGGGGATATAGAAGAGCTAAAGCCGGTGCGCCCTGAGATGCCGGATGCAATTGCAGAGGACTGCACAATGGAACTTCTTCAGAAGGAAAAAGAGCTTGTGGGAATGTTCCTGAGTTCACATCCACTCGATAAATATGCCTTTGAGATGGAGAATTTCACTTCCTTCCCTATCGGGGATCTGTCTGACAGGATTTCAGAAGACGAGAGGAAAAATACCTCGGAAAAAGTGGCAGTGGCCGGATTCATCACCTCTTATATCCAGAAAACTTCCGGGAGCGGCAAACCGTATTCGAGGACTGTGGTGGAGGATTACAACGGCTCCTACGAGTTTTCCATGTTCGGAAAGGACCACGAAAACTATTTCCAGTATCTGCAGCAGGTGCACACCCCGATTTATATTGAAGGCACAATCTGTCAGAAATACCGTCCGAAGGACCCTGAACCGGGAAAGCCTGCCGAAAAGCCGCCTTATGTCTTCAAGCCTTCAAGGATGATGATGCTCGGCAATACATCTGATGAGTTCCTTGCCGGTTTTGTGATAAATGTTACTACTCCAATGCTTTCGGAGGAGTTCAGGGGCAGACTTATGAAACTGCTCAAGGCCAACAAGGGGTCCATTCCCCTGCAGATGTATCTCTATGACCCGCAGACCAGGTACAAGATTGAATTCAAGAGCAGGAAATTCCAGGTGTCGGTGACCAACGATTTCATAGCCAGTCTCCGCAGCCTTGGCATAAGTTATTCCATAATAAGAAAGAGTTAGAAATGAAACGCGATTATTTCGAATTTGCCGACATTGCCGTGACTATTTGCGGTAAAGACGGGGAAATACTTGATATGAACAGAAAGTCGGTAAAGACTTTCATCAAGCCGGGAATGGACAGCATCATAGGCAACAACGTCCTGGACTGCCATCCGGAGCCTGCCAGAAGCCTGCTTGACGATATGCTCAGGCATCCCCGCACCAATGTCTATACGGTAGAAAAAGAGGGTCTGAAAAAATTGATTTTCCAGACCCCGTGGTATGACGACAACGGCGAATATGCCGGTTTCATGGAGCTTTCCATAGTGCTTCCGGAAGTGATTCCCAACCGTGTACGCACACCGAAGAAATAGACTTGTCTAATCTTCGGCTTCCTCCTTCCAGCCCTGTGACCTCAGAGGAAGTTCGGCCCCGTCCGGAGTGACAAGGACAGTACCTGCTTCCGGCAGGGCGAGATGTCCTATTATGCTGAAAGTCTGGAAATCCCTGCGGAAATCTTCCATTTTCAGAATCGGTATCACAAACAGAAGCCTGTAGTCATCCCCGCCGTTCATTGCGGCCGAAATCGGGTCGATGTCCAGTTCCTTTCCGAGTTCGAAGGAATTGCCCTCAAAAGGAATCATCCCCGTATAGACTTTAGCTCCCAGGCCCGTGTCCCTTGAAAGGCGTTTGACCGCATCTGCAAGGCCTGTGGTGACAAGATATCCGGCCGAAGGTATAATCTCCCGTTTTTCCATCAAAGTCACGGTCTCGGGCGAAATTTCGGGCTTCAGATAGGATGATACCATCATTTTGTATTTTTCAAGGTCAGGCTGCACACCTGTAGCGTTGAAATCGAAAGTCCCCCTTTCGAGCACCCTCTGGCCGAGATAAGCCCCGCCGAGATTTCCGCTGACGCATATAAGGTCCTTGCTCTTCGGAGCAGGCCTGCGCCTGACAGAGAGAAGGGATGTTTCTCCAGAGGCAGAAACGGCAATGGCAAGGCCGTTTTTCGAAGGGACGAGGTCAAGGTCAACCCCCTTGTACCCGTGCTCCTTTGCAGCCGCAACCATCCCCGACCAAAGATCCCTGACCTGGATGAAATCAAGTTTTGACGATACGCCCAGCCTTACCGACAAGGTCCTCGGATGGGCGAAGGCAGCATAGATTTCACCCGTGACTGCCGTCACACACTTGTAGCCGAGATGCTTGAGCGGAAAATAGACAAGGTCGAAATCGATTCCCTCAAGGAAGAGCTTTGAAACTGACGATACCGTGGAGCCGTTGCCCGCCTCGAAGGCGGGAACGGCGTACGGCCTGTAAGGTGTGTTTTCGAAAAGCCTGGCGATTGCCGCCACTTTTCCGATATCTGAAAATCTTTCTTCTGACATATTCTGTTTTGATCAATCCCTGTCAAGAGCTATCTGATGCGGATGCTGTAAGGCCACTGCGCCACAGGCTGCGGTTTCTCCCCCCTGCGCCTCCAAGGGGAAGGATTGGCCCAGTGCTCCACCGGCGCACCCATCACCACAAACCAGAGATACTGCGTCCCTTCGGGAACATCATAGGAAACCGTCCCTTCCGGAGTGTCGTACATCTGTCCGTAGGTCGATTTGCCGTCCGCTCCGACGCACACAAATCCGTATCTCCATCCGGCCTTGTCCGTATTGACAGTGGCAAACCCTTCTGCACCAGCCTCTCCCCTGAAGTCAACAGTCACCCTGCCGGGCTTTGAAGGCATTGCAATGGCATTGAACCCGTAATTCTCAGGACAGTTGCCGGCAGACACCCTCATCCATCCGTCGGATAGCGGAGTCAGGTCCGTTGAATTCCTGTTGGCATAAGGACGGCTTTCTTTCCATACCCTTTCGAAATCCCAGTTGATGAAATGACGGCAGGCGTCGAACATCTCGTCATTGAATGCTTTCTGGTCGATGCCGGTAAGTCTCTTGTATTCAACTACTTCATCCTCACGTTTTTCCGAGCCGCGGAAGAATTCGCCGATAAACCTGCGCCCGTGTTTGAGAGCCCAGTATTCAAGCACATAAGGAGAATGGTACATATTGTCCGGAGAACCGAAAGCCTTGTGGGTCAGTTTATTCCAAGCTTCCCAATGGTATTTTTCACTGGTCTGCCAGTCCGGATTGACCTGCCAGAGCATCCACTGTGCAGCATTCTCATATAGACTACCGCCTCCCGTTCCGTTGCCGTCACAGCTGCTCTGCACCTGGAAACTGTGTCCGAGCTCGTGTGCAAGAACATTCTGCGCAGGGTCCTGAAGCCTGCCCGGAGTCACCCAGAGCGCCCCGATGACATCATCCACGCTTCCGCCGTAGGCAGTACCTTCGAGGTCATATCTGACGAAGCAGAGCATACGGTATTTGTCGGCATTGGTCTTTCCCTTAACTACAAAACCCAGGTCATTGTAGAAATACCGGTAGAAATACTGGAGCCTGTCGGCAAGGTTCTGAAGGTCCCAGGTCATCTTGTGTCCTTCGAGGTCAGGAGCCTTTGCAGGGTCGTCACCGAAACCCTTCTCCCAGAAAATGGCAATGTCATCTGTGCAGTACATCCTGTGGTAGCTCCACTGGCTCTGGGGGTCATTGAGGTCCATTCCCTCCCATTCCTTCTGGACATAGATTTTCTTTCCCTTCGGAAGAGTCACAGGGTCAGCAGGCTTTTTGCTCAGGCGCACCATCAGGACTCCGTGCTTAGGGATTTCATATACAAGGCGGTCCTTGCTGGTACACAGATCCTTATGCTGCCAAAGGTCACGTACAATGTATTCATTCTTGCGGAAATTGATATCCCTTGCAAAATACATCGTCTGGTCAAGCCAGTTGTAGTCGAGTTTCCACGGGAGTTCTCCCCTGTTCATGAAGCAGACTGCTATCTCCTTGCCCGCAAGAGGCTTGGCCCATATTTCGTGGTCTCCCATATCCATAAACTTGATTGCCTGCTTGCCGAGGGTGTCCTGGTTGACGGCTATGGCCTCCTTGTTCGTGAGGATTTCAACCGTCTGCATGTCCATATCCCTGAGGTCATTGCCGCACATAAGAGGAGCAGCAAGCATGCACCACATCGAGAAATGGGTGATCTGCTCGTCGCGCGTCATCTCCCCGTTGCCTACTTCGAGCATTTCGGCGTCATTCCAATGGCCGGGACCGGCATAAGGATAGAGGTCGGTCATTGCATCGATGCAGCCGAGCACACCTACTCCGCCCCAATCGAAAGTACAGTCATAGCAGGCACGGATGTCAGGAGTGACTCTCCATAGATGTCCGATGCCCTTTCCCCATTCCCAGGCCTTGTTCTCACCCCATTCGCATATGCTCAGCACAATAGGATGGCCGGTGGCCTTGATTGCATTTGCCATGGTGAGATATGCAGCACGGGCATCCTGCCCTTCATTGTCGCACCAGTCATATTTCAGATAATCAACACCCCACCTGGCATACTGCAAGGCATCCTGGAACTGGTATCCCATACTTCCCGGACGTCCCTGGCAAGTATGGGTGCCGGCACAGGAATAAAGTCCGAACTTGAGTCCGAGGCTGTGGACATAGTCTGCAAGAGCCTTCATTCCGTTTGGGAAACGTTCCGGGTCGGCTATGATGTTGCCGTTTTCATCACGGCCCACCTGCCAGCAGTCGTCGATTACCACATATTCATAGCCGGCATCCCTGAGTCCGTTCTGGACCATTGCGTCGGCAGTTTCCATAATGAGCTTTTCGCTGACATTGCAGCCGAATTTGTTCCAGCTGTTCCACCCCATTGGAGGTGTAGGGCACAACGACTGGTAGAGGGAGTCGCTAAGCGGCACAACCTTGCTTTCCTGTGCAGACACAAGTGTAAATGCAGAGAAAATGGCCGCTACGGAAAAAGTTAATTTTTTGAGGTTCATATTACAAGTTATTAGCAGTGTGTTATAATATAATCTGCCCCCTTCTTTTTGAGGAAAGGGGCAGAACGGCTTTATTAAAGATTCTTGAGAAGGCCGCGCATATTGACCTTTTCATCGATATGCTGACGGAGCTCGGCGATAGGGATACGGACCTGCTCCATAGTATCCCTGTCACGCACGGTCACGCACCTGTCCTGAAGACTTTCGTTGTCCACGGTCACGCAGAAAGGCGTTCCGATGGCATCCTGACGGCGATAGCGCTTTCCGATGCTGTCCTTTTCGTCGTACTGGTATGCGAAGTCATATTTGATTTCATTAACCACCTCCTGTGAAAGTTCAGGAAGACCGTCCTTCTTGACAAGAGGGAGGATGGCTACCTTTACCGGAGCAAGAGGAGCAGGGATTTTCAGGACAACCCTTGAATCACCGCCTTCAAGTTCCTCTAAAGTATATGAATGTGAAAGGACGGCAAGGAACATCCTGTCAACTCCGATGGATGTCTCCACGCAGTAAGGAACATAGCTTTCACCTATTTCAGGGTCGAAATACTGTAATTTCTTTCCGCAAAGGGACTGATGGTTGGAAAGGTCGAAATCGGTACGTGAATGGATGCCTTCGAGTTCCTTGAATCCGAACGGGAAATTGAATTCGATGTCGGTGGCGGCATTGGCATAGTGGGCAAGTTTCTCGTGGTCGTGGAAACGGTAGTTTTCAGCACCCATTCCGAGATTGACATGCCATTTCATCCGGTTCTGCTTCCATTTTTCGAAGAACTCCATCTCCGTTCCAGGACGGCAGAAAAATTCCATCTCCATCTGCTCGAACTCCCTCATGCGGAAGATGAACTGCCTTGCGACAATCTCGTTGCGGAAAGCCTTTCCGATCTGTGCTATTCCGAAAGGAATCTTCATGTGACCGGTCTTCTGGACATTGAGATAGTCCACAAATATGCCCTGTGCAGTCTCAGGACGGAGATAAATCTTGTCGTCGGATTCTCCGGTGTTGCTGATCTGCGTGCTGAACATAAGGTTGAACTGCCTAACGTCCGTCCAGTTGCAGGTACCTGAAATCGGGCATACTATCTTGCAGTCAAGTATGATCTGCCTGTATTCGTTGAAGTCGTTGGCCTGCTCTGCGGCTACATAACGGTTGTGGACCTCGTCATATTTCTTCTGTTCGCGAAGGACATTAGGGTTCGTAGCCCTGTACTCCTCCTCATTGAAACTGTCTCCGAATTTCTTGCGGCCCTTCGCAACTTCCTTGCTGATTTTCTCTTCAATCTTGGAGAGATAGTCTTCAATAAGCACGTCTGCCCTGTATCTCTTCTTTGAATCCTTGTTGTCGATGAGAGGATCGTTGAAAGCTGCGACGTGACCTGATGCCACCCAAACCTTCGGATGCATGAAAACACAGGAATCAATTCCTACAACGTTCTCATTGAGACGGGTCATCGCCTCCCACCAATATCTCTTGATGTTGTTTTTCAGTTCAACACCCATCTGACCATAGTCATAGACAGCTGCAAGTCCGTCATAGATTTCACTGCTCGGAAATATGAATCCGTATTCCTTGCAATGGGCTACAAGCACTTTGAAAAGTTCGTCCTGAGTCATAACCATTAGTTTTTATATTCCCACAAAAATAATTAATTTTCAAATAATAACCTTCATCACGCTTCTCCCGGTCCATCACCACTACTCCTTTTCCGTCCGAAAATATCGCCGAAAGCAGCCTTTATCCTTTCTGAAGCAATCTCACAGAGCGGAATCATCACGAAATCACGCTCCCGCATATGAAGATGCGGCACCTTAAGCACAGGCAAATCAATCCTTTCCAATCCGTAAAATAGAATATCCACATCAATCGGGCGGCTTTTGAACACTCCTCCTGCTGTCCCCTGTTCCGGGGTGCGGCCCAATTCCGATTCAACCCTTTTGCAAATGAAAAGGATTTCCTCTGCACCGGCAGGCTTCACTTCAAAATCATATCTGACGACACAGTTCAAAAAATCAGGACCGTCAAAGCCCCAGGATTTTGTCTCAATTAATGAAGACACCGCAGTTGGAGATTTGCAGAAAGCCTTGTCAAGCGACGAAATGGCTTTCTTTATATTTGCGCTGCGGTCCCCGAGATTGCTTCCGAGTCCGAGATACAGTTCAAAAGTATCCATTGTCAGTCAAGCCCCAGGTCCACCCTCGCCTCATCTGAAAGCATGCTCTGGTCCCACACTGGCTCAAAAACCAGATTGATGGCACAACTCTTCACACCCGGGACATCCACCACGCTCTTGTGGACTTCTTCGAGCACCTCATCTGCCATAGGACAGTTTGGAGCAGTGAAAGTCATCTCTATCTCCACATTATGTTCCCTGTCGATATACAGTTCGTATATCAGTCCGAGGTCATAGATATTGACCGGGATTTCAGGGTCATATACCTGTTTCAAAGCCAGCACCACATTGGAGTACAAAGGGGCAAGTTCTTTGGCGTCTTCGGCAGTCAGCACTTCCCTCTGCTTCTTTTCCGGAGTGACATTCTCTACCGGAAACCTCTTTTCCTCATTATTTTTCAATTCTTCAGCCATTCCGTCAGCAATTGTTTTGATGTTTACTTACTGCATACTTTCAGCAGCGGCCTTCCTTATGGTATCAATCATGGACACAAGTCCGTTTGCCCTGGTCGGAGAAAGATTCTCTTTCAGGCCTATTTTTTCAATGAATGAAAAATCATCCCCGGCGATCTCCGAAGGGGTTCTTCCCGAATACACACTTATGAGCAGGGAAATGATGCCTTTGGTGATGATGGCATCGCTGTCTGCCCTGAAATGAAGTTTTCCGTCCTCAAGGCGCCAGTCAAGCCATACCCTTGACTGACATCCCTTTATCAGTTTGTCATCCGTTTTTTCATTTTCCGGATAAGACTCGAGATTCTTTCCGAGTTCTATCAGGTACTCGTATTTGTCAAGCCATTCATCATATATGGAGAATGTCTCGACAACTTCGTTCTGCACTATTTTCAAAGATTCCATTACGCAAGCATATCTATAGCCTTGTTCAAAGACTTTTTGAAATATTCTACCTCCGCGGCTGTATTGTATGGAGCCAGGGATACCCTCAGCATTCCCGTTACTCCAAATCTGTCCATCAGCGGTTCCGCACACATCTGACCTGAACGCACAGCTATTCCCATCTTGTCAAGAATCAATGCCAGGTCTTCGTGATGGACGCCGCTTACGGTGAATGAGAAAACCGGCACCTTGACAGATGTTCCATATGGAACACCATAAAGACGGATCCTTTCGTCCTTTGAAAGGAAATCATACATCATCTCAAAAGATTCGAGCGCACTTGACTCCCATTCTGACTCACGCATAAGTTCGGTCATCCTGATTCCCTCCCTTAGAGTAGGGACAGCATTGAAATTCTGCGTCCCGGCCTCGAATTTTTCAGGAACAGGAGCATAGGTGGTACCGCTAAATTTCACTGTATCAATCATTTCACCCCCACCCATAAAAGGAGGCATAGCATCTAGCCATTTCTTTTTTCCGTAGAGGACACCTGTCCCGGTAGCGGAATACAGTTTGTGTCCTGAAAAGGCATAAAAGTCAACATCTGATTTTTGCACGTTAACTTTTTGATGCACAATACCTTGAGCCCCATCTACAAGGACCGGAACCCCGTGAGAATGCGATATTTTGACAATATCCTCTATAGGGTTGACCAATCCGAGAACGTTGGAGATATGTGTAACGGCCACAATTCTTGTCCTTTCATTGATCAGGTCCTCCAACATATCTGTCTGCAAGATTCCGTGGTCATCTACAGGGATGACTTTCAGCACAGCCTTTTTTCTTTGGCAGACAATCTGCCATGGGACGATATCTGAATGGTGTTCGGCTTCTGACACAATTACTTCATCACCCTCATTGATAAACGCCTCACCGAAAGAATAGGCAACAAGATTTATGGAAGCAGTAGTTCCTGATGTAAAAACAATTTCTTCCCTGGAAGAGGCACCAATGAAATCCTTTACTGCATCACGGGTGGATTCGTACATTTCAGTAGCCTCGTTTGCAAGAAAATGGACAGCCCTATGGATATTGGCATTTGAATTCAATGCAAGCGAAGTCATCAGGTCAATAACAGACTGGGGTCTCTGGGAGGTCGCAGCGTTATCGAAATATACGAGATTCCTGCCATAAACCTTTGTATTCAAAATAGGAAACAGATTCCTTAATTCTTGAGTCTGCATAGCAATCGTCATAAATATAACCTACAAATTTACAAAGTAAGATTGAAATAATGAACAGATTGAAGACAGGACTTGCGAAACTTGAGAAAATGAGGTATTTTTGACAATAAAGATTTTGGAAAATGTTTGAGTATATAAAAGGAACACTGATTGAACTGAATCCTGCAGAAGCAATTGTTGAAGCAGGAGGATTTGGCTATAAAATATTGATTTCCCTGCAGACCTACGACTCACTGCAGGGTAAAACAGAGGCCATTCTGTATCTGTACCACTACATAAGGGAAGATGACGAGCAGTTTTACGGATTCGCTACAAAAAATGAAAGAGAACTTTTCAAACTGCTCATAAGCGTATCTGGAGTAGGAGTCGGATCAGCCAGAATGATGCTATCATCCCTTTCCGATGAAGAGATAAGGAATGCCATTCTTTCCGAAGATGTCGGAAAAATAAAAAGCGTCAAAGGAATCGGGATGAAAACAGCACAGAGACTGATTATAGAATTAAAGGACAAGATTGTAAAGGGAGAAGGTGCCGTCACTACTATTCCTGGGCTGACAACAGACAATAAAGTGGTTGAAGAAGCGACAATAGCTCTTACGACATTAGGTTTTACCAAAGCAAATATCAATAAAGTACTGACTGATCTTATCAAGAAGAAACCACAGTCCACCGTGGAAGAGTTGATAAAAGTTGCCCTCCAAAAGCTATAAACAATAAAAAAGTTCCACGTGGAACTTTTTTTATTGTATCAAACAAAGGTTAAAAAGAATCATCGTCTGAAAAATATCAGTAAAACAGAAATATCAGAAGGTGATACTCCTGAAATACGTGAAGCTTGGCCAATGGTAGAAGGCTTATATTTGAATAATTTCTGTCTGCATTCAATAGATAGACCTGAGACCTTATTGAAATCAAAACCATCAGGAATCCTCAAATCATCGAGTCTCGAAATTTTTTCTGCGAGTTTGTTTTCTCTCTCAATATAACCTGCATACTTAATGGCAATTTCCGCATCCTCGAATATTTCAGATCTAAAATTATCTTTAAGAATATCTGGAACAAATTCAGAATTAAAGAAATCATCCGTCAAAGAATAATTGATTTTTGTTCCACGTGGAACAAAATCAAATACTCTTTCAAAAGAAACATCAGGTCGGGAAACAATATCCGAAAGAAGTTTAGTCTCGGAAATCGCTTTACTATCCAGGGAAAGCAAATACTCATTAACATTATCCGGTCTAATTTTCGAAGTCCCTGCAAAAGAAATAAGCGAATCAATCTTGGAATACTTCTCTTCAGTAAACTGGAGCCTTGATTGGGAAGCAAGACCAACCTCATAAGAGAGTCTGGTGAGACGTTTGTCAGCATTATCCTGACGGAGCATAATGCGGTATTCTGCCCTCGAAGTAAACATCCTGTAAGGTTCATCTACACCTTTGGTAATAAGATCATCAATAAGCACTCCAATATAAGCCTGGTTCCTTGCAAGGACAAACTCCCCTTCTCCGTGAGCCTTTAAATGAGCATTAATTCCGGCAATAATTCCCTGTGCTGCTGCCTCCTCATAACCGGTAGTACCGTTGACCTGACCGGCGAGGAAAAGATTGCTGACAACCTTTGATTCAAGAGTAGCCTTAAGCTGGACAGGATCGAAATAATCATATTCCACAGCATAGGCAGGTTTGAAAATCTTTGCATTTTCAAATCCCCGGATTGAATGCAGTGCATCAAGTTGAATCTGCAAAGGAAGAGAAGAAGAAAACCCCTGCAGATAGTATTCTTTTGTATTCCTTCCTTCAGGCTCAAGAAAAAGCTGATGCGAATCCTTGTCAGAAAAAGTGACAATCTTGTCTTCAATACTCGGACAATACCTCGGCCCTTTTCCATGGATCAAGCCGGAAAACAATGGTGAATCAGAAAAACCGGACCTGAGAATATCATGAACCTTTTCATTTGTATGGAAAATATAGCAAGGCATCTGTGCAGTTCCGGATTGGGCAGCAGAAGCAACAGGCAGGAAAGAAAAACGCGAAGGACAAGTATCTCCATTCTGAACAAGACCTGCAGACAAATCCACTGAAGAAATGTCAATCCTCGGAGGTGTCCCGGTCTTCATCCTGTCTGTACGAATTCCCATAGAATGCAATTGCTCAGTCAAACCGTAAGAGGACAACTCCCCTATTCTCCCGCCTTCAAATTGAGTGCGCCCGATGAAAAGTTTGCCGGAAAGGAAAGTACCGGCAGTCAGAATGACCGTTGAGGCTTCAAAAAATGCCCCGGTACGGCATTGGACACCGCAAATACTTGATTCTCGAAAGGCAAAAGAGGTGGCAATATCAGCGTAAATATCTAATTTACAATTGCTTTCGAGAATAATTCTCCAAGAGGAAGAAAACAGTCTTTTATCACACTGGGCCCTGGGACTCCACATGGCCGGACCCTTTGACTTGTTAAGCATCCTGAACTGTAGAGTGGAGGCATCAGTAACAATGCCGGTATATCCGCCAAGAGCATCTATCTCCCTGACTATCTGTCCTTTGGCTATACCACCAACGGCAGGATTACAAGACATTCTTGCAAATGAATCCATATCCATCGATACAAGAAGTACCCTTGAACCCATATTGGCAGCAGCCATAGCAGCCTCACAACCGGCGTGACCGCCACCTACGACAATAACATCATATCGCATAATCAAAGATGGGAACGGATTTCAAGATAATAGTTTTCCTTCTCTCTCATAGTCTTGATATCATCATCAGTATGATCGTCATAACCGATAAGATGAAGAAGGCCGTGGACAATAACACGGTTGAGTTCATTTTCAAATTCGGTCCCGTAAAAAAGTGAATTCTCCCTGACACTGTCAACGCTGATGAACATGTCACCCGAAAGAACGTCTCCTTCGCAGTAATCAAATGTGATTATATCAGTAAAATAATCATGCTGAAGATATCTTTGATTTACATCAAGAATATAATTGTCGGAACAGAAAATGATATTGATATCCCCCAATTTCTTTACCTCACTTCCGGCAACAGTCTTGAGCCAGGCATTGTTGAGCCTGCGATTTTTAAACTTGAAATCAGTTTCCTCGAAAAAATACGAAACCATAATAAGGAATGTTTTTTGCAAATCTACAACTATTTAATAAAATGTTTGAAATAAAAATAATTATTTCTAACTTTGATGCGCTAATCGAAAAACAAAAAAACACAGATATGGAAGTTAAAAAATCACCTAAAGCGAGTCTCGAAAACAAGAGATTCCTCTTTACAGAGATCGGATTCGTGATTGCACTTCTCATAGTTCTCTTTGCTTTTGACTATAAGACAAAGGAAGCTAAAACAGCAGTGCTCGAAGCTGATCAGCAGGTTGTAGAAATCGAGGATATGGTTCCTATCACACAGGAGACCCCTCCACCACCTGAGGCAGCACCGAAGATTCCTGTTCTCTCAGACCAGATTGACATCGTTGACGATGAAATCAAGATTGAGGACAATATGTTCCAGAACCTTGAGGACGACAGCAACATGGGTGTCGAGATTATGGACTATGTAGAGGAAGTTCAGGAGGAAGTAGTTGAAGAAGAAGCAATTCCATTCCAGCTCGTTGAGGAGAAACCATCGTTCAACGGCGGAGATGCCAATGAATTCTCCAAATGGGTGAACTCCAAGCTTGTATATCCTGAGGCAGCAAAGGAAAACGGCGTACAGGGTCGTGTAACCCTTCAGTTTACCGTAAATGCTGACGGTACAGTTTCCAACGTGAAGGTACTCCGTGGTGTTGACGCATCACTTGACAAAGAGGCAGTACGTGTGGTATCAAGCTCACCTAAATGGAAACCGGGAAAACAGAGGGACCGCGCTGTAAAGGTTACCTATACCTTCCCTGTAATCTTCCAGCTTCGATAAACTGTTGCTGATTAAAAAGATAAGAATGCATTAGACGCCAACGCGTTTAATGCATTCTTTTTACTGATAAAGACAACAATATAAAAAAAACATAAATGACAGAGAATAAGATAGAAAAGGCAGTATTCATAGGAATAATAAAAGACGGGGACGAAGAGTGGAAGGTAAAAGAATACCTGGAGGAACTTGCTTTCCTTGCTGAAACTGCTGGTGCTACAGGTGACAGACGATTCATCCAAAGACTTGACAAACCGGAAAAATCCACATACATAAGAAGCGGAAAGCTTCAGGAAATAGCTGATTATTGCGAGGAAAACGATATAAAATACGCAATATTCGACGATGAACTAACAGGCATGCAGCAGCGCAATATTGAAAAAATAATCAAATGCAGCGCTGTAATTGACCGTACAAGCCTGATTTTGGAAATATTTGCACAGAGGGCAAAGACTGCATACGCAAAAATGCAGGTTGAGCTGGCAAAATACAACTACATGCTCCCCCGCCTCGCAGGTATGTGGACCCACCTTGAGAGGCAGAGAGGTGGAATGGGAACAAGAGGAGGTATGGGTGAGACCCAGATCGAAGTTGACCGAAGGATAGTCAAGGACAAGATTACAAGGCTGAAAGAACAACTCAAGAAGGTTGACAGACAGATGGCTACACAAAGGGGAAACAGGGGCTCTATGGTAAGACTGGCCCTTGTGGGATATACCAATGTAGGCAAAAGTACGTTAATGAACCTTCTTGCAAAATCGGAAGTATTTGCTGAAAACAAGCTGTTTGCAACACTTGATACTACAGTCAGGAAGGTAGTTATAGAGAATGTTCCCTTCCTTTTGAGCGACACGGTAGGATTTATCAGAAAACTTCCTACACAACTTATAGAAGCATTCAAAAGTACGCTTGATGAAGTAAGGGAAGCGGATATACTCGTACATGTAGTGGATATATCGCATTCGGATTTTGAAGACCAGATGAAAGTGGTTGAAAAGACCCTTCAGGACATAGGAGCAGGCAACAAACCGGTATATGTAGTATTCAATAAGATTGACCAGTACACCTGGGAAGAATATGACGAATTCTCACTTGAGCCTAAAAACAAGAGAAACGTCAGTCTTGAAGAGATGAAAAACAGCTGGATAGCAGACGAAAAATCTCCTTGCATATTCATCTCAGCTACAAAAAAAGTAGGTATAGACAAACTGAAAAACGATATCTACAAGATGGTGGCAGAAATCCACGCTGGAAGATATCCTTTCAATAATTTCCTTTGGTAAAGTAATGTAAAACAGAAAATTATTAAAACAATTAAATAAAAAGTTAAATTAATACAGATAAAATAAAGCACAAATTATTTGTAAAATACACATAAAAAAAAGGAGACCGTAAAGGCCTCCTTTTATCAATTTAGAGAGTAAACTACTCTGAGAATTTGGCAGAAAGGAACTCCCTGTTGAGACGGGCAATGTGCTCGACGGAAATACCCTTAGGACACTCCATTTCGCAGGCACGTGTGTTGGTGCAGTTGCCGAATCCGAGTTCGTCCATCTTTGCAACCATAGCCTTTGCCCTTTTTGCGGCCTCAGGGCGACCCTGAGGAAGAAGAGCGAGTGAAGATACCCTTGCAGCAACAAAAAGCATAGCAGAACCGTTTTTACAGGTAGCAGCGCAGGCACCGCAACCGATGCAGGCAGCAGCATCCATGCTCTTTTCAGCTTTTTCGTGGCTGATAAGGATATTGTTGGCATCCTGGGCAGAACCGGTACGGACAGAAATGAATCCGCCGGCCTGGAGAATCTTGTCATAAGCGGAACGGTCAACAACGAGATCCTTGATGATCGGGAAGCCGGAACTTCTCCAAGGCTCAACGGTGATGGTGGAACCGTTCTTGAAATGACGCATAAAGAGCTGGCAGGTGGTAACCTGATCGTCCGGACCGTGTGCACGGCCGTCGATATAAAGCGAGCAGGCTCCACAGATACCCTCACGGCAATCGTGGTCGAAAGAAACAGGACCGCTGCTCTTGCAACCCCTTTCCACTGCTACAGGATCATTGCCCTCCCTGATAAGCTGCTCGTTGAGAATATCGAGCATCTCAAGGAAAGAAGCATCCTCCTCAATGTTGGAAATATGATAGGTCTCGAAATGACCCTTGCTCTTGGCGTTTTTCTGACGCCATATCTTGAGATTGAATTCCATAATCAATTAGTCTTTATAGTTCCTGGTAGCAACGTGGATATATTCATACTTGAGCGGCTCCTTGTGGAGTACAGGCTCCTCGTTTTCACCTTTGTACTCCCAAGCGGAAACATACATGAAGTTTTCGTCATCCCTCTTTGCCTCTCCTTCAGGAGTCTGGCTTTCAAGACGGAAGTGACCACCGCAGGACTCCTTCCTGTTGAGAGCGTCGCGTGCCATGAGCTCACCGATTTCAAGGAAGTCCGCAAGACGGAGAGCCTTCTCGAGCTCCTGATTGAACTCACCGTTCTCTCCCGGAACACATACATCCTCCCAGAACTCTTTCTTGAGAGCCTTGATTTCCTCGATAGCCTTCTTGAGACCTTCCTCGGTACGGGCCATACCGACATACTCCCACATAATGTGTCCGAGCTTCTTGTGGAGAGAGTCAACAGTCTGTTTTCCCTTGATTGAGAAGAGTTTGTCAATACGGGCACGGACAGCCTTCTCTGCCTCCTCGAATTCAGGGGCATTGGTGTCGGTCTTAGGCTCTGCAAACTTGTGTGAAAGATAATCTCCGATAGTCACAGGAAGGATGAAATAACCGTCGGCAAGACCCTGCATGAGGGCTGATGCACCGAGACGGTTTCCGCCGTGGTCGGAGAAGTTGGCTTCACCGATGGCATAAAGTCCAGGAATGGTGGTCTGGAGATCGTAGTCAACCCAGATACCGCCCATGGTATAGTGGATGGCAGGATAGATCATCATAGGCTCCTCCCAAGGTGAAGAATTGGTAATCTTTTCGTACATCTGGAAGAGGTTGCCGTAGCGCTCCTCAACCTTCTTGTGGCCAAGTCTCTTGATGGCATCCGCAAAGTCAAGGAACACGGCAAGACCGGTTTCATTGACACCGTATCCGGCATCGCACCTCTCCTTGGCCGCACGTGAAGCAACATCACGGGGAACAAGGTTACCGAATGCAGGATATCTGCGCTCGAGATAGTAATCCCTCTTTTCCTCAGGAATCTGTGAAGGCTCGATTTCGTGCTTGCGGAGCTTCTTTACATCCTCCATATCCTTAGGAACCCAGATACGTCCGTCATTGCGGAGGGACTCTGACATGAGGGTAAGCTTGCACTGCTGGTCACCGTGAACAGGAATACAGGTCGGGTGGATCTGAGCGAAGCAAGGATTTGCAAAATATGCACCCTTCTTGTAGCACTGCCAAGCTGCGGAACCGTTGCTGTTCATGGCATTGGTGGAGAGGAAATATGCATTTCCGTAACCACCGGTTGCGATTACGACAGCGTGGGCACCGAACCTTTCGATTTCACCGGTTACGAGGTTGCGGGCAATGATACCCTTTGCCTGACCGTTGATTACGACAAGGTCGAGCATCTCGTGACGTGGATACGACTTCACGGTACCTGCAGCAATCTCCTTATTGAGGGAAGCATAGGCTCCGAGAAGAAGCTGCTGGCCGGTTTGTCCGCGAGCGTAGAAAGTACGGCTTACCTGGACACCTCCGAACGAACGGTTGGCAAGATATCCGCCATACTCGCGTGCGAATGGAATGCCCTGAGCAACACACTGGTCGATGATGGCTGCACTTACCTCGGCGAGACGATAGACATTTGCTTCGCGTGAACGGTAATCGCCACCCTTGATGGTGTCATAGAAAAGACGGTAAACGGAGTCATTGTCATTCTGGTAATTCTTTGCAGCATTGATACCTCCCTGTGCTGCGATGGAGTGCGCACGGCGTGGTGAATCACTGATGCAGAATACTTTGACATTGTAACCGAGCTCTCCGAGAGAAGCAGCTGCTGATGCACCGCCAAGACCGGTACCAACTACGATAACCTCGAGTTTTCTCTTATTGTTAGGACTAACAAGACGGATTTCCGACTTTCTTTTGGTCCATTTTTCAGCCAAAGGTCCGTCAGGAATCTTGGAAATTAATTTATCGGCCATATAAATTATTAGTTAATTGTGATCTGCAATTATTTCGCAAATTTAATGAAATTTTTGTCTATACCGCCATAAAAGAAGATAAAGAGCAAAAAAATCAGAAAAGTGTAGGTTCTTCGTCCACGGAAGCAGCTGCAGCTGACCCCGGAAGCAATCTGTCGAGTCCGAGGTGACTGTAGGCAAGGGATGTGGCGATACGTCCGCGCGGAGTCCTCTGGATGAAACCCTCTTTGATAAGGAAAGGCTCATATACTTCCTCCAGGGTACCTGCCTCCTCCCCTACCGCCGTTGCGATTGTACCGGCTCCGACAGGACCGCCCTTGAATTTCGTGATAATGGTATGGAGGATCTTGTTGTCAATCTGGTCAAGTCCCCTCTTGTCTATATTGAGGGCATCAAGGGCAAAACGGGCAATTGGAAGATCAATGTAACCGTTGCCCTTGACCTGTGCGAAATCCCTTACCCTCCGGAGCAGCGCATTGGCAATTCGCGGAGTCCCGCGGCTTCTGAGCGAAATTTCCCTCGCAGCCTCCTCGTCAATGCCTATCCTGAGGATGCCGGCACTGCGCCTCACAATCTTCATGATATCCTCAACGTCATAATACTCAAGCGCACATGTAATGCCGAACCTTGCACGGAGCGGAGCAGTAAGGAGTCCGCTCCTGGTGGTGGCACCGACAAGGGTGAAATGATTGAGGCTTATACGCACGGACCTTGCACCAGGGCCTTTGTCTATCATTATGTCTATGACATAATCCTCCATCGCGGAATAAAGGTATTCCTCCACCTCCGGCGAGAGCCTGTGGATCTCGTCAATGAAAAGGACGTCCCCCTCTTCAAGGGAAGTGAGAAGGCCGGCAAGGTCACCCGGCTTGTCGAGGACAGGACCTGAAGTTACCTTGAGATTGACACCGAGTTCATTTGCAATAATATGGGCAAGAGTTGTTTTTCCAAGACCCGGAGGGCCGTGGAACAGCACATGGTCAAGGGATTCGCCGCGAAGCTTGGCGGCCTGGATGAAAATCCTAAGGTTGCCTATTATTTTCTCCTGTCCGGTGAAATCGACAAGTTCCTGCGGCCTTATTATTCCGTCAAAATCCTTATCTTTGTCGCTGCCTTGAGTATATGGGTTGAAATCCTGTGCCATCGAAAAATAATAACAACAATACAAATATAATTCTTTTTTAAGTTTTTATTGTTTTTGTTATATCGGTGAATATCTTGATAACTCAAAAAGCTATCTGATTTACAAGATTTTACAGCTGCATTTCATTGTTGAAAACTTTTTGGAAGAAAGTGGAATCCATATTTGCTTTTCAAAATCGGACTCTGCATTCAAAAAACTTTCCGAAAAACAAAATTGAGTTTTCAAATGTTATCAGGGCGGGTTTGAACATACTTATCAACAGGTTTATCAACATTAGAACTGATTCCAGATGGATGTTTGCAGTAAACAGTCCGGTATAATCGGAAAGATGGTTTCCGAAGGAAAAAATGTGTATTGCCAGGGACTTTTCCTTTCTGCAAGATGGTTTGTACTGGCGCAGGCAGCCGGAAAAGGAGTCAATCTGGTGGTCCTGCCTGACAGGGAAAGCGCAGAATACTGTGCGTCAGACCTTTACGGGCTCACAGAAGGTGACAGTGTATTTTTTCTTCCCGATTCAGGCAGGAATATGGAGAAGAGCAACTACAAGTCCTCCCTCGGGGTCCAGCGTACAAGCGCTGTGGAAAAGATACTCTGGAATGATTCATCCCTCTCCCCTCTTTTTGTTGTGACCTACCCTTCCGCTCTTGAAGAGGGAATACCCCTGACGGATAAGATCAAAGACAATGTATTGACTCTCAATGTAGGAGACGAGATAAGCCACGACGCAATCAGGGAGACTCTTTACGAAAAAGGCTTTGAAAAAGTGGATTTTGTGTCGGCTCCCGGACAGTATGCCATCAGGGGGTCTATTGTGGATATTTTCTCATATTCTTTCAACAACCCTTTCAGGATATCGTTCTTCGGGGATGAGATTGAAAAGATCGGAGTTTTCGACTGCAACACCCAGCTTACTTCGCAGACAAGGGAAAGGGTTGAGATATTTCCGGACCTTGCTGCAGGAGATGAAAATGAAGGCACTATAGCGGACATCCTGCCTGCCGGCACGACCGTATGGCTGGATTCTTCCGACATGTACAGGGAAAAATCCTTTTTCAACTCTCTGGAAAGATTTACAAGGGTATTCCTGGAAGTGCCCCTTGGAGTAAAATGCGACAATCCTGTCACTTTTTCCATCTCCCCCCAGCCTGTATTCAACAAAAACTTCGAACTTCTCACCGAAGACATCCGCAGCAGGATGGAAAACGGTTATTCAGTATTCATATTCGGAGAAAAAGAGCAGCAGCTTGCCAGAATCAAATCCATCCTTTACCAGAACAAGGGGCTCCTGCCGGAGTTCGTCCCCGAAAAGAACATCCATTCCGGATTCATAGACAACGGGGACAGGATATGCTGCTATACCGACCACGAAATCTTCGACCGTTTCCACAGGGTGGTCATCCGCCGTTCGGTCGAAAAGAGCGAACAGCTGACTCTCAATGAATTGAGCTCATTCAATATTGGAGACTACATAGTGCATATCGACCACGGTGTCGGTATTTTCGGAGGTCTTGTGCGCGTAAGGGATGAAAAGGACAGGGTGAAGGAAATGGTGAAGCTTATGTATAAGGACGGTGATGTGGTATTTGTTTCCGTCCACGCTTTGCATAAGATATCGCGCTACAAATCAAAGGATTCACTCCCCCCTAAAATCAACAAGCTCGGTTCCGGGGCCTGGCAGGCGCTCAAGACAAGGGCAAAGTCCAAGGTAAAGGATATAGCCAAGGAACTCATACAGCTGTATGCCAAGAGAAAATCTGCCAAAGGATTTGCATTTTCTGCCGACACCTATCTTCAGGAGGAGCTTGAATCTTCATTTATGTATGAGGACACCCCTGACCAGAATACGGCCACACTTGCCGTCAAGCGCGATATGGAGGACATATCCCCGATGGACCGGCTTGTGTGCGGGGATGTAGGCTTCGGAAAGACTGAAATAGCCGTAAGGGCAGCATTCAAGGCAGTCTGCGACAACAAGCAGGTGGCGGTGCTTGTACCTACCACAATACTCTGCCTGCAGCATTACAATACTTTCAAATCAAGGCTCAAGTCCTTCCCCTGCAACATAGAATATGTAAGCCGCCTGAGGACAGCAAAGGAGGTTACGGACATAAAGAAAAGGCTTGCCGCAGGGAAAATAGACATATTGATAGGCACACACAAGATTCTCGGCAAAGAATTCGTATTCAAGGATTTGGGTCTCCTTGTAATTGACGAGGAACAGAAATTCGGAGTGAGTGCCAAAGAGAAACTGCGCCAGATAAAGGAGACTGTCGATACCCTTACGCTTACTGCAACCCCTATCCCGCGCACACTCCAGTTCTCCCTGCTCGGCGCTCGCGACCTGAGCATAATAAGCACTCCCCCGCCCAACCGCATCCCTGTGCAGACGGAGATAATACTCTTCAATGAAGAAGAAATAAAGAACATAATAGAATATGAACTGAAACGCTCCGGGCAAATCTTCTTCATCCACAACCGAGTGCAGGAACTGCAGTCCATATATGACATACTCCATCGTCTCGAACCTGATATGAAAATATGTGTGGCACACGGGCAGATGGAAGCTAAAGAATTGGAAAACAAGGTATTGGATTTTATGCAGGGAGACTACGACATGCTCCTTTGCACCACAATAGTGGAAAACGGCCTCGACATACCCAATGCCAATACCATCATAATCAACCAGGCGCAGAATTTTGGCCTCAGCGACCTGCACCAGCTCCGCGGCCGTGTGGGCAGGTCCAACAAGAAAGCATTCTGCTATCTGATTGTACCTCCGCTGATTACAATGACCGATGATGCAAGGCGCAGACTCAGGGCCATCGAAGAGTTTTCGGACCTCGGAAGCGGATTCAACATTGCAATGCAGGACCTGGACATCCGTGGCGCAGGCAATCTTTTGGGAGCAGAGCAGAGCGGATTCATAGCGGATATGGGCTATGAGACATACCAGAAGATACTTTCCGAAGCAATGGAGGAACTGGGTGCTGAGACTGGACTCACATCAAAGAACGTCAAGGACAGCTATGTCGAGGACTGCACCATCGAAACCGACCAGGTGGCTCTCATTCCTGATTCATACATCGACGTAACTGCCGAAAAGATGCGCATTTACAAGGAACTCGACTCCATCGTGAAACCGGAGGACCTGGACCGTTTCGCCAAGAGGATGGAAGACCGTTTCGGACCTATGCCGAAAGAACTGAGCGACCTTTTCGACATTGTCAGGATAAGGCAGAAGGGAGAAAAACTCGGTTTCGAGAAGATCATCATAAAGAATGGCATAATGATATGCTTTTTCATTGCCAACCAGATGTCGCAGTATTACCGTACGGATATGTTCCGGAGGGTCCTGCAGTCTGTTGCAAGTCAGGAAAGATATTTTGAGATAAAGGACAAGGACGGTCGTCTGAGGGTGATTTCCAGAAACATAAAATCAATTCCCGAGGCATTGTCTGTTTTGAATAAACTGTAGATTTACTTAATTTTGCAGGATTTCGGATTGAAATGGCAAATCTTATAATAGATATAGGAAATACCTCAGTAAAAGCCTCGTGGTCAGAAGGAATGACACTGGGCAAGTCTTTCAGGTACCAGGGTGAAAAGGTGACCGGCTTCATTTTGTCGATTACCGAAAAGGAAAAACCGGAAGTGATGGTAGTATCTTCCGTATATGAAATCTCCCCTGCCGACGAGGAATTGTTCAGGAAAGAATGTTCACATCTCCTGATTCTTGACAGTGCCCATACTGAAATGCTTCAGCGCAGCGGACTCCCCTGCTACATTACCTACGACCGTGCAGCCTCCATTGTGGCCGCGCGCCATCTTTTCAGGGAAAAGGGATGTACCGTCTTTGATTTCGGCAACACGCTTACTGTGGATTACATTGGTCCCGACGGCAGTTACGGGGGCGGAAACATTTCGCCGGGATGCCGCACGAGACTTCGTGCACTCAACAGGTATTCGCGTGCCCTTCCGCTTGTCAATATGCCGGATGAAACCCCTGTTGTAGGCAATTCATTCAATACGTCAATTACTTCCGGAGTTGTTTCGGGCATAATGTTTGAAATAGACGGCTACGTCAATTTTCATCCTGACAATATAATAGTATTTACCGGCGGTGATGCGAATTATTTTGCAAAACGGATGAAAAACTCGATATTTGTAGTTTGTAACCTGGTCCTTATGGGCCTGGCTTTAATCGCTGACGGATATGTCAAAAACATTTAGGAGGGTATTGCTGATTTCAGCAGCAGCGCTTTTGTCCAGTCTGGTGCCGGCTTTTTCACAGGACGGTGCCGAGAGTTTGTATTCCCCGTATTCCGTTTTCGGAATAGGTGACCTCTACAGGCAGGGAAATGCATACTCCAACAGTATGGCCGGTGTGGGCATTGCCGGGAGAAACAGCAGATTCATCAATCTGCTCAACCCTGCCGCTGTCACAGCGAGGGACACCCTTTCGGTAATGTTCGACATGGGACTTTCATCAGACAACAGGGTGTTCCGTCAGAACGATCTCAAATCTGCCAACAACACATTGAACATCAATAACTTTTCAATGAGTTTTCCTATCATTGGAAAGACTGCGATGCAGTTGTCGCTGATGCCTTACAGCAGTGTAGGATACGACTACAGCTACAGCGTTGACAATCCGGCCCTGATTGAGCAGACAGGGTATGTCAACTACACCGCATCGGGAAACGGAAGCATCTACCAGCTTTCCGCCGCTATAGGTACCCAGCTGTTCAGAAGGTTGTCGGTAGGAGTGGAGGGCATTTATTATTTCGGCAACATCGACAAGGACTGCGTGATGAGCACCGCTTCGTCAAGCCACCGTTCGCTCAGCAATGGATACACCCTGCAGATCAATGCATTTGCCGGAAAGGTAGGCTTGCAGTACGAGCAGCCGGTAGGCAATATGAAAATGACTGTCGGTGCAACCTACAGGACGGCTGCAAAGCTTAAGGGATATGTGACCGATTACAAATACGCCACCATCTCAAGCATTGTGGATACTTTGTCGTACAGGGTTGATACTCTTTCCCACGGCAACAGTGTCAGGACTGCAAGCGAGATAGGTATAGGAATATCCCTCAGGATGCCGGACAAATGGATGGCCGAGGTCAACTACACCTTCAGTGACTGGACAGGCACATCAATGGACAGCACGGTAGGTTTTGCAAATAATGGAAGTGCCTCTTTCTCAACAACATATTCTCAAAGTTTGAGGGCCGGATTCGAATACATTCCAAACAGGAACGACCTGCGGTACTATTTCAGGACGTGTTCGTACAGGGGAGGATTGTATTATGAAAAGGCTTATTACAAACTGGACTGCAATACTGTCAATTCCTATGGAATCACACTGGGAATGACACTGCCTGTATTCAGGTGGTACAACGGATTGAGCATAGGCTTGGATTTGGGACAGAGGGGATCCCGTAAAGCAGAGATGACAAAGGAAAACTATTTTCAGATTTCCGTCGGATTCAACATCCACGACCTCTGGTTCATCAAGCCTCGTTATGAATAGAAACAAACACAAAAACAGTTAAAGATTTATGAAAAGATTTGTTCTTGCATCCACGGCAGTTCTTATGATGCTTCTCAGCGGAAACATCGTAAAGGCTCAGGGTAAGTTCGGAAAGGACAGTGCGGAATGTATCAAGTACCTGTCCTATTACACGGAGTATTTCAAACAGAAAAACTACGATGAGGCTCTTCCTCATTGGAGAAAGGCTTACAAGCTTTGTCCTCCTCAGGCACGTCAGGGTATTTTCGTTGACGGAACCACCCTTGTCAGAAGGCTCATCACTGCCAACCAGAAGAACCCTCAGTACCGCAGGGAGCTCATCGACACCCTCCTTACCCTTCAGGATATCAGGGCACAGTATTATCCGAAATATGCAGTAACGGCGCTCAACAACAAGGGTACCGACATCTACAACTATCTCAAGGATGACAACAAGGCCGTTTACGAAGGTCTCAATGACATCATCACACGCAATGGAGACAAGACAAAGGCATCCCTGCTCCTTTTTGACCTCAATGCTGCAATTGAGCTTTACAAGGCCGGCGAGCTCGGAGCCGAAGAAGTGATCTCCACATATCAGAACAACATCGCCCTCATAGACCAGCTTCCTGCTTCATCCGATGCAATCAAAGAGCAGAACGCGGGCGTAAAGTCTGACATGGAGTCCCTCTTCATCACCAGCAAGGTTGCAAGCTGCGACAATCTCATCGCTCTTTTCACCCCTCGCTATGAGTCAAATCCTGACAATATCGACCTCGTGTCAAACATCGTCAAGATGATGAGCTCTACAGAGAACTGTACCGACAACGACCTCTATCTCAAGGCTGCAACTTCAATGCACAAGCTCCAGCCTTCATCACAGAGCGCATACTTCCTCTTCAGGCTCAACTCTTCAAGGGGAAATGTTGCAGAGGCATCCGCATTTATGGAAGAGGCTCTCGCTTCTGAAGAGCTTGACCGGACAACCGCGGCTGCATACAACTATGAGTATGCCACCTTCTGCGTAAAGAACAATATGCAGAGCAAGGGTTTTGCTGCCGCACAGAAGGCCATCGAGCTTGACGAATCCTATGCAGGAAAGGCTTATTTCCTTATGGGAACCATCTGGGGTTCAACTTCCTGCTCCGGTGACGAGATTTCACGCCGTGCACCATACTGGGTTGCCTGCGACTATATGCAGAAGGCAAAGAATGCCGACCCTTCACTTGCTGACGAGTGCAACCGCATGATCGGACAGTACAGCGTTTACTTCCCACAGACTGCAGAGGCATTCATGTATGACCTTACCAACGGTCAGTCATACACCGTCTCCTGCGGAGGCATGAGGGCTGTCACCACTGTACGTACCCAGAAGTAGTCCTTTCTTGAAAAACACCAGGCAAATATTAAGGATGATGGCAACCGTTTTCATGGTTGCTGTCATCTTTTTTTCTTGTAAATCAAAGCTTTCGGAGGCAGAAAAACTTGACTTGAGCACCACTCCGATGCAGACTGTTGACAGTATGACCCTCGTCCAGACGACCAATGGAAAGCTCCAGATGAGGGTGGTCACGGCAAATATGCAGAGGTTTGAGAACGACTCAATGTCGGTAGAGGTTTTCAAGGACGGAATGAATGTCTTTGCATACACAGATGACGGTTCCCTTGAATCAACCATAGTGTCGGACGAGGCCGTCCATGAAAAGAAGAAGGGGAGCGGGGACGAAATCTGGAAGGCTTACGGCAATGTTGTAGTAAAGAATATCATCAAGCAGGAAACAATGGAGACTGACACTCTCTATTGGGACCGCAACAGCCACGAGATATTCACCGACTGCTATATCAGGATGTTTTCCCCTGACGGATTTATGCAGGGATTCGGAATGAGGTCTGACGAAAGGGCAAGGAATGCCATAATCACCCGTCCGTTCAACAGTTACGGTGTGGTGGTGCAGGATACCACGGAAGTTGTCATCGATTCTGTCAATTTCATAGGTCCTTTGTTGAAAAAACGCCGGTAATTGTAAAAAAATTACTATCTTCGCAACCTATATCCGGATTTGAAAATTTAAAAGTAAAAATAAAATGGCGGTACTCGAAAAAATTCGCGTGAAATTCGGCCTTGCGGCATCAATCATCATTGCCCTCGGCCTTTTGTCATTCATTATCGACCCACAGGAACTCATCAATGCTTTCCAGTCAATGTCATCCAAGTATGACGTGGGCAACATCAACGGAAAGAAGGTTGCCTACAATGACTTCGTGCAGGAGGTCGAGTCAATGACCAGAATCAATGAACTTATGACCGGTTCATCTGCACAGAGCGCACAGCAGCAGGCACAGGCACGCAATGCAGCCTGGCAGAATCTAATCTACAGGGATCTGTTCGTCAGGAGGGCAAATGAGGCAGGCATAGTAGTGGGAGAGGACGAAATGGTTGACCTTACTACCGGCAACAACCTTTCTCCGCTCATTGCGCAGAACCCCGTATTTGCAGGAAATGACGGTTCATTCTCAAAGGATCAGCTCCTTTCATTTGTCCAGAATATGGGTGCTGACGAGACCGGCAATCTCCGCCTCTACTGGAACTATCTCCAGAATTCCATTTCCAACCAGCAGTATTCCCAGAAATATTCATCCCTCTTCACTGCCGCATCCGCTGCAAATGCCATTCAGGTGCGCAGGGACATTGAAGAGAACAACAATACCACCGACGTTGATTTCGTCATGGTTCCTTACGGTTATCTCAAGGATTCCACGGTGACCGTTTCCGACAGCGAAATCCGTTCTTACTACAATTCACACAAGAGCCTTTTCCGCCAGCAGGCGAGCCGCGACATCGAATATGTAGTGTTTGAGGTTGTTCCTTCAGAAAAGGATATCAATGCGGCTAAGACAGAAGTTGCCGACCTCTACGATGAGTTTGCAACTACTGACAACATGAAGGCTTTCCTCGGCAGGAATTCAGACCGTTCCCTTTCCGACTACTGGTACAAAAAGGGTGAGCTCAGCACCGTCAACGCACGTGTGGAGGATTATGTATGGAACGGAACCACCCCTATTTCGGACATCATCACTTCCGGCAACAAGTTCTATGTTGCAAGGGTTATGGACAGCAGGATGATTCCTGATTCCGCTTATGTAAAGCATATCCTTCTCCAGGGCACTGACGCCGAGGCAAAGGCAGACAGCCTTCTCAATGTTGTCAAAAAGGGCGGAAGTTTCTCCAACCTCGTGGCACAGTATTCCGACGACCAGAATTCACAGGCAGACGGCGAACTCGGCAACATCGGCTGGATGACCCAGAACTATATGCTTCCGGGATTCGAGTCCGTGCTTGAGGCAAAGAAGGGTGAGCCTTTCATCCTCAAGACACAGTACGGTACCCACGTGGTTCTCGTTTCAGACCTTACAAAGCCTGTTGCCAAGAAGCGTGTCGCCATCTTCGAGAAGGAGGCAATTGCAAGCAAGGAGACTTTCAGCACTTACTACTCACAGGCCAACAAGTTTGCGACAATTGCTTCCGGAAGCTATGCCAACTATCGCAGGGCCATCGATTCATGCGGAGTTTATTCGCATCCTGTCAACAATCTCTCCGAGGCTACCGACCGTTTCGGCGCAATCGACAACGCAAAGGAGGTAACCCGCTGGGCATTTGACAACAAGGTGGGCAAGGTATCCGAGATCATCACCGTTGACAACAACTTCTTCTTCATCGCTACCGTGAAGGGTATCCACAAAGAGGGTATTGCCACTGTAGAGGAGGTTGCAACCCAGATCAAGGACCGTCTCTACCGTGAAAAGCTCGGCCAGAAGAAGGCCCAGGATTTTGCAGCAGAGGTTGAGGGTCTTGACGACCTCCAGGCCATTGCAGAAAAGCTCGGTTCATCTGTAAGCATCCAGAGCGGTGTGGCATTCTCTTCGCTCACATCACAGGGAAGCCTCGACCCGGCATTCATCGGAGCCCTTTCAGTTGCTCCTGAAGGAAAGCTTTGCGGTCCTGTGGTAGGTTCTGTAGGTATCTACTTCTACAAGGTCACAGGACGCGATACAGGCGCATTCTTCACTGAAGACGATGCAAAGGTACGCGATGCCCAGATGGCACAGTACAACAGCCAGATGATTGTGCCTGTAATGATGCTCGATGCTGATGTTAAGGACAACAGGGCAAGATTCTTCTAGAATACAGACAATCCCGCAGTCGGGATTCCATATAACCTTAAAGGCGCGACAGGGTATCTGCCGCGCTTTTTTGTGATGTTAAGGTCTTAATTTTTGATGGCTATATGTCCAAAGTAAGGACTATTGGCAGATGGTCGCTGACGCCTCCGTTGTATCGCGGTCCAATGTAGGTTCGGAGCGGCTTGTCACCGATATGGGTATTGTCCCTCTGCATCAGGAACGGAATCTTCAGAATCGTCATTTCAGGGTTCTGCCGTGCTGCGGCAGGGGAGAGGAGAAACATATCGATTAGTTCCCATTTTCCGTTGAATCTTATGGTGCCCTCGCCCTGCCTTGACAGGGGAATGGCTAGATTGACAAGAAGGCTGTCTCCGCATTGACCGGAAACCCCCGAAATTCTGCCCAGGACGGCATTTTCCGGTGTGTCGTTGAAATCTCCCGCAGCGATGATCAGATGCTCTCCAAGCCCCTGTAAAGAGTCTGCAGCGGCCTTAAGCCTTGTCACGGCAGCCTCCCTTTTCCAGTCCGACTGTCCTCCTCCATATTTTGAAGGATGGTGATTGACCAGAATTGCAAAGGTCTTTCCGTCAGGCTTCCTTTCCATTCTTGCCAGAAGGATGTCCCTTGTGCGGAAAACGGAAGTGTCCCCTACAGCGAGCGGACGTGCATCTGCAAGATTGAAAATACTTTTCCTGTAGAGAAGCGCCACATCTATTCCCCTTGTATCCGGAGAATCGAAATGCACAATCCCGTAATCCTTTTTCCACAGTATTGTCTCCTCCAGAAGCATCCTGAGCACAAACCTGTTTTCCACTTCTTCAAGGGCAATCAAATCGGGAAGCTGTCCGAAACGGTCTGCAGTCCACAGTATTGCCTTTGCAATGGCATCTGCCTTTGCCATAAACTTCTTCTTTGTCCAATGCTTTGCCCCGCGTGAAGAAAACTCCCTGTCCGAATCCGAATACCCTCCATCCTTCCAGTCAAAGAAATTCTCAAGATTCCAGTTCATTATCACTGTACGTGAAGAGTCATCCGGCGAAAAAGACAGTTCCGCCGTCGCAGCGTTGTTTACCGTCACGGCAGCCAGTGCGATCAGCGGAACCAGAATAACGTACACCTATTAGATAATTGTTTTGAAACTGCTGCAAAGTAAACGCTAACCCACATTGCAGCTAATAGAGATCTAACCACCTGATTTTGAGGGAGGGTCT
>JBJEJU010000034.1:0-40602 GCA_051878275.1 Candidatus Cryptobacteroides sp. | reverse complement strand
TTCTGTTTCTTTCTTCTTTACCTCTTTGTTTTCTCTCAGTATTGTCAATGATCTTTATCTCGCTTTTCGGGAGGTTCCGTAGAACTTGTTTTTCTCTCAAGCGGGGTGCAAAGATACGCACTTTTTCTTTCCCTGCAAACCTTTTTCGGATTTTTTTTGAAAATTTTTTCTTTTTCGGCGTTTTTTCACACTTTTCTTTACCTCCTTGTATTTTTATCCCACTTTTTCAGGACTACTTTTGAAAATTTTTTATCGCCCTTATCAGGCAATAATCCACTTTTGCCGTACAAAGATTCACACCGTGAAACAGCGCAAAACCCTGCCCGGATTGCGGATGGGACACATTGCAGGCTGTATTGAGAGGAAAAAACGTTATATTTGTAGGAATGTGTCTCCGGACCGAATATAAACCCTACATATTATATCATTTTTATGAGCAAACAGAATTTCTCGCTTCCTGAAAACGCAGGCAGGGAGCTCAAGCCGGGCGAAGAGTACAAGCCGCTTCTCAGCCCGGAGAAGAAATACCTTGAGGTGACACCTTATTCGGTGGCAATGGGTATCCTGATGGTCGTCATATTCTCCGCCGCAGCGGCCTATCTCGGCCTCAAGGTCGGACAGGTGTTCGAGGCTGCCATCCCGATTGCCATCATCGCCGTCGGAGTGACCGGGGCCCTCAAAAAGAACGACAGCCTCAGCCAGAACGTCATCATCCAGTCCATCGGAGGATGCTCCGGGGCAGTGGTGGCAGGTGCAATCTTCACCCTTCCGGCCATCTACATCCTCGGCGTGGAGATCAATTTCTGGCAGATGTTCCTCTCCTCCATGCTCGGAGGCATACTCGGAATACTCTTCCTCATCCCGTTCAGGAAATATTTCGTCAAGGAGATGCACGGAAAGTATCCTTTCCCTGAGGCCACGGCCACCACACAGGTGCTTGTAAGCGGTGAAGGCGGAGGTTCCAACGCCAAGACTCTCCTTGTCAGCGGCCTCATCGGAGGTCTCTACGACTTCATTGTCGCCACATTCGGCGCCTGGAGCGAGACCCTCACCACCACCGTCTGCCACCTCGGACAGACCATTGCCGACAAGGCCAAGGTAATGCTCAAGATCAACACCGGTGCGGCTGTCCTCGGCCTGGGATACATCATCGGACTCAAATATGCATTCATCATATGCTGCGGCAGCCTCCTCGTGTGGCTCGTCATCATTCCGCTCCTCAACGCCATCTGGGGCGGCAGCGTGATTGACCTCATGCACTCGGGCATCGTCCAGACCGTGGGCGAGATGAGCGCAGACGAGATTTTCCGCAACTACGCACGCCACATCGGCATAGGCGGCATCGCAACGGCCGGCATCATCGGCATCATCAACTCCTTCGGGGTCATCAAATCGGCCGCAGGTCTCGCAGTCAAGGAAATCAGGCACAAGGGCGGCCCGGCAGAAAAGGTTGAAAGGACCCAGGAAGACCTTTCGATGAAGACCATCATCTTCGGCATTGTGCTCACACTCATAGCAGTATTTGCATTCTTCGCATTCGGCGGAGTGGTCGAGAACATCTGGCAGGCACTTATCGGACTGCTTCTCGTAGCCGTCGTATCGTTCCTCTTTACTACAGTTGCTGCCAACGCCATAGCCATCGTGGGGACCAACCCTGTCAGCGGCATGACGCTCATGACCCTCATCATCGCAGCCCTCGTGCTCGTTGCCGTCGGCCTCAAGGGCAATGCCGGAATGGTCGCAGCCCTCTGCATCGGCGGAGTTGTCTGCACGGCGCTTTCGGTCAGCGGCTCATTCATCACCGACCTCAAGATCGGCTATTGGATCGGCTCCACCCCGAAGAACCAGGAAAGCTGGAAATTCGTCGGAGTGCTCATCTCAGCGGCAACCGTCTGCGGAGTGATGATGATCCTCAACAAGACATACGGATTTACAGGACAGAACGCCCTCGTGGCACCGCAGGCTAATGCAATGGCGGCAGTCATCCAGCCGATGATGAACGGCGGCGCAGCTCCGTGGCTCCTCTACGGTATCGGTGCGGTCCTCGCAATCGTGCTCACCTTCTTCAAGGTGCCTGCACTCGCATTCTCCCTCGGAATGTTCATCCCGATTGACCTCAACCTGCCCCTGCTCGTGGGCGGCGCGGTAGCCTGGTTTGTCAGCACCCGCTCAAAGGACGCTGCGGTCAACAGCGCAAGGCTCGAAAAGGGCACGCTCATCGCATCGGGATTCATCGCAGGCGGCGCACTCATGGGCGTTGTAAGCGCAATCCTCAAATTTGCGAAGGTTGACTGGTATATGTACTCATGGAACGCGACTTACGGTGAAGTCATGTCCATAGTGCCGTTCATCCTCCTTATTGCATACCTCGCCTATGCCTCGATGAAAGTTGACAAAGCCAAGAAGTGACAGGACAAAACAGACATTCAGATACATTAAAAGAAATGGAAAAGATAGTTGAAAGATTTCTCAGATACGTGGCTGTGGATACACAGTCCGATGAAGAAAGCGCAAGCCAGCCGTCGGCGGCAAAAGAGCTGGACCTCCTCAGGATGCTGCGCGACGAGCTCGTGGAAATGGGCGTCGAAGCCACCCTCGACGAATGGGGATATGTGATGGGACGCATCCCTTCCAACATCGGCAGGAAGGTGCCTGCAGTGGGTTTCATCGCCCATGTCGATACCGCTCCGGATGCATCGGGCGCGGACATCAAACCGCAGATCATCGAAAACTATGACGGCTCCGACATTGCCCTGAAGGGCGTGGAAGGCCTGATGCTGAAGCCTTCGGAGTTCCCGGAGCTTCTCAAATACAAGGGCCAGACTCTCATCACAACCGACGGCACCACCCTTCTCGGAGCTGACGACAAGGCCGGAGTCGCAGAGATAATGGAGGCCGTCAGATATGTAGTGGAACACCCTGAATTCAAGCACGGCGACATCTGCATCGGATTCACCCCGGACGAGGAAATAGGCCGCGGAGTCGTGAAATTCGATGTGGAAAAGTTCGGTGCAGATTTCGGATTCACCATGGACGGAGGCGAAATCGGGGAGCTCGAATATGAGAATTTCAATGCCGCATCTGCGAAAATCCACATCCAGGGCCGCAATGTCCACCCGGGCAATGCCAAAAACAAGATGAAGAACGCCATCCTGATTGCCTCGGAGCTCAACAGCCTGCTTCCTGTGGAGCAGCGTCCTGAATACACCGAAGGCTATGAAGGATTCTTCCACATCATCTCATTCAAGGGCAGCGTGGAAGAGGCGGACATCGCCTACATCATCCGCGACCACGACCGCGAAAAGTTCGAGCACAAGAAAAAGGTCATCGCCAAGATTTGCCATTTCATCAACGGCAAATACGGAGAGGGAACTGCCACGCCTGAGGTAAAGGACCAGTACTACAACATGAAGGAAATGGTCCAGCCTCACTACCACATCATCGAAAAAGCCGTGAAGGCCATGGAGATGGCGGGAGTAAAGCCGAAGATCCAGCCTATCCGCGGAGGCACAGACGGGGCGAACCTCAGCTTCAAGGGGCTTCCTTGCCCCAACATCTTCGCAGGCGGCCACAATTTCCACGGAAAGATGGAGTATGTGCCGGTGGAATCGATGAAGAAGGCCGAGGAGGTCATCCGCAACATCATCAGCCTGTTCGCGGAGTAGGAGAACGCGCCACACGGTCCTGGCCGGGATAGACAAAGCACCCGTAGGGATGACAAGAAAGGCCCGGCTTGTACGGACTGCAAAAAACTGATCAAAAAACCCTGCTGCAGATAGTTGCAGCAGGGTTTTTCACATCAATAACATACTAAATATTAGGTTTTCTTACCCATTTGCCGTAGTCGCGCTCGGCTGCGGCATCATAGTCAGTAATCTTTGTACAGCCTCCGAAGCAGCTTTCGAATCCCCACTTTGAGATTTCCCCGAACATCGGATAGAGACGGGCATAGTTCTCATCCCTGTCATTGCGCTCATAAAGATGGACCTTAACAGGCTCACCTTCAATATCAACGACTGTATATGGGCTCTCCCCTTCAAGGTTCCCGCAAAGGGCAAACAGATAGGTTACCGACGAGAGCTTCATATTGTTGTCAAAGATATTGACCGGCACTGCAGTAAGGTCAGTGCATCCCATAAAGGCATAGGAAACGTCGCTAAGATTCGGGCAGTTTGCAAACAGACCCTCAGGGACCTCGGTGATACCTGTATAACCGAATGCATAGCTCACCGAATAGACTTCCGGGTTGTTGGCAAGCAGGTCCTCAGGTATCTCGGTAATGGCAGTGCTGTAGAAGGCGCTACCGATATCCTGCAGCTTTGGATTGTTGGCAAAAAGATTGGCCGGGATTTCAGTGATTGCAGTCTCCTGGAAAGCATTGCGCACCTGGAGAAGTTTTTCGTTCTTGGCAAAGAGATTTTCAGGTATCTTCTCCACTGGAGCTCCCCTGAAAAGCGTGGTAGTCCTCTGGAGATTGACAAGAGGATCGAGCAGCCCTTCAGGAATCTCCGTGATACCGGTAAAGGTAAAGACGGCCGTCATTGTGGTCACCGACTCTGCTCCCTCAAAAAGGTCTGCCGGTATGGTCTTGAGCGCAGTACATCCGTTGAACACACCGGAAATCTGGGTTCCCTTGTATTCCGAGAACATATGAGGAGGTAGCTTTTCAAGACTTGTACATCCTGCAAAGGCATTGTTCATCTGGGTGACTCCGGCAAGAATATCGCAGGTATTGTCAGGAAGCGTGGTGAGTGCGGATCCCTTGAAAGCATTGTTGAGACCGGTAAACTGAAGATCACCCCAATCCGCTATTTCTGTGAGATACGCCATTCCGGATACACCCATACCTGAGATTGAACCGCACTCTCCATAGACCCTGATATCATACTCACCCGGGCCATAGAGGTGGTCGTGGATCATAAATGCCCCGCCTCCGGTGCTGGACGAGATGTCACCGTCTGAACCGTCGCCCCAATCGATATAGATATCGAACGGAGCCATTGCGGGTGCTGCCACTTTTACCCCGTCGGTGCCTTCAGGTATTGAATAGTGAAGAATCATAGGTTTGTCGTCGGTCCTTACCGTAAATTCGACCTCATATGGTTCTTCTCCTTCCTGCGGCTCGGTGTAAACCCTCACCGTACCGGTCAGGAGCTCTTCGGAAGGGTCATTGGAAACTACAAGGGCGCCCTCCTGCTGCTCAAGCCTGATCCAGGAGTCGGCCGTCTCGGCGTGCCACCTTCTGTTGGAATTGACTTCGAAAGTGGTCCTGCCACCGAGATTCCTGTCGGCAGGAAGGGTAATCTGCTTGAGG
Source organism: Candidatus Cryptobacteroides sp. (assembly GCA_051878275.1). Classification (GTDB taxonomy): domain Bacteria; phylum Bacteroidota; class Bacteroidia; order Bacteroidales; family UBA932; genus Cryptobacteroides. The sequence continues at coordinate 35,288 of JBJEJU010000034.1, read as the reverse complement.
ATAGGGAAAGAGAAGGAAGCCTCCGTCCACTTGCTCTGATATACTCTGAAATCAACAGAGTAGTTGTTGGTCTCCGTACCTGCGATAACCCTGAAACTGGCCTCGATGTCCTCGGCAACAAGATTGATGTCGGCATTGATGAAAATGAGACCGTTTTCTTTGTCCTGCTCGACCGTCAGCCACTTGGCATCATCGAGAGGCTCCACACGCCAGTCCTTGTTGGTCTGGACGGAAAGGGTTTTGAGCCCTCCTGTCTCATCGAACAGGACACGGTTGTTGCTCAGCGATAGCATTGCATAATCGGTTCCCTGCTGGGAAACATTGATATAAGCCCAGGAATTGTCTCCTGCAAGGATGCGGAGAGTAGTCTTGCGCTGATGGGAGGAGATGATCTCCCCCGCGGAGATTTCTATATCGTTGCCGTCAACCCTGATGTCGAATACAGGCTCCTGTGAGTCATCAATGAGTTTCCAGCTGACCGAAGAGTTGACAGTCACAACGGCAGTACCGCCTTCCGGCAGAATGGTGACATCCGCTGTCCTGGAATCGGCGGACACGGTCACATTGGCACCACTGCCTGAAAGGGAGATGGATGCCGCAGGCTCGTCTTTCTGGCAGGAAACTGCAGCAACGGCAAGACAGAACAATATTGATTTATAGAATATCTTTTTCATCGCTTATCTGTAGTATTTAATTTCACGTGATGTCTTGATATCTGTTGAAAGTTCAGTATTGGTATCGATGGACATTTCCACCCAGTTGCCGTACTTGTCGTATGTGTAGTCAAACTTGGCGGAAGCAAGTCTCGAAGCATTGTACAGCGCGCTGATATCGCCATTGTCATTGTAGCTGATATCCATTCTGTAGTATGTCCCGAGATCATCCTCGTAGCGGAAGCAGGAATTCCTGAAATCGGCATAGAAACGCTTGTAAAGCAGAGGCCTTCCGACGAAAACCTCATCATTGCGCACCTCGTGGGTATAGATCAGGCCTGTACGCTGGTCAAGGTCGAAGGTCACATCGACAGGAATCATGATGCCCACAAACGGAGTATCATATTTCATCCTTGTAGTGTAGTTGCCAGTGAATGCATAGTGGTTCAGATCATACAGGGTTCCCCCGGGATTAGGTGTCTTATTGCCGTCATCGTCCGTTTCAGGGAGATACATCCTGTACTTTACACTGTACGGATAGACTGCGGCAACTTCCTGATTGTCCTCCTCGCAGAAAACGAGCTCCACGTGGTCAATTCCCTTTCCGTCTTCAGTAATCTGATAGCCCTTGAGATAGTCCGAGACAAGACGCACCTCAGCAAGGTCCTTCATCGCAAACGGGAGCCATGCCCTGTTGTAAACCAAGCAGTTCCAGGTCTCGATCGGATAGAACACATTTTCGAGGCACACGTATTTGCCGTGGTTGCCGTAGGTGAACTGTATGGTATATTCGCTCGGGAAATACTGGGAATAAAGATCGGAAGTGGTGAAATGGGCACTGGTGATCCTGTTGTTGTCATCGTATTCGGCGTCAACCGCAAAATCAACAACCACACCCTGCTTGAAGGTAAACTCGAAATGTGTGAGCATGCCCTCGGTATTGAATTGAAGGTTGCGGAAGAATCCGGCCTGCTGCTCCCACATATGCATCGGGTCAAACCAGAAGTCCATTGAGCGGACTTTTCCCTTGATTCCCATAAGTTTGAGGGATGTGCGGTCGTAGATGATGCCGTTGCCCTCCTGGGTCACTGCAATCCTGGCCGGAGTCTCTGCATCGGTATAGACGATTATTTCCCCGGTCTTGTCTTCAATGTCCCGGGTAGGCTCTACCGTCACCTCGATGGTGCCGGCATCCACATTGCTTTCAATGTTGATCCAGGATCCGGTAGTAGTTGCTGTCCAGGATGCTGCATCCATAACAGTCACTTTCACTGTCTGGCTTCCGCCCTCAGTATCAAAGGCGATTGCTTCAGTATCAGCGTGGATTTCAGGCGACAGGACATCTTCGGCACAGGATACTGCCGCAATCATTGCCGCGAAGCCCAAAAGAAAATTAAGCTTTTTCATTATCGTTCGGTAATTATTGGTTTAATCAACATATTCTACACAGATAGGCTGCGCAAGAGGAGGAAGGACGGCAGAATAGCCCATAGCCTGAAGGTAGTCCGCCGGCGGTTCCTTACCGGTATTGTCGCTCTTGACCGGGTCTTTTGCAACGAACTTTTCGAAGCTGTATTCACTTCCGGAGATTTTCATGATCCTCCTGACAATTGCTTCCCTCGTAGGGGCATTGTAGTATTTTCTGTTGTCGCACATACAGGAAATGCGCTCCGGCCTCCAGGCACCCTTGCGGTAAAGCAGGGAGCCCTCATAAAGGCCCACGGACTCATAACCCGGAGTCTCGAAGAAATGCTTCCAGTGGACCTTGTCGTTCTCACCGGTAAGATCGATGTTGCAGGCATAATCAGGATCCGTTGTCCTCCATTTTACAATCTGGTCCCTGTAGCTGTCATCGAGATATCCGCTGTAGTAGATATATTCGTCCAGGGCCCTTGCGAAACCGTGTCCCCCGCACTCGTGGTTGACAATGGTCTCGAATGTGCCGTGTCCGACAGGACACATCGCGACAGAACGTCCGGTCATAAAATTGACGCAGGTGCCGGCATAGACATCGAGGTTGACCATAAGGATGACGGTAAATTCATCGATTGGTCCCACTCCGTCCTGAGGCAGGGTGTATTCCACTCCCATCTTCTCACATACAAGCTGGAAGATGTCGTTGTAGCTGCAGGTGATGCCCGTAGTGCCGCCTCCGTCGAGGACAGTCTTGAATACGGTATTCCTGTTCTGCTTGGCGCATCCCCCGGCTCCTTCATCGCCCGGAATCTCCGGGATATTTGCCTTTACCGTTGCCCCGCTTTCCTCGGAGTATGCCGCGATTGCGGTTACCTGGAAATAGTCGGCGTAGGTCTTGTAAGGCTCCATCGAGAAGAATGCGGTCACGGCCCTGTCGAGGTCCTGGTCGAACTTTTTGCCGTTGATGAAGTCGGAAGAGGTGTAGCCGTCTCCGAGAATGACAAGATTGACAGGCTTTGCCGCACCGGCCTTTGCCTCCCGGATGACCCTCATCTCATAATCTGCCCAGGCACCTTCGGTGTTGGTCCTGAAAGCCACGGGGTCAGACTCGGATACCCCTCCGAACGGGTCGGCGGCAATCACCTTCCACTGGTAGTCGGAATTGACTGCAAGGAGTTCAGGGAGCCTGGTGGAAGTCGCATTCTCGACCTCCGTTTCAATCCAGGTCTCACCGCCGTCTCCGGTCACCATCACGGTGTAGGTGATGATGTCGCCGTCCGCATCCTTTGCCGCGTTCCACCTGAACTCGGCATCGATTGCCACTTCACCGGACGCTCCCGGATAGACAAGAACCGTCTTTTCAGGGGCGCTGTTCGGCATTGCCTGGCTTACCACGAAGGAAGTGAAGCTTGTGCCGTAGGTCACGTCGATGATGGACTCGCTACGCGGTTTCCTGTCGGTGAAAGGCTTCGGGGTGAGAGTGATTTCGGTGGTCCCGACAGTGCCGCTCATAGGCTCAATCTGTATCCAGGAGGCGCTTTCAGCGACACTGATGGACCAATCCTTATTGCTGTTGATTACAGCCTTTTTGGGTGTCCCGCTCTCATCGAAGCGGAACTCTTCCGGAGTGATTACGAAATCCACTCCGGATACTTTCACGGAGACGGATTCCATAAGGTCGCCGGCGGATACAGTAAATGTTCCGCTGTGCGAGAACCCGGAATCGTCAGTAATCGTCACTGTGACGGTCCCGTCACCGGAACCGGACGAAGGCTCACACCTCATCCAGTCCGGAGCGGTTACCGACCAGTCGGAATTACTGGAGACATCTACGGTCTTGGAAGAAGCAATATCCCTGAAAAACAGGGAATTGGTCGAGACCGACAATGTGGTTTCCTTTGTGCAGGAAGAGAGCACGCCGACAATCAGGGCGAATGCTCCGACTATTTTATGAAGCGTTCTCATAGTTCAGTAATTGAAGTCCATTCATAAAGCACAGGTGCAGCGGCATAGTCCTCAAAATTCCTCAGGAAAGAAAGCTTTCCGTTACGGAGAATGTCGTATGTGCCGATTACATTGCCAATATAATCGTGGACAAGCGCCGAACACTCCGATATGTCTGTCAGCACGCCGTTCTCGTCGAAAGAGATGACCACATCCCCATAGCCGGAACCCCCGCCCCAAAGAACAATCAGCTGGGCAAGACTCTGATTGTAATAATAGAGGCCCATGCCGAAAGTAGCCTTGGTTATGCCGGAACCGTTCCAGTAACTTCCGTCAAGGGAAGCGGTTCGCGCATCATAATCGATTTTTCCGAGAAACAGTGGTCCGGTTCCATGCTCTCCGTCATCGACAAGGCAGAACCAGTCTCCTCCGAATGCCAGATAATCTGCATCCATAGTCTTGAGTACCTGTGCAGAAGCAAGCCAGGCCTTTCCCGATTTCTCATTGAGGACTCCGCCCGGGAGGTTGGTATTGAGATTGTCGCCCTGAGCCATATAATACCCTTCCTTGATCTGGATCTTGGCCGGGATATCGATGATCTGCTCGCTTACCTCGCTCAACACGCCCTCGCTGCTGATGGCCACGGCGTATATTGCGTAAGAGAGACCGGATGTGATATATACCTGATAATCAAAATAGTAATCCTGATAATCGGAGCTGTTAAGGACAGCTGTGACCTTCGTGTCCACATTTCCTGTAATCAGGTCATAAGGAGTAGGCGCCTGATGGTCTTCTCCAATCTGGTACATGGCAAAGGCAAACTGCTGCGTATCGTCCGACTGGTGAAGTTCAAAAGTGATGGAGAAGCGGTCGGCATTGTCAATGACGATTTCTACGGAAGGCCTGTCCTTGTCGAGATTGTCCTTTCCGAAGACTGTCTCCTCCTTTTCGCATCCCGCAAAGAACAGCGGCGCAAAGAGGAATGCCGAAACATATGTCAATAATTTCCTTTTCATTGTCAGTCTTTTACTTCTGTGTCATCGTGATATTGGTGAATATTGCAAACGGGAGCGGAATGGATGTAGGAGTCTCATAGACAAGTCCTGCAATTCCATATCCCTTCTGTGACGGATCGTCGAAGGTGATTGTCTTCATGTCATCGCTCCAGGTACCTTTCAGACGGACATCATCTTCAAAGGTGTACCAGTTGCTTCCGTCCGGGACAGCAGTTGCCGACTTGATTTCAACATATCCGCCGCTCTGCTTGAGGATAAAGTTGCTTGCCATGAGCTCATCATTGCGCAGGGTAAGGGATTTCTCCTCAAGATTGTAGTCAAGGTACCACACCGGAGAATGAACAGGCTTGAATCCCATGCCCGTGAGGTCATCCTGATATCCTGCGAAGCCCCAGCATACCAGAGTCTTTTCGTAGTTGTCGGCAATCTCATCGGTAGTGAAACCGCCGCAGACGGTCACGATAAACTTGTAAGGGGTAAATCCTCCGTTGCCGTCAGGGAACATGGATGAGAATATATATTCCCCGCAGAGCTTGTCGTAAGGGTTGTTGTCGTTGTCGGTAATGGAAACCGTGATCTCCGGGTTGTCGGCAACGGTTGCGCCCTGCACATTTGCGAGAGTGAGGTGGAGCACCTTCGGATCATTGATGATGTCGTCATTGATGACCTGGCACTCGAGATAGACCGGCACAGAAGGGTCGCCCATATATTTGAGGCCCCTGTACTGGGTGATGTGCATAGCCTCCTCAAGTTCGAATCCGCCTTCGACCTCGATATCTACATCGAAAGTGACCGGATATTTTGCAGCTTCGCCCTCAAACACAAACGGAATCTTGATTGTGCCGACATTCTCCCTCACTTCGATTTCCCTGTCGCGGAAACCCACGGTGGCATTGCCCTGTCCGGTACTTTCCTCCTGACAGGATGCAAGCACAAAGGAAGCTGCGGCGATTATGGTAATGTATCTGAATAATTTCATAAACTCATTGATTTTCAATTATTGAACATATGCCGGATTCTGCGTCATCTGCGGATTGGCCTGCATCTCGTCGGTCGGGATAGGCCATACGAAGAACGGGTCGTCGGCAGGGCGCTTGCAGTCCCTGTACCTGTCGCCAGGCTGGAGAAGGTCAGGATTCTGTCCGTTGTCCCTCTCGAAGCCGATGTGCCAGCGCTTGATGTCCCAGAGGCGGAATCCTTCCCCGAAGAGCTCGCGGGTGCGTTCGTCGCGGATTTCACGCATAAGGGTGGCTCCTTCGAATGACTCGCGGGTGTAGCCCTTGATGCGCTTCTCCCTGAGGTCTCCGAGATATTTGTTGGCCACCGCAGTGTTGCCCTTCATTGCCGCAGCCTCTGCCGCGATAAGGTACATCTCCGATAGACGGAACACCTTCGGCATATTGCAATAGCTTGAGGCATTGGTCCTTTCGCTCAAAAGAGGATTTCCCGGATACTTCACGAAAAGGGTGAAGGTGCCCTTTACAGGAGTATTGACGTCGGCCTTCCTGAAATAGGCGGCATACCTGATGTCGTTTCTCTGGTCATAGAGGTCGAGGACCTTCTGCTCAGGAACATACTGCGGGTCATCCTCGCCTTCCTTGCCGGAAATGTTGTGGATGAAGTATGAGTAGGAGCTTCCCCTGTCGTCAGGACCGGTCATATGGATCTGCCAGAGAGTCTCGGAAGAGAGATTGTCATTGATCCATCCGTTGGCATAGGTCTTGGCGTCGGTGATGAGGCTGTAGGTACCCCCGTCCACGATTTCACGCGCCTTCAGGAGGGCAGTGTCGTAGTCGTGCATCGAAAGTGCAACCCTTGCCTGGAGAGCCTTGACGACATCCCTGGTAACATACTTGGAGTTGCCCTTTCCGGGAGCGGTGATATAGGTTTCAGCCTCTCCGAGGTCATGGAGGATCTGTTCGAAGGTCTTTTCAAGCGACGGACGTGCAGGATACTTCGAAGCTTCCGGAGTAGGATTGTACTCGGTCACGACCGGCACACCCATGGTCTCTCCGGCGGTCTCCGGCTCATAATCCTCGCAGAAATACTGCGCAAGGTTGAAATACAGATGGGCCCTGATGTAGGAAGCCTCTCCGTAATACTGCTCCACGGTAGCCTCGTCGGCTGCGCTGAGCGTTCCGGATGCCAAAAGCTTCTGCGTCCCCTCTATGAGGAAGTTGGCATTGGCAATCTGTCCGTAGAGGCCGAACCAGGCGGCAGAAGCCTCGGAAGTGGAAGGGAGCATGCTGTAGTGGTACCACTCGCCACTCCAGTTGCCGAAGTTCTTCACTGCATGATAGCAGTCGGTCTGGAGCTCCGGTGCATAGATGAGGGCTCCGGTGAAAATGCCCTTGAGACCGGAGTAGAGCCCGGTGCGGAAACCGCGGCAGTCGTCAACGGTCTCCATCGCCTCGCCCGTATTGATGGCAGAGCCCGGATAGTAGTCCAGGTTGCAGGACACCAGGGATGCGACTAGGGCTGCAAGAACTAATATTTTATTGTATTTCATCTTCATTGTCATTCATTTAGAAAGAAAGTTCAATTCCGAACACATACTGCCTTGAGTTAGGGTAAAGACCCTGTGAACCGTTGCCGGCGACAACCTCCGGGTCATATCCGGCAAAATTGGTGTATGTGAACAGGTTTCTTCCGGTGAAATATACCTTCAGGCCGCTGAGGAAGCCGGATTTCCCGAGCACTTCCCCCGGGATGGTGTAGGAGAACGAGAGGTTCTTCATACGGAGGAATGCGGCATTGGAATAGACGCTCGTGTCGAAGCGGAACTGTGTGCCGTACTTAGGTACGTCCGTTTCCTGGCCAGGTTCGGTCCACATATCGAGCATCTTCCTCTCGAAGTTGGTATTGAAGAGGTTGTTGGTGTTCATGGTGTAGTAGCGCTCGTTGATGAACACATAGCGGTCACCTACCCAGGAGAAGTCGGCGTTGATGCCGAAGCCCTTCCAGGAAATGTTGGTCGAGAAACCACCGGACCAAGGGGAGATGCTGTCGTGGCCCTCCCAGAACTGCATGAGGTCCTCGGTGTATTCCTTAACCTTGTTGCCGTTGCGGTCATACCACATAGGCTCTCCGGTCATCGGATCGACGCCTGCGAAAATCTGGGTATAGACAAGGCTCGAGGACTTGCCCACCTCATATTTGAGACCCGCCTCAGGGAATGCGAGTTCGTCAAGGTCCTGGTACAGGGATGTAATCCTGTTGCAGTTGTAGTTGACGTTTGCGCTGAAGCCCCAATAGAAATTGCGGGTGTGGATGAGGTCCACATTGACCATTGCATCGAAACCGCTGTTGTTCATCGAAGCGATGTTGCCCATTCCGCTCGAGTGTCCGGTGGTGCCGGAGAACGGGAGCTGCATCAGAAGGTCGGATGACTGCTTGGAGTATCCCTGGAGATTGAAGTCAACCCTGTCGAACAGGCGTCCGGAAAGGGTGAGGTTGAGGATTGAGACGGTCTCCCAGGTGAGGTCCTCATTGGCAACCTGGGCAATGCCCATACCGCCTTCGCCGTCATATTTCGGACCGGAGCCCACAAGTCCGAGGTGGGCATACCAGTTGCCGAGGGATGCGTTTCCGGTGGTACCGTAGCTGAGGTTGATGTTGAGGTCGTCAACCCATCTTACGCTGCGCATGAACGGCTCGGCCTTCATTTTCCACATACCTCCGATGGAATAGAATGTGGCATATTTGTGGTTCTTTCCGAATACTGACGAACCGTCGGTACGTATTGAGGCATCGATGAAATATTTGCCGTCAAAGTCATAGTTGACGTTAGCAAAAAATGAGTTGATGGCCGACTCGATGGTACCGCCGCTCCAGCTGATGATGTCGGTTGCGGAACCGAACTCGTGGAGACGGTCATCGGTGAGTCCGCTTCCGGAAGCGCTGAAGTTCTGCGAATTCTTGTAGATGGACTCGTGGCCGATGAGGGCTGTGAGGAAATGCTTGCCGCCAAAGGAGGTCTTGTACTCTGCCGTATTGGTGGAGGTAAGCTGATAAAATCTTGAGAAAGAGTTTCTTACCATACCCCTTGAGCCGCCCCACTCGTATGAAGGAAGGGCTACCCTGTCACCGAGGCCGTCGGAGGCGTCGATTGCCTGGACTGCACGGAAGGTAAGACCGCGTACCGGAGAGATCTCGAAATATGTCTGGCCGGTAAGACCGATGGTCCTGGTCTTGTTGGTGTTTTTCTCGTAATACTTGATGAGGTCGATCTGCTCATAGTTGAACGGATACTTCTCCATCACGTCACCGTACCCGAAAGTGCCGTCAGGATTGAACTTCCACTCGTATGGAGTGTAGTACGGCAGGCCGATGGTAGCCTGCATGATAGGAGACTCCGAATACCATCCGGTCACGACAGAGGACACATTGGCATACCATACGTTGAGGTTGGCGCCGAACTTGAGCCAGTCGTTCACGCGGCTGTTGATGTTGGAGCGGAAGGTGAACCTGTCCATTCCGGAGCTCATCTTGGCGGTACCCTTCTCGGAGAGGTAGCCGAACGATACGTAATAATCCGTATTTGCGGATGCTCCCCTGATGGAAAGGTCGGCCTGCCTGGTAGGGGCAGAATTGTTGTAGAGATAGTCCTGCCAGTTGAAGTTGATGCCGTTTCCGAGGGTGAAGGCCTTTCTTGCCTGGTACACGGCGTCATTGAGAAGCTCCGGCTGGCACATTTCCTCAAAGCGGAAGAGTTCCTCGGAGTTCATCATGTCGAAGTTGTACTTCGTGAGCATCGAGATACCGTAGGAAGCCCTGAGCGAGACAGTTGCCTTCTCGCCTTTCCTGGCTTTCTTGGTCGTGATGTAGATGACGCCATTGGCCGCGCGCGAACCGTAGATTGCGGTCGATGATGCATCCTTGAGGACGGTGATGTTTTCGATGTCCTGAGGGCTGAGGGTAGAGAATACCGAGCCGCTTACAGGAGCACCGTCGAGGATGAAGAGCGGAGATGTGGAGAGTTCAAACGAGCCGCGTCCTCGAAGCTGCATTGAAACGGAGCCTGAAGGTTCGCCGGAGGTATTGAACACCTGGAGGCCGGAGACTTTGCCCTGAAGGGCGTCTGCCACATTGGCAGTCGGCCTTGTTGCGATTTCCGATGAAGACACCGTGGACACGGAACCTACGACATTTCCGATTTTCTTTGCGGAACCGTAGCCGACCACGATGGTGTTCTCAAGCATTTCCGAATCCGGCTTGAGCAGAATACGGATTTCATTGCGACCTTCTACCGGAACCTCCTGGTTGACATATCCGATAGAGGAGATGATCAGTACAGCGTCGGCTTTGGCCTGGATTTCGAACCGGCCGTCTGCGTCCGCGCTGCCGCCTGTCTGTGTACCCTTGATTACGATTGAGGCGAAAGGTACTCCCTCTCCGGTCGCGGCGTCGCTTACAACACCTGTGACCTTAATATTCTGGGCATTAAGTACCCCCCCCAAGTCATAAGGGCAAATGCGGCTGACAAAATGAATTTAGTTAATCGCATCTGTTTTTTGGTATTTTGAAAGTTTGGATAGTCCAGTTGTTTTTCAAATTCGTACTCCGATTCGCACTTGAACGGTTTCTCCGTGCAGTTCTGGACTGCAAGGGGACACCGTCATTATCTTCAATTCAGTTAAAGAAGCAGCTTTGAATGCGAACCTTACAGGTTGAATTTCTTCTTGAGGCAGACAATCATGTCCTTTGACATCGAATCAAGGTCATATGAAGGCTTCCAGCCCCATTCCTCGCGTGCACATGAATCGTCCATGCTGTCTGGCCATGAGTCCGCAATCGCCTGGCGGACAGGATCTACCTCGTAGCGCATACGGAAATCAGGATAGAACTCCTGGATCTTGTGATAGATTGTATCCGGCTCAAAGCTCATCGAGGCGATGTTGAACGAGTTCCTGTGGACGAGCTTTGAAGGGTCGGCGAGCATGAGCTCCACCGCTGCGCGCAGGGCATCCGGCATATACATCATGTCCATATATGTGCCTGCTGCAATCGGGCAGACGAATTCCTCACCCTTAACTGCGGCATAGTAGATGTCAACCGCATAGTCGGTGGTACCTCCTCCCGGAGGAGTCACGTTGGAAATCAGGCCCGGGAATCGTACCGAACGGGTATCGACTCCGTATTTGATATGGTAGTAATCGCTGAGGAGCTCGGTAGCAACCTTTGTCACCCCGTACATCGAGCGCGGACGCTGGATAGTGTCCTGCGGGGTATTGACGTGAGGCGTGGTCGGACCGAACGAACCGATGGAACTCGGGGTGAACACCGCACAATTCTTCTCGCGTGCAATCTCGAGGATGTTGATAAGGCCGTTCATCTGGATGTTCCAGGCAAGCAGGGGCTTGCGTTCTGCAACGGCTGAAAGGAGGGCAGCGAGGTTATAGACAGTGTCGATATTGTATTTGTCCACAACTTCGGCGAGCTGCTGGGCGTTGCATACATCGGCAAGCGCGCTCGGACCGCTTTCGAGAAGCTCACCCTTAGGTTCTGCGCCGGTGATGTAACCGGCAACGATGTTGCCCTCAGGAATCATCCTGCGAAGTTTCATTGTAAGTTCCGAACCGATCTGACCGGTGGAACCGATTACCAACACATTTTTCATTGCGTCAGGATTATGGTTATTTCATTTTTGGTTTTGGATTGGCAAAGATAATAATTCTCGTTAAGAATTGATATCAATTTCATATTTTTTTATACTTTTTGTAAATATTTCGTATATTTTTGTTTGTGAGACAATTAAAATGTATAAATTTGCACTGCCCTAAAAAAGCATGAAACCTAAGGCAGGATAAACAAAACAATATCATAACTTTACAAGACTATGTACGGAAAGTTTCAGGAACATCTCCAGAATGAACTGACTTCCATCAGGGAAGCCGGACTCTACAAGGCAGAGCGCAACATCGCTTCCGCCCAGTCCGCAGAAATCACCCTTGAGGACGGCTCCAAGGCCCTCAACTTCTGCGCAAACAACTATCTCGGACTTGCAGATTCCCCACGCATCATCGAGGCTGCAAAGAAGGCTATGGATGAAAGGGGCTACGGCATGTCGTCAGTCCGCTTCATCTGCGGAACCCAGGACCTCCACAAGCAGCTTGAAAAGGCCATCTCCGACTTCTTCAAGACAGAAGACACCATCCTCTACGCCTCCTGCTTCGATGCAAACGGCGGTGTGTTCGAGCCGCTTCTCACTGCTGAGGACGCAATCATCTCCGACTCTCTCAACCACGCATCCATCATAGACGGCGTACGCCTCTGCAAGGCTGTGCGCTACCGCTACGCCAATGCCGACATGGCTGACCTCGAGCGCTGCCTCCAGGAGGCCCAGGCACAGAGATTCCGCATCATCTGCACCGACGGCGTGTTCTCGATGGACGGCAATGTCGCCCCTATGGACAAGATCTGCGACCTCGCAGAGAAATACGATGCCCTCGTGATGGTTGACGAAAGCCACTCCGCAGGCGTTGTGGGCAAGACCGGACACGGTGTTGCAGAGCAGTACAACTGCTACGGCCGCATCGACATCTTCACCGGCACCCTCGGAAAAGCATTCGGCGGCGCTGTCGGCGGATTCACCACCGGCCGCAAGGAAATCATCGAGATGCTCCGCCAGAGGTCAAGGCCATACCTCTTCTCCAACTCCATCCCTCCTATGATTGCAGCAGGCGCAATCGAGATGTTCAAGATGCTCGGCGAGAGCAACGAGCTTCACGACCGCCAGCAGGAGAACGTGGCTTACTTCCGCGACAGGATGATCGAGGCCGGCTTCGACATCAAGCCTACCCAGAGCGCCATATGCGCAGTTATGCTCTACGATGCCCCTCTTTCACAGAAATTTGCGGCTGCAATGGCCAAGGAAGGCATTTTCGTGACCGGCTTCTACTATCCGGTGGTTCCAAAGGGACAGGCCCGCATCAGGGTCCAGCTCAGCGCAGCCCACAAGAAAGAGCACCTCGACAAGGCAATCGCAGCCTTCATAAAGGTCGGAAAAGAACTGGGTGTCATCAAGTAAGATATCCTGACTGAATCAAGGCTGGCGGAATGTCATTCCCTGCCAGCCTTTTTCTTTGCACGGGCCTCCTCGCGGGCCTTCTGTTTCTCGTATTTCCTCCTGTAGGCCTCAAGCCTTGCCTGCTCTTTCCGGAGCCGTTTCTGCTCGGCAAGGAGAATCTTCAGCTTGCGTGCGCGTTCCTTCTCGGCCTTTGCCTCGGCCTTGCGCGCAGCCTTTGCGGCATCCAGGCTGTCAAGACGGGCCCATTCCGCCTCCCTTGCGGCAAGCTTCGCAGCCCTTGCAGCCTCTTTTTCACGCCTTTTTGCCTCCTTTTCCACCTTCGCCCTTTCCTTCGGAGAAAGAGCCACGGTATCCGCCGCAGCCAATGAATCCCTCACGGACGACAAAGAATCGGAGACGGCCGGAAGCGGATCCGCCGCCGACAGGGAATCGGAAAGATGTGTTGCAAGAGAATCCCTTGCGGAGAGATTTTCCAAAGAATCGGTGACATGGAGCGAATCATCTGCCGCAAGAAGAGAATCCGCCCGGGCAACCTGCCGTGAAAGAGCCTCCTGCTCCTTCTTCCGGGCATCACTGACCTTTTTGAGGGAATCGGAAACCTCGATTTCCCTGTAAACACCTTCAATATAGCCCGGGAAATAGATGTCCGTCTGGCGGAACTGTGCCCTCGGACGGGACCCGTACTGCTTGCGCTGCGTAGGACGCTTTGTATATGAGGTAATGTCCCGCGGCCCCTTCGGACGGTTGTCCGGAAGCCAGTTGAAGCCTTTGAGCACACGGTCATCCTGCTTCATCTGGGCAAGAGGATAGGCGTCATTCTTGGCCTGGTCATAGTAGGACACGCTCTGGAGCTCCCCGTCAGTGAGAACGGCATACAACATCCTGGACTGGCTCTTGTTGACAGTCGCGAAAGTGCTGTCCTCCTTGAGATAGAACACGGCAGAAGCATCGCCGAGGGCATCGAAACGGCTGAGCCCCCCGTCCTCCCCGAAATATGCCAGCATCTCGGTACTGCGTATCTGGTCAAAGCACAGGGTGTCTTCCTGGACTATAATGAATGCCGCCGACTGGAGATAAGCTTTATTGAGATGCCCGCCGGCAAACGACACATAGATGCTGTCGGAAGAATACTGGCGGTTGCCCTCATTCCAGACAAACGGATTGCGGTGAAGCCTTACGAGCGAGTCCAAATCATTGTATTTCAATGAGTCACACCTCATCTGAAAATCACTCTTGAAAAGGCGTACATCCTTGACTGCGGTCAGGAACCCGAGTTTGGTGGAGTCCTTCGGCAGGGCGGCAATCGAATCGGCAACTGCCTTTGCGAGCGAATCGGCTGCAACTCTCGCCAGTGAATCAGCCGCAGCCCTTGCGAGCGAATCGGCTGCCGCCCTTGCTGCGGCATCCTGTACCGTATCCGGAATCGAATCCGTCAAAGCCACAGTCTGCCCGGCTCCCGCGGCGGACAATGAATCCGTCAGTGAATGGGTCTTCCCTGCACCGGCAAACGTGTTCCGTCCCGCGGCGGACAATGAATCTGCAGCCGTAGCGGCCAGGGTATCTTTTTGGGCCACCGATCCTGCCGATGCTGCCGTCTCCTTTGCCTGGGCGGCCTTCTTGCGGTTCTGCTCGGCCTGCTGGCGCGTCTGGTAGTCGGCATTGTTCTTCTTCGCCTCCTCGGCAGCCTTGGCCGCATCTTCCGCAGCCTTGCGCCTGTAGGCGGTCACGGCATCGGCGCCCATATCCTCAAGGCGTTTGGAAGCCGACTCAAACTCAAGGGAGTCAATTTGGAACTTCATTATGGTGCGGTAGCGCAGGGTATCAGCGCTCACCCACACAGTGTCCCTTGTCCCTTCGCTTTCCATCACGCCCACCACTGCCGGACGCCTCGTCATCTCGACCTGCGAGAGAGTATCGCAATAGAACGCCCTACCCGAAAGGGCAGTCACATTGCGGGTGGTGTCATCGATCTGCACGTTGCCGAGCATCTCAATATCGAGGGTATTCCTGTTGAAATAGAGCGAATCGGACCACATTTCCTTGTCCGGATTCATACCGTGGACATTCCTGTTGAAGAAAAACTGTTCCCTTCCGCGGTCATACCATCCGGCATTGGAAGAGAGCATCGCATCGTCCTTCCAGGCATCTGTACCCGTTCCGAAAACGGCCACATCTGTCCCGGCATCGTACTCAATCCTCGAGGTCTTGACAAAAACGCTGTCAGTAAACATATTGACCTCCGACACGAAGGTAAACAGCTTGATTTTGGAATCATATGTCCCCGACAGGCTTTCGATTACCTGGCCGTCGGAGGAGCGCATCGCACCGCCTCCCCTGAATACGGCCACACTGTCCTTGGTATTGTAGTCCAGATTCCTGGTCCTCAACACATTGCGGTCCTTGTCCTCAAGCTGCACGAGGTTGCCCCTGAACTGCGCGAGGTCATCCTTTACGAAATATGTGAGCTTGTCGCTGGTCAGCTGGGTGTCGTTCTGGAGAATCTTCACGTTGCCCATCGCCTCGATGACATCGGTATTGACATTCCAGAGTGCCGTGTCACAGAGCAGGTATGTATTGTTGTGGAAAAACCTGGCCGGTCCCGTCACCTTGCGGTAGGAGATGCCGCGTTCCTCGATGAGCTGCATCGATTCGGCACTGAGGAGGCTGACAAGCGAATCCTGCTGCCCGGAAGCAGTCTGGGCAGACAGGACAAATGTTTGCAGCAATGCCGCAACTATTGCAATCAGGCTCCTTTTCAGGGACATTATTCTTGGACAATCTTTGTCTTCCAGATTTCGCGTCCGAAATCGCAATCCTTGAAGATAGGGTCAATGGTGATGTAGGTTTCCTTGACCTTGCCCTTGATGAACCTGTCGATTTCGTCCATCGACTTTTTCATCCTCGTATCTTCGAGAAGGTCGCTGTAGTCATTTTCAAATGTGGCGGTATGGGCGGGAAGCACCTTGTCCACGCGGACAATCTTATAGACAGTATTACCGCTTCGTCCCTCATTGTCAAGCGATTCGAACGGTTCGGAAATGTCTCCCACCTCAAGATTCTTTATGGCAGTATAGTCCTGCGGCTTGAGCTGGTCAATTTCGAAATAGGACGAGCCGGTGTTGGGGTCTGCCATCTGGCCTCCGTTGGTGCGTGTGGTAGGGTCCTGTGAGTTGAACCTCGCCGCCATCTCGAAGGTGATTTCCCCGTCCAGTATCTTTGTGCGGAGGCTGTCAAGCCTGCCAAATGCCTCCTGACGGTCTTCAGAGGTGTATTGCGGCTTCATCAGGATATGCCTTGCGTTGAACATGTCGCCCTTTTTCTCGAGAATCTCGATGATATGGAATCCGTCCGGGGTCTCTACAATCTGGGATATGACACCCGGCTTGAGGGACATCGCGGCATCAGAGAATGCAGGCCAGAATATTGCCTTGGACGCCATTCCGAGCTCGCCTCCCTTGCGGGCACTGCCCGGGTCCTCCGAGTAGATGCGGGCAAGCGTGGAAAACTTCTCCCCCTTGATGATACGCTCGCGGATGGCAAGAAGCTTTTCCTTGACGGCCATATTGGCGGCCTCACGGTCAGGATACACGCAGATCTGGCTGAGCTGGTAGCGTACAGGCACCACAGGAAGGTCGGCCGAATCGGTCTGTGCGATGTACTCCTTGACATCATACGGGGTAAGCTCCGGCACACGGCCCATTATCTCCTGCTGCATCTGCTGCGTAAGATTTTGGTCCTCAAGCGTTTTGGCCCATTCTTGACGTAGCCTGTAGATCGGCTTGCCGAAATACTCCTCCATCTCTTCCTCCCCGCCGAAATTGGTCTTCATGGAGGCCACCCTCTGCTCGACCATGGCATTGACCTGGTCCTGGTTGACAGTCAGGGAATCGAGCCTCGCCTGCATAAGGAAGACCTTGGACTCCAGCATATTCTCCAGGACTGTGCAGCGGTCCATAAAGATCCCCTGCAGGCGGAGCATCTGGATTTCCTGTTCGAGCTGGCTGATGGAGATCATCTCGTTGCCGACCACGGCCACAGTCTTGTCGATAAGGCCTGCCGGGTATTTCTGTGCTCCAAGGGTCACTGCCGCACACATCGCTGCGGCAAATAGGAAAAACTTCTTCATCTCAATATATTTCAAACTCCCCGCTTGCCTTTGCCTGCTTGAGGAGATTCTGCTCCAGCGATGCGAGCAAAGCCTGCTTGCGGGTACTCAGGATAATGTCTTTGATACGGTCGCCGAAATATTCGACCGGTCCGTTCTGGCCGCTCTGGACAATATCACGGACATAGGCTATCAGCCTGTTGCCGTCCTCACCGGCCTTCTCCACATATCCGTTCCTGCGTGCCGCCAGGAAAGCCTGGCCGTCCATGCCGAATTCACGGGCGATTTCCGCTACATCGATCCACCTGTCACCGTAATCCTTGTAGATGCGGGCGGAAGACACGGCAAGGGTATCTATCGATTCGAAGTCCTGCCCGTCCTCCGTACCTGCAGCCAGATATTTGCGCACCTGTGCAAGATACGGGGACTTGCCGTCCACCTGCGCAAACCTTGCCCTGACCACGGGCACCGTGAGGACAAACTGGTCCTTGTGCGCATCGTAATATTTCTGGATCTGCGAGTCGGTGATGGTAGTGTCGAGCCTCTGATTGACGTAGGACTGCTCGTAGCGGTATTTGAGAAGGGCCCTGCGGTAGTCCTCAAGCTCCTTGCTCACGTCCAGGTCCTCCTTGCCGAGCTCCTTCTGGGCCATGTCCATATAGAGCTGCTCAGTAGCCCAGCTTGTAATGTACTGTGTCACAAGAGCCGTACTGTCTTCCGGGGAGAGTCCCTTCGGAAGGAAGGATGCGATGTCGGTGGTGTAGAGTCTGTGGGAGCCCGCTTTTGCAACAACGTCCCCTTCGTGGACGAACGAAGAAACCGTTTCGCACGAAGGGAACATCAAAAGGCCGCACAGGGCGGCCGTCATTGCCGTCAATATCTTTCTCAAACTATCTCGAATAATTAGGCGCCTCCTTGGTGATGGTCACGTCGTGAGGGTGACTCTCAAGGAAACCGGCATTGGTTATACGCACAAACTGTGCCTGACGGAGAGCTTCGATGTCTTTTGCCCCGCAATAACCCATTCCGGAGCGGAGACCGCCGACAAGCTGGTAAACCACCTCCGATACCGTTCCCTTATATGGAACCTGCGCCACAATGCCTTCCGGGACGAGTTTCTTGATATCTTCCTCCATATCCTGGAAGTAACGGTCCTTGGAACCGTGCTCCATCGCCTCGAGTGAACCCATTCCGCGGTAGGACTTGAATTTCCTTCCGTTGAGGATGATGGTCTCGCCCGGAGACTCCTCGGTGCCTGCAAAGAGAGATCCGGCCATGATCGTGCTTGCACCTGCAGCGAGAGCCTTGACGATGTCGCCGGAATAGCGGATGCCGCCGTCTGCGATTACAGGGACTCCTGTGCCCTCGAGGGCCTTGGAAGCCATCATCACGGCAGTGAGCTGCGGAACACCGACACCGGCGATGATACGTGTGGTGCAGATGGAGCCCGGTCCGATGCCGACCTTCACCGCATCAACTCCAGCATCTGCAAGGGCCTTTGCGCCTTCTGCCGTGGCCACATTGCCCGCAACGATCTGCACATCCCTGCCCTTGAATGCCTTGCAGCATTTTTCGATTACTCCGAGAACCCCTGCGGAATGTCCGTGGGCCGTATCGATCACGACAGCGTCGGCACCTGCGTGCACGAGCATCTCTATCCTGTCCATCGTGTCGGACTTCACACCTACCGCAGCGGCAACAAGGAGACGTCCCTTGCTGTCCTTTGATGCAATCGGATTGTCCTTGATCTTCATGAGGTCCTTGTAGGTGATGAGGCCCACAAGACGGCCCTCGTCATCAACAACCGGGAGTTTCTCGACCTTCTTGCGCATGAGGATTTCGGTGGCCTCGACAAGGCTGATGCCCTTGCGTCCGGTGATGATGTTTTCCTTTGTCATCACGCTGGATACAGGAAGGTGGTTGTCAACATGGAAACGGAGGTCACGGTTGGTGACGATGCCGATGAGATAGCCCTTTTCGTCGGTCACAGGGATGCCGCCGATATGGTGCTTTGCCATCATTGCGAGAGCCTCCCCGACGGTAGCATCGGGACGGATGGTGACAGGGTCGTAGATCATTCCGTTCTCGGCCCTCTTCACGCGGCGTACCTGCTCGCACTGGGCCTCAATAGGCATATTCTTGTGAATCACTCCGATACCTCCGGACCTTGCCATCGCGATGGCGAGTTCAGCCTCGGTGACGGTGTCCATCGCCGAAGACACGATAGGGGCGTGAAGCTTTATTTCTCTGGTAAAGAATGTTGAGACATCCACATCTCTCGGCAACACTTCCGAGCGGGCGGGCACGAGCAAAACGTCATCAAATGTGAGTCCCTCAGGAATCTCAGGATAAAATTTCTGCTGCATTGGAATCAAATTAATGTGCAAAGATAATCATTTTTCACGAAGGAACCGTTTATTTTTTGCCATTACGGTTTTTATGAGGTATTTTTGAAGACTTTTTTACGGGAGACGCCGCCGCGGCACCCGGGCAATGGAATATGTTTCCGGAAGGCAAAAGATACAACACGTTTTCGGGTTATTACAGGCGCATCTATGGCCAGAGGCTCCAGAAGCTGGTGATAGATGCGGGATTCACCTGTCCCAACAGGGACGGGACCTGCGGCCGGGGAGGGTGCACCTACTGCAACAATGACGCCTTCCATCCCGGCTACAGCACCCCGGGCAAGAGCATCAGGACCCAGATTGACGAGGGCATCGGATTCCACAGGGTACGTTACCGCGGGGTGACAGGCTATCTTGCCTATCTCCAGCCGTATTCCAACACCTATGCCCCCCTGGAAATGCTCAGGAGACTCTATTGCGAAGCCCTTTCGCATCCGGGGATTGTCGGCATCACCATAGGCACCCGGCCCGACTGCGTGGACGGTGAGAAACTCGATTTCCTGGCGGACCTGCGCGAAGGGAGGGTACTGGAAGGATGGCACCGCACCCTCGGCGGAAAGACTATCGAAGCGCCGCTCGTCACCATGGAATACGGCATCGAATCCTGCTATGACAAGACGCTCTCACGCATCAACCGCGGACACGGTTTCGCCATCGCGCAGCAGGCTGTGAGGGCAACCGCGGAAAGGGGCATCGACACGGGGGCCCATTTCATTCTCGGGCTTCCGGGAGAGACGGTCCCGATGATGCTCCAGGAGTGCAGCCTCATAAATGACCTGCCGCTTACGAGCGTGAAATTCCACCAGCTCCAGTTTGTCAGGGGGACCAGGATGGAAGCCGAACACGACAAGGACCCGTCGGAGTTTGTAGAGATGGATCTTCCGGAGTATCTGGACTTTATGATTGACATGCTCGAAAGGCTCCGCCCCGACCTATGGATAGAGAGGATTGCCGGGGAGATGCCTCCGCGCTTTGTGCGCAGCAGCAGGTGGGGGCTTGTGCGCAATTTCGAGATACTGAGGATGCTGGACCGCAGGCTCGAAGAGAGGGACACCTGGCAGGGAAGGCTGGTTGGCGGCAGTGCAGGCTGTCCGACGGCTCCGGATGACTGCTGTCCGGGCCTGGATGAAAACAGATTGAATTATATGTAATATGAGACTGGAAAATATACTGTGCGCCGTGTGCGCGATGCTGCTTTTCTGCGGAAATGCCCGCAGCCAGGATGCCGTGATTGCCATTTCCGTGGCACAGCTCAGGCTTCATCCGGACTACGAGTCACCTCTCGAGACACAGGCCCTTATGGGCACTCCTGCAGAAGTGCTCGATTCGACGGGATACTGGCGCCGCATCCGTGTTCCAGACGGATATGAGGCCTGGGTGAATGCACTCGCTCTCGTCCCGCTTCCCCAGGGGTACGACAAGGCGGAAAAATATATTGTGACCGCAGACTGGAGCCACGTCTTCGATGCCCCTTCGGAGAATGCCGGGCGGATTTCGGACCTTGTCAGGGGCGATGTCCTCAGGCGGGGAGGCAGGAAAAAGGCCGGTTTCGTGGGCATTGTGATGCCTTCCGGGCAGACGGGATGGGTACGGGCAAAGGACGTCCTCGACTACGGGAAGTGGCAGAGGGAAGCCCGGTGCACCGCAGACAATGTCGTGGCCGAAGCCATGAGGTATCTTGGAGTCCCGTATCTTTGGGGAGGATGCTCCACCAAGGGCTTTGACTGCAGCGGGATCGTCCAGTTTTCATATTGGATGAACGGGATGCTCCTGCCGCGCAATTCCTCGGCGATGTACCGCACCGGGACCGTTGTCGAAGCCGCTTCCCTTCTGGAAAAGGCAAGGAGGCGTCCCCTCGGCGTGATGGCCTCTCCGGAAACGGCTTCCAGGGCCGCTGCAGAGGGGTATGCGCTGACTGGTGACGACCTGTCGGAGCTCCGGCCTGGCGACCTGATCTTTTTCGGCAACATCGAAAAGGACAGGCCCACACACGTCACGATGTACATCGGCGGAGGCCGCATCATCCATGCTTCGCAGCTTGTCAGGATCAATTCGCTGGACCCTGGGTCGGAGGACTGCTACGAAAACGTGGGAAGGATGTTGGGCGTCAGGAGGATAATTCAATAGAATTTATTAAATTTGCAATAGGAATCTGTTCATTCCGCACATCACTTAAAACTATTAATATGAATCTCAGGGATTTCAAAAAAGACGTCGAGTATCTTATCGGCGATTTCATTGACGATTGCATTCTTTTTGTATCAATCAACCCGCATAAGGCGAGCGATGAGCTCGGTGACATCATCAGCGAGGCTGTGGATCTTTACAACGATATGAAGGACAAGGCCAACGAGAAGGTGGAGGGCAATCTCCGCACCTATTTCAACGGTCTCCGCAAAGAGATGTGCAACAAGGTTGACGCTCTCTACGAAAGACTCAGCGCCGTGATTACCGCCGGCAAATAACATTTCGGGATTATGGCAAAGACTGTACTTGTTTCCGGTGGTGCCGGTTTTATCGGCAGCCACGTGGCAGTTGAGCTGATTTCCGCAGGCTATGACGTGGTCGTTGCGGACGATATGTCCAACTGTGACCTGACCTGCTTCGAGGGTGTGAAGAAGATTACGGGAAAGGAAAATCTCCCGTTTGTGAAGATGGATTTCTGCGACCTCGAGGCCGTCCACAATCTTTTCGCAGAATACCATATCGACGCTGTGATCCATTTCGCCGCATTCAAGGCAGTGGGCGAATCCGTTGCAGAGCCTCTGAAATACTACAACAACAATCTCACCTCATTCATGAATCTGCTCACCGTGGCCCACGCCCAGAAGAGCGGATGCAACGTATTGTTCTCCTCTTCAGCCACGGTCTATGGCGAGCCGGAGGTGCTTCCTGTCACGGAAGAGTCCCCAAGGCAGCCTGCAACCTCACCTTACGGCAACACCAAACAGATCTGCGAGGATATCCTGCGCGACTGCGTCAATGCCTACGGCGAGGGTGAAGGGGCGCTCAAGGGCATAGCACTGAGGTATTTCAATCCGATCGGTGCCCATCCTTCGGGACTCATAGGAGAGCTTCCGCGCGGTGTGCCCAACAACCTCGTTCCATTCATCACACAGACAGCCATCGGCAAGAGGGAGTGCCTGAGCATTTTCGGCAATGATTACCCTACCCCTGACGGGACCTGCCAGAGGGACTATATCGACATAGTGGATCTTGCAAAGGCACATGTCTGTGCAGTAAGCAGAATGATTGAAGGCAGGATGGAGAAGGACTATGAGGTGTTCAACATCGGTACTGGTGTGCCTGTGTCGGTATTGGAGCTGGTAAATGCATTCGAGAAGGTCAACAATCTGAAACTCAACTACAAGTTTGCCCCGAGACGAAGCGGTGACGTGACTGCCATCTGGGCAGACCCGACGCTCGCCAATGAAAAGCTCGGCTGGAAGGCAGAAAGGTCCGTGGAAGAGACACTTGCCGCCGCCTGGAAATGGGAACAGCGGCTAGCCGGAAAATAAAATAATGGATGCAGGCAATGCCTGCATCCATTATTTTCAATCCCAGTCTGCTTACGCAGACAGCCCCTTTCAGGGGCACACGGCCTGCGCTACGCTAAGGCCGGCACCTCCGTTGCTTCGATTTCTTTCAGAAATCTCGCTGACACTCCGGTGCGGCGCCTGATGCAGGCAAAGCCTGCCTTGCCTCTCAACCCCAGTCAGCTATCACTGACAGCCCCCTTCAGGGGCACACGGCCTGCACTGCGCTACGGCCGGCACCTCCGTTGCTTCGATTTCCTTCAGAAATCTCGCTGCACTCCGGTGCGGCGCCTGATGGCGCCAGGGTTGATACGGATGCATCTCTTTCGAGGTATTCCGGGGACTGACTGCATCTCCCGTGAAATTCATCTGGAACGGGCAGACCCTCTACAGGTACCTGTAGGGCATATCCCCGTTCCCGATGGAGGCAAAATGTCCTCATCGGGGCCTTGGCGAAAATCTATTATCTTTATAACCAATTAGTTAGTATATTCCAACAGCCCAGATGAATTTCACGAGGTGGATGTTTGGCAAACTAATTCCGCCCAGATGAATTTCACGAGGACGCATGGCCAACGGCCCAGATGAATTTCACGAGGGCAACGTATAAACATGGATACCGCCCACTCCTGCGACCTGGCACTCCCGCCTGCTTAAGCCGTTGACGCCCGGGTTATGCGGACTATTTCCTTCCCGGCACTGGGATTGATCATTTCCCGGTTGCGGGCGGGCCCGTGAGCATAAGAATACTGATGTGGTAGTACTTTATAAAACTTAAAAGCAGTAGTTCCGGGCAATCTCCGGCAATGGGCCCCGCGTACTACCGGAGACCTTACACAAGGGATTATCCCTAAAGGACAGGCGGGGGAAAAATCAGTTGGTGGCGGCGATGAGGGCGATGATGTGGTCGATGGTGTTGAGAAGCTTCCAGGAAGGGCCGGTGTAATTGTTGACCATCACGGAGAAAATGACCGTGTCCTCCTTGCCGCCGTCAGTCGGGACGACATAGCCGCTGTAGCAACGGACGCCTTCCATCGAACCGCTTTTGTAATAGACTCTCTCCCTGGCAGATGCATCCTCATATCTCATACGGCCGGCCTGGGTGCCGACACCGGGTTGCGGTAGGGTGCGGATATAGTCCGGAAACTCTGGCATTTCCATCATCCTGTGCAGAAAGCTGCAGAAAAAAGCGGGGCTGACGAGATTCTTGCGTGAAAGGCCGCTGCCGTCCACAAGATGAGCACCGCCGGAAGTCAGCAGGCCAAGGCCGGAGAGCGCCCTTCCCTGAGCCACTGCACACGAATCATAGCAGGCCGACCCGGTCATCTCCCTGCCAAGGATGCGGTATAGGGCCTCAGCATAGAAATTGTCGCTGCGCATATTGGTGAGATAGGCTATGCGGCTGATTTCAGGGGAAAGGGTTTCTCCTACAATGGTAAGATCCGCCGCGGGGTCAGGGCCGGAATATATGCCCGGAAGGCTGCGGACAAATCCGCGCGGGGCAATGTCAGCAGGTCCCCCCGTCACCTCCAAGCCATTATTACACAGATATTTGCAGAAATACCACGCACAAGTATATGCTCCGAATTTATTGCTGCACTCAACCTTCTTTGTCTTGCGGTCGGAGGCCAGCGTACCGCGCAGCTCGGCTACGGGGTAAAGGTCCGTGGCATAGAGATACAGCAAATCACCAGTCCCCTTTGCCCCTGTCGAACAGAAATACTGATAGTTCATCCACGGGGTATCGGGATAGCCTTCTGAAATCCTGAGCGGGTCCCCTGCCGAGGCGCCCGCCGTTACCGTGAAATCCTTGACATTGCGGTAGAAACTAAGGGCATTGCCTCCCGTGCCGTAATATGTACCGAGATCTTCGGCAAGCCAGGACCCGTGGCTTTCCGTTCCGTCGAAAAAACGCCCGTCACCGATCACACGGCCTTCGATGCGTTCAATCCCGGCGCTGCGAATCATTGATTTCCAACGGGAAAACAGTGTCTGTGCCTGTACGGCAATGGAATCCTTGGACCCGAGAGTAGGGTCTCCTCCACCGATGATATAGAGGTCGCCATGAAGGGTGCCGCCGGAGATTGAGCCGGAATAGGCAAGGGTGGTTTTGAATCTGTATGATGAGCCGAGCCTGTGGAGGGCAAGGCCGGTGGATATTAGCTTGGCATTTGATGCCGGCACAAGCATCCGGCCGCTGTTCCAGGACACCACGGTGTCGCCGCCGAATCTGACGGCCATCACGCCTATCTGGGCTGACGAGAGAGGGCCGGAGGCTGTGGATGTACGGATATATTCAGCAATGTCTTCGCAGGAAGGGGCGCCTGTCCGTTGCGATGCGGGAAGAACGGAGACTTCGGAACCGCCGGCGACAGCAGAAGCACCGGTATCAGGAACTACGGAGACATCGGAAGCGCCGGCGGCGACGGATGAAACGGCAAGGCACAAAACAGCACAGAGACGGCTGCGGAGGCATTTTGCAACAAGACCGGCACTCATCATTTGAAGACCGTTTTTACAAGTGCCGGAATATCGGCTACACGTACTATTTCTATTCCCGGATTGGTCCCTTTTTCGAGGGTGGCATATTTGGATATGAAAATCTTCCTGAATCCGAGTCGGGCCGCTTCTGCGATACGGCGGTCAATCTGGTTGACGGGACGGATCTCCCCGCTCAGGCCGACCTCGCCCGCAAAGCAGAATTCCGGGTCGATTGCAAAATCGAAATTGGATGAAAGCACCGCGCAGACCACCGCCAGGTCGCAGGCCGGCTCCGTGATGCGTATGCCTCCCGCCATATTGAGGAACACATCCTTCATATTGAGCTTGAACCCGGCGCGCTTTTCCAGTACCGCAAGCAGCATGTTGAGCCTTCGCACATCAAAGCCTGTCGCGCTGCGCTGGGCAGTACCATAGGCAGCCGTGCTCACAAGTGCCTGGACTTCAAACAGGAAAGGCCTTTGTCCATCGAGCATTGCAGCGATTGCTGTCCCGCTGAGCCCCTGTCCGGTCATAGGCATAAGTATCTCCGAAGGATTGGTGACCTCGCGGAGACCGGTGCCCGTCATCTCGAAAACAGCGAGCTCGGAAGTGGAGCCGAAACGGTTTTTAATGCTGCGCAATATCCTGTAGGGCCCCTTGTCATCGCCCTCAAACTGAAGCACTACATCGACTATGTGCTCGAGGATCTTCGGACCGGCGATGTAGCCGTCCTTGGTGATGTGTCCGATGAGAATCACGGGTATGCCCGAGGACTTTGCAAAGCGCAGGAGGACCGAGGCGACCTCTTTGATCTGCGAGACACTGCCGGCGGACGAATCCACGGTCTGCGAATACATCGTCTGGACCGAATCCACAATCATCAGCCCGGGATTGACCTCCATTGCCTGCTCGAGCACGTTTTCAATCTGCGTCTCACTGAAAATGAGACAGTCCTCCGGGAGATTGCCGCTGCTGATGCGGTCTGCACGCATCTTGACCTGGCGCGTGCTTTCCTCTCCGGTGACATACAGCGTCCTGAGTCCGGGACATCCGAGGGGAATCTGAAGGGAAAGAGTTGACTTGCCGATGCCCGGCTCTCCGCCAATCAGGACAAGGGACCCTTCCACAAGGCCTCCCCCGAGAAGACGGTCCACCTCCGGCATACCGAGCGAGATGCGGTGCTCCTGGGCAGAACCCACCTCACGCAACCTCCGGGGCCTGTTGTCCCCCGATGCTGATGCGGCCATCGGAGCATTCTTTTTGGGCTTCCCCGTGGCTACGCTCTTTTCGACCATGGTATTCCACTCGCCGCAGGCAGGACAGCGCCCCATCCACTTCGGGTACTCATTTCCGCACGAGGTGCAGAACCATATGGACTTGTCTTTTCCGGCCGCCATAGAAGAGAAAAATTGAAAAAGAGCCTGCTGCTCCATTGCAGGGACAGTCGGCCATATTGCTGAAAAATCTTCAAACCAAACTCCCGCAAAAATAGACAGAATATGCTGAAATAGCAAATATGGACGGACGTGATTTCAACACCCGCGTCAAGAGGTTTGCGGAGGCTGTTACGCATAGGCCTGGGACATAAAAAAAGCACCTGGACCTTGTCCGGATGCTTGAGAATCTGATAAGGATGACCTTTCCCAGATCAACTGGCCATTTGGAGTGGCAGGGCTGGATTATTCAGCAGCAGCCTCTACAACTTCCTGGGCAGCCTGTCCGAGAGAATCGGCAGCATCTTTGCAGCACTCGCCTTCCTTCTCGCACTCACCTGCTTCCTTGCAGCAGTCAGCGACATTCTCTACAGCCTCTTCTACGGCCTCTCCGCTTTTCTTGGAGGAATTGTTGCAGGCAGCAACTGAAAAGAGCACTGCAACTGCGGCCATTGACATGATAATTTTTTTCATAAGACTAAAACTGTTAAAAACTTTTTGTTCGGCAAAAGTACATCACATTTTTCTGATGTCAATGGAAAAAATCATTTTTTTGGAGTAAATCGTTTAATTTCAAGACTTAACGAGTACTTTACATGATATTTGGGCCTACCTCGGAAGCGAGAATACCTCCATATCCGATATGCTGCTTCCGGAGACAGTGAAGCGGAGGGCAGTCCTCTCCACCTGCCAGCCCTGAAGACCGGCCGCTCCCGGATTGACCACAAGAAGGGGGTTTTCCGGATGAAGGGCGGAGTGGAATTCGTGGTCGGGCATCACCCGGAGTATATGTGAATGGCCGCAGACAAAGATATCGGGACGGTGACGGTCAATCATTGCCCTGACATTGAGAGGATAATGGCCCGGATAGCCGCCGATGTGGGTCATCATCACCTTGAGGTCTTCGCAGTTGAAAAGCTGGACCAGCGGGCACTCGAAACGGATTTCCTGCGCATCACAGTTGCCGTACACACCCACAAGGGGCTTGAAAGCGGAGATTTTGTGGACAAAGTCAATTCCTCCTCCGAAGTCGCCCGCGTGCCAGAGTTCATCGACCGGCGAGAGGAAATCACGGAATCCGTCGGAAAACACCCCGTGGGTGTCGGATATTACACCAATGGTTTTCAATTGATATTCAACATTTAAGGTTTGAAGCGGAGATTTTTTCCGGAAAGGCCGGCAAAATGAAGCAGCCTATTGCATATAATTAAGATACACGGCTTCGGCGGCGGTAAGGGCAGCTGTTTCGGTGCGCAGGCGCGACGCCCCGAGATGGACCGGGACAAAGCCCCGGGCAACCGCAGCGGCAGCCTCCTCCGGGGAAAAATCCCCTTCCGGTCCTATCAGGACAATGATATCCCTCCCGTCGGCACCTTTGAGCGCATCCTTCACCGACAGGCGGGGCACCTCCCCCTCGAAACAGCAGGCTATCAGTTTGAGCGCATCCGCAGGAGCACCTTCGATGAACTCACGCACGCCCAGGGGCTCCCTGACCTGCGGAATGGCAGCCTTGAGGGACTGTTTGGCAGCCGAAAGCAGGATCCTGCGGAGCCTCTCGGTCTTATAGACCTTCCTCTCGGAGCGTTCCCCGA
This sequence comes from Candidatus Cryptobacteroides sp., assembly GCA_051878275.1. Taxonomy (GTDB): domain Bacteria; phylum Bacteroidota; class Bacteroidia; order Bacteroidales; family UBA932; genus Cryptobacteroides. The sequence goes on along the minus strand of JBJEJU010000034.1, from coordinate 6,678 downwards.
TGACCGGTACAATCTCGTCCACACCTACCTCCGTGGCCTTCTCGGCAAACCATTCGTAGCGGTCATTGTTCTTTGTGGGACACACGGCAAGAGTGAGCCTGTAAGGATGCGAGCCCCACCCCGGAACCGCCTCGACCACATTGCATACCGCCCCGGACAGCGAAGCATCCGAAAGGGTGCAGCGGTACATTGTCCCGCGGCCGTCAATCACCGTCACCTCATCGCCAGGACGGTGGCGCAGCACCTTCACGCAATGGCGGGTCTCCTCCCGGTCAAGAAGGCAGACGAGCGGCGAGGCATCATATGAATAAAAAATCTCCATCTGTCAAACAACTGGCAATCTGCAACTTACTGACGGATAATCTCAATTTCGCCCCTCAGCCCGACCTTGATGATCTGCGAAGCCTTTCCCGTGGATTCACGCTCCAGATACGGCTCCACTACATAGTCCACGGCGTCCTTTATCTCCTGCGGAATCTCCGCAAACGACTTTGGCGACGGTTCACCGGAAATATTGGCCGAGGTGGACACTATGGGCCTGCCGAGCTTGAACACAAGGTTGCGGCAAAACTCCATCATAGGCACTCTGATACCCACCGTACCATCTTCAGCCACAACGTTGTAGGCAAGAAAATGGCGGTCTGCCACCGGCTTTTCGCCCGCCTCCGGAGCCTTTCCGCAGATGGCTCCGGGATAGATGATGGTCATAGGACTGTCATTGACTTCGACAAGGCTCACAGCCATATCAGGAATCTCCCTGACGAACCTGCCGACAGTGTCGAGGCTGTCAGAGAGCAGCACAAGGGACTTGCTGTCACTGCGGCGCTTGATTTCATAGACACGGGCCACCGCCTCCGGATTGGTGGCATCGCATCCGATGCCCCAGATGGTATCCGTCGGATAAAGTATCACACCCCCCTTGCGGAGCACAGCCAGAGTCTCCGCCATTATGGTATTGATATCCTTTCTCATTGCGTATTCTATATTGTTTATTACTATTCTTTACGGTTCCCCGCGAAGGGGTTTTCCTTCATCTCATCCCCCGGAGGGCATCATATCCGCAGGGTGGCGACAACCGGATAATGGTCCGAGAAACGGTTGTGCACCACCTCGTGGTCCACCGGCTGCACGCTTTCCGGGCAAAGGACATAGTCGATGCGCAGGAACGGCCTGAACGCATAATAGGTGGCCCCGAAACCGTTTCCCGCCTCCCGGAACGAATCCCTGCGCCCCCGGCTGAGCCTGTAATATGTGTAGGACAGAGGGTTGTCGTTGAAATCGCCCGTCACGACTGCCTCCGTCGGACATTCCTCAATATGTTTCATCACTATGTCCACCTGTCCGGCACGGATCGGCACGGAGGATTTCATCTTGTTTTCAGTGTATTTCACCGCCTCACGGTAGTCTTCGCGGATGCTTTTTGCAAGGTGGGCAACCGACAGGCTGTAGCTCTGGAAATGACAGTTGTAGATGCGCAGGTTGCGTCCCCCTATGCTGCAGTCGCCATAAAGCGCGAGATTGGTGCTGTTGTCAAACTCAATCTTTCCCTTGCCTTTGAACGGGAAACGGCTCAGGATAATGTTGCCCACTCGTCCGCTGCTCAAAGTATAGACGTAGTAGTCAAGATAATATCCCTTAAATCTCTTTGCAAACCACTTCTTTATGTCGGTGACATTGTCGAGGTGGAACTCCTGGAGGCAGATTATGTCGGCGTCCGTGGAATTGAGGAAACCCACAATGCTGTCTGCCGAAGCCTGGGGGGTCATGCCGGAGGCCCCGCAACGGAAACGGCCCACGTTGTAGGAGACGATTTTCACATCTGTTTCATCCCCGGCAGGCTCCTCCCGGTCACCGGAAGGATGATACTGGAAATAAAGACCGGCAAAAAGGGCTGCCGGAAGAAGGGCCACGGTGGGGATGAGAACGGCCCGTGACCTTCTGTATATGGCCCAGATGAGCAGGAAAAGGTTGAGAAGGGCGGCAGGAACAAACAGCAGTCCGAAAACGGTCATCCACCACACTTTGGCGGGATTGACCATGACCGACAGGTAACTGAGCCCGAGCAGGGCTGCCGCAATGAGCATCAGCGTCCTGCTTGTGATTCCGAACAGAATCCCACCTTTTTTCCTCCTGCGGGCCATAGGCTATATCCATTCGTCGTAGTGGTAGATACGTCCGCTCCTTCGCCACCACCGCAGCAGCAGCCATCCGAAGAGCATGCCGCCCAGATGGGCGAAATGGGCCACTCCGTCAGCCATTCCGAACACGCCGGTCACGAGCTCTATGCCTGCAAAAATAAGCACGAACACTTTGGCTTTCAGCGTAATCGGCGGAAATATGAGAGTAAGCGGAGTATCAGGATAAAGCATTGCAAAGCCGATGAGCACCCCATAGATTGCACCCGAGGCGCCCACGGTCGGGGTCCGCATTGCCGCCCAATAGGCAGGGGCATTTACGGCCGAAAGGTAATGCTGGACCTGAAGCCACTGCACGCCGGTATGAAGGGCTACCGCCCCGAGTCCCGTGATGAAGTAGAATGTCAGGAATTTCTTCGACCCCATGGCCCTCTCCACAACGGTACCGAACATCAGGAGCGTGTACATATTGAAGAATATGTGCCAGAATCCCCCGTGCATAAACATATGGGTAACCGGCTGCCACGGCCTGAAAAGGGACGAGGACGGGTAGAACATTGCAAATGTCCTTATCATGAAGTCCTCGTTGATCAGGGTGGCAACGAAGACAAGAAGGTTTATCAATACGATGTTTTTCGTGACCGGAGGGATGTTGGACATGAAGCCCCCGCTGTTTGCATTATTGTAGTAACTCATCAGAATTTCTTTTCGATTTCGTCTGTTGAAAGTATGGACATAATCCGGTGTCCTTTTGTCGTGTATTCAGGATTGTCGCAGGAAAACACCTGGTCTATAAGTCTTTGTGCCTGCACAGGAGATGTGATCCTTTCACCTCTCGCCGCCCCTGCAGCTGCAAGTTTTTCGGCTATGGCGGACTCCATCATGCCCTTTACCATTTCCGGGCAGTCTTCGAGGATGCGGAGCAGGTCGGCCATCAGCGCCTCTACAGCCGCGCGTTCGCACGGGAATCCTTCCGGGACTCCGCCCACGACAATGGTGTCCGTGCCGAACGGTGTGATGTCGAAACCGAGGGACTGGAGAAGGGCGGAGTGCTCGTCAAAGACGAGGCGGTTTTCCGTGCCCACAGTGACCTGTACAGGGAAAAGGGCAGTCTGGCATACACGGTCGTTGGCCTGGACCGCCTTCAGTAAGCGCTCGTAGAGTATGCGTTCGCGGGCACGGGCAATGTGCACCAGGAGGAGGCCGGACTTGGCGCGGGTGACGATGAACCTGCCGTCAAGGACCATGGCAGAGGAGGTAGGCACGTTCATCCCGTCGAAAAGCTGGCCGCAGTCGCCTGTCCTGCCGGAATACGTACCCGTGCGGTAGTCAGCACCCTGCGGGAAGCCGCCTTCGCCTTGGCAAGTCTGCCGGAAGCCGGACGGTGTCCCTGCATATGACCGGTCTGCCATCGCTTGCTGCCCTCCGAAGGATGCCGGCGTGAAGCCGTCAGTGCCAGGAGAATGATAACCATTGGCAATGCCTTCGGAATCAGGCGATTGGAAACTTCCGGAGCCATCCGGTCCGGCACTCTCTCCGGAGAACGGGTCGTGTATGCCGCCGGTTTGGGCAAACGGGTCGTAGAGCGGGTCCACTGCCGGATCCGGCGCCCCGATTTCACCCCTGAAGCTCTCGAAATCTTTTCCGAGCACGGGCATTTCCGGCACACCGGCTGTGTCAAAGTCCATCGCGGAGCCGAAGGAGTTGCGTCCAAGTGCCTCATGCACAGAGGCATACAGCACCTGGAAGATTACGGAGTCATTCTCGAATTTCACTTCCGTCTTGGTCGGGGAGATGTTGACATCCACCGATTCAGGAGGACATTCGAGGAAAAGGAAATAAGAAGGTACCGTGCCTGGGGCGACAAGGTTTTCATATGCCTTCATCACGGCCTTGTGGAAATATGCGCTGCGGAAAAATCTGCCGTTTACGAAGAAAAACTGCTTTCCGGCGGTCTTGGTGCTGAGGTCCGGCCGTCCGAGAAATCCGCTGATGCGTGCGACCGAAGTCTGGGTGTCCATGCTCACGACCTTATCGACGGCAGATGCCCCGAGCAGGTCCTGTATCCTGTATTTCAGCATTTTGGCGCTATGGAGCACGAATATTTCCCTGTCGTTGTGGGTAAGGGTGAAGCTGACCTGCGGGCGTGTGATGCTGACGCGGGTAAATTCATCGACGATGTGTTTGAATTCGACGTTGTCGGATTTGAGGAATTTGCGGCGCGCCGGGACGTTGTAGAAGATGTCGCGGACGGCGATGTTGGTCCCTTTCGGGCAGGCGGCCGAGGTGCGTCCGGCAATCTGTGACGCCGCCATTTCCACCACGGTGCCGACCTCGTCCTCCTCGCGGCGGGTCTTGAGTGTCACCTGTGCCACGGCCGCAATCGACGCGAGGGCTTCACCGCGGAATCCGAAGGTCATTATCTCGGAGAGGTCTTCCGCCGTGGCGATTTTGGAGGTGGCGTGTCGCTCGAAGCAGATTTCCGCCTCGTCGGGGCTCATTCCGCAACCGTTGTCGATGACCTGGATAAGGGTGCGCCCGCTGTCGCGTATGACCACTGACACCTGCGTCGCTCCGGCATCCACTGCGTTCTCCATCAGTTCTTTGACCACGGAGGCGGGACGCTGGACGACTTCGCCGGCGGCAATGAGATTGGCTATGTTGCCCGGGAGGACACGGATCATGCTACAACAGGGAATAGAATTTCACTATGTAGATGAGTACCACCACGATAAGTGCAAGGCCGATGAGTCCGATGATGGTCTGGGCACGCGACCCACCGCGGCGGCGGGCATAGTTGCCGTCACGGAATGCACCGTGGATGTATGAGCCCGGCACATAGGTGTCGTTGCCGTTTTCATCCTTTTTGTCCATGGACCCGTCCACTTTGCCGAACATGCGGCGGCGTTCCTCCTTTTCGGGGTCATAGTATCTTGGTTTGTAATTGAAGACCCTGTGCTCCTGGTCTCCGAACCAGCCGAAAGTTGCCATATCTTTTGAAGTATTGGTGTTGGTATCAAACAAAGATAGCATTTTTTTGCTTTATGAATATGAAAAAAAGGCCTGCATCGGATTTGATCCGGATTTCCGGGGTCGGATTTTCTCCCGAGGATGGGCTGGTTGCAGTTCATGGGGTGTCCGTGTATTGTCTGAAAAGTACCTGCAGGCAGCCGGATTATTTGCCGGTATGATTTTTTTGAGGTAATTTTGAGATTGTTCTTCCCGGCTATCCGGAAAAGACTTGCAGGATCTTACATTGCTTTGAACGACAATAAGATGGATACAATGGAAAAAAGGTGCCCGTTCAGGGTGGGCAACGGATATGACGTCCACGCCATGGCGGAGGGGATTCCGATGTGGCTCGGAGGGGTCAGGATTGCTGATGCTACGGTGGGCTTCGTGGCCCATTCGGACGGTGATGTTGCCATACACGCACTTTGCGATGCGATACTCGGGGCATTGGCTCTCGGGGACATCGGACATTTCTTCCCGGACACTTCCGACGAGTGGAAGGGCGTGGACAGCAAGCTGCTGCTGCGGAAGGTGGTGGAAATGGCCGCCGCGAGGGGCTGGAAGGTGGGCAACGCCGATGTGACAATTGCCATGCAGAGGCCCAAGATTGCTTCTTATGTGCCGGCGATGCGGCAGGCGCTTGCATCCTGCATGGAGGTGGCGGAGGATTGCGTGTCGGTGAAGGCTACCACAACGGAAAAACTCGGTTTCGTCGGCCGGTGCGAGGGCTGCCAGGTGTGGGCCACGGTATGCCTTTGGGCCTGCGGCCCAAAGGCATAGCTGGCTTCGCCAGCTATGCCTTTTTAACCCCAGTCGCTTTCAGCGACAGCCCCTTTCAGGGGGCAGGCTTTCGCCTGCAAAAGCCTCTCAACCCCCTATCGCTGCACGACTTCCCCCTTTCAGGGGGATACCGCTTCCGCTATGCTCCAGCGGGCGTCTCCGCTATTCGATTTCCTCCGGAAATCTCATTGCCGCTCCAACGCGGCGGCTGATGCCGCCCGGTTTATTGTGGATACCTTCTACCAAAAATCTCGCTGACACTCCGCCACGGCGCCTGATGGCGCCAGGGTGAAGTTTGAAATTTGGGTATAGTTAGGGCTATTGCTGATAGATAAAGATCATATCCAGCCAATTGTTAAGAATCTTCCACACCATCTTACGGGCGAGTTCCCTTGTACAACTCCGCACATATGGGGGGATTTCGTGCCATTTCAACCAGGTTTCTTTCCATCCTGCGACCCGGCACTCCCGCCTGCTTAAGCCGTTGACGCCCGGGGTGTAAGATGATTCCATGCTGAACCGTGTTTCAAAAAATGACATTTTTGTAGGAATTTTTAAATCTCTTTTTTAGTTTTGCACCGTCATCAGTTGGAACAGAATGTCTATCAGTCGCCAGAACCAGCAGAACAACCAGCAGCAGAGCCGTCAGGCTCCGCTTCCAATGTTATTCTCTGGTCGGTGACATTTGAACAGAATTTAACCCACATTGCAGCTAATCCTCCATCTGAAAAATTTTTCACTCCATCCAATC
>JBJEJU010000033.1:0-2478 GCA_051878275.1 Candidatus Cryptobacteroides sp. | reverse complement strand
GCGGAACTTCGCGACTATAAGGGCGCCATACAGACCGACGGCTATGGTGTATACGTAAGCATCCGAAATAAGCCGACTTTTGGGTGAGGAAAACTTTGGCGAACTTTGCTGCCTAAAAGTTTTTGCCATGTTTAGTCTGAATGAAAACAACCGATTTGTGATGGCGCAGCATCCGAGTGATATGCGCGCCGGTGTTAACAAGATGTGCGGCCAGGTGAGAAGCGTTGGCTTGGACCCTGCCAATGGAGATGTGTATGTGTTTGTAGGCAGTAGCCGCAAACTGATGAAGCTGTTGCACTGGGAGCGCGGCGGGTATGCCATGTACTACAAGCGTTTGGAGCAGGGGCGATTCCATTCGAAGATATTCTTGCGCCAAGGTATCGGATTCCGTTCGATGCGGTGGGATGAGTTGGTGCTTCTGATGGAGGGGATCTCGCCTCGGGTGGCTCGTCGGCGCAGATATCAATTGGAGCCGGCGGGACAGAAAAATGATGATAGGACAGTGAAAAAAACTTTGCGAAACAATTGGTTATATCGTTGATTTTTCGTAACTTAGCGGTATGAAAAAGATGCCTACATACGAAGAACTGCTGTCTGAAAACCAGTCGATGCTTGCCGAAGTCCAAGAGCTGAAGCAAGAGCAGTCGGCACTCAGGCACCGCATCATGATGCTTGAGCGCCTGCTTTTCGGGAGCAGGAAGGACAGGCTAAAGCCGAATGTTACGGATGGCCAGCCCGGCCTTTTCGACGGTTTCTTCAAAGAGGCAATGGAGGAGAAGGCTGCAGAGATAGAGAATACTGCAAAGACAATAGAAAAGGATGCACAGAAACGCCGTGAGTCGGCACGCAAGACACCCTCGCGCCCTGCCCGCTATCAATACTGCGGCCTGGAGGAGCGCGAGAGGACAATCAATCCGGAAGGCATTGACCTGGGCGACTGCGTCATAATCGGCCGGGATGTGACACGGACCCTCCATTACGAGAACGCCAGAGTGTGGGTCGATGTGGCAATACGCCCCATATACCGCAGGAAATCGGACAAGGGACTCCCCAATCCGCGCATCTACCAGGCGGAAGCCACGGAGGCGGTCATCGGCGGCAATCATGTGGGAGCGGATATGCTTGCAAACATCATCATTGACAAATACCGTTACCACATGCCCGAATACCGTCAGGTGAAACAGTATGCCGACATGGGAGTGAAGCTGCCCGCATCCACCGTCAACGACTGGGTGCATGCAGTGGCAGCCAAGCTCGACCCGGTGTATGAAGCACAACGGCAGGAAGTGCTGCAGAGCGGCTACCTGCAGATAGACGAAGTTCCGTGGAACATAATTGACAGGCCCGGCAAACAACGCAAGGGGTATGCCTGGCAGTTCTATGACAGCCGCCCCGGGAGCCGCGGACTCTACTTTCTGTATCTCAACGGTTCACGGGCCGGCACCATACCGCGAGCGGAACTTCGCGACTATAAGGGCGCCATACAGACCGACGGCTATGGTGTATACGACTATTTCGAACAACAAGAGAATGTGACCCTGCTGGGTTGCATGGCACACGTGCGCCGTAAATTCGTAGAAGCCCAGACATCACATCCGGAACTTGCCGAAAAAGCGGTGCATTGGATAAGCCTGCTCTATACCCTCGAGGCCAACCTCAGGGCAGAAGGCGCCGCGCCGGAGCGGGTGGAGGCAGAGCGCAAGGCCAAGGCGCTGCCCATCATGGACGCCATGGAAGAATGGATGAAAGCCGTTTCCTCGCAGTGCACCCCGTCCGACCCCATGGGCAAGGCCCTCGACTATGCCTACAAGCTGTGGCCGCGTCTGCGGCGTTATGCCGACAACGGCATCTACCAAATCGACAACAATTCAGTTGAGCGCAACCAACGCCCAACGGTAATGGGCCGCAAGAACTACCTCTTCAGCAAGAACGACAACGGCGCCGTCGACAACGCCATATTCTACACCCTACTCGAGAGCTGCGACATCGTCGGCATCAATCCACTGGATTGGCTCACCTACGTGCTCGACAACTTGCACGACAACACCCCTCCCGAGCAAATCAGGCAACTGCTGCCATACTACTACAAAAAGTCTCGCGAATAACCTCGCGAGATTTTTTTGCCCCAAGCCGGACGGCTGTTTTCGGATGCTTACATTAAAGGCAATGGGTGAGGGAAGCCAAAATAATATTAATAGTCAGAAAATTAAAAATTTTCCTATTCCGATTCCGCCGAGGGAGGTGCAGGAGAAGATTGTGGGGATTCTTGACCGATTTGAGACATTGGTGAACGACCTGAGCAAAGGTCTTCAGGCAGAGATTGAAGCGGTGAGGGAGCGATATGAATATTATAGAAATAAGTTACTGACTTTTAAGGAATTTCCGGCATGAATACATTTCTGAAAAATAAAGGTAATTACAGAAGTCTGAGAGTGTATAGGGTGTCGAAGATTATCTACGACATCACGTATCTCTTCA
>JBJEJU010000032.1:0-42309 GCA_051878275.1 Candidatus Cryptobacteroides sp. | reverse complement strand
GACCGATGACTGGCTAACTGAAATTGGGTGACGCATTGATAAAGTCAGGAAAAAACAGCCGGCCGTAAAAACGGCGGGCCGCAAATGAAAAAAGCAGGCTCCGGCCTGCTTTTTTTGTCTGACGTAAACCCGCTATTTCTGTCTGATATAAATCTGTACCGGGCAGCCGATAAGGTCGAAATGCTCCCTGAGCTTGTTCTCGAGGAAACGCTTGTACGGATCCTTTACATACTGCGGCAGGTTGCAGAAGAACGCAAATGCCGGGAAACGTGTCGGAAGCTGGGTCACATACTTGATTTTCACATACTTGCCCTTCCACGCCGGAGGAGGGTAATTCTCGATTTCCGGAAGCATGGCCTCGTTGAGGGCGGAAGTGGTGACCTTGCGGGAATAATTGTCATACACGTGCGCAACCTCGTCAAGCACATTCAGGATTCTCTGCTTGTTGATGACCGAAGTGAATATGATCGGGACGTCGTCGAAAGGGGCTATGCGTGCCTTCAGGGCGCGCGTATATTCATTCATGGTATTGCTGCCCTTCTCGAAAAGGTCCCATTTGTTGACCACGATCACGCATCCCTTCCTGTTGCGCTGGATGAGATTGAAGATGCTCATGTCCTGCGCCTCCATGCCTGTAGTGGCGTCAATCATCAGCACGCACACGTCAGCATTCTCTATGGCCCTGATGGAACGCATCACCGAGTAGAACTCGAGGTCCTCGTTCACCCTGTTTTTCCTGCGCATGCCCGCGGTATCGACAATCATGAACTCGTGCCCGAACTTATTGTAGTAGGTCGAAATGGAGTCCCTCGTGGTGCCGGCCACCGGGGTGACAATGTTCCTTTCCTCTCCGAGCAGGGCATTGGTAAGCGATGACTTGCCCACATTAGGCTTGCCCACGATGGCGATATGCGGAAGCCCCTTGTGCGGGTCCTCTGCCGCCTTGTCCTCGGGGAGCAGCCGGACAATCTCGTCGAGAAGGTCACCGGTGCCGCTTCCGTTGGCTGCGGAAATGCTCCACACCTCCCCGAGCCCCAGGGAATAGAACTGGTAGGAGTCATACATCTTTTCGCCCGAGTCCACCTTGTTGACGCACAGCACCACAGGCTTTTTCTGGCGGCGTAGGAGGTCCGCGATTTCGGCATCGTAATCGGTGATGCCGGTTGCAGCCTCAACCATAAACAGGACGAGGTCGGCCTCTTCGATGGCAATCACCACCTGCTTGCGGATCTCCTCCTCGAATGCATCGTCCGACCCCGAAGACCATCCTCCGGTGTCAACGACCGAGAACTCCGAACCGCACCATTCGCACTTTCCGTAATGGCGGTCGCGCGTAACGCCGGCCGTGGAATCTACTATCGCCTGGCGCATGCCGACCAGGCGGTTGAAAAGTGTGGACTTGCCGACATTCGGACGACCCACTATAGCTACCAATCTCATTGCTGTTTATCTTCTTTATGTTCAAACGGATAGAGTCCGCATCCCTTGCACGACTCCGAGAATGTGCCGGAGCAGACCCCATCCTTCTTTGCCTGTTTTCCGCTGAAACGCTCGTCATCCTCCTCACGCATGCAGCGGATGCCTTTTTTGCGCATCTCTTCGTTGTTGCCCACGTCAAACTGCGGGAAATCCTTTTTGCGGAAAATGACATTGAAGCACATTCCGAGGACTCCCAGGCCGATGAGCAGAAGGGCGGCGAGAAAAGCTTTCATGGCGTCGGGGGGGGACAATTATTTGACGTTGAACTCAGTGCTGATAGGCTTGTAGTTGTACACACGGTTGATGATGTACGCAAACGTGCCTGTCATCGAGAGTACCTTGATCTTGCTTGTGTCCTTTGATGGGTCCTTTGTGAGAGGAATCGTGTCGGTTACAAACACCTCGCTCAGCTTGGAAGCCGCGATTCTCTCATAAGCAGGGCCTGAAAGGACTGCGTGGGTGGCGCAGGCGCGCACGCTTGCCGCACCCATGTCGATCAGCACGTCGGCAGCCTTGCAGAGGGTGCCTGCAGTGTCGATCATGTCGTCGATGATGAAGATGTTCTTGTCCTTGACGTCGCCGATGGCGGTGATGTTGCTGACAACATTGGCCTTTTCACGGGTCTTGTGGCAGATGATCACCGGGCAGTCAAGGGCCTGGGCATACTTGTTGGCCCTCTTCGCACCGCCCATGTCAGGTGCCGCGATGGCCATATTCTCATATTTTTTCTGCATTTCCTCGAGAAGCGGAAGGAATACCTTGCTTCCGTAGACATGGTCAACCGGGATGTCGAAGAAGCCCTGAATCTGGTCGGCGTGGAGGTCGCAGGTCATGATCCTGTCGGCACCGGCGGCGTGGAGCATGTTTGCAACGAGTTTCGCCCCGATGGATACCCTCGGCCTGTCCTTGCGGTCCTGGCGTGCCCATCCGAAATAAGGCATGACGGCGATGACCTTGTAGGCTGAAGCCCTCTTGGCCGCGTCGATGGTCAGAAGAAGTTCCATAAGATTCTCGCAAGGGGAGAAAGTGGACTGGATGATGAATACGGTAGCTCCGCGGACGCTCTCGGTAAATGTCGGCTCAAATTCGCCGTCGCTGAACTCGGCAACCTCCGAGGATCCAAGATGAATCTTCGGCTCGCCTTCCGTAAGGAGTCCGTTCAATTCATCAACAACCTTTGCCGCAAAGTCTCTGGAGGCCCTGCAGGCAAACAATTCCATTCTGTGTTCGAAATGCATAGTTTTATTGATCGGTATGGTGTTCTAAAAAAGTTTCGATGTGACCGAGGATTTCATCCCTGCCCATCCCCGTAGAGGAAGAGCTCAGGAAGCACGGAGGAAGGCCCTCCCAGATTTTCAGAAGCTCATTTTTGTAGCTGTCGGTCTGCCTGCGCAGGGCCACGGGGCCGAACTTGTCCCCTTTCGTGAAGATGATTCCGAAAGGTATGTCGTTGTCCCTCAGCTCGTTCATGAAATCAATGTCGATGCGCTGCGGGTCGTGGCGCGAATCCACGAGGACAAATATCATCGCAAGCTCGAGGCTGTTGCTGAGATAATCGCTGATGATGGCGTGGAGCTTTTCCCTCTCCCTTGCCGCCATCTTTGCGAACCCGTAGCCGGGAAGGTCCACAAGATACCATTCTCCGTTGATGCGGAAATGGTTGACAAGCTTTGTCTTGCCCGGGGTGGACGAGGTCATCGCCAGCTTGCGGTTGTTGCAGAGCATATTGATGAGTGAGGATTTCCCGACATTGGACCGGCCGATGAAGGCTATTTCCGGAAGCCTTTCTGCTGGCCTTTCGGAAATGCGGGTGCTGCTGCCGGAAAAAATCGCTTCGGAAATCTTCATTGTCAAGATTGTTTGAAATCCGCGGCAAAGATAGACAAAAAATCAGAATAATTATTATATTTGAGGAGACTAAAGACTATATGCCAATAGAGGGGACCCATAGTGTGGATTTGGATGGCCATTTTCCGGACCTGTATGCCCTGCAGCGCGCCATAAAGGAGTCTTTGGAGACCTGTCTTCCGGACTGCGTGTGGCTAAGGGCCGAGATTGCATCATTCAGTGTGAAGCCGAACGGACACTGCTACCTTGAACTGTCTCAAAGCGAGGACGGAGAGGTGGTGGCAAAGGCGCGTGCCACAATATGGCGTACCCGTTACAGGCTTCTTTCCGAGTATTTTGAAAGTGTCACGGGTTCCCGTCTTTCCGCCGGGATGGAGGTGCTTGTCCAGGTGAAGGTGTCCTACAGCGAGATCTACGGACTGTCGCTCAATATCACTGACATCAATCCCGAGTGGACCGTGGGGGATGCGGAGAGGAAAAGGAGGGAGACCATCCGAAGGCTTGAAACGGAGGGACTTCTGGATCTCCAGAAGGAATTGCAGATTGTCCCCGCGCCGTATCACCTTGCCGTCATTTCGGCAAGCGGGGCGGCCGGCCTGGGCGATTTCATGCGCCATCTTGCCGAAAATGAGTACGGATTTGTCTATAAGGCCGATCTGTTTGAAGCCGTGATGCAGGGCCAGGAGGCTCCGGCGTCCGTGTGCGACGCCCTGGGAAGGATTGAAGAGTCATCCGTGCAGTATGACGCCGTGCTCATTATGCGCGGCGGCGGCTCCGTGCTGGACCTCGCGTGTTTTGACGACTATGAAATGGCAAAGGCGATAGCCCTCTGCCCGATACCGGTGTTTACCGCAATAGGACACGACAGGGATACCCACGTGGCCGACCTGGTTGCCGGCAGGGCAGTGAAGACGCCTACTGCGCTGGCGGACCTCATAATAGACACGACAGCGGCCGAGGACGAACGGATCTCATCGCTGGGAAGCCGTCTGCTTGTGGCATTCTCGGCAAAAATGGGGACGATGGAGGCAAGGCTCGCCACCATGGGCCAGCGGGTGACAATGGCGGCCTCATCGCGTCTTGACAGGGAAAATGCCCGTCTGGATATGCTCCAGATGAGGATAAAGGCTTCTGACCCGCGTACCCTGCTCGCCAAGGGCTATACTGTGGTCCTGGACGGCAGCGGCAAAAGGGTGCGCAACGCCTCGCTCCTGAAGGAGGGGGACCCGATGAGCGTGATGATGGAGGGCGGACGCGTATTTGCAACGGTCGAAAGGATAGACTTAAAGTAACAGGAGGATATGGAAAAAGGATTTGATTATAACGCCTCGATGAAAAAACTCGGGGAGATTGTGGCGAAGGTGGAGGACCCGGAAACGGGCATCGACGACATCGCCGCCCTTGCCGGACAGTCGGCAAAGATAATTGACTCCTGCAGGGAGTACCTGCGCACAGTCAGGGAAAAAGTGGAAAACCAAGCCAGGTAAAGATATGGAGACAAAGAAGATATACGAACTTGACCCTTATCTCGCCCCTTACAGGGAGGCGATTGACAGGCGCCACGACAACATTCTTGCGCTCAAGAAGAAAATCGCTCCGGACGGCTCGCTTTCCGGCAGTGTCAACAATCATCTTTTCTACGGCCTCCACCGCACTGCGGACAGGGGCTGGGTGCTCAGGGAGTGGGCTCCCAATGCCAGCAGGATATATCTTGTCGGCGAATTCAACAACTGGAAGCGCATAGCCGCCTATGAGCTCAGGGCTACCGGCGGAGGCAACTGGGAAATCATCCTGCCGGAGATGTTCATGCATCACGGCGACCTCTACAAACTGTTTATCGAATGGCCTGGAGGCGGAGGGGAGAGGCTGCCTTCGTATGTCACCAGGGTGGTGCAGGACCCCGATACCAAGGTGTTCAGCGCCCAGGTCTGGGACCCGGCTGAAAAATACGTGTGGAAAAACCCGAGGCCGGGGGAGAGAAAGCATCCGCTCATTTATGAATGCCATATAGGCATGAGCTCCGAGGAGGAGAAGGTGGCGTCGTTTGACGATTTCCGCCGCGACGTGCTGCCTCACGTCCATGAACTCGGCTACGATACCATACAGATAATGGCACTTGCCGAGCATCCGTACTACGGCTCGTTCGGCTACCAGGTGTCCAATTTCTATGCGCTCAGCTCGCGTTTCGGCACTCCGGAGCAGTTCAAGGCCCTCGTGGACGAGGCGCACGGGATGGGGATTGCGGTCGTGATGGACCTTGTCCATTCCCACAGCGTAAGCAACGAGGCTGAGGGGCTCAGCCGCTTTGACGGCCGCGAGGACCTTTATTTCTACAGGGGGGCGCAGGGGCACCATCCGGCCTGGGATTCGCGCTGCTTCGACTACGGCAAGCAGGAGACCCTGTATTTCCTCCTGAGCAACTGCAAGTTCTGGATGGAGGAGTACAACCTGGACGGCTTCCGTTTCGACGGGGTCACCAGCATGCTCTATTGGGACCACGGTCTCGGAAAGGCATTTACCGGATATGACGCCTATTTCGACAAGGGCGTGGACGAGAATGCCGTGGCGTACCTCGCGCTTGCCAATATGCTCATCCACGAGATCTGGCCCCAGGCCCTCACGATTGCCGAGGATGTCAGCGGAATGGCCGGCCTGGCCGCTCCTTTCGAGGCAGGAGGCGTAGGTTTTGACTTCCGTATGGCGATGGGCATCGCGGACCACTGGATAAAGTGGATTAAAGAGCGCAGGGACGAGCAGTGGAGCCCGGGCGAAATCTGGTACGAGCTGACCAACAAGAGGGCTGACGAAAGCACAATCAGCTATGCCGAAAGCCACGACCAGGCGCTCGTCGGCGACAAGACCATCATTTTCCGCCTGATGGACAAGGAGATGTACACTTCGATGAACAAGGATTCGAAGTCGCTAATAGTCGAGCGCGGAATTGCCCTCCACAAGATGATCCGCCTCGTGACGCTTGCAAGCAGCGGCGGCGGATACCTTACCTTCATGGGCAACGAATTCGGACATCCGGAGTGGATAGATTTCCCGCGCCAGGGCAACGGCTGGTCCTACAAATACGCCCGCAGGCAGTGGAGCCTGATGAGGGCGGACTATCTCCGCTACAAATATCTCAACGATTTTGACGAGGCTATGGTTACACTTGTACGTAAAGAGAACGTTTTAAGTGAGCCTCCGGTGCTGATGGTTGCAGATGAACAGAAGAAAATATTGATTTTCAAGCGGAAAAACCTTATCTTTGCATTCAATTTCAACCCGTCCTCTTCGTTCGCCGATTACGGGACGGCTTCGCCGGAGGGGGAATACGAGGTGGTACTAACGTCCGATGAAGAACGTTTTGACGGCTTTGCACGTGTGGTCCCGGGAGGGCATCATTTCACCCGGCACGTCAAATGTCCCAACGGCAACAGGGATTTCGACGGTACGCTGATGCTTTACCTGCCGAGCCGTTGCGCGCTTGTGCTGAAGAAAGTTGAAAACAAGAAATAATATATAAACGATAAGTATGGCGTTTTTGAAATTCAACAAGCCTGAGCTTGTCAATTTGTCCTACTCGCTGAAAAGGGAGATCATCTCCGCCAATAAGACCGGCGCCTATTGCAACACTTCCATCGTGGCTTGCAACACAAGACGTTACCACGGTCTCCTCGGTGTGCCAGTGGATAATTTCGGAGGACGCAAATACCTCCTTCTGTCATCGCTCGACGAGAGCCTGGTGGCAGGTGGCAAGCAGTTCAACCTGGGGATCCATCGATATGGATCAATCTATGAGCCCCGCGGCCACAAGTACATTGTGGACTTCGAGGCTGACCCTGTGCCTACAATCGTGTACAAGGTAGGCAGTTATCTCATTACCAAGACCATCCTTCTCGTCCAGGACAAGGACCAGGTGATGGTGAGGTACACTCTCGAGAAGGCTCCTGCAAAGGTGGAGCTCCAGCTCAAGCCGTTCCTCGCATTCCGCAACATCCACGAGCTTACGCATCAGAATCCGCAGGCCCGTCTGGACTACAGGGAGATCCGCGGAGGTGTCGCCTTCAATATGTACGAAGGCTTCCCTGACCTCAACCTTCAGGTCAACACCTCTTCCGCACAGTTCCACAGCGACCCTTGCTGGTACAACGGCATCACCTACTCCGACGAGCAGAGGCGCGGTTTCGAATGTACCGAAGACCTCTTCGTCCCGGGCCATTTCTCCGTCGAGATGAAGCAGGGCGACAGCATCGTATTCTCCGCATCAGTCGTTGAGGTAGCTCCGAGGACAATGAAGAGCTGCTTTGACAAGGGCGTGGCCGCAAGCGATGAAATCACAAGCTATCACGACCAGCTCGTCCACTGCGCAAACCTCCTGAAGCAGCGCCGCGGCGGAAAGGAGCAGATCAATGCCGGATTCTCCTGGCTCTATACCGGACTGCTCAGGGAGACTCTCTATGCCCTTCCTGGCCTTACCCTCTATGCCGACGGCAATGCCGATGAGTTTGAGGAGATTCTCGACAATCTCATCGCCGACGAGCAGGAGAGGCTCTTCCGCCGCACCACGCAGGTTGAGGCTCCTCTCAGGCTGGCGGACGTGCTCCAGCAGTATATCGACTGGGGTGCAGACCCGCGCAAGGTATGGAAAAAGTATGGCGAGACCATAAAGGGCGTCATCGAAAGCTATGCTCCGGGATGCAGGAAGGAGGTATGCCTCCAGACCAACGGCCTCCTCTGGGCACAGATGGACCGCACCGCCCTCTCATGGATGAATGCCTATGTGGACGGCCGTCCGGTCACCGAAAGGGCCGGATACCAGGTCGAGACCAACGCCTTCTGGTACAACACCCTGAGCTTCGCCATCGATATGGAGCGCAAATATTCTTCCGCAAGGAGCAAATTCATTGCCAAATGGGCTCCGGTAAGGGACCTCTGCGGAGAGAACTTCCAGCCGATGTTCTGGAACCCGTCGAAGGGATATCTTGCCGACTATGTTGACAACAACGGGCAGAACATGGATGTGCGTCCAAATATGATCTATGCTGCATGGGTGCCTTATTCTCCTGTGGATGATGAGGTTGCGCAGAGCATAATGAGGGTCGTGGACCGTGAGCTCGTCACAAAGAGGGGCATCCGCACGCTTTCACCGCGCGACATCAAGTACAAGGGTGTGTATGAAGGCTCCCAGAGAGAGCGTGACCTGGCCTACCATCAGGGATGTACCCATCCGTACCTCCTCTATCCTTATGTGGAGCTGTCGTTCCGCATGAGGGGAGCGTCATTCCTCGGAAAGGCCGAATATCTCACGGAAAGTTTCTTTGAGGACCTCAACAAGCATGGCGTGGGAGCATTCTCCGAGCTCTATGACGGAGACCCGCCTCACGAGCCGCACGGTGCAATCTCATCGGCACTGAGCACCTCGGCCCTTCTTGGCATAGGATATCTGATTGACAAATACAGGGAGGAATAGCGAATATGAAAGTTTTAATGTTTGGATGGGAGTTCCCTCCTCATATTGCGGGCGGTCTCGGAACAGCCTGCTATGGAATAGTCAAGGGCCTGGCCCACAATGGGGTGGAGACGCTTTTTGTGATGCCTTCAGCCTCGGGTGACGAAGACCAGAGCGCCGCAAAGATCATCAACGCGAGCGACGTGCCTGTCACCTACACGGAAGAGACCGGCGGCGAATTCCTCGACAAGGTACGCTTTGTCCACATCGGCACCAATATGCTTCCTTATCTCGATCCCCAGGAGTTCCAGGACCTTGTGGAGAAGGAGCGCAGGCGCCAGGTGCGCGACTTCAAGGTACATTACGGACAGAAATACAAATTCTCCGGCAAGTACGGCGCCAACCTTCTCGAGGAGGTTGCAAGATACGCCCTCGTAGGCGGCACCATCGCACAGCAGCACCAGGGCGAGTTTGACGTCATCCACGCCCATGACTGGCTCACCTATCCGGCCGGAATCGCGGCAAAGAGGATCAGCGGCAAGCCGCTTGTGATACATGTGCACGCCACATCCTTTGACCGCAGCAGCGACCAGAACATCGACACGAGGGTATATGCCATCGAAAAACAGGGCATGGAGGCAGCCGACAAGGTAATGACCGTTTCCGACCTCACAAGGAACATCGTCATCACCAAGTACGGCATCGACCCGGCAAAGGTCATCACTGTCCACAATGCCGTTGACTTCAGCGGACGCGACAATCTCCAGGTGGAGAGGGGTGTGAAGGACAAAGTCGTGACCTTCCTCGGCCGAATCACCTTCCAGAAGGGTCCTGAATACTTCATCGAGGCAGCCGCCAAGGTCCTCAAGAGGACAAAGAACGTGCGCTTCGTGATGGCCGGCAGCGGAGACCTGATGAACAAGAGCATCCGCTATGTGGCAAGGCTCGGCATCTCCGACAGGTTCCATTTCACCGGATTCCTCCGCGGAGCCGACGTGCAGAAGATGTTCGCGCTTTCGGATGTCTATGTAATGCCTTCCGTATCGGAGCCGTTCGGCATTTCCCCGCTCGAGGCCATGAGGACCAACGTTCCTTCAGTCATCTCGAAGCAGTCGGGTGCCGCCGAAGTGCTCAAGTACGCATTCAAGTGCGATTTCTGGGATGTTGACGCAATGGCTGACCAGATATATGCGCTTCTCAATTATCCGGCCCTTGCAAGCTTTGCGGCAAAGAACGGAGTCGATGAGGTCAACGCCCTGAAGTGGGACGGAGCGACCGCAAAAATGAAAAAAGTTTACGAATCAGTAATAAACAGATAGTATTATGGCAAAGAAATCATTGTGCCTCTATTTCCAGGTTCACCAGCCTACACGTCTCAGATTGTACAGGTTTTTTGACATAGGCAAGGATTCGCATTATTACGATGACTTTGCCAACAGGACTATTCTCCGCAGGGTTGCGCAGAAGTGCTACCTTCCTATGAATGAGCTTCTTCTCGAGGCCATCAAGGCCAACAAGGGCGCCCTCAAGGTGGCATTCTCCATCTCCGGCTCGCTTATGGAGCAGCTTGACAGGTATGCTCCGGAGGTGCTCGACAGTTTCCGCGCACTCGCCGAGACAGGCTGCGTGGAGTTCCTCAGCGAGACCTACTACCATTCCCTCGCCGCTCTGGGCAATCCGATTGAGTTCCGCCGCCAGGTGCTCAAGCACAGGGAGGCTGTGGAGCAGTATTTCGGAGTCACGCCAAAGGCTTTCCGCAACACCGAGCTCATCTACAACAACAACATCGGCAAGATGGTGGCCGATCTCGGCTTCAATACGATGCTCACCGAGGGCGCGCGCCACATTATGGGCTGGAAGAGCTCCAACTTTGTCTATGGCAATGCAGACGCCCCTAAGCTCAGGCTCCTGCTGCGCAACTATTCGCTCAGCGACGACATCGCATTCCGCTTCGGCAACGGCGGCATCACCGCAGACACATATGTGCAGTGGCTCAAGAAGGCCATCGCAGAGGGCGGTGACGTAGTGAACCTCTTCATGGACTACGAGACCTTCGGGGAGCACCAGAAGGCGGAGACCGGCATCTTCGAGTTTATGCGCAGCCTCCCTGCAGCAGTGATTGCCGACGGTACCTTCCAGTTCGTGACCCCGTCCGAGGCTACGAAGAAGAGCAGGCCTATCGCAAATCTCGACGTGCCTGAGACAATCTCCTGGGCGGACGAGGAGAGGGACGTCACCGCTTGGCTCGGAAACGAACTCCAGCAGGACGCCTTCAACAAGCTCTATGCACAGTATGAGAAGCTTTCCCTCCTCGATGATCCGGCCCTCTGGAACGACTTCGGCCATCTCAGCGAGAGCGACCACTTCTATTATATGTGTACCAAGTTCTTCTCGGACGGCGAGGTGCACAAATATTTCAACCCTTATGATACTCCGTACGAGGCGTTTATCAATTATATGAACGTTTTGAGTGATTTTATTATCAGGGTAAATGATGAAATTTCAGTTTTAGATGCTAACTTTGCGCCTTCAGACCCGGCCCCTGCTTCTGCATCGGTGGCAAAATCGTCCGTAAGGAAGGTTGCCGCAGCGCCGAAGAAGGTGACCAAGTCTCCTGCAAAGACTGCAGCGAAGACCCCTGCAAAGACTGCCGCAAAGGCAGGGAAGGCACCCAAGGCAAAGAAAACGGTGGCCAGGACTGCAAAGAAAACCAAGTAATCAATGACAAAGAATATCATTTTGCCGGACTATCTCTTCGAGGTCAGCTGGGAAGTATGCAACAAGGTCGGAGGGATTTATACTGTAATAGCGACGAAATCGCTGTATCTGAAGTCACAGCTCAAGAGACACCATATACTTATTGGACCTGACGTGTGGATGGAGACGGATGTCAATCCGGATTTCATCGAGGACCAGCACCTGTACCGTTCCTGGAGGCTCCAGGCGGAAAAGGAGGGCATAAAGGTCAGGATAGGACGCTGGAACGTACCCGGAAAGCCGATAGCAATCCTGGTGGACTTCAAGCAGTATCTTACAAGGCAGAATGATATCCTTACGGAATATTGGACCCGCTTCGGCGTGGACTCGATTACCGGCAACTGGGACTACAAGGAGAACGCCCTGTTCGGATATGCCGCAGGACACGTCATCGAGAGTTTCTACCGTTACAATCTGTCCTCGACCGACAAGGTGGTGGCCCAGTTCCATGAATGGCAGACGGGAGCCGGCCTGCTCTATCTCAAGAGCACCGGCCTTCCTGTTGCCACTGCCTTCACCACGCATGCGACCGTCGTCGGGCGCTGCCTGGCGGGCAACAATCTTCCTCTCTACGACAATCTCCTCTCCTACAACGCCGATGAGGTGGCTTCCCGCTTCAATGTGATTGCGCGCCATTCGCTTGAGCAGAAGTCAGCCCTCAACGCCGACGTGTTCACAACCGTCAGCGACATCACGGCGAAGGAGTGCGGCCAGCTTCTCGGACGCGACGTTGACATTGTCACTCCGAACGGATTTGAGAACAGCTTTACTCCGGCTACCGATGCCGAGTATGACGAAAAGCGCTCCCTGGCACGCCGCAGGCTCATTGAGGTGGCAGGGGCGATGAGCGGGGAGAAGGTTGCGGACGATGCCGCCCTGGTGTGCATCAGCGGCAGGTACGAGTACCGCAACAAAGGCATAGACGTGTTCCTTGACGCCCTGGGCGAACTCATCAGGGAAGGGTATTCCGGCAGGGAAATCCACGCTTTCGTGATGATCCCCTCCGGCCATAACGGCCCGGACAAGGCCCTTCTCAGCAAGCTCACCCGCGGGGACAACGAACACTACCGTACGCAGGTTTCCCACAACCTGTCATATCCCGAGAATGACCAGATTACAAGAAGACTCGGCGAAACCGGACTTGTCAACGCATCCGGTTCAAAGGTCAAGGTCTATTTCATCCCATCCTATCTCAACGGCAACGACGGCATCTTCAACAAGTCCTACTACGATCTTCTCATCGGTATGGACCTTGCCGTATTCCCTTCATACTATGAGCCGTGGGGATATACCCCTCTCGAAGCGCTTGCATTCCGTGTACCTACCTTCACCACCTCTCTCGCAGGTTTCGGTCTCTGGGTAAGGGACCATTGCAAATCCGGAAGCCATCCGGGCATCACCGTGGCAGACCGCAATGACTCCAACTACAACGAGGTTGTCGGTGCCGTCAAGGTGCGCATCCGCGAAATCGCCTCCCTCGACGAAGCCAGCCGCAAGGCATATATGGACAATGCGCGTGAGGTTGCAAGCATTGCTCTCTGGGAAAACCAGATAGAGTATTACAAACAAGCCTATTCTATTGCACTCAACAAGGTTAGCGAAAACAAGAGTGCGTATATAAACATTTCAGAAGACAAACAGATGAGCTACGAAAAAATCGAAATCAATGCTCCGTCATGGAAGAGCGTGATGGTTACACGCCATCTTCCGGACGCACTTTCAGGCCTCGAGGTCCTGTCCAAGAACCTCTGGTGGTGCTGGAACGACAGTGCTAAATCCCTTTTCAAGGCAATTGACCCTAAGGTATGGACGGCAACGGGACACAACCCTATGGCACTGCTTGACACCGTGAGCCTCAAGAGGTTCAGGGAACTCGCAGGCAACTCGGCCTTCCTTGCTCAATATAAATCAGTCATGGATGAGTTCAACTCCTATATGGCTCTCAAGGAGAAGAGGACCGACCCTCAGGTCGCCTATTTCTGCATGGAGTACGGACTCGACACTTCCCTGAAAATCTATTCCGGAGGTCTCGGCATCCTCGCCGGAGACTACCTCAAGGAAACCAGCGACATGAATGTCAACCTCGTCGCAGTCGGCTTCCTCTACCGTTACGGATATTTCACCCAGGTACTCTCCGCACAGGGCGACCAGGTGGCAAGATATGATGCCCAGGACTTCCTCCGCATCCCTGTTTCGCCGGTATTCGACGTTGACGGCAACTGGATCACCACAAGCGTCGCTTTCCCTGGAAGGACTGTCACCGCACGCATCTGGAAGGTTGCTGTGGGCCGTACCGACCTCTATCTCCTCGATACCGACTACGAGGCAAACGGACCTGAGGACCGCCAGATCACATACCAGCTCTATGGCGGAGACTGGGAGAACAGGCTCAAGCAGGAGCTTCTCCTCGGACTCGGCGGAATCAGGGCCCTGCGCCATCTCGGCCTCAACCCGCAGATATATCACTGCAACGAGGGCCACGCCGCATTCGTAGGCCTCGAAAGGCTCCGTGAATATGTGGAGAAGGACAATCTCTCATATCCTGAAGCCCTCGAGGTGGTACGTGCCTCATCCCTCTTCACCACCCACACCCCTGTCCCTGCAGGACACGATGCGTTTGACGAGGGACTTCTCCGCAAATACCTCGGCCACGTGCCGGAGCACCTCAAGATAGACTGGACCACCCTCATGGCCCTGGGCAAGGACAACCCTCTCGACCCTAACGAGAAGTTCAGCATGAGCAACCTCGCTGCCAACATCTCGCAGAATGTCAACGGAGTGTCAATGCTCCACGGCAAGGTGAGCCAGGACATCTTCGCACATATGTACCCGGGCTATCTCCCTGAGGAACTCCACGTAAGCTATGTCACCAACGGTGTGCACTATCCTACCTGGGCATCCAAGGAATGGAAGGAGCTCCACGCAAGGGTGTTCGGCCCGCAGTTCCAGACACACCACTATGACAAGAGCTGCTTCGAGGGTATCTACAAGGTGTCCGACAAGGAGATATGGGACATCAAGAAACATCTCAAGAAGACACTTATCGATGCTGTAAAGGCCCGTCTCTCCGACCCGGCACAGGGAAGCCACTATTCTCCTTCCCAGATTGTGACCATCAAGGAGACCCTCCGCGACGACGTGCTCACAATCGGATTTGCACGCAGGTTTGCTACCTACAAGAGGGCAACCCTCCTGTTCACCGACCTTGACCGTCTCGACGCCATCATCAACAACCCAGAGTGCCCTGTACAGTTCCTCTTCGCAGGAAAGGCCCATCCTGCAGACAAGGCCGGCCAGGATCTCATCAAGAGGATCATCGACATCAGCAAGCAGGACCGTTTCATCGGAAAGATCGTGTTTGTGCCGGGCTATGACATCACTCTCGCCAAGAGGCTTGTCCAGGGCGTTGACGTGTGGATGAACAACCCTACACGCCCGCAGGAGGCATCAGGCACCTCCGGAGAGAAGGCTGCGATGAACGGTGTAATGCACTTCTCCGTACTTGACGGATGGTGGGTTGAGGGCTACAGGAAGGGCGCCGGATGGGCACTTCCGCAGGAGCGCACCTACGATGACCAGAACTATCAGAACGAGCTCGACTCGGCTACAATATATACCATTCTCGAAAACGAGATCGTGCCGGTATATTACGATGTGGACAAGAACACCGGACTTTCTTCCGAGTGGATCGGCTACATCAAGAACACCATCGCACAGGTGGCCTGCAACTTCACCACCAACCGTATGCTCACCGACTATGTCAACCATTACTACCAGCCTCAGTACGAGAGGTCTGAGAAGCTCATAGCCAATGACTTCGAGCAGGCGCGTGAAATTGCCGCGTGGAAAAAGCACGTCAGCCGAAGCTGGCAGAACATAGAGGTGATCTCATACACCCAGCCTGCCGCCACCTACAATCTCTCCCCGAACAAGCTCCTCGCCAGCGAGGTTGTGCTCGGAATCGGTGACCTCTCTCCTGAGGACATCGGAGTGGAGATGCTGTTCTGCACCACCGACATCAAGGGCCGTTTCCACATCCAGGAAAGGACCGAATTCTCCATCGTCAAGTTTGAGGACGGTGTCGCCACATACCACGCAGAGGTGCTTCCGGAGCGTACCGGAATGTACCAGGTGGCTACAAGAATCTATGCCAAGAATCCTAAACTCCCTCACAGACAGGATTTTGCACTTGTAAGATGGTTGTAGTAGCGACCGGATTCTTCGACGGTGTCCACATCGGACACCGTTTTCTTGTGGAGTCTCTTGTAAGCTCTGCCCGCTCCCGTGGCGGACAGAGCCTTGTCGTGACTTTCTGGCCCCATCCGAGGACAGTCCTCCAGAACGGGGCAAGGGGCCTCCGCCTGCTGAGCACCCTCCAGGAAAAAAAGGACATGCTCAAGTCTCTCGGAGTGGACCGGATCGAGGTGCTCGACTTCACAAGGGAATTCGGAAGCCTTACTGCAGAAGAGTATCTCCGCGATGTTGTCATCGGGCGTTTCGGGGGCACGGCCATCCTCCTGGGCTATGACAACCGGATGGGCAGCGACGGACTCACGACGCCCCAGATCAAGGCCCTTGCCCAATCCCTCGGCCTTGAAGTGATCGAACCCGGGGCATTGCCTCTCGGCGATGCTGTCGTGAGTTCAACCAAAATACGCAACCTGCTTTCCGCCGGAGATGTGGAGTCCGCCTCCGCCATGCTCGGCTGCAGGTACAGCCTCCACGGAGTAGTGGTCGAAGGCGACAGGATAGGCAGGACCCTCGGTTTCCCTACTGCAAATATGCAGCTCTATGAGCCGCTCAAGCAGGTCCCTGGCAGGGGAGTGTATCTTGTGGACGTCAGGACTCTCGGCCGCAATTATATGGGAATGTGCAACATAGGCTGCCGTCCCACTGTCAGGCAGAACGGCTCGGTGACCATCGAGACCAATATCTTCGACTTCAATGAAGATATCTACGGCCTTGATATGGTAATCACCTTCCGATCGAAAATCCGTGACGAGCAGCGTTTCCCGGACCTGGAATCGCTCAGGGCGCAGCTTGCCCTCGACAGGGAGCAGTGTTTGAAGATGATTTGATGCAATAATCGGAAAAAATTACTATATTTGCGTAAACAACGATTCCACAGGGTTCTGTCCGAGGACAGGACTCCTTTTTAATTATCAAACAGTAGGATTATAAAGATTTCTGATTATGGCTGAAGTCCATTATATGACACAGGAAGGTCTTGACAAACTCAAAAAAGACCTTGCAGATGCGCTTGCCCAGCGTCCTGTAATCTCGGCTGCCATTGCTGAGGCGCGCGAGAAGGGTGATCTTTCGGAAAATGCGGAATATGATGCGGCAAGGGATGCCCAGGGCCTCCTTGAGCTCAAGATTGCCAAGCTCAAGAATATGGTTGCAAACGCCAAGGTTCTTGACGAATCGCAGGTAGGTACCGACAAGGTGCAGATGCTCAACAAGGTCAAGATCGAGAATGTCGCCAACCGCCAGGTGATGGAGTTTACCATCGTCGGCGAGACCGAGGCTGATTTCGCCCACGGCAAGCTCGCTTCCACCACCCCTATTGCCAAGGCCCTTCTCGGACACGGAAAGGGGGAGATCGTGGAGGCAAAGGTCCCTTCAGGCGTCATAAAGTTCAGGATTATCGACATTACACTTTAGCATATGGCAACATTATTCACAAAAATCGCCCGTGGCGAAATCCCTTCCTACAAGGTTGCGGAAAACAGTGACTACTATGCTTTCCTCGATATCTCTCCGATGGCCAAGGGCCATACCCTCGTAATCCCGAAGAATGTCGAGGACGACTACATCTTCAACCTCGACGACAGTACCTACGTGGGTCTGTGCGCCTTTGCAAAGAAGGTCGCCATTGCCATAAAAGCTGCAATTCCATGCAAGAGGGTGGGCGTTGCCGTCCTCGGAATGGAAGTTCCCCATACCCATATCCATCTGGTTCCGCTCAATCAGGAATCGGATATGGATTTCAGGAAAGAGAAGCTCAGCCTCGACCCTTCCGAGATGAAACAGATTGCGTATTCAATTTTAGCCGAATATGAGAAACTGTAGATTTGCCGTTCCGGCATCCGTATGTTTTACTGCGGTGCTGTCAGTATGTATGACAGTGATGTTCACTTCGTGCTCCAATGGAGCGCGCATCGAAGGTGTCATAGCCGATGCCCCGTCCTCGGATGTGGAGGTAAGACTCCTTGATGTCAACAGATACATTGTCCTCGATACCGTAAAGACCGACAAATCAGGTGCTTTCAAATACAAGGTGCCTGTCGGGAAGGGACGCCCGGAGTTTATCTACCTTTTCCGTGGCGATACCAGGGTTGCCTCGCTGCTCCTCCAGAAGGGTGACAGGGTGAAGGTGTCAGCCGATACTCTCGGCAACTATTCCGTGACCGGTTCGCCTGAGACTGAAAAGCTCATCAGTGTGGAGAGGGACGAGGCCGATTTCGCCGCAAAGTTCATTGCGACCACAGCCCGTCTCGATGACCTCGATCCGTCATCGGAAGAAGCCGTACAGGTGCGCCGTGACCTTGCAAAGCAGTACATCGCATATTACAGGAGCAGGGTTATCTATCTGATGGACAATCCATATTCCCTTACTGTAATCCCTGTCCTGTACCAGCAGGTTGCCGAGAATCTTCCGCTTTTCAGCCAGCCTACGGACGCCATCCATTTCCGCAACGCCTGCGATTCGCTCAAGAAGGTATATCCCGATTCGCGCTATGTCAAGGCGCTCGAGGAGGAGACCCGGAGAAGGCAGCACCTTATGGACCTCAACATGAAGATCCAGTCCGCATCCGAGTCCGGATATCCCGACCTCGAACTTCCCGACATCAGGGGCCAGAAGGTCAGGCTCAGCTCCATTGACGCCAAAATCGTGATTGTCTATTTCTGGACCGCATCATCGGCCGGGCAGAAGATGATGAACCTCGACTTCCTCCTTCCGGTATATGAAACATACCGCGACAAGGGCCTTGAAATCTATGCGGTGTCCCTCGATACCGACAAGGGTGTATGGGCAAATGCAGTCAAGAACCAGAAGCTCAACTGGGTAAACGTCTGTGACGGACTCGGGACAGCCTCTCCTGCGCTGACGCTCTACAATGTGCCGAGCGTCCCTTACGCTTATCTGATCAAGGACGGCGACCTTGTGACGGATGCAAATGTCTCCGACGAGGCATCCCTCCGCAAATACCTGAAGGCCAATCTTTAGAAAAGTTTCTTCTTGCTCACTGTAGCAACGAAATCCTTGAGATAGAACGGTTCGAAGTACGCAATGTCTTCGAACCGTTTTTCTTCCCAGGCCCTTGTGACAGGGGTGAGAAGGCCGCGTGCGCTGGGGCGGCAGTCGGCGAAAACGGCATTGGGCGAGGTGATGGTCCCGCTGCATTTGGGAGCCCCGTCACCGATGAAAAGGACCCTGCCTTCCGATAGCCTGCCGGCAAATGATCCGCTGTCGATGATTTTTGCCTCCACGCCGGTCAACTGTTCCCCGAGGGGGCTGTAAACGGCAGTATAGACCTCCATCCTGCGTGCATCGATCATCGGGATGATGTATCTGCATCCCTCCGGCAAGGAGCCCCCCTCAATTGCGCTCCAGGCCAGGGCGTCGAGCGAACCGGCGCTAAGCAGCTTCAGCCCTCCGCCGAAGCCCAGTCCCTTGGCTGTGGAAGCCCCCACGCGCAGCCCGGTGTAGGACCCCGGGCCCCTGCCAACTCCCACGGCATCGCAGTCTTTGACTGAAAGTCCATGACTGTCAAGTATTTCCTTTATCATAGGAGCAAGCAGTGCGGCGTGCTGCCGCGATCCGTCCTCTGCATAAGAGACAATCTCCCCGTCAATTGCAAGGGCGGCGGAACAGAGGGATGTGGATGTCTCGATGAGTATTATCTTTGCCATAGCGTCATTTCATCAAAAGAAGATCCTTGAAGTACGGGAACACCGAATAGGCGAAATTCTTGAGCGGGCCGTAGAGCACCGAGTCCGAAAGGAAACTCTCGTCCACGAGGGCGAACCGGGAGTTGACCGTATTGAAAAGTATTATCACGAGTCCTGTGAGCAGGGCAGCCTTCAGGAGTGCGAACGCCACCCCGAGCAGTTTGTCTGCCCAGGAGAGCATGACCAGCTTGAGAAGGCCCCTGACAAGGGTTGCAATCAGATTGAGCACGAGTATCACTGCTACAAGTATCAGGATGAAGGCTATCACCCGCAGCACCTGCGGGGATACCTGGAGATAGGGCGAGAGCCAGGCGCTGGCCAGCCCCGAAAACCTGAAGGATAGCCATACTCCGAGTATGATGGACACGATGGCGGCCACCTGTGCCACGAATCCCTTTGTGATGCCTTGGACAAGAGCCGGCAGGAAGCACAGTATCAGGACAATATCAACTGCTGACATTTTTTCTCGGTCTTCTTTGTTCCCGTTTGCCGCAAGACTTTGAATGATATGGCCAAATACGGCAAAGAATCAGGAAAAATAGTTATATTTGCAATCTGTTGACTGCGGAAAATCCCGCGGTGCAAAAATAGACAAAAAAATTCAGTTTCGCATATATGGCATTCAAGGAATACAAAGGTCTGGACCTGGTCGGGACCGCAGCAGAAGTCCTGGAAGGATGGAAGAAGAACCATGCATTCGAGAAATCCCTCGAACTGCGTGAAGGCGCCCCGGAATTCATATTTTTCGAAGGTCCGCCTTCTGCCAACGGCAAGCCGGGCATCCATCACGTGATGGCCCGTTCCATCAAGGACGCAATCTGCCGCTACAAGACCCAGACGGGCTACAGGGTCGCCCGCCGCGCAGGCTGGGATACCCACGGACTCCCTGTGGAAATCGGCGTGGAGAAGAAGCTCGGTATCCACAAGGAGGATATAGGCAAGAAGATTTCAGTTGCCGAGTACAACGACACCTGCCGCAGCGAAGTGATGAAATATACCCGCGAATGGACGGACATGACAGAGCGGATAGGCTATTGGGTGGATATGGACGACCCGTATATCACCTATGACAACCGCTATATCGAGACTCTCTGGTACCTTCTGCGCAAGCTCTACGACAAGGGCTTCCTCTACAAGGGATATTCCATCCAGCCTTTCTCCCCGTCTGACGGAACGGGCCTGAGCTCCCACGAGCTCAACCAGCCGGGATGCTACAAGGATGTCACCGACACCACCGTCACCTGCCAGTTTGAGGTGATAAAAGACGAAAAGTCGCAGATGCTCTACGATACCGCGACTCTTCCGGTGTACTTCATTGCGTGGACCACAACCCCGTGGACACTCCCGTCCAACACCGCGCTCTGCGTCGGCCCGGACATCGAATATGTAAGGGTAAAATCATTCAATCCATATACCGGAGCCGAAGCCATCTATATCGTGGCAAAGGCTCTTGTGGGCACCTGGTTCAATCCGAAGGCCGAAGGCCTCGCCCTTGATTCCTACAAGCCGGGCGACAAGCTCGTGCCTTATGCGGTGCTTGACGGCACTTTCAGGGGAAGCGAACTCGTGGGGGTGCGCTACCATCAGCTCATCCCGTGGTTCCGTCCGCTTGAAGGCGACGCATTCCGCGTGATATCAGGTGATTACGTATCCACGGAAGAGGGTACCGGCATCGTGCACATCGCTCCTACCTTCGGTGCGGACGACAAGAAGGTTGCCGCCAACTTCGGCATTCCGCCGCTCATGGTCATCGACCGTGCGGGCACAAGGCAGGCCCAGGTGGACCGCCAGGGACGCTTCTACCGCATAGAGGACCTCGACCAGGACTATGTCAGGGACTATGTTGACCCTTCATATGCCGAATATGCAGGACGTTATGTCAAGAACGCATTCGACGACTCGCTCCCTGCAGATGCACCTACTCTCGACATCGACATGTGCGTGATGATGAAGACTGACGGACGCGCATTCAAGATACAGAAACACGTCCACAGCTATCCTCACAGCTGGCGTACCGACAAGCCGGTGCTCTATTATCCTCTCGACGCATGGTTCATCAGGACCACCGCCGTAAAGGACAGGATGGTCGAGCTCAACAGGAGCATCACCTGGAAGCCGGAATCGACCGGAACGGGCCGTTTCGGACAGTGGCTCGAGAATATCCAGGACTGGAACCTCTCCAGGAGCCGCTTCTGGGGCACCCCGCTTCCGATCTGGCGCACCGAGGACGGCAAGGAGGAGAAATGCATCGGCAGCGCAGCAGAGCTCTATGCGGAGGCCGACAAGGCCGTGGAGGCCGGGTTCATGGCTTCCAACCCTCTGCGCGACAAGGGCTTCGACCCGTCGGACATGTCTTTGGAAAACTACAACAGGATAGACCTTCACAGGCCTCACGTAGATGAGATATTCCTCGTGTCGCCTTCCGGTAAGAAGATGGTCCGCGAGACGGACCTGATTGACGTATGGTTCGACTCAGGTGCGATGCCTTACGCACAGGAAGGCCTGCGCAATCTCCAGTCCGACAAGTTCGGATGCACTGCGGACTTCATCGCCGAGGGAGTTGACCAGACACGCGGATGGTTCTATACTCTCCACGCAATCCATACCATGGTCAGCGGTACCCCTGCATTCAAGAGGGTGATATCCAACGGTCTTGTGCTCGACAAGAACGGTGACAAGATGAGCAAGAGGCTCGGCAATGCAGTCGATCCGTTCATGGAGCTCGACAAGTTCGGCCCTGATGCCCTCCGCTGGTACATGCTCACCAATGCCCAGCCTTGGGACAACCTCCGATTCGATGAGGCCGGGGTGGACGAGGTGCGCCGCAAGTTCTTCGGAACACTCTACAACACATATTCATTCTTCGCCCTTTATGCCAATGTTGACGGATTTGATCCGGCAAGCGCAGCCGTTCCTTATGCGGAGCGTCCGGAGCTTGACAGGTGGATCATTTCCCTGCTCAACACCCTCATCAAGGAGGTGCGTGCGGCTTACGAGGACTACGACATCACCCTTGCCGGCAGGCTTATCCAGAAGTTTGTCTGCGACAACCTGAGCAACTGGTACGTGCGCCTCGGCAGGAAGAGATTCTGGGGCGGGGA
Organism: Candidatus Cryptobacteroides sp.; assembly: GCA_051878275.1. Classification (GTDB taxonomy): domain Bacteria; phylum Bacteroidota; class Bacteroidia; order Bacteroidales; family UBA932; genus Cryptobacteroides. The sequence continues at coordinate 19,728 of JBJEJU010000032.1, read as the reverse complement.
GATGGACAGCGACAAGCTCAGCGCTTACCACACCCTCTATGAGGTGCTCAGGGACATTGCCGTGCTTTCGGCTCCGATTGCCCCGTTCTATATGGACAGGCTTTACCGTGACCTGGTCCCTGACGGAGAGGAGTCAGTCCACTATGTGCTTATGCCTGAGGCTGATCCTTCTGTCATCGACACTGACCTCGAGGAGAGGATGGAGCTTGCCCAGAAGGCTTCCTCAATGGTGCTTGCGCTCCGCCGCAAGGTCAACATCAAGGTGCGCCAGCCGCTTTCAAAGGTGATGATCCCGGTTGTATCCGAGAAGGTGCGCATCCAGCTTGAGAAGGTCAAGAACCTCGTGCTCGGCGAAGTCAATGTAAAGGAAATGGAATTCATCTCCGACACCGCCGGCATCATCACGATGAAGATCAAGCCTGATTTCAAGGTGCTAGGAAAGATCTACGGCAAGAGGATGAAGGAAATCGCAGCAGCATTTGCCGCCTTTGACCAGAAGACCATTGCCGGGATCCGCAATGCCGAGGCTGCGGGACAGGAATACACGTTTGCGCTTCCTTCGGGAGACGTCGTGCTGCGTCCGGGTGACTATGAGATCTCGTCCGAGGATATGCCGGGATGGATCGTGGCTTCCGACGGACCTCTTACTGTGGCGCTCGACATCGAAATCAGCGACGACCTGCGCAAGGAAGGTGTGGCCCGCGAGCTTATCAACCGTATCCAGAACCTGCGCAAGGACAGCGGATTCGAGGTGGTTGACAGGGTCAATGTGGAGGTGTTTGCCGCAGGAAGCGATTTCTTCGACATCGCCGCCGCAGTGGACGATTACTACGAATACATTACATCACAGACTCTTTCCGAGATCGATTCGGTATCGGATCTCAATGAGGCCCCTGCAGATGCCGCCGAGGTCGAATGGAATGAGTCAGCCATCAAGATAAAAGTCAGCAGAATTTAGCTATGGAAGAGAAAGACCTTAATGCCGCTCCGGTCAAGAACCGCTACAGCGACGAGGAACTCGAGGAGTTCCGTGCCATAATCAACGAAAAGCTCGAGGCTGCCAGAAAGGAGTACAATGCTCTCCGTGAGGTGGTTATGCACAATGGTTCCAATGATATAGAGGATACCACGCCTTCTTTCAAGACTGTGGAGGACGACAGTTCCAGCCAGCGTACAAAGGAGGAAGCAAGCCGTCTTGCCCAGCGTCAGTACAAATTTATCCAGAGCCTTGAGGCCGCCCTTGTCAGGATTGAGAACAAGTCCTACGGCATCTGCCGTGTGACAGGAAAGCTTATTCCGAAGGAAAGGCTCCGTCTCGTCCCGCACGCCACCCTTACCGTGGAGGCAAAGGAGATGCTGGCCAAAGAGGGCAAGAAGTAGGGGATGAAACTTTCAAAAGGGCATAAGCTCCTCATATTGGGAGCTCTGCTTGTTGTCATTGACCAGGTGATCAAAATCCTGGTCAAGACAAACATGACCATTGGCGAGCATTTCAATGTGCTCGGGGACTGGTTCCAGATACTGTTCATAGAAAACGAGGGGATGGCCTTCGGCATGAAGTTCGGCGGGACTGTCGGCAAACTCTGCCTGTCAGTGTTCAGGGTCGGGCTTTTCGGCGTCCTGTGCTGGTGGATTTCAGGTCTTCTCAAGCGCGGCACCCCGGCCGATCCTGACCACGAAAAAGTGCCCACAGGGGTGCTTGTGGGCCTTGTCCTGATCACGGCGGGCGCTCTCGGCAACATCATTGATTCTCTCCTCTACGGAGTGATATTCTCGGCCTCCACCCCGTTGGAAGCCGCCTCTTTTGGAGGAAGCTACGCCCCGGTGTTTTTCGGGAAGGTGGTGGATATGTTCTATTTCCCGCTCTGGACCTGGCCGGACTGGATGCCTCTTGTGGGCGGTGACGTTTTCTTTGAGCCGGTGTTCAACTTCGCCGACAGCTGTGTCTCGGTTGGAGCCGTCTATCTGATAATATTCCAGCACAAGTTCTTCCTCTCCGAGGATGACAGTAAAGACAAAATAAAGAAGTAGCGGCTGCTGCTTCTTTTTTTTGAATCTTCCGCACCGGCGTTGCGCCTTCTTGCGGGCTAATCGATGTTCCGGACTGCGTTTTCGAAGTCGTCCCTTGAGCCGCGGGCTTTGTTCTTTATCTTTGCCCTGTAGTTGTAGATTGTGTTGGCGGAATAATGGAGGAGGGATGCAATCCTGCTTGAATCGTTGATTCCCAGCTTGATGAGAGCAAAAATCCTGAGCTCCGGGGTGAGGATATCATCGCCTTTCGGGACAATTTCGGCACCGTCCACAAGCAGCCCGTTGAACTTTTCCACGAAATCCGGATAGAGATTGACGAATGTCTGGTCAAACATCTTGTAGAATTCAGTGATGTCTTCGTCTATAGGCGGGAGCATCTCAATCTCGTCGGCCAGGGCCTTTGCATTGCCCTGTCGGATGGTCTTGAGGACATGGTTCTTGTATCTTCTCGTAGTGTCGATATTCTCCGAAAGAATGCCGAGGAACAGGGTGATGTATTCCTGTTTCACCTTGTCGGCCTCCTTCATCTCGGCATTGAGTTCCGTCAGCCTTTCGTTTATCGAGACGAGTTCGCGGTTGCGCTTGTCTATCTCCGAATAGGACTTCTGGAGCTCCTTGCGCACCTCGTGGAGCATTCTCTGCCTCTTGGCAAGGAAGATGAGCAGTATCAGCAGCAGGATGGACAGCAGCGACACGCATATCAGGAAAATGATGTTGTGCCTGTTGTGCCGGTAGAGGTTGGCCTGATATGCACGCACGATTTCCGGGAAGAACTGCGACACCTGCCAGGGCCTGAGCTTGCCGTTGAAATAGAGTGCGTCCGGCATGCAATGGTACGAAAGGTATGTGAAAGCCCGGTCGATGTCACCTTTGAGGAATATCAGGTTGGCTACTTCGCTAAGGGACGCATAGTCCTTGGTGCAGCAGATGATATCCACTATAGCCGACCGGATAAGCCATCCTTCAAACGCGGCTTCGTCCTCCCCTTCAAAGGAATGGGCATACCAGTAGGCGGCCTCGGCATATTCCCTTGAGTTATGCGGGCTTGCCTGCACCATTGCAAGGGCGTGTTCACGGGCTGCCGGGATATTCCCTTCTGCTACGGCCTGCTCCCGCTTGAGATTGTGCCATTCCCACGATCCCTCGGAAGTGCATTCCAGCAGAAGGTTGCGGTAATATTCCCTTTTCTCCAGCTTGAGCGAATAGAATTCGTCTTTGGAAAAGATTTCCGAAGTCTCCACCCAGTAGGAATGCTCGGCGTCATAGTAGCTGTGGAGCAGCTCCTTTGGCAGTTCCCGGTCGCGGTAGCCTTCGAGGATGTCGTTGGATTCCACGGCATATCCTGCCTTTATCAGCAGTTTCGCCATGCGGAAATCAGCCTCTGCCACCGCATTGGAATTGCCGAGCCTTTTGGCTATGTCCCTCGCAGTCTGGAGATAGAGCAGGGAAGTGTCCTTGCTGTTGGCCCTGTACATATCCGCAATGCGCAGGCTGATGCCGTAACGCTGGATGTCATCGACCTGCTCGGAAAGGACCTCCTTCAGGACCGAAGCCTTTTCCCGGAACGCATTCTTGTATAGGCTCTTGTCGCTCAGGGTCTTGTCCAGCTTTTCGAGAAGGTCGCTTTCCGGCTGCTTCGTACAGCCGTTCAGTACCAGGAGAGCGGATGATAAACACAGAAAAAGGCGTTTCAGCATAATTACGGTGGTTGTCAGGAATGGTCGTTATTACAAATCTACGATTTTTCCGGTGAAATCCAGCAGGCACTACAATTTTTCCAATGCTGAATCCATCCAGTCAAGACGTTTGAGATAGAATGATTTGAGATAGTCAATCTCCCCCTGATAAGAGCCGGTTACCTCCACATTGGGCCAGACATATGTCCCGAGAATATCCCATTTCGCGAAATTGCGCGCCGGGGCGTCCCCAAGTTCTGCGGCCGCCTTGTCCATGAAGCCGTCGAGCCGTTGAAGCGAAGGATACAGCTCCTTCCATCTTTCCTTTACCCTTTCGACGAAGGCGCTGTCCCGGAAAAGGCGCTGGTACCATCCGTCCCCTTTCTGGGATTGGGTGTTGTAGTCCTTCACCCACCATCCTTCCGGACCGTTTCCGCATGGGAAATAGTCTGCGTTGCCGAAGGCGAGGTCGAAGTCCCATTGGTGGACGAACTCCAGTTTACCCCCTTCCCTGAGTACCAGGAAGGAACTTTTACGGACATTGCCGTCTATGTTCTTGGAAAGCTCCTGGATTATGTAATTGTCAACCCAGCTGTCGATGTCGATGTAGGCGGCATATCCCGTCCCGCTGAAGTCGTTGCTCCGGAGGGCGTCCTCGAAGGCGCGGAAATAGTCCTTTACATAAGCAATCCGATCCGCATCGGGATTGCCGGGGTCCTTGAACTGGATCGGAACCCCGTAAGAGGTCGTGAAATTGACAGGCTCGTCAAGACTCTGCTCGATTTCGAGATAATAGTCCTTCTCCGGGTCGATGTCAACCTTGCTTTTCCCGGTCTCCTTGTGTTCGAAAAAGTCATAGACCCCCTGATAAGCATCATTGAAATACACCTCGCAGGCTACATGGCGCGGGGTCCATCCGAATCCCATGATGCGCGAGATCTCCATGCCGAGACTGTTGCGCAACAGGGACTTGTCGGCATAGTTGGCAAGCAGGTCCCAGTCCTTGTCGGATGGCATGCCGAGGACTTTTGTCTTGGCGTCCATCTTGAGTCTCACCGGCTTTTTCGGCATCCACCAGGTGGAATTGCCCCTCCCGCGAATCTGGAGGGTGCCGCTGATGGTCCCGTCTTCGGAGTAATGCCTGTCCGGGTCGTTGATGACATAAGTGCCTGTGCAATAGTTTTCAAGGTCAAGTGTGCCGGTGTAATTGATTCTCACGGACGGAATGGAAAACTCCTCCGGCTCCGGGTATCCTTCGTGCCCGAATTCGAGCAGGTTGCCGTTGCTGATCTGGAGATACAGGGTGACGGAATCATACCATCCATAGACAAGCGTGGCTTCGCGGTCGCCCAGTTGGGGCTGGTAGGCTATCCCGCTCAACTGCGCGTTGACATTCCACATCGTCCCGGCGTCATTGATGCTGACGGCGGCCTTCTTGGCGGTACGGCAGTCGTGCAGTACCACTCCGCCTTCCGGGATTGTCAGGCTGCCGGTGGAGAACCTGACAGTCTGGAGCCCCTTGTCGTCCGTATATACCCCGATGAAAAGGCTGCCCTGTTCGTAGGCCTCAATCAGCTGGAGGTATCCCTCTTTCTGCCTGGGCAAAGCGATGTCGCCCCCGTCTTTGTCACAGGAGACCAAGACGGAGGACAGACATACGAAAATAATTATCAGATATTTTTTCACACTAACGTACTTTGAAAGTCAGCGGACTGCCTTCGGCGGAGTTGCCCGCAACCCAAAGCTGGAAGTCGCCTGGCTCCACGGTACATTCGCCGTCAATATTGTAGAATGCAAGTTCGCTCACAGGAAGCTCGAAACCCAGTCTCCTGGTTTCTCCGGCCTTCAGGGACACTCTCCGGAAGCCCTTGAGCTCCTTGACAGGACGGGCAATGGAGCCGACTACGTCACGGACAAACAGCATTGCAACCTCGTCGGCATCGTAAGATCCGGCATTCCTGAGGTCGAATTCCACTTTCAGGACATCGTCCCGGCCGAGTTCCGTTGCGGACAGGCTGATGCCAGAATACTCGAAACGGCTGTAGGACAGGCCATAACCGAAAGGAAGGAGCTCTCCGTATCCTGCATCGAGATAATAGCTTGTGCATCCGTTGGAAGTCTGTCCGGCACGGACAGGGAGGTCGTCGATGAGGGTTTCGGTGCCGCTGTTGGGCCTTCCGGTATTGGTGTGGTTGTAATACATCGGATACTGTCCCGTGCTGCGCACGAATGTCACCGGAAGCTTTCCGGAAGGAATCCTGTCAGCACAGAGAAGATCGGCAATGGCCTTTCCTCCCATTGTGCCCGGATGGAAGCAGTAGAGCATCGCATCGCTTGCGGCGAGTTCTTCACCGATGACAAGAGGCCTTCCCGCCATGACTACGCTGACAAGCGGCTTGCCGAGCTTTGAGAGCTCTCCGATGAGACTGGACTGTGCTCCCTGGAGCTTGACTTCAGCAAGCGAGTGGGCCTCTCCGGAAAGGATGGCCTCCTCTCCTACGAACACCGCGATGGCGTCTGAGCGGGATGCTGCGGCGCGGATCCTGTCCATCCCTTCAATGCTCTTGTCCCTGCTGAAGTCGAGGGCAGGCACATATATCACATTGTATTTTTCCTTGAGAGCCTGCAGTGGGGTGACGGTGTGTGAAGGCTGTCCGTCGAACGCCCATGTGCCGAGCTGCTCGTAAGGCTGGTCGGCCATAGGACCGCATACGAGGATGGTCTTGCCCTTTGCAAGAGGAAGCACGCCGTCATTCTTGAGAAGGACAGCTGACTCTGCGGCTGCACGCTCTGCAGCTTCGAGATGGCTTTCGCTATAGTCCAGGGCACCGGCAGCATCCACGTCGAGATAAGGATTGTCGAAAAGGCCGAGCTCGAATTTGAGCTTCAGGATCCTTCTCACAGCCTTGTCTATCTGTTTCTCGGACAATTTGCCCGATTTGACCAGACTCTCGATGTTGGCAATGAATGAAAACGACATCATATCGAGGTCCACTCCTGCGTCCACGCTGAGGCGTGCGGCGTCGGCGAGGTCGGCCGCCACTCCGTGGTTGACAAGCTCTCCGGCCGAATTCCAGTCGGTGACTATCATTCCGTCCCATCCCCATTCGCCTCTGAGCAGGTCGTCGAGAAGCCATTTGTTGGCCGTTGAAGGTACGCCGTCAATGTCGTTGAACGAGGTCATCACGGTTGCGGCACCGGCATCGGCACAGGCCTTGTAAGGAGGCAGATAACTGTTGCGGAGCACCCTCTCGGGCACATTGGCGCAGTTGTAGTCGCGACCTCCTTCCGAGGCTCCGTATGCGGCGAAATGCTTGATGCAGGCGGCGATGGAACTTCCGTCCGACAGGTCGTCACCCTGGTAGCCCCTGACCATAGCGGCTCCGAGCTTTCCGGCAAGATACGGGTCTTCGCCGAATCCTTCGGCAATCCTGCCCCATCTTCCGTCCCTGGCAATGTCAACCATAGGGGAGAAAGTCCATTTCACTCCGTATGAGGATGCTTCGACTGCGGCAACCCTAGCACCCTCTTCCACGAGGGCCTCGTCAAATGTGGCTGCCTGTCCGAGAGGGATCGGGAAGATCGTGTGGAAACCGTGGATGACATCCCTTCCCACGAGAAGGGGAATGCCCATCCTGCTCTTTTCCACTGCAGTGCGCTGGAGCTCGTTGGTCCTGGCAGGATCAACGAAGTTGAGGATTGACCCGACTTTGCCTGCTGCGATGAGGTCTTCGCTTACAGCTCCATAGTCAAGCTGGTTCATCTGGCCGATTTTCTCCTCCAGTGTCATCCTGGACAGGAGAGAATCGACTTTCTTGTCAATATCGCTCTTTGGAGTGCAGGCAACGGCACAAACCATCAGGGCTGCAATTTTAAACTTGATTTTCATTGTCTGATAGGTGTTATAATTTCTGGAAAACCCTTACATAATCAATCTCCATCGAGGTTGGAAGGGCTGAAGGGTCAACTCCGTTCCATCCGCCCCAGTCTCCGCCCCAGGCAAGATTGAGGGTGATGTAGAAGGCTTTGTTGAAAGGCCAGGTGTCGTTGTCGGATTTGCCGTCGTTGCGGAATTCGAAGAACTGCACCCCGTCGGTGTAGAATTTCAGGCTTTCCTCAGTCCATTCGCATGCATAGGTATGAAAGCTGTCTTCTGCTCCGGCAGTATAGATTTCCTTGGTCTTCTGGGTGTTCTGGACATGGTTGTAGGCCTTTGTATGTATGGATGACGAGGTGTAGTTGGGATTTACCCCGACTTCTTCCATAATGTCGATTTCGCCGCAGGATGGCCATCCGAGGCTCTGGTCGTCCGGCATCATCCAGAATGCCGGCCAGGTCCCCTTGCCCTTCGGGAGCCTGATGCGGGCTTCCATATAGCCGTATTTCCATGAAGCGGTGCTGTTCATCCTTGCGGAAATCACTTCCGAACCGTGCTGCATGGCAGTTATGAAAAGCACTCCGTCTTCTACGTGTGCCGTCTTCTTGCCGTCAAGTTCGCCTCCTGCCACATAGCGCTGGAGTTCGTTGTTGACCCTGCCGGGAGCCCAGTTCTCGAAACGCCAGTTGCCGCTGTCTTTCGGTTCGCTGTCGAACTCATCGTGCCACACAAGGCTGTATCCTTCCGGGGCCACGATGTCAGGATCTTCGATGACCGGCTTTTCCGCAGCCTCCTGGCAGACGGTTACCGTAGTCCTTCCGACCCCGTGCATGAATGTCACGCCCGTCTCCACGGTCTCATACCGTTTGTTCGGCTGCATGGTCACTTCCACTGCATAGGACCCTGCGCTTCCGTATTCCGGTGAAACCGTGCATACGGATTTGTCGGCAACGGATACTCCCCAGTCACCTTCCGCATTGAGGTCCAGCACCTTGGTGCCGCCTTCAGCTGTGAATGAAAGGGAGGCTGGCGAAACTGTTATCCCCGGACCATCCCCCGAAGGGGTTTTCTCCCCCTTGCAGGAAATGGTCATAAGGGACATAAATATGAAAAGAAAAGCTAACCGTCTCATTATTGCTCTTTATGTTTCTGGAAGCAGATGTCAGTTACGTCAACGCGGGAACCGGCAGGACTGCGTCCGAAATCAAAGATAAGCATAAAAGATGTTCCTTCAGGCGGAACGGCGCTGACCTTTTCAAGTTTGAGAGTCAGCGGCTCGCTCTCCCCGAGTGAAACTGCATTGTTGTAATACAGCTGGTTTTCAGCATTTGCATTACCCGGCTCGGCGGCGAGTTTGACAGTAATTGTCATCTCTGCGTCCGCCTCGATGGTGCAGCAGAAATCGTATTCCTGCCCGGCCTCGACCGGAACGGTTGACAGAAGCTTGTTCTGGCCCTGCCATTCACTACCGCCCACACCTTCAGGGACTGTGACTCTGAAACCGTTGTTTTCAGTGATTTCTCCGTCAGGGGAAGCAATCTGGCTCCAGCCGCCGTCGGCATACCAATAATCCGGAGTGATTGTCGCACTTCTCCAGAGGTTGGTCTCCCCGTCCAGGTCGAACCAGGTTTCACGCTTTTTGTCCATGGTGATGCTGAGCGTTCCGCCGTTGTCCTTGACAGTGAAGACATACCATCCTGCTTCGCCTGTGAGCGAGTAGATGTTGCCGTTGTCGTGTCCGTCGTCTCCGGTGCCGATGGCGAACAGTCCGTTGCCCTCGACGCTGTCGTAATCGGTCGAAACGAATTCCTTGCCCCAGTCAGGCTGTCCGAAGAGTTTGAAAGACGGGTTGTTGCCTGCCTTGTCCGGGCTGAAGTAGAGGGTGATCCTGTATTCGTCATCGGAAATCCTTGCCATAGGCAGGTCAACCGATTCTCCCGTGCTCCATCCGACAATGGTTCCCTGAGGCTTGCCGTAGCCGTCACCGATCATCCAGATTGCGCCTCCGTTGTCATATGTCGCAGCCGAGTCGCCTGACAGCGGGATGACCTTGAGCCAGTCATTCAATACATAGATGCGGTAGTCTCCGCCTGTTGCAAGGAACTTGAGGGTGGATGCGTCCTTCATTTCGAAGAAATCAGGGTCAATCCACAGTGCTGAAAGGTCGATGCCCGTGACCGCAATGTCTTCGCCCTGGGAGAGGGAGAGCTCGACTTTTCCGCCTTCCACTGCAACTCCGCCGATGGTCTGTGAAGGTGCCTCGATGTCGCGGGCCTTGAAGATATACTGCCAGCTGATGCCTTCAGTTACGGAAACGAGCACAAGGGATGTCTCGCTGATGGAGGTGACATGGAATACAGGGTTGGAATAGCTTTCGTCGTTTGGCACATAGCCGATCACGACACCTTCAGGAAGTGTGATGGTCTCACCGTCAAATACATAGCTGCTTTCCTGGTCCTCCCATGCTACGACAAAGTCTTCCCCTGCCGGACCTCCAAGGGCGGTAACGTCCTTGTTGACATAGATCTGTCCGTCTTCACCGGAATCAAATACATATTTTCCGTCAGGATAGAAGGTGAGCACGTTGTCGTACAGGCCGAAACCGTCTTTTTCATAAGGTCCGGCAGGCCACCAGCTTGTAGGATCCTCCAGTGAAGGTCCGCAGGCGAGGTGTCCTTTTGCCGCTGCATCCATTATCCATGCCTTTCCTTCGGAAGTCGTGCCTGCAAGGAGTTCCTCTGCCGTAGCGGTCTTGACATACGGCACAAAACTGTATAGCCATGCTATCGGGCTTCCTCCGTTTGCAGTCGGGGAATAGTTGACGAGCTTGAGATTCTTCTTGATGTCGGATGCTTTCGTGTTGACGAAAAGGTAGCGTGCGTTGCTTCCAACGGCATCGTTGTTCGGAACATATGAGAGGTTTTTCCCCTCAGGAAGCACGAGGTAGATCTCCTCGATGCCGGCGTCGTTCCAGTTGTTCTCGATGGTGTAGCTGCAGGTGAACTCATCTATAGGAATCTCGTAGTCTTCAGTGCTGCCGCTGCCTCCGAGGGCGGTCACGTCCTTGTTGACATAGACGGTGCCCCCTTCTCCCGGGTTGTAGGTGTAGCTTCCGTCAGCGGTGAAAGTCATGATGTCGTCGTAAAGTCCCTTGCCTTCCTTCTCATTGGCGCCGCAGGACCACCATCCGGTAGGGTTGTCGGCAGTCTCGCCGCAGCCGAAGTGGCCGGCATTGGCCTGGTCCCAAACCCACTGGTTGGCAATGGCCTTCATGTAAGGAGTGGCGTCGAACGGGTCGCGGTAGGTGTTCTCGAGGGTGTACCTGACTGTCTGTGAACCCTGTGAAATGCCGTTTGCATTGTATGCGCGCAGCTCGACCGTGTGCTCTCCGGCATCGCGGATACGCAGCTGCAGGCCGTTCTGTACATAGGAATATTTCTTGTTGGCCTTTCCGTCGATGAGTTCCTCGCCGAAAATCCATACCGGAACCACATCCTTGTCCAGAATGGAGAAGGTCACAATGTTGGTGGTCTGGTCAACCCGGATGTCGGCGGTCAGCTCGCTGGCTACCGGCAGCCTTTTCTGGTCCGGGCTCTCTATTTCAGGCTGGCAGCCTGCAAGCAGATATGCTCCAAGCGCCATCAGTCCGTATTTGAATATATTTTTCATGTCTGATTCGATTAATATGCGTTCTGAACGAGGTCAGGATCCTTGTCCTTTTCGGACTGTGGAATCGGCCAGTATTTCTTGGACTCGGTCCAGTCCACCTGACGGTAGAGATGGTTGGCCGCCTTGAGAACGGTCGGGGCCATGCCCGTGCGGACAAGATCCCAGTAGCGTTTGCCTTCGCCCACGAACTCCTTGTGCCTTTCCTCGATGATGTCCCCGATGGAGGTGCCGCTGTCGGAGCAGTGAGCCCTCTCCCTTACCTGGGCAAGATATGAACTGCCGTCCTGGCCAACCCTTTCTGCAAGTTCCGCAGCGTTGAGAAGGGTCTCGGCGTAACGGTAAACGCGGATGTTGTTGCCGTAGTTGAGGGTGTTGGATGCGAGGTATCCGTGGTTGCCGTTGGTACGGGCGATGTACTTGAGGAGGTAGTATCCGGTGCACTGCCAGCGGTCCTGGGCGTGGTCGTATGTCAGGCCCTTTTCTGCACAGAAGGCATCGATGTCGAGGATGCCTCCGTCGCGGCGGATGTCGCCTTCCTCATACATATCGTATGCGCTCTTTGCGACAGGAGAGAATCCCCATCCGTCATCAAAGTAACCGGAAACGCCTCCAGGGATGCCGATGAGGGTAGGATAAACGCTGCCGCCGGTGGCGATAGGGCTGCCCCAGTCGCGGACTGCACCTTCGGAGGTGTAGTTGATTTCCCAGATGGATTCGGCTCCCCATTCTCCGGATTCTGCCCATATGCCTGCGTAGTCGCTCACAAGGTCATACTGTTTGGAGTTGATGATTTCCTTCATGAAGCCGAGTGTCTTTTCGAAGCGTGCAGAGTCATTCTGGTACATCACCACTTCGGCGTAGAGCATATATGCCATAGCCTTGCTGATGCGTCCCTCGCTGCCTCCGCCGACCTTCATCGGAAGGATGTCAAGGGCAAGCGCTTCCTCGATCCTGCCCACGATTTTCTCATAGACAGCATCATGGTCGAGTTGGGCGGCGATGTAAGGTGCGGTGAGGTTCTCGTCATAGTAAGGGATGTTGCCCCAGAACTTCCAGAGAATCGTATAGTAATATGCCAGAAGGACATAGGACTCGGCTTTGAAGAGCTTTATGTTGTCATCGCTCATGCCTGGGACTCCGTCCACGTACTCGAGCACGTGGTAGCAGCGGTTGATGCCGGAGTAGGCAATGGTCCAGATCTGGTTGCAGACCTCGGTGGCCGTAGCCGTATAGTAGTGGGTCTTGACGAGAATAGGCTGGTCGCCCTCGTTGGAGCCTCCGCAGTAGATGTCGTCGGCCATGATGTCGGAAACCATCGGGAGGGAATTGTACTGGTAGAAGTAGTCGAACCACTGGAGAGGGTCGTATGAGGCCACGAGAGCCTGGTACATACGGTCTTCGTCGATGAAGTACTCATCCATAGGCTCGGACGAGTTGTGGACGGCCGTGATAAAGTCCTTGCCGCAGGATGTCAGGAGAAGAATGGCCGCGGCGCTTATTATGTATAATGTCTTTTTCATTGTGCCGTGATGTTAGAAGTTGATGTTGAGACCGATGGAGAAGGTCCTCGCCTGAGGGTACACACCGCGGTCGATACCGTATTCGGTGCCGTAGCCGGAGTTGCCTCCAGTCACCTCAGGGTCGCAGCCCGAGTATTCTGTCAGGGTAAACAGGTTCTCGGCCTGGAGATAGAGACGGAATCTGCTGATCCCGACTTTCTGGGTGAGGGACTGCGGAAGGGTGTATCCGAGCTGCACGTTGCGGGCCCTCAGGAATGAAGCGTCCTCGAGCCAGAGGTCGGAAACCCTGTAGTTCTCATTGGAACCTCCGTCCCAGGTGAAGCGCGGATAGGAGTTGGTGCTTCCTTCTCCGGTCCAGCGGTTGAGGATGGTCTTCGGCAGATTGATATAGTAGAGGTCGGTACGGCGTGTGACATTGAAAGTCTGGGCGCCGACCTGGCCCTGGAGAAGCATATTGAAGTCGATGCCCCTGAACTCGAATCCGAGGTTGATGCCGAAGGTCCAGTCAGGAATACCCTTTCCGATGTAGGTCCTGTCATTGTCCGGATCGATGGCACCGTCACCGTTGATGTCTTTGAATTTCACATCGCCGGGTACTGCATTCGGCTGGATGAGCTGTCCGTCAGGTCCGACATAGGAGTCGATTTCTTCTTGGTTCTGGAAAATGCCTTCGACTTTGTAGCCGTAGAAGTACGGGAAAGGAAGTCCGACCAGACCGCGGGAGAGCTGTCCGATCTTGTGGCTTGAGACATAGAGCGAAGAAGCATCGTCACCGAGGTAGGTGAGCTTGTTGTCGTTGTAGGTGGCATTGAGTCCTATGTAGTAGTTGAAGTCACCGACGGAATTGCGGTAGTTGATGTCGATTTCAACACCCTGGTTGACCATATCTCCGAGGTTGCCGATAGGGGCCGAGTCACCCGCATATGAAGGGACAGGCATCGACAGGAGCATGCCGCTGGTCTTTTTGTGGTAGTAGTCGGCGGTGAGGGTCAGCCTGTTGTCCCAGAAGCCGAGGTCGATACCGAGGTCGGTCTGGATGGACTGCTCCCACTTCACGTTAGGATTGGACAGGCCTGAAGGTTTTGTACCGATGGAAATGGTCTCGGTGCCCGTTGCTCCGGAGCCGAACACATAGTTGTTGCCGGACGACATATAGACTGCATATACGAAGTTGCCGATGCTGTCGTTACCGTTGATACCGTATGAGGCGCGGAGTTTTCCGAGAGAAAGCCAAGGAGCGAAGTCCATGAAGCTCTCCTTTGCGAAGTTCCAGGCCGCGGAAGCTGAAGGGAAATTACCCCACTTGTTGTTAGGGCCGAAGCGGCTCGAACCGTCACGGCGGATGGTGGCCTCAAACATATAGCGCTCGTCGTAGTTGTAGGAAACCCTTGCGAAATATGAAGCAAGGCTGTAAACGATTGAATTCCAGCTGCCCCAACCATTGCGGTCTCCGTCTTTCTGCTGCCCGAGGGTGTTGTTGACGGAAATCTTCCAGGTGTCGTATCCGTACATCAGGCCATTGGCGCTTGCTCCCACATTCTTTGAAGAACTCTTGAGTGCGCTCTGTCCGAGAAGTATGCTGAAACTGTGCTTGCCGATGGTCTTGTCGTAGGTGAGCACGTTCTCAACCTGCCAGAGCAGGGACTGGTTCATCTCCTGGCTTGCCGAAGAACCGTAGTTGGTTTTGCTGACGGTGGACGCATTGCCGTTTTCGTCGTAGGTAGTGGTCTCCGTCACGGTGTCGTACTTGTAGTTCTTCGATGAAAGGAAGTAAGGGTTGGAATAGGAATGGTTGCCCCAGAAAGCGAGGTCCGCACCGATGGAGGTCTTGAATTTCAGGCCGTCCCAGATCTGAAGTTCGGCCGAAGCATTGGCGATGAACTTGTTGGTGTCGTATTTCGTTCCGGGCATATTGAGCATTGCGAGAGGGTTGCTCTGCTCGTTGTATTTCACACCGTCAACAACAGTGTAGGCCCTTCCGTCGGAGTCGCGGATGATGTATGGATATCCGTCCGGGTAGAGGGACTTGTAGAGCTCTTCAGTAGCCTCGTCCGCATAGATGCTCTCGAGCGGGGACATCCCGATGGCAGATCCGAGGACCGAGCCGTACTCGGTGTTCTCGCTGATGCCGGTCGAATTGATGTGGGCGTAGGAAACACTTGTGTTGACCTTGAGGCTGTTGAGGAAGCTGCGCTCGCTGCTCTTGTCGAACACGTTGATCTGGGTGGATTCCCTGAGGGTGAAACGGTCGTAGTTGGAACGGCCGTAGTCGCCGCCGATGATACCTTCCTGTGAAAGATAGCCGGCGCTGACTGCGTAGGAGACGTTGTCGTTTCCTCCGCTGATCGAGACGTCGTGCTTCTGGATAGGGGCGTTTTTGTTGAACACGGCACTTACCCAGTCGGTGCCTTCACCATAGGAATACGGGTCATCGTAGATCGGGGCGGAGCCGTTGTTGAGGGAGGCCTCGTTCATCATGATGGCGTATTCGGTGGCGTTGAGCACCTGAGGCTTGCGCCAAGGGTTCTGGATACCGTAGGAGAAGTCGTAGGACACTTTTGCCGCTCCCTTCTTTCCCTGTTTTGTGGTGACGAGGATAACTCCGTTGGCTCCACGGGCACCATAGACTGCAGCGGATGCGGCGTCCTTGAGGACCTCGATGCGCTCAATGTCGTTAGGGTTGAGATAGTCGATGCCGCCCGAAATGGCGAGACCGTCCACAATATAAAGAGGGGCCGAGTCGTGGATGGAACCGATACCGCGCACGCGTACCTGGGAGCTTGCTCCCGGAGCGCCGGAACTCTGGCTGACGGTCACACCCGAGCTCATGCCCTGGAGTACGGCATCTATCCTGTTGTTGGACTGGTGTTTGAGTGCGTCTTCAGTGATACTTGAGATTGACGCGGACACAACGCTCTTTTTCTGGACGCCGTATCCGACCACTACAACCTGGTCAAGCACAGTGTTGTCTTTTTCGAGGATGACCAGGATTTCGGTCCTGCCTCCAACGGGAATAATCTGCTTTACAAATCCGATGGAACTGATTTCCAGGATTGCATCAGAAGGACAGTTGATGGAGAATGATCCGTCGAGGTCGGCCGTAGTGCCCTGGGTGGTGCCCCGGATCACGATACCTGCACCTATGACCGGTTCCCCTTCATCATCCTTTACAGTACCCCTGACGACGGTCTGGGCCAGCGCCGAGATACAGCTTGCTCCCAACATTAGAATTGAGAGAGCGATGAGTCTGATAGGTTTTCTCATTTGATGCTGTTAGTTAGATGTTAATATCAAATAAAGTGTTTTGTTCTGGACGTAGGTCACGAAACAAAGGTATCGCTTTATTTGTATCGTTTTGTAAAAGGGGTGCCCGATTGCGTAAATAAGTGGATGCCTGAAAATATAAATCGTTAAAAATCAGTAATGTAAAATTTTGAAAAGTAGTTTGAAAGTGGATATTGTGGGACTTTTCCGGGCGTTGCGGCAGCCTTTGCGGGGGCCCTTTGCAACCGCAGTTCCGATAATTGTCATATCTTTGCCGGAGTCCTGAAAAAACAGTTTCAATATGAATCCGAACATCATAATATTCATCGCCGCGATCATCGCCGGCATTTCCGCCTGCGGAAAAAAGGAACAGAATGACGGGGGAGACAGGCTCGTCCCTCCCGACCCGCCGGAAGAACAGGTAAAGACCTGCGCCGAAGCCTATGTCACCACGGCCGTCGGCTCGAGGCTCTTTGAACGTCTCGAGATTCCGTTTGTCGATTTCGTGGAGCCGGGCCAGAGCGGCCTGGTCGCAACCATAGACCCGTCTGAAGAATATCAGGAGATAGACGGATTCGGTGCTGCGCTCACCGGGGCAAGCTGCTACAACCTGCTGAAAATGACAAAGGAAGGCAGGACGGCCTTCCTCAAGGAAATGTTCAGTCCCGACGAGGGGCTTGGAGTCAGCCTGGTGAGGGTGTCAATCGGGGCATCGGATTTCAGTGTCGATGAGGAATTTACCTGGTGCGATGAGGAAGGGATTGACAATTTCGCAATCCACAAGGAGGACCGCGACTATCTGATACCTGTGCTGAAGGAGATCTATGCAATCAATCCCGGCCTGAAGATTATTGCCTCGCCGTGGTCTGCCCCGCGCTGGATGAAACGCAAGTCCACCACCGACAACACCCCGTACCCGAGCTGGACTTCCGGCAGCCTGTCGCCCGGCTGCTATGATGCTTATGCGGAGTATTTTGTCAGATGGATAAAGGCAATGGAGGCGGAAGGCTTCGACATCCATGCCGTCACCATCCAGAACGAGCCTCTCAACAAGGGCAATTCGATGTCAATGTATATGACCTGGGAGGAGCAGAGGGACTTCATAAGGGATGCCCTGGGCCCGGCATTCGCAAAGGCGGGCATCGATGCCAAAATCCTGGTCTTCGACCACAACTACAATTATGACGGCATAGCTTCCCAGAAGGACTACCCGCTGAAGATATATGCCGATTCCGGGGCTTCAGCCTATGTGGCGGGCTCGGCCTGGCACAACTACGGCGGATCCCCAACCATCCTTTCGGATATACACGCTTCTGCGCCCGACAAGGAAATCTATTTCACGGAGGCCTCCATCGGCACCTGGAACTACAATTTCGGCGACTGCCTGATAACCGATTTCAAGAGCATCTTCCTGAAGACGATGCAGAATTACGGCAAGGGAGTCACCCTCTGGAATCTCGTCCTCGACGAGAATCGCGGTCCTTACAGGCCGGGAGGATGCTCCACCTGCTACGGAGTGGTGACCCTCAATTCTTCCTCCGGGGCAATCGTTTCCCGCCAGAGCCACTATTACAACATCGCGCACGCGTCAAAGGTGGTGAAACCTGGTGCAAAAAGAATAAAGATGAGCGGATATGCTCCGCTCACCCTTACAAGCCTTGCTTTCAGGAATCCGGACGGGACCATCGCCCTCCTGCTTGTCAATGAAGGCACAAGCCCTGTACAGATTATCTTCAGGGACGGTACCAACATCATTTCGACGGCTGTCCCCGCGCGCAGCATCGAATCGATTGCCTGGTAGGGACTACTGCTTGCCCATAACGCAGCCATGCAAAGTTGAGTTGACTTGGCTGTCAACCTATCATAAAATTAATAAATAATATTATATTTGCATTTGTAAATATATATTGAATGGTGTTATGAGCAAAACGACGATGGGTACCAAACTCCCCAGAAAACTGGAACAGAAGATGCATACTGTAGGAGAGCAAATCAAGTTGGCCCGTTTGCGCCGTAATCTAAGTGTAGCACAGGTTGCTGAACGTGCTACTTGTTCACCACTCACTGTTTCCCGCATTGAGAAGGGAGCTCCGACTGTAGCCATCGGTATATATCTGCGTGTACTATATGCCCTTCAACTCGATGATGACATCTTGCTGCTGGCTCAGAAAGACGAGATGGGGAGGGCATTGCAGGATCTTGCGCTGAAACGTCGTGAACGTGCATCCAAAAAGGGATAGGCTATGCGCACATTATTCATATATGCGGATTTTGACTGGCTTGACAAGCCCATGCTTGTCGGCGAATTGGGATATGAATCACTTCGTGGCTCTGATTCATATTCTTTCAGGTATGATAACGGCTGGCTTCTTCAGTATGGCAGTCTCTTTCTGGGAGCGGACATCAATAATTATCCAGGGTGGCAATATACACAGCCGGACAGGGACATTTTCGGCTGTTTCAGCGATGCTTTGCCCGACCGTTGGGGAAGACTGCTGCTCAACAGACGCGAACAGATTCTTGCCACAGAGGAACAACGGCCTGTGCGTAAGCTGTCCTCTTTCGACTACCTTGTCGGTATAGATGATTTCTCCCGTATGGGCGGTTTCCGTTTCAAAGCATCGCATGATGGCGGGTTTATCAATTGTGAAAAGTCTCTCCGCATTCCTCCTTTGACTGATATACGTACATTGTTTGCAGCCAGTATGGAAATTGAGAAATGCGAGGAATTGAACCAATTGCCTGAAAAGAAATGGTTGCAGCAGCTCGTTCATCCTGGTACTTCTCTTGGCGGTGCCCGTCCGAAGGCCGGGGTAATGGATTATGAGGGAAGACTTTGTGTGGCCAAGTTCCCTTCAAGAAATGATGATTATGATGTCGGTCTCTGGGAGCATCATAGCCATCTCCTGGCTAAGGAAGCCGGCGTGATTGCCGCCGAAACAAGCGTTCTTGATACAGGAGGGAAATACCATATCTTGCTTTCAAAGCGTTTCGACAGGACTGCCGACGGACGAAGAAAGCACTTTGCATCTGCAATGACCCTGCTTGGACTGACTGACGGTTGCGATGCCAAGACCGGCAACGGCTATCTTGACATCGTGGACTTCATCCTGCAGAACTGTTGTGATGTGGAAGCCAATTTGCGTCAGCTCTACCGACGGGTGGCGTTCAATATCGCCATCGGCAACAGTGATGATCATTTCCGCAATCACGGTTTCCTGCTTACTCCCAAAGGCTGGACGCTTTCGCCTGCTTATGATATGAATCCTACTCTGAATGAATACCAGGCTTTGCTTATCAACTCCACCACAAATCGCGCAGACTTGAATATCCTGCTTGATTCATCCGGGGAATATATGATCGGCAGGAAAGAAGCAGAGACAATCATCGATGAAGTAAGGTCAGGCGTGGAAAAGTGGAAGCCAATTGCCGGTCGACTTGGAATATCCAAGCGGGAAATGGATGTGTATGAGCAGGTCTATCAACGTGTGGCCTGGTAGGGACTACTGCTTGCCCATCAGGTATCCGGCGATGGCCTCATAGGCCGGGAGGGAAATCGGGTCGATGTTGGTGTTGTCTTTTTGGTTCAATACTGATCTGATGTGTAAGCCTCCGGTCAGCTGCGTCATAGAATCGTGAAGAAAAACCCCGATCTTTGGTCAAAAATATTGTAATTATGATGACCAAAGAA
>JBJEJU010000031.1:0-42432 GCA_051878275.1 Candidatus Cryptobacteroides sp. | reverse complement strand
TACAAATATGTCTGGAGGGGTTTGGAGGAAATGTTCAAGTTCGCCCATCTCCACACAAAAGTGCCCTCGGCGTTGCCGGGAGGCATTTTTTTGTGGAGATACGCACTTGCCGCAGGCAAGTGCTCTCTCTTCTCAACCCCAGTCTGCTTTCGCAGACAGCCCCTGTCAGGGGGCATGCGGCCTGCGCTGCTGCTACGGCCGGTGGCTCTGCTGCTTCGATTTCCTTGCGGAAATCTCGCTGACGCTCCGCCACGGCGGCTGATGCAGGCAAAGCCTGCCTTGTCTCTCAACCCCCTGTCGCTGCGCGACTTCCCCCTTTCAGGGGGATACCGCCTGCATTACATTCCGGCGGGTGGCTCCACTGGTTCGTTTTTCTTCGACAAACTCCCTGACGTTCCGCCACGGCGGCTGATGCCGCCCGGGGTGATGTGGATATCTTCTATCAATAATCTGACTGACACTCTAGTGCGGCGCATTGTCGCGCCCGAGTGATGTTATTTCTGGTGGCATCTGGGCATTGTTGGTGCCATTCCCGAATGCAGCAGAATTTAACCTGCCAATCACCACTCCTATACCTTCGAACATCTTTCAGGAGGGTTCCCTTGTGCATACAAACATGGAAAGAAATGTTGCAAATAACAAATGTAATCGTCCCCGCGATGACGGCATTGACATGAAGGGCCATTCCATCTGCCTTTGCTTACTTTCGAGCAATTCGCCGAGCATAAGCCTTTGTTGATTATCAAATAGTTAGCGCTATAAAACATGCGCGGTGAATTGCTCGAAGCCTCTTTGCAATTTCAACCAGGTACCTCCCGGCCCCACTGCCCGACGCACTGTCAGCATTTCATTCGTACGGGCGTCTCCACTATTGCTTGTCAGGTTTACAAAACTGATGCGCGGCGTTCTGCTGGAGCACAATGTGTATCTTATCGTCGTTTCCATCTCCCGTGAAATTCATCTGGAACGCGCAGGCCCTCTACAGGTATCTGTAGGGCATATCCCCGTTCCCGATGGAGGCAAATTGCCCTCATCTGGACCCTTCCTGAAATCCATCATTCTTATAATCAATTATTTAGCAAAAGCCGACGGCCCAGATGAATTTCACGAGGGCAATGGCTGTCAAACTCCCCCGGCCCAGATGAATTTCACGAGGGCAGACTGGCGCCATTGGGCTTCGTCCTCCAATAAATCCAACTCCATTTTTGGGGAGATTCCGGACTCGAACTTGAGTGAATTTGTGTGGAGTTGAGTGGAGGGAAAATCAGTTATTGATTCCGGTTGGTGGCCATTTGCACGGAAATTTATTACATTTGCACAAGATGCCAAAGATATGAAACTTATATTCAAACTGTGCGTGGTGGCCTTGCTTTGTCTCCACGCAGTGCCGTCAGGCGCAAAGGCCCACAATGACAAAGGTTTCTACGAGCTCAAGGGCCCCGTGAAAAGTGTAGTGTATTATCAGGCCGGCGAGTATGACAAGACTGTCGATTTCGATATCTACGGGTATTCCAACGTTCCGGGACAATGCTATGAATATAACGGGTGGGGCTGGCCCGACAAGATAATCGAGAAGCCCGACATGCTTACCGGAATGGTAAACTTAATGTCTTTGCTGGCTGGAGAAGATGTCCCGGAACCGCGGCTTCTTGCCAACATTTCATACGGGTATGAGGATGGAAAGACAGTCGAGACGCAGGCCTATCCGGATTCGCGGGATACACTTGTATTTTATAGATCTCCATACACCAATGAGATTGAATACTGGACGTACGGTATTACCACATTCCGCAATACGGTTCTGGAGCGTGACAGTATCGGCAACTGGACAAGGAGAAAGGTGAGTGCATACGCCCTCGGCGATTGCTACAAGGAATGGTTCGAATCGCGGAATATTGAATATTATCAGCTTGAGGATGATGGGCTGGATTTGTCAATTGATGACATCATCAACAAGCCTCTTGGCAAAGTCGGAGATGCTGATGGGCTGTGGGGCCTCTGTGACGACGATGTCCGGAATTTCATCATTGCACATAAAGACTGGTCCTATCCCGGGAATTCGAAAGGGCTGTGGAACAGTTTCAAGTATAATCTGGAAGGACATTATGGCTACAAGAGCCGGTATCACGGGGTCTGTCCCGTCAGCATTTATTACGATACGGACAGGGATGACCATTCAAGTATATGTTCTTGGGAATATACGTTCTATTTCGATATGGAAGGCCGGAAACCATCTGGAATGGCCTACACACCCAAGCAATTCGAAAGCTCGGAACAGGAGGTCATAGATTATATGAATCAACTTCTTGCCGACCTCAAGGCTGAAGGCATTGTGATGTCTGAAATGCCGGGGAAAGGGAAGAATGCCATAGGCGAGACCTGCAAGTTCTCTTTCGGAGGAAGTGACCAGAACACTGATTATCTGGTTAAACTGCTTCAACTTAAAGACAAGAATCACGCATACCGCAAGGTAATGCTCCAGATGCGCCGGCGGCAATGAATCCGGGATAAAAAAGAAAGCCCGGCTCCGGGCCCGGCAGGGGAGTCCCCTGCGGCGGGCGGCGGAGTCGGTTATGATAATGAGGATGATTCAGACTTTGTCAAATGCCTGTGCGATGTCGGCGATGAGGTCGTCGATGTGCTCGGTGCCGATGGACAGGCGGACAGTGCCCGGAGTGATGTCCTGCTCGCGGAGCTCCTGCTCGTTGAGCTGGGAGTGGGTCGTGCTTGCCGGATGGATGACAAGTGACTTCACGTCAGCGACATTGGCCAGGAGTGAGAAGATCTCGAGGCTGTCGATGAAGCGGTGGGCCTCACTCTGTCCTCCGTCTATCTCGAAGGTGAAGATTGAGCCTCCCCCGTTAGGAAAATAACGTTTGTAGAGCTCGTGGTCCGGATGGTCCGGGAGGGAAGGATGGTTGACACGTTTGACTTTCGGGTGGTTTTTGAGGAAGTCAACCACCTTGAGGGCATTCTCTACGTGGCGCTCCACCCTCAGTGACAGGGTCTCAAGTCCCTGGAGGAGAAGGAAGGCGTTGAACGGGCTGATTGTCGCACCGGTGTCGCGCAGCAGGACGGCACGGATGCGGGTGATGTAGGCTGCAGGGCCGGCGGCATCCGTAAAGCGCACTCCGTGGTAGCTCGGGTCTGGTTCGGTAAGCTGCGGGAACTTTCCTGAAGCCTTCCAGTCGAATTTGCCGGAATCCACTATGACACCGCCGAGCGAGGAACCGTGGCCGCCGATGAACTTGGTGGCGGAATGGACCACGATGTCGGCCCCGTGCTCAATAGGGCGCAGGAGATAAGGCGTAGCGAATGTGTTGTCAATGATCAGCGGAATGCCGTGACTGTGGGCAACTGCTGCCACCGCGTCGATGTCGATGATGTTGGAATTGGGATTGCCGAGCGTCTCGATGAATACAGCCTTGGTGTTGTCCTGGATGGCATTCTCAAAGTTCTCTATCCTGTCAGGGTCAACGAATGTGGTTGCAACTCCATATGTCGGAAAGGTGTGGGCGAGAAGATTGTAGGTGCCTCCGTAGATGGTCTTGGCTGCAACTATATGATCGCCGGCACGGGTGATGTTCTCGAATGCATATGTGACTGCGGCAGCACCGGAAGCCAGCGCAAGGCCTGCCACGCCGCCTTCAAGGGCTGCAACCCTGTCTTCAAACACGCTTTGTGTGCTGTTGGTGAGCCTTCCGTAGATATTGCCGGGGTCCTGCAGGCCGAAACGGGCAGCAGCGTGTGCGGAGTTGTGGAATACATAGGATGTCGTCTGGTAAATCGGCACTGCGCGTGCGTCGGTTGCCGGATCTGCCTGCTCCTGGCCTACATGGAGCTGGAGCGTCTCAAAGTGAAGTTTTGACCTGTCCATAATCTGTATGTTTTTGATTGTTATTTATCAATCTTACGTTCTTTCTGCTGGCAAAGTTAGAAAATGAAGATTAAACCACCATAGACTTTGTGTATTATGGAAAATAATGCTATTATTGCATGGTGAATCAGAATTTCCTTTATTTTAAAAACGTATTACTCCTCATGGAGACAGAAAAATATTCTTATGGACACTCTTGACAAGACGGACCTTCAGATACTGCGTATCCTGCAGGACAATGCGAGGCTCACTACAAAGGAGCTTGCTGCCAGGGTACACCTGTCCACCACACCGGTCTTCGAGCGTCTGAAAAGGCTTGAGACCGGCGGGTATATCAAAAAATACATTGCAATAGTCGATGCCGAAAAGCTCAACCAGGGATTTGTCGTTTTCTGCCGCGTCAAGCTGCGCAGGCTGGGAAAGGTAATCGCCGAGGATTTCACCAGGGTAATCCAGGGCATACCGGAAGTGACCGAATGCTACAACATTTCGGGCGAATACGACTATCTGCTGAAAATCCACGCCCCTGACATGAAATACTATCAGCAGTTCATACTCAACGTACTCGGCACCGTGGAGAGCCTCGGCTCAATAGAAAGCACTTTCGTGATGGACGAGGTCAAGATGACCTACGGAATCCATTTCTGACTGCCGCAAACACTTCCGGGCAGTTGCCTATTTCATCCTCACCGGCTGGTCGTCGTAGAGGGAAAACCTCTTCGCCTTGCGGATCCATTTCTGCTCCTCCAGCTTGACGTGCTCCATAAGGTCCTGGTATGTGACCTCATCCGAATGGAGATAGGTGCTCATCATGCTGTCGGACAGCTTCCTGTCCAGCTCCGGGAACATCTCGAACTGCGAATACCTTCCTGAGAAGAATTTCATCAGCTTGAGCGTGTGGAGAAGCGAATGGTACTGAGCACCAGGCTGAAGCATGATCTGGTAGCCGTAGCAGCGCTGTCCGCAGTAGCGTCCCGCTGACGGGGTGAATGTGCAGGTGCGCATCAGGACCCCATCCGGGACAGGGACGCCCTCCATCGTGGGCTTGATGAACGGTGCCCCGATGTATTCGTATGGCCTCGATGTGCCTATGGCCGGGCTGATGGAAGTGTTGTTCCACAGGCCTCCTCCGCTGTACATATGGCAGGTGAACATCCCCGGAATGTCCGAGGCCGGGGCAATCACCCACGGAAGAATGTCCCTTGTGGATTCGCTGGCGAGGGCGGAAATCACGTGGAGAGGGAATTTCGCCCCTATCTCATTGCTGTAAAGGTGGCATAGCTCTCCAAGCGTAAGTCCGTGACGGTGAGCGACTTTCGGTACCCACTGCTCGCTTTCCCCCGAAGGGATCGACCCCTCCACATAGCGTCCTGCCGGATTGATGTGGTCCACAACATACAGGGCAGGGGAGTCGTCACCCATTTCCTTGAGCATCGACATCAGGCGGAACACATCCTTTGTGTAGTTGAAATATCTTGCTCCCACGTCCTGGATCTCTACAACCACTGCAGCCAGTCCCCTGAGGTCGTCCATCGTGAAACCGATATGGTTGGTCCCCGGAGTCAGCTCCGAATCCATCGGGGCGAGTATGCGCTCGAGATTGCCCCTCTCTGCAAACAGCTGATACATATACCTGTCGCGGCCTGTGTCCCAGCAGTTCTGGGTGCAGAAGCAGGCGACAGGACCTGACGTCAGGGCCCTGTCCATCTGGTCTTCGAGAGGGGTTGTGCGGAACGAGAACATAGCCTACCGGATAATCTTTTCTGCAACGGCAATCACTTCCTTTGCAAGCGCATCGGCTTCCTCCTCCGTGGCGGCCTCGGCATAGATGCGGATGATAGGCTCGGTATTGGATTTGCGCAGATGCACCCACTGCTTCTTCGATTCGAAGCTGATTTTCACTCCGTCGATGTCATTGATGTCCTCGGAGGCATAAACCTTCTTCAGCTCATCGAGAATCCTGTCGATCAGGGCTGTGTCGCTCAGGTCAATCCTGTTCTTCGCAATGACATATTGCGGATAGGTCGCCTTGAGTGCGGAAACGCTCATCTTCTTGTGCGCCAGATTGCTCAGGAACAGTGCCACACCGGTCATCGCATCGCGTCCGTAGTGGCTTGCCGGATAGATCACGCCTCCGTTGCCTTCGCCTCCGATGAGGGCCGCCTCGGAATGCATCCTGGTGGTCACATTGACCTCCCCGACTGCCGCGGCAACATATCTGCCGCCCCATTTCTCGGTGACGTCGCGAAGCGCGCGGGACGAAGAAAGGTTGGAGCACGACACAGGCTTGTACGGCGCCGCAGCCTCCTCGAGCGAAACTCCCTCCCTCTCAGCCTTTTGCGCCAGACGTTCAAACAGGTAGTCGGCAACACTGACGAGCGTATATTCCTCGACGAACGGCTCACCGTTTTCGCAGATGAAGGCGAGCCTGTCCACGTCCGGATCCACGCTGATGCCGAGGTCGGCCTTTTCGCTTACTACGGTGCGGCTCAGCTCCTCGAGGTTCTTCGGGAGCGGCTCCGGATTATGGGCGAATTCACCGGTCGGATTGCAATTGAGCTCAATGCATTCCACTCCGAGCCTTTTGAGAAGACGCGGCATGATGATGCCTCCGACGGAATTGACGGCGTCCACGACGACCTTGAAACGGGCCTCGCGTACTGCCTCGGCATCAACGGCTTCAAGCGCAAGGACGGAATCGATGTGCCCGTCCGTGAAATCACGCTCCTCCACCTGGCCGAGTTCATCGACCGGGGCGAAATCGAAATGCTCCTGCTCCGCGCAGTCAAGGATTGCCTGTCCTTCGGCAGCGGAAAGGAAC
Organism: Candidatus Cryptobacteroides sp.; assembly: GCA_051878275.1. Lineage (GTDB taxonomy): Bacteria > Bacteroidota > Bacteroidia > Bacteroidales > UBA932 > Cryptobacteroides. The sequence continues at coordinate 35,734 of JBJEJU010000031.1, read as the reverse complement.
TCCCCGTTTTCATTGAGAAGCTTCAGGGCATTCCACTGGCGCGGATTGTGCGACGCCGTGAGGATGATGCCTCCGTCAGCTCCGCAGAACCTGACTGCAAGTTCCGTGGTAGGGGTGGAGGCAAATCCGGCCTTTACCACATCGATGCCGCATCCGATGAGGGTACCCGTGACGAGGTTCTCGACCATTTCGCCTGAAAGGCGCGCGTCCTTCCCGACGACAACCTTGTATCTCTCTCCAGGGGCCTTCGGCCTCCTTTCGCGCAGCTTTTCGCAAAATGCGTATGTAAATTTGACAATGTCAACAGGGGTGAGTCCTTCACCCGGATTGCCACCGATAGTGCCCCTGATTCCGGAAATTGATTTGATTAGCGTCATAATTGTATAGCCTTGAAACTATTTGATATCCAGATATTTGTGTGTCTGGAGGCTCAGGCTCCAGACCGGGTGCGACAGCACGTATGCCACCGTCTCTTCCGTATTGGAGCAGGAGCACGGCTGCAGGTAGAAAAGCCTTGCATTGAAATGCTCCCATCTCTCAGGGTCCTGCCCGGTATAGACGAGCTTCAGCTCATCGGCATACTCAATCACCGGCTCCGCACCCTCAATCCAGTCGCTTTTCGGGCTGAGCGTTATCCAGTCGATGCCCTGCGGGAGCGCCCGTGTGCCGTTGGTCTCCACGTGGACATAGTACCCGTGCTCATGAAGGGCCTCGACCAGCCCCTCGTCCATCTGCAGGGACGGCTCCCCTCCGGTCACCACCACCTTGCGGCATCTTCCGCGCGGCCTTCCGCAGCAGGAGTCGTATTTCCCGCCGTTGCCGCCCGCCGCATCAATTTCCCCGATAATCCTGTCAATGGTCATCTCGCGGAATGAGACGGAATCAGTGTCGCAGAAAGGGCATTTGAGGTTGCAGCCTGCAAGGCGCAGGAACACCATCGGCGTCCCGCTCCACCTTCCTTCCCCCTGGAGGGAATAGAAAATCTCGTTGACCCTATAAGTCTTCATCCTTTTCGTAGATTGCCTTGTTGTTCTCCGATTCCCAGACCTCCACCTTGTAGCAGTTCTCCACGTGGTCGCATACCCAGCGGGCGATGTTCTCGGCCGTAGGATTGAACGGGAGCACCTCGTTGAGGTTGGTGTGGTCGAGCGCACCGGCGATGTCCCTCTTGATGACGGTGAAGTCCGTCACCATCCCGTCCACGTTGAGAGTCTTTGACTTGCAGTGGACAATCACTATCCAGTTGTGTCCGTGCATGGCCTCGCACTTGCTCTCATAAGTGAGGTGGAGGCTGTGGGACGACGATATCTCGAGTCTTTTGCTGACGTAGTACATATAAATAAAATAGAATCTTCTTGAAGTTATTTTTCGTAATCTGTCGGGTCGAAGCCTTCGAGGGCTTCCTTTCTTTCGTTGCAGGTGCCGCAGAGCCCGCAGTGCCTGGCGCGGCCTTCGTAGCAGGAATATGTCTTTTCAAACGGGACCCCTTCTTCGCGGCCGATAAGCGCAATGTCCCTTTTCGTGATGTTGCAGAAAGGGGAGACGATGCTGATGCCTTCAAAGGTGCCTGCCTTTGCTGCCGCAGCGATGGCATCTATGAATTCCGGGCGGCAGTCGGGGTAGATTGTATGGTCACCGGCGTGGTTGGCAATCAGCACTGTGTCAAGTCCGTTGCTTTCGGCCAGCCCGACGGCCACCGAAAGCATAATCCCGTTGCGGAACGGGACCACGGTGCTTTTCATGTTTTCCTCGTCGTAGTTGCCGTGAGGGATGTCCTCCTGACCTTCGAACATGCTGCTTTTGAAGTACTTGCCCATAAAATCGAGGGGTATCACGAGGTGGCGTATGCCGAGCCTGGCGCAGTTCCACCTGGCGCACTCGAGCTGCGCCTCATCCTGGCGCGAACCGTAGGTGAATGTGACTGCAAGGGAAATCTCCTTCCTGTATCTGTAGAGGAGGACCGTCGAGTCCATGCCTCCGGAATAGACGATGACTGCTTTCATAAAACTGCTTCCAAAAATAAAAAAAGGCGGGACCGTAAGCCGGTTTCTGTTGTTATATCTGCCATTTATCTACGCAACCTACCCCCTGACATCAGGCGGGCAGCCCTCAACTGTCAGTATATTTGGTCTTGCAGGCCCTGCGGGCGTACCCCGATGCCATCGCTGACAACGGTCGTGGGCTCTTGCCCCGCGTTTTCACCCTTACCGCTTGCGCGGCGGTTGTTTTCTGTTACGGCCCATATAAGATTGCTCCCATCTGCGATTTCCGCAGCAGGGTGCCCTTTCCTGTCCGGACTTTCCTCACCTTTCGGCGCGGCAGATCGTCCCGCCTTCTGTATATCGTGTGCAAAGATAAGTTTTTTTCGGCAACGCAGGAAAAAGTTTGGGAAAAACAAGAAATAACCCTAAATTTGCATCCCTGTTAAGAGAAAAAATTCCTTATGAATACAAAGTATGTTTTCGTAACAGGCGGAGTAGCCTCCTCGCTCGGAAAGGGCATCATAGCGGCATCTCTGGCCAAACTTCTGCAGGCCAGGGGCTTGAGAGTAACCATCCAGAAATTTGACCCGTACATCAACATCGATCCCGGCACGCTCAACCCGTATGAGCACGGTGAGTGCTATGTGACCGATGACGGCGCCGAGACCGACCTCGACCTCGGCCATTACGAGAGATTCCTCGGTGTACACACCTCCAAGGCCAATAATGTCACCACAGGCCGTATCTACAATGCCGTCATCCGCAAGGAGCGCGAGGGCGCATACCTGGGCAAGACCGTCCAGATTGTGCCTCACATCACCGACGAAATCAAGCGCAGGATGCTCCTTCTCGGTAAGACAGGCAAATATGACATTGTCGTGACCGAAGTCGGAGGCACGGTCGGCGATATGGAATCGCAGCCGTTCATCGAGTCCATCCGCCAGCTGCAGTGGGAGCTCCCGGACGAGGACTTCATCAGCATCCACCTTACCCTGGTGCCATACCTGCGTGCCGCCAAGGAACTTAAGACCAAGCCGACACAGCACTCGGTGCAGGCTCTCCAGCAGGCCGGTGTCCATCCCGACATCATCGTCTGCCGTACCGAGATGCCACTTTCATCGGACATCAGGCGCAAGGTCGCCCTTTTCTGCAACGTAAAGCCGGGCCACGTGATCCAGTCGATCGACGCCCCTTCAATATACCAGGTCCCGCTCAATATGGAGGAGGAGCGCCTCGATGAGATGGTACTCGAGCATTTCGGCCTCAACCATCTGCCGGACCCGGACATCGCCCCGCTCAAGGCATTCCTCGACAAACTCTACAACCCTAAGAAAATGGTGGACATAGCCCTTGTGGGAAAGTATGTCGAGCTTCAGGATGCCTACAAATCCATCCTCGAGTCATTTATCCACGCCGGTGCCGCCAATGACTGCAAGGTCAGGGTGCACACAGTCCAGGCAGAGTATGTCAATGACTCCAACGTGGCGGAGAAGCTCGGCGATATGGATGCAGTCCTGGTGGCTCCGGGATTCGGAGAGAGGGGACTGGAGGGAAAGATAGCATCCATCAGGTATGCCCGTGAAAACAATGTACCGTTCTTCGGAATCTGCCTCGGCATGCAGATGTGCATCGTGGAGTTTGCCCGCGACGTGCTGGGACTTGCCGATGCCGCATCCACCGAGCTCCATCCGGAGACCACCAATCCTGTCATCGACCTCATGGAGGACCAGAAGTGTACCACTATCAAGGGCGGAACAATGCGCCTTGGTGCATACGACTGCAAACTTGACAAGGACTCGCTTGCCGCCAAGATTTACGGTACCGACCTGATTTCGGAGCGTCACCGCCACCGCTACGAGTTCAACAGCGACTATCTCGGCAAGATTGAGGCTGCCGGAATGAAGGCCACCGGACGCAACCCGGAGACAGGCCTTGTTGAAATCGTTGAGATTCCTTCACATCCGTTCTTCATCGGCGTACAGTTCCATCCGGAGCTCAAGAGCACACCTGAAAAGCCGCAGCCGATTTTCGTCGCTTTCGTGAAGGCTGCAATCGAGAACCGTATCGCCAGGAAGGGCCGTGCGGACTTTGTCACGGAAGAGGCATAGGATGAAAAAGCGGTTCACGTTTGTCCTGTTGGCAAGTTTAATGCTCCTGGCTTCCTGCGCGGAGGCCAGGGTGCGTCAGTACGGCATTGTAGTAAAGGCTGAATACGCCCATGATGATTCGGCCTTTACGCAGGGCTTGTTCTTCGGGCCTGACGGGATGCTGTACGAAAGCACGGGAATGAACGGGGAGTCTTCTTTCCGCAAGGTCGAGCTCTCCACCGGAAAAGTTCTCCGCCGGCTTGACTTCAACTCAAAATATTTCGTCGAAGGGTCCGTGATGAAGGACGGAAAGCTCTTTGTGCTGACATGGGGCAACAAGGTCGCTTTCGTCTATGACGCCTCCACGCTCGAATACATAAGGACCTATGCCTATCCGCGTGAGGGCTGGGGGCTTACAACCGACGGCAAACATCTGATAGCCAGTGACGGAAGCTCGAAGCTGTATTTCCTCAAGGATGACTTCACCGTCGAGCGCACCGTCCCGGTCACGATGGACGGCCGCCCTGTGCGCCTTCTCAACGAGCTGGAATACATTGACGGGAAAATCTGGGCAAATGTCTATACCACCGATATGATAGTCATCATCAATCCATCCGACGGCAAGGTAGAGGGAGTGGTGGACTGCAGCGGTCTTCTTCCGGACAGGCTCCGTGACAGGAGGACCGACGTGCTCAACGGCATTGCCTACAACCCGGCGGACAAAAAGACATACCTTACAGGAAAATATTGGAAAAGACTGTACGAAATTGAACTGAAAGAGAAAAAACAGTAATTTTTATTTACAACTTAAATACAACAAGCGGGGGTACTCGGCAGGCTCCGTGCCAATCCGGGTTGAGAGAGTCCCATGAACCTGATTCTGTCAATACAGACGTAGGGAAGGCTTTTTTCTCTGGCGCTGCTGCGCCGCCACCGCATAAATTTTTACATTTTATGCGTTTTTTTTATTCATTTCTGATGGCAGCGGCCGCCATTGTCGCAGGACAGAACGCCGCAATCGCAGGTCCCGGAGACGGTGACGGCAAGGTCGAGAAACTCGACAGTGTGGTAGTGTCGGCTTCACGTGCCGACAATTCGACTCCGGTCGCATTCACCATGGTGGGCAAAGACCAGCTCAGGGCATCGAACCCTATCAATTCCCTTCCGATGACGCTCGGACTGCAGCCTTCCGTAGTCACCTACAACGAGGGCGGTACCGGACTCGGCAACTCTGCAATGACAATCCGCGGCAGCAAGGGCTCCCAGATCAATGTCACCCTCAACGGCATCACCCTCAATGACGCGGAGTCCCAGGAAGTGTTCTGGGTCAACATCCCGTCGCTGCAGAGCCTCATTTCTTCCGTACAGGTCCAGAGGGGACTCGGCACCACAGCCAACGGCTCGGGAGCATTCGGAGCAAGCATCAATATGAGCACGGCCTCCGTAAGCCAGGACCCGTTTGCCCGTGCAGAGTTCAGTGCAGGCTCGTGGAACACCTTCCTTACCACCGTGTCGGCAGGCTCCGGCATTCTCCCGGGAGGTTTCTATTTCAATGCGGCATATTCCCACGGCTCCACTGACGGATACATCCGCAATGCAGGGGTCGAGTCGCAGTCTGCATTCGTTGTCCTCGGATGGCTCAAGGGTGACAATTCGTTCCGCTTCACCTACCTTCTCGGCGACCAGACAAGCGGCATCACCTGGGACGGGATCGACCTCGACACCTATTATACCGACCGCCGCCACAATGATGCCGGTGCCTACAAGGACGACATGGGCAATGTCCGCTACTACGACAACCAGGTGGACCGCTATACCCAGCATCACCTGCAGCTCAACTACACCCGCCGCTTCAGCGACGCCCTCACATGGACCAACACCCTCAACTATACCCGCGGCGACGGCTACGATGAATACTACAAATCCAACAAGACACTCTTCAACTACGGTTTCCCTGCTTCCGTGACCGGTACCGACGGCAACCAGTATGCCAAGAGCGACATCATCTACCGCAAGGAAATGGGCAATGACCTCTATGTGTTCAACACTGCCCTCAAATATGTCAGGGACGGGCTCAACCTCACTGCCGGCGGAAATGTGTCGCGCTACACAGGCGACCATTTCGGTGATGTCCTCTGGGTGAAGGTGCTCGGCGACGGCTATGACTATGCGTCAACGGACTGGAAGGACAAATGGTATGACAATATCGGCAGGAAGACCGATGTCTCCATCTATGCAAGAGGGGAGTGGTCACCGGTGGAATGGCTCACTGCCTATGCCGACCTGCAGTTCAGGCATGTCGGCCTTGATATGGAAGGCTTCGACGACGATGCCATCGAATATGGCGGAACCGACCGTCTCGACTACACCGGCAACTGGAATTTCTTCAATCCGCACGCCGGAGTGACTTTCTCCTGGAATCCGCGCAACAAAGCATTCTTCAGCGTGGCTGTCGGACACCGCGAGCCGGGCAGGAGCGACATCAAGGAAAACATCAAGGGCACCGATTCCAATCCTATCAAGCCTGAGAAGATGGTTGACTTCGAGCTCGGCTACACCTACACCGGAAGCCGTTTCAGCGCAAGCGTCAATCTCTATGCAATGGAATACCGCGATATGCTCCTCGAGACCGGACGCCTCAGCTCCTCCGGCTATGCCATCAAAGACAACGTGGCACGCGGATACCGCCGCGGAATCGAGCTTGCTGCAGCATGGAGCCCGGCACAGTGGCTGTCCGTTGACGGCAACGCTACCTTCAGCACCAACCGCATCAAGGACTATGTCTGCTATGTGGAGGTATGGGACGGAGAGCCTTATCAGACAAGGCCTTACAGCTACGGTAATACCGATATGCTCCTTTCCCCTTCAGTTGTGGGAATGCTCCGCGCAAGCTTATCCCCGTGGAAGGGCTCCGCACGCGGCTCGCTCAAGACCACAACACTTTCCATTGACGGAAAATATGTGGGCCGCCAGTACATCGACAACACTATGCGCGATGCAATGAAGATCCCTGCATATTTCGTTGCAAATCTCTCCCTGTCGCACGAATTTGACCTCGGCAGCGGCAAGCTCGGCCTTGCAGGCTATGTCAACAACCTCTTCAACAATCTCTACTACGCTTACGGATGGCGTTACGAGGGATGCTATGTGGACGAGTCCGCACCTATCGACTACGGCATAGGAGTATATCCTCAGCCGGAAACTAATTTCATGTTTAAGGTTACTTACAGTTTCTAATTGTTTTCATAATTTGGATAATAAAACCCAAAGATTATCTAAATTATTGTTATATTTTCCAATATGCCTCCGGTCTGCGCGAATGCCTGGCCGGAGGTATTTGTATTATTTGATGTTGTTTTTTCACTTTTTTGTCCCTACCTTTGCGATTCTTTTGAAAACAATTGACAATAGTGAGAAATCTAAAACGTATTGCATTCGCCCTTGTGCTGCTTGCCCTTCCTCTGGCGTCACGGGGCCAGAACCCCGTAAAGGTCAGCGGAACGGTTACTTCCGCCGATGACGGACTTCCCCTTATTGGCGTGGCAGTTGTGGCAGGACCGGGCACAGGGACCATTACCGACCTGGACGGTAATTATACAATAAGTGTCCAGGGAGGCACCACCCTTGAGTTTTCTGCCATCGGATTCGAGCCGCAGACCTATGTCGTGCCGGCCGGGGACGGCGAAGTCATATACAACCTCGTGATGCAGACCGAGAGCCTCAAGATAGAGGACGCCGTGGTCATTGCCTACGGTGTAAGGAAAAAAGGTACCGTGGCGGGAAGTGTCAGCAGCGTGAAGGCCGACAAACTGGAGAATTCCCCGACGCCGGCATTCGACCAGGCACTCCAGGGACAGGTGGCAGGTCTTACCGTGCTTTCATCCACCGGCGAGCCGAGTGCCTCAGCATCGATGATCATCCGAGGCACCAACTCCATCAACTCCGGTACTGCGCCTCTCTATATACTTGACGGAGTGGCGATTTCAGCATCGGACTTCAACACCATCAACCCTGCCGACATCGAGAGCATGTCGGTCCTCAAGGACGCATCCTCGACCTCCATCTACGGCGCCAGGGCAGCCAACGGAGTGATTGTCATCACTACAAGGCGCGGACGCACCGACCGCCCGAGCATCTCGTTCAAGACACAGACCGGTATCTCCTCGATCGCCTACGGCAAATGGGACCTGATGAACACCGAAGAGCGTATCCAGTATGAAATCGAGCTCGGAATGGACGAAGGACAGGACTACAACTTCCTCCGCCAGACCGACGTCAACTGGCTTGATGCCGTCTATAACGACAGGGCCCTCCTTACCAGCAATGAGCTTTCCATCGCGGGCGCAGACGAAAACACCAACTATTTCGTCTCCGCATCCTATTACAACCAGGAAGGTATCGCTCCTGCATCCGCTTTTGAAAGGTACTCGCTCCGCTTCAACTTCGACCAGAAGATGGGCCGCATCCTCAAGATGGGTACCAACACGATGTTCAACTACCAGAACATCATGCAGTCAGATGAAGGAAGCTATACCCTCGTGACGCCGATTTCGGCAGCCCGCTTCATGCTTCCTTACTGGAATCCTTACAGGGAGGACGGAAGTCTTGCCTCCATCAACGACGGCTCCTGGCTGGGACAGGGACAGAACCCTCTCGAATGGATAGAGAACAATCCTCTCAAGTACAAGAAATACAAGGCTTTGTCCGTACTCTATGCGGAGCTTGAGCCGGTCAGGAACCTCAAGTTCAGGACACAGGTCTCCTTTGACTTCACCCACACCGAGGGCTTCAGCCAGTCCTATCCGAGCTATGCTCCCAATCAGGACGAGGGCAGTGCTTCAAGAAGCAGCTCCACATACCTCAACCTCCAGATTTCCAATACCCTGACATATACCTTCAACATAAATCACGAGCACGATTTCACCTTCCTGCTCGGACAGGAGGGGGAGAACTACCATTCCGAAGGATTCAGCCTCCAGGGCAAGGGCACGAGCAACGACAAGCTCACCGACATCGCCTTTGCCACAAGGGTTACCTCGTGGGACAGCTGGGCTGATGCCGACTACTCCCGCGTGTCCTTCTTCGGCAGGGGAGAGTACAACTACCAGAACCGCTATTACGGCGAAGTCTCGCTCCGTACCGACGGCTCCTCCCGTTTCGGAAAGAACAACCGTTGGGGAGTATTCGGGGCAGCCGGCTTTATGTGGGACATCCGCAACGAGGATTTCTTCGCCCCGTACAGGGACGTGCTCACAACTGCCCAGCTCTCCATAAGCAGCGGAACCTCAGGCAACTCCTCCATTCCGAACTATGAGCATCTCGCCCTTATCGGAAGCAGCGGAGACTATCTCGGAGACTCTGCCCTCGTGCCTGTACAGCCGGGCAACGAAGACCTCACCTGGGAGAGCTGCTGGACCACCAACCTGGCAATCCACCTCGGACTGTGGAGCCGCATCAGCGCAGACATCGAGCTCTACAACAAATACACCACCAATATGCTTATGCAGGTGCCGCTGTCCTATGCACAGTCAAACGGATACGGCTACAGGTGGGACAACGTGGGCGCAATGACCAACCGCGGCATCGAACTCAACATCTCGGCCGATGTCCTCAGGGCCGGCAATTTCATATGGAACGTCAATGCCAACGTCGGCTACAACCGCAACCGCATCGAAGAGCTCTACGGCGGAGTGACCGAATATGAAAATGCCAACACCAACACCAAACTCGTGGTGGGCCATCCTCTCGGCGAGTTCTATCTCAACCGTTACGCAGGAGTCAACCCTGCCAACGGAGATGCCCTCTGGTATGATGCCCAGGGCAATATCACAAATGAGCTCCGCGACGAAGACAAAGTCCTGACAGGCAAGAGCTTCTATGCACCTTGGCAGGGCGGGTTCGGTACATCCCTGAGCTACGGCAGGCTCACCCTCAGCGCACAGTTCAGCTGGGTGGCCGACAGGTGGATGATCAACAATGACCGCTTCTTCGACGAGAGCAACGGCCGTTTCTCCACCTACAACCAGTCCAGGAGGCTCCTCAACCGCTGGAAGCAGCCGGGAGACATCACCGACATCCCGCGCCATGGGGTATATACCGAGTTTGACAGCCGTCTTCTCGAGGACGCATCCTTCCTCAGGCTCAAGAACCTGATGCTCAGCTACAACACCGGCAGGCTCGGCTTCATCCAGAATCTGAGGGTATATGTGCAGGCGCAGAACCTTCTCACATTCACCAATTTCTCCGGTCTCGACCCGGAGGGTGTCTCCAACATCTATGCTGCCCAGTACCCGATGTCAAGGCAGTTCACTGTCGGACTCGACTTTAACTTCTAATGAGAATGGAACCGAAGATGAAAAATATATTTGCAAACATATTCCTGGCCCTGCTTGTGCCCCTGTGCCTGGTCTCCTGCCTTGAGAAGACACCTGCCGACAAGCTGCTCATCGACGAAGGGATGGAGACTCTCAACGGGGCAGACCAGATCTGCAACGGAGTCTATACCAAGCTGATGAGCGGCGCCCTCTACAGCGGCTACCTCACACTCTGCCCGGACATCCAGTCAGACCTCGTATATGCCGTGCAGGGCAACTCCAACACCTACGGCAACATCTGGATGTGGGACATCCGCTCCACTACGAGCGAAATCGGAAGCGTCTATGCCGCGCTCTATTCGGTCATCGGATCCTGCAACTATTTCCTCGACGGGGTTGAAGACCTTCGGGCGAGACTCTCCGACGACGATGAGATCCAGTATCTCGACCATCTCCACGGTGAAGTGCTCTGTGCCAGGGCCCTTGCCTACAGCGAGCTTGCAAAATGCTTCTGCAAGGCCTACAACGCCGAAAACGCCTCCGGACTTGGACTTGTGCTGAGCGACAGTTTCGTCAAAGAGGCCCCGAAGAAAAGGGCTTCGCTCGAAGAGACTTACCGTTTCATCATAGCTGACCTCGAGAAGGCATGCGGACTCTTCTCCGCAGACTCCGACCAGGCCAACGCCCCGTATTTCTCCTACGGTGCCGCACAGGCGCTTTGGGCAAGGGTGTGCCTCTATATGGAGGACTGGGACGGAGCCATAGAGCATTCGAGCTATCTGCTTGACAGCGGCGTATATGCCCTTGCCGATGCCAATGCCCTCTACACTTCCGACAAGACCTATCTCCAGTATATGTGGACCAATGACGCCGCTTACGAAATCATCTTCAAGATAGGCTACACGTCCACCTCATACGGCTCCGCGATAGGCCAGGTGTTCCTCAACTACAACAGGGACTTCACCTACTACTATCCGGATTTCGTGCCTGCGACCTGGGTCCTGAATCTCTACAACAGCGCAGACCAGCGTTACGACGCATATTTCACCGAGCTCCAGACCGGCTACAGCCATGCCCTCGTATGGCCTCTGCTTACAAAATACATGGGCAACGAAGGACTTATGTCCAGCTACATCTACCACGTCTGCATGCCTAAGCCGCTGCGCCTTGCCGAGCAGTATCTCATCCGCAGCGAGGCATATTGCCGCAAGGGCCAGTTCAGCAAGGCAAATGCCGACATCAATGCGCTCCGCCAGAAACGCTACTCTACCGGAGGCACCGTGTCAATGAACGAAGACTCCTGGCTCGACACCATCAGCGACGAAAGGGTGAGGGAACTCTATATGGAGGGTTTCCGCCTGCACGACCTCAAGAGATGGGGACGCGGCTTCGAGCGCACTCCGCAGACCTCCTGCCAGAGCGAAGGAAGCTCAATGAAGGTCACTGCGGACGATCCGCTCTTCGTATGGCCTATCCCGAGAAACGAAATCGAGGCTCCGGGCTCCGGAATTGAAGGAAACGAAAGCAACAGATAGAAAATGAGAGAATTGAGACATATATTATTTTCCGTTGCCGCAGCAGGAGCGCTTCTCTGCTCCTGTGAGGAACATTATATCCAGTACGATGATGCCGAGTACATAATGTTTGCGGACACCCTCAAGGCCTATGCAGTGGAGCAGGACGGAGGAGAAATCAGCGTGCCTGTGGTCTCCACGGTGACCTGTGACTATGACAGGGTAATCGCGGTGGAGGTCATCGACTCCGAGAGCACCGCCGTTGAGGGACTCCACTACACCATTGAGTCCAATACCCTTACCATCCCTGCCGGCTCCAACAGGGCGGACCTCAAAATCCGCGGCAGTTTCGACTCGATGGAAAGCGGGGAGGACCTTGACATCTGCCTCAACCTTGTGATGAACGGCAGGCTCTGCTGGGACCTCTACGGCACCAGGACCAGGGTAAGGCTCGTGAAAGTCTGCCCGTTCAACATAGAGAACTTCTGCGGATGGTGTGTGCTCTCGTCCACCTTCCTCCAGACATACAACCCATACGGCTCATACCAGAGGCTTGTGCATACCAAGGCGCACCCGACCAGGCCGGACTGCATCATCTGCGAAAACTGGATGCTTGACGGCTATGACATCGTGCTCCGTTTCGACACCTCCGACCCGCTCAACCCTACAGTGGAGCCTGACGGGGAGCAGATAATAAGCGACGAGGGCTCATTCTTCGGAATGAACCACGGTGACGGACGCATAAGGGCCGTCGGAAGCAGCCTTTATGACTCCTACTACAACACCTGCGGAAGCTATCTTTTCGTATGGACAGCGATGTATGTCAAGAATCTTGACACGATGATCGGAACGGTCGGCCATTTCTACAATGTGATGGAATGGGTGAGCGACGAAGAGGCGGAGCGCCTCAGGAATGAAGGAATGTAAAATCCCAAATACTTTATATATGAAAGCGGAATTCAAACTTATGGCAATGTTCGCCTCGGCACTTTTGCTTGCAGGCGCGTGTGCAAAGACGGAAGATACCGACGGTAAAGATGAGGTAACTCCGATTTTCCCTACAACAGTTGACACACGTACGGTCAAGGCCGGAGAAAGTGTCGTGCTGAATATCGATGCCAATATGGACTGGACCCTCAGCGTAGAGGGTGACGGTGCAGGCAACTATTTCTGGATTGATGACAACGGTCTCAAGGAGACAAGCATATCGGGAAAGGCCGGCAAGATCGGTGCAACCGTCGCATTCTCCGATGCCGAAGAGCTTGACAAGAACCGTGTCTGCACGGTCAACCTCAAGATGGGCGACGAGACAAGGAAGGTCGCCGAATACACAAGGCTTGCCCTCGAGAGGACCTTCGAACTCTATGTGGGCCAGGCAGGTGAGTGGGAATATGCCAAGGAGAACGGCGAATATGTCTATTCGGAAACTACTGTCAGCGAGGCCCAGCTTCTTACCTTTGCCGGCAAGACCGAATACGGCATCCCTGTAAAGGTCGTTTCCAACTTCGCATGGAACCTTTCGCTTCCGGAGTGGCTCTCTGCCGGAGATGTCAATTCAGGTGAGGCAGGAAGCACCGAATTTGTGCTCACAGCCATCCTCTCGGCAGAAAATGCCAATGGCGCAACCGGTGACGTCCACTTCATCGACGGTTCCACCGACGAGACACTCTCTGTCAACCTTCCTGCTTATGCCGACAGGCTCGAGGCCGAGGCATCCACAAGCTTTGTGTTCAACGCAGAAGGTCTCCAGCAGCTTGCAAGCGGTTTCCAGGAGGTGCCTGGTATTGCTTATGTGCTTGGTGCTGAGGGATTTGTAGTTAGAGCTCTCGAGTTTGACGGACAGTATCACGCCCTCGATTATGCCGACTGGGTACATGCTGAAATTTCCTATTCCGAGTCTGAAAGCTATCTCAAGAAGGCTACCGTGGAGATCACCGTTGACCCTAACTCCGGTGACGCAAGGTGCGCCGACATCCTCATCCTTCCTGCAAGCCTTGCAGACACCAAGGTTGAGAATCTTTGCGATCCTAACGCAGACGGATGCGCTTTCTACGAGCAGTTCCAGCCGTATCTCGTATGCCGTCTCGAGCAGGGAGCTGTAGAGATTGTCGCCGACTATATCACCCTTTCCGAGTCAGAGGACGACACCTATATGGCCAGTCTCGAGAAACTCGGAGATGACAACTGGATTCTCGGCACTTTCAATACAAAGCAGGCCTATACCCTCACATATACCGACCAGTATTCAGAGGCAGTCCTTCTTTTCAATGAGGCATTTGACCATTTTGAAATGTATGATTATGACTGCAACCGTGTCAATGACACTGATTCTTTCTGGATCGAGCTCAATCCTTTCGGAGGAAACCTCAAAGGAAGGCTCTATATGTATCCTGACGCCTACAAGCCTGTAAGTGGTGAGGAGCCGGAGTCATTCATTGTGTTCTATGATGCCGATGAAAATGTCCTTGCTGCAGTCCAGTGCCTCTACAGGGAAGGCCAGCAGGGCGGCGGAAGTGAAGGCTCCGACGGTATCATCACCCTTTCAAGCGGCACCGGCAACGTGCAGAAGCTCTCCGAGTCCAACGATATCTACATGGCAATCAATGGCTACACCGGTATCACCGACATCTATTCAGTGACCGTTTCTTCTTTTGCCAATGTTCTCGTTTCTGCCAAGGACTATTGGAATGTCACTCTCCACGGTCTTGATTTCAGTGAGCTTAATGACGGATCTTTCACGATTGAGCCTTTCAACGAAAAGCAGTTTACCGTGTATGTGGGTGAATCAGTTGAGGAGGTTGCTTCCTGCGTTATCATGCTTTGGGGCGAAAGCGACCCGTTTGCTGCAATCTACTTCACCTGGGACCCTGATGCAGAGGCCGGCGGAAATGACGACGGCGCATCCGCACCGTTCAGCTTCCTCAATCCGGAATATGTGATGGGTGCCACATTGGAAAAATGCACTGATTCGGATATTCTTCAGGCTCTCAAAGGCGAGTTCGGACAGGTAGATGCAAATCTGGTATATATCTTGACTTATACCCAAGAATATCCTATGATGCCGACAGTCAAATGTCCTTCAGTGGATCCGGGGCCTGCATGGTACAATGAAGATGGATCTTCTTCATACTGGCTCAATGGTGATTATGAGGACGGAACGCTCTATGTTACTATGAACGAAGTCGGAATGATGGACTTCTTCTACTTCCGTGACGCATCCTGGAACACTTTGGGTATCCTCGTCTGCACAAGAATTCAGTAATTGATAATGAGATTGAATAAAACTTTTTTAAGGCTGGCAACAGCTTTTTGCGCACTTCTTCCTCTGCTCTCCTGCCAGGGAGAGCAGGGCGAAGACCTGCGTGAAAAAGATTATGGATATGTACAGTTCAAGCTCTACAAGGAAGCCTCCTACGGGAGCAAATCCGTTGTGGATGAGCTGGACTACCTCAGGGATGCCGGCAAAATCCTTCTGATGCTGGAGTATTCCGACAGGCAGATTTCCCAGACACTCGTGCTCGGCGCGCAGGACAGCGAAAGTGCCGAGTGGGGACTCCGCAGCGAAAAGCTCCAGCTTCTGAAAGGAACATACAGGATCACCGCATTCACACTCTTCGATGCCATGGATGCGGAATTGTACAACGGCGGCGCAGCCGGTGAATTTGAAGTGCTGGCGGGAGGTCTTACAAGCCACGACATCACGGTCAATGTGACCCCGCGCGGTAAGGTGCAGTTCACCCTCGAAAAGTCCTTCACGAAGGCTGCCGGAAGGGAGTACACCTTTGACGAAGTCAGCAGGGCCGACATAGGCATCAAGGATGTGCGCACCGGTGTAAAGACAGGCATCGAAGGCCTGAAAGCCACCTTTGACGAGCATTTCATCGAAGAAGGCAGTTCCTATATGACTTCTTCCCTCCTTTGTGACTCGCTCGTCCTCGTAAAGGGAGGCACATATGTCGTGGACTCATACACCCTCTACGACAAGAGCGGCAAACTGCTCGAATTCAACAACCGCGTTGATTCCGGGGAGTTTACCGTGTCCGACAACCGGACCACTCAGGTAAGTGTACCTGTAAATCTTGACATGTCAGCTGCCTACATTCAGGATTATCTGGCTCTCAAAAAGATCTGGGAGTCGCTCGACGGCCCTTCGTGGTACTACTACGGGGAAGACTGGCCGGCCGGCAGCAACTGGGATTTCAACAAGGATCCCGACCTGTGGGGTGACCAGCCGGGCGTCCAGCTTCACAGCAACGGACGCGTAGCACTCATCAATATCAGCGACTTCGGCTTCAGGGGGAACCTCTCGCCTGCAATCGGCGACCTCAGCGAGCTTGTGGAGCTGTATCTGGGCTCGCACAACGACCTCAACCTGCTTGAGTATGACCCGCTTATGGAGCCGGGAATGAATGATGGCAACCGTATGGAGCGCCATAAGGCCTATCTCAGGATGATGCACCCTGCCACACCTTTCTCCGAGCCTATCGCAAGGGCCTGCAAGGAAATGGGCGTGTCACTTCCGGAAACGGAGCTTTATGACACATATTCCGAGGACCAGCTCATCGAAAAGGGCACCGGCCGCAGCCTTATCCACCCGATGGACGTGGTGCACGGAAAGCTCTGCAACGGGCTTAAATCCCTCCCGGAGGAAATCGGCAACCTCAAAAAGCTCGAGACCCTCTACATAGCCAACGGCGAGCTCGAAAGCCTTCCGGAGCGTTTCGGGGAGCTCGAGCAGCTTACCGACCTCGAGCTGTACAACTGCAGCAGGATGACCGTCGCGCCGGAGGTGCTTAAAGACCTTCCGAGCCTTGTGTCGGTCAATATGGGCAACAACTCCCAGATGAGCTCCGAAGAGATAGAAAAAGCCCTCTCATACCTTTGTACGGGCGCATCACAGGGCTCCCTGCAGATACTTTATTTCAATTTGAACAACCTCAGGCGCATCAACGGAGCCGAAGTCCGCAATGTCAAGAAACTCGGCCTCTTTGACCTCGCCTACAACCGGATAGAAGAAATCACCGAAGCATTCGGACAGGAAATCGGCATCGTCCAGCTCTATCTCGACCACAACAGGCTCAGCAGCCTTCCGGTCGATGAAAACGGTCTCTTCATGAAGGTCGAGGACGTGGAGAGCTTCACGGCCACCTACAATGAATTCACCGAGTTCCCCGACATCTTCACCACCGACACCCCTTACTTTATGGGAAGCATCAGCTTCGCATTCAACCACATAAGCGGGGTGCAGAACAGCGGTGCGGGCTACAAGGGCCTCAAGGCCACAACCCTCACCCTCGACAACAATATGGAGATGACTTCGCTTCCGGAGGCATTTGCCCAGAGCAACTCCCCGATCCAGAACTGGTCATTCAGGGGATGCTCCATCAGCGGGGTGCCTTCAGGGTTCTTCGAGTACGAAAACGCCAAGTACATGAGGTCCATCGACCTGTCCTACAACAGGATAGATGACCTTCCGGCAAGCCTCAACGCCGTCAATGTCCCTTATCTCTACGGCATCGACCTTTCGTACAACTGCTTCAAGTCATTCCCGTTCGAGCCTCTCGACAGCGGCTACCTTACCGTCTTTGCAATCCGCGGACAGCGCTCCGGCGGACAGAGGTGCCTCGAACAGTGGCCGACCGGAATCTACAACCACAAAGGACTGAGGGGATTCTACATCGGATCCAACAACCTCGGAAAGATTGACGACACAATCTCCACCCTCTGCTACTTCCTGGAAATCAGCGACAATCCAAATATAGTCTTTGATGCCTCCGACATCTGCACGGCCTACGCCAGGGGTCAGTTCTATCTGATCTACGACAAGACGCAGGACATCAGGAACTGCCAGTATATCGCGTTAGATTAGTTTTTTATGAAATCTGTTACAAAGAATATATTTGCCGCCTGCCTTCTTGCCTGTGCCTTGACTGCCTGCAGGGAGGAAGAGGCTGTGGAGTTCAACATCTCCTCTTCGGAGATTGAAATGGGCCCGGAGGGCGGTACTGCCGCGCTCAGCCTTTCGGCGGACTCCGAATGGATTGTCAAGACCCAGGAGCCTTGGATAACGGTTTCCCCGGCAAACGGAGTGGGCAGCGTGGAGTGCAGAATCATCGTTGACTCTGCGCTTGCAGTCACCCCTCGCGAGGGCCTTGTCAGGATCGAAAGGCTTTCGGACGGCCAGAGACAGGACATCCAGGTACGCCAGAAGGGCTTCGAATATGGGATTTCCGCCGAAAAGCAGGAAGTCGAGGTCGAAAGCTATGCCGACTACGGCACACGCAGCTTCACCGTCGAAGTCACTGCCAACACCCCGTTCAGGGTGGTGATTCCGGAAGACCCGGACGGGAAAGAGGGCTGGCTCAGGTACACTATGCCTGACCTTGTCCTCGACAGGGGCGCAAGACCTCGCAAGGTCAGCATCAAGTTTGAGTGGGACATCAATGTGTACCAGCAGGACAGGGAAGTAACGGTCACTCTCGAGCCGACCGCTTCCGACATCACCCTTTCCCGCCAGGACCGCATAGCCGTAAGGCAGAAGAGCGCCGAGCCGATTGAAATCGGCATAAAGGGTGACTCGCTGGCAATAATCGCCATCCACCGTGCCCTGGGCTGCATGGGACAGCTCAATACCGCCGAAAGGATGGCCAACTGGGACAATGTGACCGTATGGAAATCCGGCCCCAACAAGGGAAGGGTGCGCTCCGCGAGCTTCCTGCTTTTCGCAGTCAAGGAAGGCCTTCCGTTCCAGGTACAGTATCTTACTGCTGCAGAGTCGCTTACCTTCTTCGGCAATGCTAATGCCTTCCTCTATGACCTCGACCCGGGCGAATTCATCTGCAAGCTTACACAGCTTCGCAGGCTCACCATCGGGGCATACGGCCTGAGCTCGCTGCCGGAGTCGTTCACCAACCTCAGCAACCTCGAATACCTCGACCTGAGCGGCAACAACTTCCAGAGCGTCCCGGACATCCTCAACAAGGACAACTTCCCGAAAATGACCGCCCTGCAGCTCAATGCCAACATCCGCTACAGCTCCTACGACCTTTCCAACTTCAACAGGGACAAGATCGGCGGGCTCATAGACGAATGTCCGAAGGACGAAAGCGGGCAGAGGCATTTCCCTCTCCATCTCCTGAGATGGGACACCCTCGACACCCTCAGGCTCAGCGTCAACTTCCTCCAGGGCACCCTCCCTTCGCTTGAGGACGACGATACTTTCCCGAGATGGACCGAGGCTGAAGTTAATGCCTGCGACACCCTTCCTGCAAGGCTCATTGGCCTTCCGAAGGTGCTGCCCAACACCACGATGTTTGCCATCAACCTCAACAGGCTCACCGGTGAACTCCCTGACTGGCTTCTCTTCCATCCGAAGCTCGACATCTGGATCCCGTTCTCGCTCGTGTTCCCGCAGGACGGCAAGGACCAGGAAGGAAGGTCATGCGGATTCTCCAATGAGCCGGCCAACCTCGACTACTACTACGAGGAGTATGTCAACAAGAAGTACAACCCAAACAATATGACTGAATAATGCTGAAAAAGACTATATTGGCCTGTGCCGCAATCACCGTTGCCCTTGCCTGCACAAGGGAGAGCCTTCCGCAGCAGAAACCCGTGGAGGACAATACACTCGTAAGCGGTGAACTGCTGGTGCGTTTCAGCCCTGAAACTGCCCAAATACTCCAAACCAGCGGCATCTGCAAAAGCGGCAGCACATCCATAGACAAGGTGATGGACGCATTGGCAGGATGTACGGTCGAAAGGGTGTTCCCTGTCAATCCCAGGACGGAAGAAACTGCCGTCAGGGAGGGGCTTGACCTCTGGTATGTAGTGCGTTTTGACGAAAAATCCATTGACCGCAGGGCTCTTGCATCAAAGCTTTCCGCCCTTGGCGAAGTGGGCAGGGTGGAAAACAACCGCACCCTCAAGAGGGCTTACAGCGGCCGCTCAGTGCCTTTTTCCGCCACAAAGGCAGCCGAAAGCTATCTTGAATACCAGTGGAACCTCCTCAATACCGGAGACCTGAGGGAATCCAAATTCATCGCCGGGGCCGATGTCAACGTGGCAGGAGCCTGGGAGATGTGCTCCGGAAGTCCGGACATCATAGTGGCAGTACTCGACGAAGGCGTGGACTACACCCACCCGGAGCTCGCCCCGAACATGTGGGTCAACGAGGGGGAAATCTTCCGTTCCCACGAAGACAATGACGGCAACGGATATGCGGGCGACTACTACGGCTACAACTTCTCCCGCGGCACCGGAGTAATCTCCACCGACGACATCAACGACACCGGTCACGGGACCCATGTTGCGGGCGTCATTTCTGCAACCAATGACGGCGAGGGCCTTGCAAGCATAGCCGGTGGAAGCAAGGGAAAACAGGGCGTCAGGATAATGTCCTGCCAGATTTTCAGCGGCAACTATGCCGGCACCGTCCTCGACGAGGTCAGGGCCATCAAATACGCTGCCGACAACGGTGCGGTCATCCTCCAGTGCAGCTGGGGATACACTTCCGGCACAGCCAACCCTTACGACTGGTCACCGATGTACACCGACGATGACTCTTGGAAGAGTGACAATATGCTGGAAGCCAAGGCTTTGGATTATTTCATCCACAATGCCGGTTCTCCTGACGGAGTGATTGAGGGGGGCATTGCAGTCTTTGCCGCCGGCAACGAAAGCGCCCCTTCGGCCGGCTATCCGGGAGCGTATCCGGATTATGTGTCAGTGGCTGCCACTGCCGGCGACTTCACCCCGGCAATCTATACCAACTACGGCACCGGCACCACAATCAGCGCTCCGGGCGGAGACCAGGACTACTACTACGACTGGGGTACCGGCTCCGACAAGGGGGCAATCGGATGTATCCTCTCCACACTTCCGAAGAGTGTCAGCGAAAGCGGCTACGGATATATGGAGGGCACTTCGATGGCCTGTCCTCACGTAAGCGGGGTCATTGCGCTCGGCCTCTCCTATGCGGCCTCGCTCCGCAGGCATTTCAAGGCAGAGGAGGTCATTGAACTTCTCTACTCTTCCGCACGCAGCATCGAGCCATATTGGAACACCGGCGAGCCCAAATATTACTACAAATACGTGGCCGACCTCGGCGAGAACCACTTCAACTCCATTGACCTCAATGACTTCAAGGGCAAGATGGGAGCGGGCCAGGTAGATGCCTGTGCCTTCCTCAAAGCCATAGAAGGCTCCGGGGTGCAGATGAGTTTCCCTAATGTGCTTCTGACGACCGGAAGGGAAGCTGCCTATATCCCTGCAAGATATTTCCTTGACGGAGAGAACCTTACATATACCGTAAAAATCGTGGACGACTCAGTTGCCTCCTGCCGCACGGAAGGCTCGCGCATTGTCTTCACTCCGGGCAAGGCCGGACAGACAGCAGCGACCATCACTGCAAGCAACGGGACCGCATGCAGCTTCGTAATCACGGTAAGGGACAGCGAAGGACAGGGCTGGCTGTGATGAAAAGGGGACTGCTGGTTTTGCTGACGGGACTGTCTGCCGCCGCAGTTGCTGCCGCGCAGATAAAAGTCCTGGATATGGACTCCATCGCTGTAAGGGAAACCCAAAGCAAAGTGTTGAAATTCAATACACTTCTTGTCGATGGGGGCACCCTCCGGGAAGACGGTGGGCCAAGGGAATATGTGTTCGGATTCAGGAACATTTCCCAAAAGCCGGTGGTCATCACAAAAATCAGGACCGACTGCTCGTGCCTTCGCGCGGAATCCATCCGGCGCGAAATTGCCCCGGGCGACAGTGCTGCCGTAAGGCTGGGTTACTCTCCCCACGGACGGAGCGGCAGTTTCCTCAGCAAGGCCTATGTCCATACCTCGGAGAGCGATGAAGTGGAGGCAGTGCTGACTCTGAAAATCAGGGTTGTGGACGACTCGCCATACCCTTACAGGATGGGTATGTATGCCCTTTCCTCAAAGGAGGCAGTATTTGACGCAGGTACTCCGGGCGCGGCGGGCGTTGGACTGCGCAGGACTTCAGCAAGTGCTCCGCTGCTTACATTAAGGGCCCAGTTTCTCCCGGAGGGAGTAAAGGCAGTATTGAAAAATGACTGCATATCAATAGAATATGACGGAACGGCAGGAAAAGGGGAGTATCCTCTTTTCCTCGAGTCCGGAGACAGACAGGCAAAAATTACAATCAGGATAAAGTAGTAAAGATGAAACATATCAAAGCAATTCTTGTCATAATGTGCGGCCTCGCGCTGTTTTCCTGCCAAAAGGAGTCAAGGGAAGAGAGCGAACCGTTGCTCGAAGTCAACTACAACAACGTCAGCGGCATCTGGACGCTCGAAAAGGTCGGTGAGACCCCTCTTTTGGACGGCACTTTCTTCGACATCGAGCTTACCCGAAGCGAAAGGACTTTCACCATCACCACCAACCTCGACAGCTTCGCTGACATCGCCCACACATTGACCGGGACATACGCCATCACCACCACGGCTGCCCAGGGCAGCATAGTCGAGGGAATGTACGACCACGACAGCGGATTCTGGAGCCACAACTACAGGATTGACCTTCTTTCCGCCACCAGGATGGTCTGGAGCGCAGTTGACAATCCCGATTTTGTCCAGACCTTCTCAAGAAAGCAGTAGTCCGGGCAATATTTCGGACAAAATGCCTATCTTTGTATGATTAGCTTTCCGCAACGGCGGGGCACGAGCGTATTATGTTTACAAAAGTCAGGAAGTTTGTCCGCGATTTCAAGCTGAGCATGAGGATGAAGATCACCCTCAGCCTCAGCGCAATCGCAATCATACTGCTCACATCCAGCGTGATATCCATGCTGGAGTATGACCGTATGAGCAACTATGTGTCGGAGCTCATCGCCGGCAATATCAACAGCATCAACGTGGCGCAGAGGCTTGCCAACGTAAGCAACGCCTACAACCTCGAGATCCTGACCGTCATCGGTGACGACTCACGCAACAGCCTTCCGGACTTCAACCAGAAGGAATTCATGGCCCATTGCGACAGCCTCCGGGAAAGCCTCTCCGCAAGGAATATGGCGCATCTTGCCGATTCCGTGGAGTATTCGTATTCAGCCTACATGCTCACATCGCTGGAGCTTCCGAAAGTGCTCAATTCCAACTTTGTTGACACCAGGGCCTGGTATTTCGACCGCCTGCAGCCGGTTTACAACCATCTGCGCAGCGACATAGACAAACTCTCCACGGCGATTTACAGGGAGCTTGAAAACAATTCCGCCACATTTGACCGCGGATTCTACAAAAGCATAATACCGAGCGCAGTAGCCGTGTCCGTAGGCCTTCTGCTTGTGCTGATGCTCCTGTTCTTTATACTTGCCTACTACGTCAATCCGATCTACAGGATGCTCTCCGGCCTGCGCAACTACCGCACTGTCGGCAAA
Organism: Candidatus Cryptobacteroides sp.; assembly: GCA_051878275.1. GTDB lineage: Bacteria > Bacteroidota > Bacteroidia > Bacteroidales > UBA932 > Cryptobacteroides. The sequence goes on along the minus strand of JBJEJU010000031.1, from coordinate 12,440 downwards.
ATCTACGGCGTCACCTTCGACGGGGACGACCAGCTCTCCGAGCTCAACGAGGGGGTCGGCGAGATCATTTCCGAAAACATCCAGCTGCGCAAGCGCATCAAGGCCCTGCGCGACAACCAGAAGCAGTAAGGCGGCATGAACTTCAAGGTGATATCCAGAAACGTGGGATTCGCACTGCTCACCAGTGCGTTCTTCATGTTCCTGTCCATCCTGGTGTCGGTGGCGGGCGGCAACGACAGCGCACTCGCAGCCCTTCTCATCAGCTTTGTCATCACCTTCACAATCGGAGTGTTCCCCTTCATCTTCGTGCGCAAGGCGCAGAACATCACCCTTCAGGACGGATATATGATCATATTCCTGTCGTGGACCCTGTCGTTTGTGGTCGGGATGCTGCCGTATCTGCTTTGGGGAGGACCTTTTACGGTCGTAAATGCCTGGTTTGAAAGTGTTTCCGGCTACACTACCACGGGCTCCACGATTCTCGAAGACGTGGAAGCCCTGCCCCCGAGCCTGCTATTCTGGCGCAGCTCCACCCATTTCATCGGCGGTTTGGGAGTAGTGGTGTTCCTGCTTCTCATCATCCCTTCAAGCTCCCCGCTTCGGCGCCGCCTTGCCAATATGGAGCTTTCCGCCCTCACTCGCGATGCCTTCATGGCAAAGACCAACAAGACTGTATATACCTTTACATATGTCTATATCGGACTGGCACTTGCGGCATTCATCTGCTATATGCTCGCCGGTATGTCGCCCTTCGATGCCATCAACCACGCATTCAGCGTAGTATCGACAGGAGGATTCAGCACCAGGAACCTCTCCATCGGCTACTACGGCTCGCCTGCTGTCAATATCGTGACCATCGTGTTCATGATGCTGTGTTCCATCCACTTCGCCATCATCTACATGGTCATTGTCACCCGCTCGCTCAGGCCGCTCAACAACTCCGTCCTCAAGTTCTATCTGGGATACGTGGTTGTGGTGGCGCTGATCATGACTGTCAATTTCCATTCTGCGGGTGAGGGACAAGGCTGGGCCGATTCGGCGATGAAAGGCCTCTTCATGACAGCAACCTTCTCGTCCACGACGGGATTCAGCATATGCGACACCGGGGCATGGACATCATTCCCGCACACCATGATGATGATTGTGGCGATGTTCTGCGGCATGGCCGGTTCCACCTCCGGAGGTATTAAGGTTGACCGGCTGGTGGTGCTCCTGAAGGCATTTGCAAGGCAGGTAAAGAACACCCTTCACCCTTCTTCCGTAGCGGAGGTGAAGATGGACGGCCACGTGGTCAAGGACGAGGACATCCATCCGCATATACTCTTCATAGCCATATATGTGCTTCTTCTCCTGCTGTCCGTACTGCTCGTAATGCTGTTCTGCGGGGGAGACGCCAATGCCCTCGACGGAGTGGTCTCCAGCATAGGCAACGTGGGCCTTTCGTTCGGCGAGCTCAGCAGCCACTACAACGGCGAACCGATGGCTGCAAAACTGATCTACACCCTTGATATGCTCCTTGGACGTATCGAAATCTATCCGGTATTCGCCGTGCTTTACCTTGTGTTCGGACGCAGCAACAGGAAATAGGATATGGGGGCAGCGGACTTTCTCTACAAAGGATTCACAGGCAGGCTCGGGTATGACCCCACACCTTGCCAGGATGCCCTTTTCCGTGACATTTCCGGATTTCTCACAAGCGACGACGGCGACATAATGGTGGTGAACGGCTATGCCGGCACAGGAAAGACCACCGCAATCGCCGCAGTCGTCGGACATCTCAGGTCAATCAAGGTGCCCTGCGTGCTTCTGGCCCCGACCGGACGCGCCGCCAAGGTGCTCGGAAGCTACACGGGCTGCGACGCCTACACCATCCACAAGCACATCTACCGCCAGAAATCCACGTCCGACAGCGGCTTCGGACTTTTCACGATATCGCCCAACAAGGCCAAGGACACCCTTTTCATAGTCGATGAGGTCTCGCTCATCGGCATCGGAAGCTCCGAAGGCAAGAGTACCGCACAGTTCGGCACCGGCAACCTCCTCGAGGACCTCATCACATTCGTGCGCAGCGGAGTGGGATGCAGGTTGATCCTCGTCGGTGACGCCGCACAGCTGCCTCCGGTGGGCCTTGACCGCAGCCCGGCGCTTTCCAGGGAATATATGGCGCTTGCCGGGGGCGTGCGGTTCTCGACGCTCACCACCGTGGTGCGGCAGCAGAAAGCCTCCGGAATCCTCGAAAACGCCACACGCCTGCGCGAAATGATTGCCTCCGGAACGGACATCATCCCCGCTGACGGGCTTGGCCTGCGGACCGACGGCTTCGACGACTTCCTGCGGGTCAGCGGCGGCACCCTGCTCGAAGAGCTCGGCGACGCATATTCCCGCTACGGCGAGGACGAAACCATAGTGCTTTGCCGGTCCAACAAGCGCGCCAACCGCTACAATGCCGGCATCCGTGCCCAGATCCACTACAAGGAAGAGCGCCTCGTGCGCGGCGACAGGCTGATGATAGTCAAAAACTGTTACCAGTTTATCGAGAACATCAAGAATATGAGCTACATAGCCAACGGCGACATGGCCACCCTCCTGCACATCGGCAGCTACGAAGACCGCTACGGCCTCCATTTCGCCGAGGCACGCCTGATGTTCCCGGACTATGACAATCAGGAGATTACGGCAAAGGTCTGCCTCGACACACTCGAATCCGAGGCCCCTTCGCTGACCTACGAACAGCAGAATGCCCTCTATGCCGGTGTGCTGGAGGACTATTCCGGCCTCTCCACAAAGAAAAAGCGCCACGACGCCGTGCGCGAAGACAAATACTACAACGCCCTCCAGCTCAAATATGCGGCTGCAATCACCGCCCACAAATCCCAGGGCGGCCAGTGGAAATGCGTCTTCATCGACAACCCCTTCTGGCAGGACGTCCTCACGCTCGACGATCTCAAATGGCTCTACACCGCAATCACAAGGGGAGTGGAAAAAGTCTATCTCATCAATTTCAAGGACAATCTTTTTGCTCAAACCAAATAATTTATAACACTATGAACAGAATTTTTACAGCAATCGCAGCACTTGTGCTCTGTGCGGCAGTCCATGCCCAGGACGGCCTCCAGCCTGTCCCGAGAGCCTGGAAATGGCTGGACAACAATGAAGTGGCCTTCTCCTACAACGGCACTTTCACAGAAGCCTTTGCCGTGAACGCAAAAAGCGGAAAGGTCCGCGAGGGAGTCTATGCCCCTGAAAAGTACATCGAGTTTCCGGTCAACCCGCAGGGAGCGGTAAACCTCACCTATTCGCCTGACTCCACGATGCTTGCATTCACCCGGGATAACGATCTCTACATCGTGGACATCGCCACCGGCGCAGAGAAAAGGTTCACCACCGACGGCAGCAACCTCATCCTCAACGGCTATTCCTCCTGGGTATACTACGAGGAGATCCTCGGCCGCCCTACCCGCTACAAGGCATTCTGGTGGTCACCTGACTCAAAGAAACTCGCCTTCTACCGCTATGACGACACCAATGTCCCTATGTTCCCGATCTATTCAGGAAAGGGCCAGGACGGTTTCCTCCGCGAAACCCACTACCCAAAGGTGGGCGAGCCGAACCCTGAGGTGCGCATCGGCATTGCTGACATCGCAAGCGGCGACATAGTGTGGGCAGACTTCGACCCGAAGGACGACCAGTATTTCGGCACCCCGTTCTGGGGCCCGGACAGCAGGGAACTCTTCATCCAGAGGGAACCGCGCATCCAGAACACCCTCGATGTCTATAGCGTCAGCGTGGAGGACGGCTCAAAGAAGCACATCTACCACGAAACCTACAAGACCTGGCTCGACTTCATCACCGGCATGATCTTCACAGACAAGGGCCTCTACGCCGTAAGAAGCTTCGAGACCGGCTGGCAGCAGATCTACTTCATGCCTTACGACGGTTCTCCTGTACGCAGGCTCACCGACGGCGAAAACTGGAGGGTCAACCTCGTCCGTCTCGACGAAAAGACGGGTGACGTCTATTTCACCGCAGAACGCGACGCCCGCATCCGCACAACCCTCTACAAAGTATCCCAGAAGGGAGTCGTGACCGCCCTTACCGACCCGCAGTACTCCGTGGCCGGAGTAAGTTTTTCTCCTGACGGAAAATACTTCGTCGCATCACTGTCCAACTACAGCACCCCTGACCAGATCTGGATCTACTCCAACGGAAAGAAGGGCTCCAAGGCCCTCCACAAGGTCGCAGACCACGCTGCAGCCGACTTTGACCTTGCCTCATACCCGAGGCCTCAGAATATGACCATCCAGAGCCGCGACGGCCTCACGATGTACGGCTATATGATCCTGCCTAAGGACTTTGACCCTGCAAAGAAATATCCTGTCCATGTCGATATCTACGGCGGTCCCGACTCGCCCCAGGTGCAGGAGCGCTGGAAAGACCCGTACCGCTACTCCTGGTGGGGAGAAAACGGCATCATCGAAGTATCGGTGGACAACCGCGCGGCAGGCTTCAACGGCCGCGAAGGTCTTGACTACATCTACAAATGGCTCGACAAATACGAGACCTATGACTTCGTGGACTGGGCAAAATACCTCCAGGGCCTTCCATACATCGACGGCGACAAGATCGGTGTCGAGGGCTATTCCTTCGGAGGAATGATGACTGCACTCCTTCTATTCGACGCAAGCGACTGCTTCCACTACGGAGTGGGCAGCTCCGGAGTCTATGACTGGCCTCTCTATGACACCCACTACACCGAAAGGTTCATGGAGACCCCGCAGACCAACCCTGACGGCTATGCCTCAACGAGCGTTCTCGCCCATGTGAAGAACTATCCTGTTGACTACAAGTCATATGACCCTCAGGAGATCGAGCCTGTGATGCTCAAGCTCACCCACGGCACGGGCGACGACAACGTCCACTTCCAGGGCTCCCTCCAGCTCGTTGACGAACTGCTCAAGGAGGGCAAGAAGTTCGAGTTTATGATGTACCCTGACGGAATGCACGGCTACCGTGGCTACCAGCAGGAGCATTTCACTGCTTCCAACCGTGACTTCTGGCTCAAGTATCTCGTAAGAAAATAAGCTGTTGCACAAACGGCACTGAAAAAAGCCCTGCGCATCGCTGCGCGGGGCTTTATCGGTTAGAATCCATAGATGTTAAACTCTTTATTATGTAGTCATAGGCTTATGAAAAATGTATGTTTTTGGCTATAGTCTCTTCTTCTCGTCGTTGCCGGCACCGGTGCCGCGGTACTTGCTGCGGGCAGTGTTGAAATTGTATTTGACTGAAAGCGTGAGCCTTCTGGAGTCGAACGAGGAGAACTGGTAGAGGTTTTCCATACCGCAGTAGTTATAGACTCCCTGCGCAAGCCCCTTGAAGATATCGTCCACACCGAGCTTTATGCTCATCCTTCCGTCAAGCAGAAGCTTTGTGACAGAGGCATTTACTGAGCCGTAGGTGTTGCCTATCCTGATATTCATCACGTCCCCGTCCTTGAAGATGACAAATCCTCCGGCAGAAGCAATCCAACCTTTTCCGAGGTTGAAATCATTGTAGCACACAAGGTTGCAGAGCGGGTTGTTCATCTTCATCTTTCCTCCGAGATAATCGACATCGAGCCACTGCTTTCTCATCTGCCCGCCTATGGTACCGGACCATATGCCGATGTGCGGAGTTGCATAGAGATTGAGCGTCAGCGCCTTGAGGGACTTGATATTGTCGAAGGTCACATACTGCACGGAGCTGGTCTCCTCTGACACCTGGCTTACGGTAGTGAAGATGGCATCCCTCGTGTCGGTATAGTCAACGGCCAGCTGGAAAAATTTCCATACGGCATTTGCCGAAATGTCGTGGATGTATTCGTGCTTGAGGTATGGATTTCCACTCTGCCAGAGGAACCTGTTGCCATAGACCATGGTGTTGGAAAGCTGGCTGTAGGAAGGCCTCGAGGTCTTTGCCGAATATCCGAGGGAGAACTGCACTCCGCCTGCCATGCCCACGAGGTTAACGCTCGGGAAAAGATTGCCGAAGGTGCGGCACTGGTTGTCTTTCCTTACGCCCGCCTCATAGTAGGAAAAGCTTACGTGCTCGTATCTCAGTCCGGCAAGAAGCTGCCCGAACGGAAGGGCGTGTGAATACTCCACGAATGGGCCTATATTGCTTTCATACAGCTCGTTGGCTGCCCCGTCAAGCACTCCGGTCGTGATGTAGTCATCCTTGCGTGCGGTGTTGGTATATTCCGCACCGGCAGAAAGCTGGCCTCCGAAGAGAGGGTAGCTCAGCACAAGCTTTGCCGCTGCAAGGTCGCTCGTGCTCCTTGAGGTCGTGGTGAAATCCTGGTCCTCATAGGAGGTGCTGTGCTCGAGATAATGGTTGACGGTCTCGGGGGAGCTGTGGGTGTAGTCAGCATTGAAATCCACCTCCACCTTCCCGACCCTGCCGTGGTAGTAGGCATTGACCGAATGGCTGTAGTCAACCGGTGTGGTCTCATTGACGGTGTTGACGAGCTTGTCGTAAAATGCCCCGTCGGCGAAAACCTCGTTATAGACGTTGCCGAAGCTGCTTCCTTCGGCGAGGGCCGTGCCCAGATTGTAGCGGAATCCGGCGGAATTGAAGTCGTCGAACACATAGTTGGCCCCGAGCGTGACGGCTGCGCTGTTATTCTGCTGCTCAAACTCCTGGGTGAAATTCTGCTGCCAGAGGGTATCGGCGTGGATGGTCATCTCGCTGCCGCTTTCGCCTGCAAACCTGCTCCTTCCCGCGGAGAGGGTGCCGAAGATGTCGAGTCCGCCGGTGCGGTAGTTCCAATTGGCGCTGCCGTCATATGAGGAATGCTTTCCCTCCTGGAAGCCGCCCATAAGGTCAAAGCTCAGTCCGTCGCCCTGCTTCTTCTTTGTGAAGATCTTCACCACGGCCTTTACCGATGCATCATAGCGGGCTCCGGGATTGGAGATGACCTCGATGCTCCTGATGTCCTCCGAAGTGATGCGGTCAAGCTCCGAGGCATCGCGCATAATCCTTCCGTTGATATAGATGACAGGCGCACCCTTTCCATACACATCGTAGGAATTGTCCTTCCAGATGATGCCGGGGACCTTCTTGAGTACGTCCGATGCGCTTCCGGCCCTTTCAAGGGTGGAGCCCGCAACGAGTGTCTCCATCCCCTCAGGGGTGAGTTTCTGCACTGCACGTCCGGCCTTGACCACGGCGGCCTCCATTGTCTGTGCATCAAGCTCCATTGCCACTGTGCCGATATTGCGGCCGCTGCACAGGCGTTCCACTGTGACATAGCCTATGTAGCTGATGCTCAGTATGACAGGTGAGGTCCCGCATCCGATGGAGAATAGTCCTTCCTTGTCGGCGAGCGCGTAGGCAAGAATCGAGGAGTCGGCCGGACTCTTTAGGCAGACGGAAGCGGCTTCGAGCGGCATCCCGTCCGCGTCCGTCACCCTGCCTGTCCAGTCCTGGGCGTTTGCCGCCAGACAGGCAAGGGAGGCCGCTGCAATTGTTGCAATCAAATGTCTCATGATTGGCAGTTTTTTATGGTTAAGAATCCTGTTTGAAGCCCGCTAAAAGTTCTTCAGGACTTTTCCCGAGCCGCTCACCTCGCTGCTGGTCGCGCCCTTTGTCACGAGTCCCTTGACGTCCACCTTGCCTGAGCCGGCAATAGTGATGTCGGTATCGCCTCCGTTGGAGCCGCTTATGGTGATGTTGCCCGAGCCGGCCACGCCGAGGTCTATGTCCTTGAGGCACTGCACGCCTTCGGCAGTGATACTGCCGGAGCCTGCAATCTGGAGGTCAATGCTCCCGCAGACAACCGATTTGAGCATTGCGTCTCCCGAACCGGAAATGGACAGGTCGGCATCTCCCTGTGAGGTCAGGCTTGCTGCGGTCATCCTGCCCGAACCGGCCAGGTCGCCTTCAAAATCCTTTGCAATGATGCCCTGGGGCGCATCGAACCTGCATGAGCCGGCAAGGTCCAGGCCGTTCAGTACCGGGCAGGACACCTTCACGTCGATTTCACCGGTTTTGCTGACCTTCTTGTGCCCGAAGTCAATCTTGAGCTCCCCGTCGGCAACCTTCACGCGTATATGCTCCATCACCTTTTCGTCTGCCGTGATGCTTACCGAAGGTTCGCCCGGCACGTAGGTGACATTGAATGAGCCGTTGACCGAAAGCTCGTCAAATGCGCCCACTTCAAAGTCCTTGGTGAAGCGCACGCCGTCAGGGTTGATCTCGATGTATTCCGACTTGAGTGCTTCGCTGTTCTTGTTGATTCTTACAAATGTGCAGGAGGTTGCCAGGATGGTGGCGCAGGCTGCGGCTGCTATGATTGCTGTGTGTTTCATTTTCTGTAACTTATATTCCGCAAGTGCGGAGGTTATTTTATAAAATCTTTCAAATCTATTCCGAGGAGGTCGGCCCTTCTGATGAAGACGGGAAGCTCTTCCTCCACAAATCTTTTTCTTTCAATGTCCTTTATGGTCGCGGTCGCGTCGTCGGTGATGAAGTATCCGATTCCGCGCTGGTTGCGGATGACTCCCCGCTGGGTGAGCAGTTCATAGCTGCGTGCCACAGTATTCGGGTTTACCCCGATTGCCGCGCTGAACTCCCTGATGGAATCGATGCGCCCTCCAGGGGCCATCTCCCCGTTGAGAATCCTCTCGCAGACATTGTCGGCGATTTGGACATATATCGGTTTGTCATTTCTGAATTCCATAATGTCAATACTTGATTGTCTTTACCCTGAAATAGCATCCGGCTGCGAGGCCGCCGATTGTTATCAGATAGCTTATGTTGGCAAATACATTGAACATGGTCACGCCCTGCTGCGGTGTCATCAGGCTCATCCTGTCCACCCAGGCTTCAAACCAGCTCCAGTCATTGACAGCCTGTACGAACAGCCCGAAAATGGTCCCTAAGACAGCGCAGATGACAAACTGTGTGAGAATGGCCTTGCCTGCCTTGTTCTTTTTGAAAATCAGTCCGCAGAGAAGGTAGAAGAGCATCCCGCTGACAAGCGAAAGGTAGAATATCCCGGCGGCATTGATTGTGACATCCCCGGTGCCGACACTGAACGGATTGAATGAGGTGAAAGGCAGTGCTCCAACGCTGTTCTTCAGGAAACCGCAGAATGGGACGAGAAGGACAAGCGGATAGACTACGCCCACGAACACCATCATTGACAGCCATTTCTCAAGCCTTGATGCAGGGACGAGCGCCCACTGCGTGCCTTTTTTCCTGTCGGTGATGTAGCCGTAGGTCAGCGGGAGGGCGATTGAGCCCACGGCGGCTGCAGCACAGTATGCCAGGCTTCTTCCGACCTCGCCGATCGGTCCCTGGTGGAACAGGCTGAGGATAAGGTCCATGATAATCAATATGAACGGGAAGCAGACAAGCTCGATTGCAAGCAGTCCCGAGATCTTTGCGTGCCTTTTGAGGTCGAAAAGCAGATATTTGCCGAAACGGTTGAGGTTGAAACAGTTATTCATGGTTGAAAAGGGATTTTACGAGTTCTTTATTCTTGTCCACAGTGTTGAAGATGGCTTCGATGTTGACCTTGCTGTCGAGTCCTTCGGTGTTGACGGCTACCTGGATGAGGCCGCTCGGGGTAGGCTCGCAGTAGAGGGCGTCGTCGCGGCGGGTGCTTCCGTAGTCGAAGAAGAGCTTGCGCGAGATTTCCTCGGCAGAGGCATTGAGCAGCACTTCCTTGCAGTCAAGGATGATGATAGGGTCGATGATGTTCTCAAGGTCGCGCACCTGGTGGGTGGAGATGACCACGATGCTGTTCTCAGGGGTGTATTTGAACAGGGCGGTGCGGAACACCGACTTGCTCGGGATGTCCAGGCCGTTGGTAGGCTCGTCCATAAGGATATACTTCGGGGCGCAGGCAAGGCCGAAGGCGATATGGGTCTTCTTGAGCTGGCCGTTGCTCATTTTGTTCATCTTCTGCTCGAGGCTCACTTCAAAGAGATTCATTATCTCGGCGAAACGGTCCATTGAGAAGCGGCTGCGGAACATTCCGTACTCCTTTGCCCAGGACTCGGCGCTCTCGTTGAAGCCGGCAACTTCGTCCGGGAGGTAGAAAAGGTCTTCAAGGAAATAAGGGGTGCGTCCGTAAGGGTCGGTGCCGTCCACATCGATGGAGCCTTCTTTCGGCTTCTTGAGTCCGGCAAGCAGGGTAAGCAGCGTGGTCTTTCCGACACCGTTCTCACCTAGAAGTCCGTAGATGCGGCCCGGGAGAAGGTCCATTGTGATGCCTTCAAGGACAGGTTTGTGTCCGTAGCTGAAGGCGAGGTTTTCGATTTTGATCATATTTTCTTGTTTTATTGTTATGCTTTTATGGTTGAGATGTATTGTTGCGGTGTTGTTGTTGCGGTGTGCTTTGTTGGTGTGTTGTTTTGTTATGCTGTTGTTGCAGTGAGTTTGTTGTAGCAATGTATTCTGTTATTGTACTGTTATGGTTGCGGTGTGCTTTGTTGTTGCGCTGTTTTGTTATGCTGTTGGTGCGCTATTATTGTTGTACTGTTATGGTGTACTATCGTATTAGTACACTGCAAAGGTAGGCATAAAAATGATATCTGCAATACTTTTTGCAATTTTTTTTGACATTTTTCCGGAGGAAGTGTCGTGCGGTCTCCCGGTTTTAGCAAGAAATTGGTAATTTTGCCGCCCGGTGTTACAATAATAATCCGGTAATTTATCGCCTGGTGTTATTATTTTAATTTGGTATTTTGCTGACCGGTGTTACAATTTATATATGCCGGTGTTACAATATATATGAGAGAGAGGGCCCTGGCCATATTTGTGCTTCTGCTGTTCTGTGCCGTTTCCCCGGCGCAGAACTCCCTGGCTGGTTCCCCGATGCTGAATGTCCTGCCGGGTCCGCTGGGGGAGAATGTCCTGCCGGGTTCGCTGGAGCAGTGTACCATGCCAGGGTCGTCGGTGCAGTGTACCATACTGGACACAATGGTGCAGAATGCCATGCCGGATTCGCTGGGGCACGGTAGCACAGCCGATACACTGACAATAGCTGCAACCGCTGCCGAACCAGTAGTTGGAACCGAAACTGTTGCCCGGGCTGATACATCATCCGGAGTCGCTCCTGAAGTGATAAGCCTCACGGCCCGCCAAGGCGACACCCTCGCCGAAAATGACACCTTCAGCGTCGCCGATACCCTCGCCCTCACCGGCACCCTTTCTGCTACCGAGTCAGTGGAGCGCCCGTCCCGCCACATCGGCGACACCCTTTTCACCAACCCCCACGGCGGAATATTCGGCACCATCATAGACAGCGCCGAATACCTTCGGGACGACTTCCGCACTACATTCAGGACCGACAGCGGCTCCATATTCCGCCGCACCTTCCGCGCCATCGACCGCTTCCTGAGCTACCGCCAGAGGCGCGTCAGCTTCGACACCACCTACCTTTCGCGACCCCTCGACCGCTGGTCCTTGAGATTCAGTGTCAACTACAAAGAAAACCAAATGTACGGCATAGGCATGCTCGACGGGGAAAAGGTACTGGCATCGGTCCACAGCCGCCCCGAACTGTCCCAGACCTTCGGCGTCAGCTACCGCGACATCGGCCTGTCTTTCACCATCAACCCCGCCTCATTCTTCGGCGAAAAGGAGGACATCGGATTCGGCCTGAGCTGGTACGGCCAGAGCATGGGCATCAAGCTCGAAACCAACATCACCAAATCATTCAGCGGCACAGTTACCATCGGGGAAATGCTCTACGACATCCCCAGGGGCAGCGTGGACCAGTTCAAGACGGAGCTGTCGGGCTACTATATCTTCAACAGCAGGAAGTTTTCATATCCGGCCATCATCAACCAGGGCTACATCCAAAGGCGCAGTGCCGGCGGCATCATCCTAAAAGCCGACGCCAAATGGGCGATGCTCCACTCCGAAGGGTTCTCCAATCTGGGCAACGCCCCTCTCGACATCAACTATTTCATAGTGTCTGCCGGCGGCGGATACGGCTACAACTATGTGTTCCCGCGCGGTGTGATGCTCCACGCCTCCGGCACCGCCTCGCTAGTGCTGCTCAACTCCAGCCGTTTCAAGGTCGAGACCTTCAACAAAGGAATGACATTCGGCTTCCCTGACTTTGTGTGCAGCGGCCTTGTAGGGGTAGTGTATCCTTTCGGCAAGAGCTACACCGGCCTCTTCTTCTCCGTCACGGACGATTCCATCGGCGACTCAGGCAGGCTTCTCATCGAAGACCTCAACCTCTGGGGGCAGGTCTTTTATGGCATCAGGTTCTGAAAGCCGGCATCCGACTGCTTATCAGAACCTGATATCCCTCCCAACCCCGCTGCCAATGCGACCATCAGGCTGGCGCCTGTGGTGGTTTCGCCAACGTCAAGCCTCTCAACCCCAGTCACTGATAGCGCAACGGCCCCTGCGGGGAGAGCCCTTGGGGCGAGCTCCCC
>JBJEJU010000030.1:0-43029 GCA_051878275.1 Candidatus Cryptobacteroides sp. | reverse complement strand
ATATCCGGCTTCCAATGTTTAACTTTTAGTGCGGTAATTTTTTACCGAAGTATTGGCTTTACATACGAGGTGATTTCCTTGGTTGCATCTTCCGGATATTTCACTGCGCAGGCCATTCCGTACTCCTCCGACCAGAAATTGTCGGTGGCATCCGGCACATCCCCCGGCCCGTCATTGATGTCGAGGGCAAGCAGTATGCCTTCCTCCTTGTCCACAGCCACCCTGTTGCCGCCTTCTTCAACCTGCTCCGTGACCATGTACAGCCCCATATATTTTCCGTTGAGAGTCAGACGGGCATAGCGCGAATGGTTGGTGTAGGGGATTCCGAGGTGGTGGGCGAGCGTGAAGCCGGTGCTGTTCATCATATGGGTGACGTCACGGTAGTCTGCCAGAAGCACCCAGTCCTTGTTGTTTGGCATGCTCATGAAGTCTGCCGAAGTGTCAAGCTTGATGCGGTAGGGCTTCTTCCTGTACCATTCCCAGGTCGAATTGCCGCGTCCGCGGATTTTCCCGCGTCCGTCATAGTCTGTGAAGATGCCGTTTCCGTCCACCTTGACGCTGCACGGGCGATAGTCCTTGTTCTCCTTGGAATCCACCGGCAGCCCCTCGTCGGTATCTACGGCTATGTCGGCCACCCCGTAGATGAAGTAGTCGTAAGTGCCTCCCACGGGGTTGCCGTTCTCATCCTTTCCGGGCAATCCTTCCTGGTCCTTACCCGGCTCTTTTGTGCAGGAAAACAACAAGGTACCGGCGCACAGGAGCGCCGGTATCCACTTTGAAAGTTTCATACTGTCAGATTATCAATTGGTTGCAGGACCTATCGGGTCGCAAACTTATAGACTGCGAATGTGCGCGGGCCGATCCTGTCGGAAAGTACCGGCGAACCGTCCTCTGCCTTGCGCAACCCCATCTCATACTCGTTGCGCGGAGCCCTTGCAAGGTCGATTTCCCTCTCTACAGGTACTACTGCATACGGATTCTCAATTGTGTTCTCCGCAATCGGATTGTCGCTGTGAAGGGTAGTCAGGCTGCAGGACTTGAGCTCGCCGGCTCCCTTGATGTTGAGATTGATTTCCTGGCTGTAGTTCGAAAGGTTGGCAACCTTCACGATGATTTCGCCAGTCCGGTCATCCACAACGGATGAAGCGCAGAGCTGGTGCTGTCCCTCCTTGTTGGCAACAGGTTTCCCTGCCATGGTGAGCGGCACCACGCGTGTACCCTTGTTGGTGGAGTAGAGCTTCTGGACATAGTAGCTGCAGGAACGCATCACATTGAGGTTGTCAAACCATACGAGGTCCGGCCTCCACTGCCATCCTTCCACATGTGAAAGGAGCGGGGCATAGCAGGTCATATAGACCACGTCGGCATTCCTCTCGAAACCGGTCATGAAGGCAGCCTCGACGAGTGCGGCGTTGAAATGGTTGTACTTCTTGCCGTCGGAGCCATGGCAGGCATATTCTCCGGCAAATACCTTGGACCCGTTGCGCGGATAATTGTCGTAGCGGTCGGCATTGTTTTCATAGAAGCCTTCCCATGAATAGAAATGCTCGTCCACGAGATCCACGTCGAGCCTTCTCATCTCTCCCCAGAGCTCATTGAACCATTCTCCGCCGGAATATGGACCTGAAGAGCCCACAATCTTGATTTCAGGATATTTCTTATTGATTGCCTTCTTGAAAGCCTCGAGCCTCTTGACATATTCCATTGTCCAGTTCTCGTTGCCCACTGCGAGGTATTTGAGGTTGAACGGCTCCGGGTGGCCCATCTCTGCGCGCACCTTGCCCCATTTTGATTTTGGAGAACCGTTGGCAAACTCGATGAGGTCGAGGGCATCGTCGATATAAGGCTGGAGCTCCTCGAGAGGCACCATATTGCCAGGGATGCTCATATCATTTTCAAACTGGCAGGCCATTCCGCAGCTCAGCACAGGAAGAGGCTCTGCGCCCATTTCCTCCGCAAAGCGGAAATACTCGTAGAATCCGAGGCCGCCGCTCTGGTAATAGTCCGGGAACATGCGGTTGTACTGGTCATAGATCCAGCGGTTTTCATTGACCGGACGGTTCTCGACGGGGCCCACGGTCTTTTTCCACTGGTAGCGGGTGTCGAGGGTGGCACCTTCCACGATGCAGCCTCCAGGGAAACGGAGGATGCCAGGCTTCATCTCGGCGAGCACCTCGGCAATGTCCCTGCGCAGGCCGTTCTCGTCGCCGTTGTAGGTATCGACAGGGAAGAGGGAGATGTGCTCGAGGTCAACGGATGAGGCTGGGTCCATCTCATATCCGGTGCTGCTGAGCAGGATGCGCAGGCTTGCCTTCGGGTCAGTCCTGCGCGGGGTGAGGATGAGCTCGTATTTCTTCCACTTCGGGGAGTCGATGACAAGTTCCTCCTCGCAGAAGAACTGCGGGTCGATGTTGGCCGTAGGGTTGCATAGCATCACGGTGATGGCTTCCTTCTTTGCCTTTCCTGATGTCCTTGCCCATACCGTGAAACGGTACTCCTTGCCTTTTTCCACTCCGATGCCGAAGATGCCGCTGTTCTCCAGCCCGGTCTTTCTTACAGGGTGTCCGGAGTAGCTGAGGGTGACATAGTGCGGATTGTTCTCAAAAGGGCCGTCATTCTTGAGGGTAACCTTCCCGAAGGTCTTCCATCCCTGCAGGTTGTTGTCGTATTCGAATGAACGGTTCATGATCTTCTCCGCATACAGACCTCCGTCTGCCGCGAAATTTATATCCTCGAAAAACTGTCCGTACATCGTCTTTTGGACAGGGATGCCTTCGGCGGAAGCCTCGACTGTCATCCAATTGGGGCGGTTCTGTGCGCCCAGGCCGATGCAAATGGCTGCAGCGGCAACGGTAAGCAGAATCTTTTTCATTTTTTTGTGTTTTGAATTTGATTTGGAACCGTGGTGGAGTATCACCTCCGCCACGGCTGTAATGTTATGCCTTGTTGAGGACAGCCGCCTTCTCGATTTCGAGTCCGCGTTTGTAGTTCTCGATGTAGGCGTTGAATCCGGCCACATCGGCTTCGCTCGGGGCGATTTCCACTCCGGTGTTGCCGTTGAACACCTTGCTGTCGAGGAAATCGGCGAGGTTGAGCCTGCTGCTGTTGTTGACAAGGAAGGATGCAAGGAGGGCGATGCCCCAGGCTCCGCCTTCACCCGCTGTTTCCATGACGGAAATAGGGGAGTTGAGGGCAGCTGCGAGCATGCGCTGGCCCACGCCCGGAGTCTTGAAATATCCTCCGTGTCCTGTGATGCGGTCCACCTTGACCTTCTCCTCGTTGAAGAGGATGTCGTTGCCGATCTTCAGCACGCCGATAGCCGCATAGAGCTGGCTGCGCATGAAGTTGGCGAGGGTGAACTTGTCGTTGGCGGAGCGCACAAACAGGGGACGTCCCTCTTCGAGTCCGGTCACAGGCTCTCCCGAGACATAGTTGTAGGACACGAGTCCGCCGCAGTCAGGGTCACCTACCAGCGCCTGGTTGAACATCTTGACATAGAGCTCGTTCATATCCACAGGAATGCCCATGAGCTCCTGATACTCACGGAAGATCTTCATCCATGCGTTGATCTCGGAAGTGCAGTTGTTGCAGTGGACCATGGCCACGAGACTTCCGTCAGGGGTGGTCACCATGTCAATCATCTCGTAAGGCTTGCTGAGGTTTTTCTCGAGCACTATCATGGAGAATGAAGAGGTGCCTGCGGAGACGTTGCCGGTGCGCTGTTTCACGGCGTTGGTGGCAGCCATTCCGGTGCCGGCGTCACCCTCCGGAGGGCAGAGCGGAATGCCTGCCTTGAGGTGGCCTGACGGGTCGAGCTTCCTGGCTCCCTCCTCAGTGAGGTTGCCTGCATACTCGCCTGCACAGATGACCTTCGGGAGGATGTCCAGAAGCTTCCAAGGGAAGTTCTCCTTCTCAATGAGGGCATCGAACTTCTTTACCATTTCAGCATCATACTGCTTGGTCTGCGGGTCAATCGGGAGCATGCCGGAAGCATCTCCGATGCCGAGTACCTTCTGGCCTGTGAGCTGCCAGTGGATATATCCTGCAAGGGTTGTGAGGTACTTGATGTTCGGTACGTGCGGCTCCCTGTTGAGGATGGCCTGGCGCAGATGCGAGATGCTCCAGCGCAGAGGAATGTTATATACAAAGAGCTTCGAAAGCTCCGCTGCGGCCTCGCCGGTGTTGGTGTTTCTCCATGTGCGGAAAGGCACGAGGATCTGCTCGTTCTCGTCAAATGGCATGTAGCCGTGCATCATTGCGCTGATGCCGATGGCTGCAAGGCTCTCGATGTCGATGCCGTATTGGCGGTTGACATCCTGCCTGAGGTCGAGGTAGCAGGCCTGGAGACCGTTCCATATCTCTTCAATGGCGTATGTCCAGAGCCCGTTCACGAGCTTGTTTTCCCACGCGTATGCACCCTGTGCGATAGGCTTGTTGTCCCCGTCGATGAGGACAGCCTTGATGCGGGTAGAGCCAAACTCGATACCGAGAATGGCTTTACCTGCAGAAATTGTGCTTTTGGCGTCCATAACTAACGGAGAGCTTTGTTGAGGAGATAGTAGATCTCGTTGACTTTGAGGTCTTTCTTGAAACTCTCAACTGTGGTCTCCTTGCCGATGTGCACCATCTCGATGTCTGCGATCTCGGCATAGTCCTCCCAATATTCCCTGGTAAGGTCATATGAGAAGCAGGAGTGGTGGGTACCGCCGGCCATCATCCAGGCAGCTGCGCCGACCTCGAATGAAGGCATCGGGATCCAGAGTGCGGAAGCTACAGGGAGCTTAGGGAGCGGCTTTGGCTCGATGCACTCCACATCGTTGACGATGAGACGGAAACGTCCGCCGAGGTCAACAACGGTGGCTGTGACTCCGGCGCCGGTCTTGCTGGTGAATACCAGACGGGCTGTAGGAGTCTTGCGAACGCCGATTCCGAGGTGGTGAACCTCGAGCTTAGGACGTGCGGAAGCGATGAGAGGGCATACCTCAAGCATGTGTGCCTGGAGGATGGATGACTTGTCACCGTCGAAATTGAGGGTGTAGTCCTCGAGGAATGAGCATCCGTTCTCCATGCCCCTGGTCATGAACCATACGGTCCTGTAAAGAGCTGCGGACTTCCAGTCGCCTTCTGCACCGAAGCCGTATCCGTCTGCCATAAGGCGCTGTGATGCGAGTCCAGGGATCTGGTCGAAGCCGCGTCCGGTCTCCTCTACATTGACGTCACCGAGGTCGTCGAAGTTGGTTGTGAATGCCTTTGCACCCTTTGCGGCGAGAACTGCCCTGAGGGTGAGCTCTGCCTTTGCGGAGTTCCAGATCTTCCTGTACTCAACGCTTTCCTTGTTCTCAAGGCATGGGCAGTGGTCATACTCCTTGAAATACTCGGCTACGAGGGCATCAACGTCAGCGTCCTTCACAGCGTCGAAATAGGTCATCACCTCGCTGAAAGGTACATAGTCCACGTGGTATCCGAGCCTCATTTCGGCCTCGACCTTGTCACCGTCGGTAACGGCCACGTTGTTCATCTGGTCTCCGAAACGGATGATGCGCATATTCTGCGAGTCGTGCCATGCTGCTGCAACCCTTTCCCATACAGCGATGTGCTCAAGGGTCTTTTCGTCCTGCCAGTGGCCTACCACAGTTTTGTGGTTCTTGCGCATGCGTGCGAGGATGTGTGCGTACTCGCGGTCTCCGTGTGCGCTCTGGTTGAGGTTCATGAAGTCCATGTCGATTTCATCCCACGGAATCTCGGCATTGAACTGGGTGTGCAGGTGGAGAAGAGGCTTCTTGAGGATCTGCAGGCCATGGATCCACATCTTCGCTGGGGAGAATGTGTGCATCCAGGTGATGACACCGATACACTTTGTCTCATTCTCGGCAGCCCTCATTACTGCTGCAACTTCTTCTGAAGAGTTTGCGGTACCTTTATAAACAAGCTTTACAGGGAGCTTGCCGGAAGCGTTCATACCTTCCACCATCTTTGTGGAATGTCCGTCAACCTGGACAACGGCGTCGCCGCCATAGAGAAGCTGGGCGCCTGTGACGAACCAGACTTCAAGATTTTCGTATTCTTTGATCATCTTTGATGTAATTTAGATGTTATTATTTCTTTTTCTGTCCGTAGTAAGCGTTCGGACCGTGCTTGCGTGAGAAATGCTTCTCCACGAGAAGAGGGTTCATCGTAAGGCCCGGGTTGACGCTGAAGGCGACGAACGCCATCTTTGCAACCTGCTCCATCACGACTGCATTGTGGACGGCCTCGGCCGCATCCTTGCCCCATGAGAACGGCCCGTGGTTCTTTACCAGGACGCCCGGGGTGTGGACAGGGTTGATGCCCTCGAATCTCTTGACGATTACATTGCCTGTCTCTTTCTCATACTCTCCCATCACCTCCTCGCGTGTCATGTCGTCCGTGCAAGGGATGCTGTCGTGGAAATAGTCCGCGTGGGTGGTCCCGATGTTGGGGATGTCGCGACCGGCCTCGGCCCATGCTGTTGCATAGGTTGAGTGGGTGTGGACCACGCCCCCGATTTCAGGGAAAGCCCTGTAGAGCACGAGATGGGTAGGGGTGTCTGAAGACGGCCTGAGGTCGCCCTCGACAACTTTTCCGTCAAGGTCAACGACAACCATGTCGCTGGCCTTCATTTCGTCATAGCTGACTCCGCTCGGCTTGATGACGACAAGCCCGGTCTCCCTGTCGATTGCGGAGACATTGCCCCAGGTGAAAATCACAAGGCCGTGTTTCACGAGGTCGAGATTGGCGCGGAATACCTTTTCTTTGAGTTCTTCCAACATAATGTTTCAATTTTTACCAGAGAACAACATAAAGAAGTGCCACCAGGATGCATATTACAAGAGCTCCGATTCCGTAGGACTTTGTCGTGTGGAACAGGGACAGATCCAGTGCAACTCCCTTAGGGTCGGTCTTTGCCACGTTGGCATTGCTGTAGAGCCATACTGCCTGGCAGCCAACGAGGGTGCCGAAGAAGAAGAATGCCTGGAAACCGATGTCGTTGAGATATGCAATGAAGTTGGTGTCAGGAGTTGCCGAAGCAGGAAGGCAGGCTCCCCAGATCACGACAACAGCTGCAATGAGGATGAAGAATGCGCCTGTACCTCCGAGAATCTTCGCCCACTTGACCATGGTCTTGCGGTCCTTCTCCTGAGGAAGCTCACATGAGATGAACTTCTTGTCCAGCAGGGACATGATGACGAAGAAGACCACGAGGATGATGAAGATGTAGCCTGCACGGAGCTGGAACGGCACACCGCCGAGGAATATCTTGAACAGCACTCCGAGAGGAATGGTGATGATGGCGGTCCATACTGCAGCCTTGCTGGAAGCGCGCCTCCAGAGGAGTCCGAGACCGAATACCACCACGATGCCCGGATAGATGAATCCGGAGTATTCCTGGATGTACTGGAACGCCTGGTCGAGACCGCCGAGCAGAGGTTTCACCGCGATTGCGGCGATAACGAGTGCGCAGAGAGAGGTCAGACGGCCCACGTTCACGAGTTTCTTGTCGGAAGCATCCTTGTTGATGTACTTCTTGTAGATATCCATCGTGAAGAGGGTCGAGGTACTGTTGAACATGGATGCGAGCGACGAAATGATGGCTGCAGCGAGAGCTGCGAAGGTAAGACCTTTCACGCCGACAGGGGTGAAGTTGCGCACGAGCCAAGGATATGCGTCGTCAGGAACGTTGATTGTGCCCTGAAGTCCTGCCATGATCTCAGGATGAAGCGAGATGTAATATGCGCAGATACCCGGAAGACATACGATGAACGGGATCAAAATCTTGAGGAAGCCGGCAAATACAAGACCCTTCTGTGCCTCGTTGATGCTCTTGGCTGCAAGACCTTTCTGGATAATGTACTGGTTGAAGCCCCAGTAACCGAGGTTGGTGAGCCATACGCCGCCGACAACCGCCGCGATACCCGGCACATTGGCGAATGCGCTTTCGCTGTTGCTCTGCTGGATGACAAGGTGGAGGTGGCTGTCGTTGAGATGGTCGCCTGTGGTGAGGTCATTGAAGATGTTGCTCAGACCTGCGAGCGCGCCTTCCCCTCCGCCTACTGCGGTAAGGGCGAAGAACGCTGTGATGAGACCGCCGCCCACGAGGAATACTACCTGGAGCACGTCAGTCCATGCCACTGAAGCAAGACCGCCGTAAATCGAATAGATACCCGCGATGAGGTATAGGGCGAGCACAATCACCATTCTCATTGACACGGAGAAATTTCCGATTACCAGTGTTGCTCCCTGGAGACCGAGGATCTGCTCGATGGCGAGTGCGCCGAGCCAGGCCACGGAGGTAAGGTTCACAAATACATATAGAAACAGCCAGAGAACGGAGAACGCAAGGCCCACACCGTCATTATAGCGTTCGCGGAGGAACTGCGGAATGGTGAAAATCTTGCGCTTGAGCATCACAGGAAGCAGGAACTTGCCTATGACGATGAGCGTTACGGCTGCCATGAGCTCGTATGCGGCTGTGGCTATACCGTCGGCGTAGCTTGTACCGGACATTCCGATGAACTGCTCTGCCGAGATGTTCGCTGCGATGAGGGAGGCTCCTACGGCCCACCAGGTGAGAGTGTTTCCGGCAAGGAAATAGTCATTTGCGCTCTTCTCCTCGCCTTTCTTGCCCCTTCCGAGGAAGATGCCGAGGCCTACGAGAATTGCGAGATATACAAGCACGATGATGAAATCGATGCCTGCAAAACCGGAATTCTGGATGGATTCAATCAAGTTCATTTTATCGGTTATTTAGTTGTAAATGCAAATACGCAGTGGCTGGTGTAAGTCTCTCCCGGACGTACTACCGGAGATGGCCACTGAGGTTTGTTAGGGGAATCAGGGTATTTCTGGCTTTCAAGGCAGATGCCGGTTCGGAAGTTATAGACAACTCCGCCCTTTCCGGTCACGCTGCCGTCAAGGAAATTGCCGGTATAGACCTGGACGCCGGGCTCGTCGGTGTATTCCCTGAGCACGATGCCGGTGGCAGGGCAGTAGAGCTCGGCCGCAAGTACGGTATCGTCGCAGGCAGTGTCGAGAACCCAGTTGTGGTCGTATCCGTTGCCTGCCACAATCTGCTCATTTTCAGTGCATCCGATTTCCTCGCCGATGAGCTTCATCCTGCGGAAGTCAAACGGAGTGCCTTCAACGGCGGCAATCTCACCGGATGTCATGCAGGTCTTGTCAATAGGGGTGAAGCCTGAAGCATTGACATAGAGCGAATCCTCGCAGATGCTGTGGTTGGCAGGATCGCCGGAGAGGTTGAAATAGGAGTGGTTGGTGAGATTGATGATGGTAGGAGCATCAGTTGTGGCCTCGTAGCGGATGTCGATGGCGTTGTCATCGGTAAGGGTGAAGGTCACGAAAGCCTCTACGTTGCCCGGGAAATTCATATCCCCGTCAGGAGACTCCCTGCGGATTTTAAGGTGTCTTGAATCGGATTCCACAACCTCATAGACCTGGTACTGCCAGCCCTGCGGACCGCCGTGGAGGCAGTGGCCGAAGTTGTTCTTCGGGAGATCATAGGTCACTCCGTCAAGGGTAAACTCACCCCGGTTGATGCGGTTGGCATAGCGCCCGATTGATGCTCCGAAGTCGGAGGCGTTGTTCTCCGGGAAGTAGTCCGACACCTTGTCGAAGCCGAGGACCACGTCCTTGAAGTCTCCGTTACGGTCAGGAACCATGATGGATACGATACGGCCGCCGAAGTTGGTGATGCACACTTCCATGCCGTTGTCGTTGGAAAGAGTGTAGAGTGCAGTGGCAGCGCCATTGTACTCGGATACGAAATCAGCCGGGTTGAGCCCGGATTTCGTCAATGCAGCCTCCTTGCTGCCGCATCCTGAAAGGAGGATTGCGGCAGCGGCTGCTGCGATAGAGATTTTAGTGAATGTCTTCATTTATAGTGTTGTTATTTGATTTCCCACTCGAACAGGCCGCAGGACTTTCCTTCCGGCTGGTCTATTTCAAGCTTCACTGCGGTTGTCTTCACTGCATCGAAGAGCACCTCGTTGTCCACGCCCTTGTTGCAGGTGTACCTGGTTGGGTTCTGGACCTCTGCCCATGAACCGTCGGCTGCCTTGTAATAGATCCTCCATGCTGCAGGGACCTTGCAACCTCCCCAAGGCTGGTCGTCGAACCAGATCACGTTTGCTCCGGAAACGGTGCTTTCCTCTGCAAACTCATAGACGATCCATTCGGTACCGCCCTCTTTCGGCCACCAGTGGAAATAAGGTACCGAACGGTCATTTTCGTGTGCTGGCACGAGGCGGTCGTTGATTGCGCTGATGGAGCGGCTCCTGATTGAAGCGGTCACCTTGCTCTTTGAAGCCACTGTCTCAGGCATTGAAGGGCTTGTGCTGCGCAGATCCTGCGGAAGCCATACTACCATCTCGCCGGAGCCCCTGTGGCACCACGCATAATAAGGTATAAGGGTGAGCTTGACATCCTTTGCAACAACCCTGCTCTTCTCGTCGAAGCTCAGTGTCTGTGCGTCGGTCACGATCTTGTCGATGCCGCAGAGCTCGTCGCTGTGTACTACTGTAAACTCAGGCTTCTGGTTGAGGATGATGCTGCGTACGGAGAAATCATTGTCAGGCCATTCTGCGCAATATACGACAGGACCCCTTTCGATTGCAACACGTCCTTCGTCAGCCTTGACCTTGTAGTTGGCCTTCACCACGCGCGGCTCCATATCGAAGTGGATGCGTACCACATCACCCTTCTTCCAGTTGCGGCTGATGGTGAAATAGCCGTTCTCGAGGGCTGATTCGACAGCCTCGCCGTTCACGCTCACGCTGTAGCCGAGCCTCTTGCCGTCCTTATATGTATAGAGGTCGCTCGGAACCACTTCGCCGCGTACCCATCCCGGAATCCTGAGCTTGAGGGAGAAATTTTTCGCCTTGCTCTTTTCGATGGTGATGGCGATGTCGCCGTTCCACGGATATTCGGTGCTCTGGCTCAGGACAACTTCCTTGCCGCCGATTTTCTGTGTGAGGGTGTTGGACATGTAGAGGTTGACATAGAGGTTGTCATCCTTGACTGCATAGATGTATCCCGGAACTGAAGGGATGAAACGGCAGATGTTGGAAGGGCAGCAGGCGCAACCGAACCATGGCTGGCGCTGGTGCTGTCCTATGGACTCGAGAGGGTTCGGGTAGAAGAATCCGCCTCCGTCGAGGGAAACGCCGGAGATGAGTCCGTTGTAGAGGCTCCTTTCGAGGACGTCATAGTATTTTGATTCGCCGTGGAGAAGGAACATGCGGTGGTTGACATACACATTGCCGATGGCGGCGCAGGTCTCGCAGTATGCGGACATGTTGGGAAGCTCGTAGTTGTCCCCGAATGCCTCGCCCTGGTTGGTGGCACCGATACCTCCGGTGATGTAGAGCTTCTTGGATACGATGTTGTCCCAGATGCGGTCGATTGCGTGGATATAGTCCTCGTCACCGGTGAGGGCGGCAACATCAGCCATGCCTGAATACATATAGGCGGCACGTACCGCATGGCCTACAGCCTCGTCCTGCTCAAGCACAGGAATGTGGCTCTGGCTGTATTCGGTGCGGATTTCCGTCTTGCCCCTGTAGTCGAGGAAGAACTTCGCCTGGTCGAGATATTTCCTGTCGCCGGTCACGAGATAGAGCTTTGCGAGAGCCATCTCTGCAATCTGGTGCCCGGGTACGCGGATGACCTGTCCCGGCTTGTCACCGATTTCGCGGCATACGCAGTCGGCATACTTGATGGCGATGTCGAGGAAATTGCGCTTGCCGGTAGCCCTGTAGTGGGCGCAGGCACCTTCCACCATGTGTCCGAGGTTGTAGAACTCGTGGCTGAGGTCCTCGACCTTTTCCCACCTGTGCTCGCCGGCCCACTCGTGAGGATGCTTCGGATTCATCGTCCTTGCGGTGTAGAGGTATCCGTCAGGCTCCTGGGCTGCGGCCATAATGGTAATGACGCTGTCGATATAGGCCTCGAGCTCCTTGTCAGGATAGGTCTGGAGTACATAACTTGCGCCCTCGATGGTCTTATAGACATCGGTATCGTCGAAAGAGTATCCCTTTACTTCGTACTCCTCGCTCGGATGTGCGGCCTTTACGAAATTGTCATATCGGCCTGTCTCTTCGCATTTGCTGAATGCAAGGGGAATGGTGACTTCGCGGGAAGCCTTGAGG
The DNA here is from genome assembly GCA_051878275.1 of Candidatus Cryptobacteroides sp. GTDB lineage: Bacteria > Bacteroidota > Bacteroidia > Bacteroidales > UBA932 > Cryptobacteroides. The sequence goes on along the minus strand of JBJEJU010000030.1, from coordinate 30,847 downwards.
CGCTGTCCCCAGAAGGAGTCCGTAACCTTTACGGATGTGAACTGGACCGGATCGATCGGGTATCCCGGTCCGCTCTGGTTTTTGTCCGCTGATGTGAAAATCAGCACCGCAGCAACTGCTGCACCTGTAGCCAGTAAATGTTTCATTGTGTTGTGAGTTAATTAGTTATTTCTTTTCAATATCTTCATTGCAAAGCCTCCGCCCGAAGCGAGGCCTATTGTTTTCTTCTGGTCGCGGCTCACCGTGAAATGCTCGATACGGTAGTCCGTGGCGATGCGCGAAGCATTCACGCCGTCGCAAAACAGCTCGACGTCATAGATTCCCTCTCCGAGGAACGAGAAATCCACCTCGATTTCACGAGGGGTCCAACCGGTCTGGCCTCCCACATACCAGTCGTCCCCTGCCTGCCTTGCCACTACGATATGCTCCCCGATTTTGCCGGAAAGCACCTTCTCGCTGTCATAGATCCTCGGGAGCGAGGCGATGAAGCCGGTGGTTTGCTGCTCGGCGCGATACAGTGAAGGGGAATCGCACAGCATAGTCAGGGGGGAGTCGAGGGTGATGTAGAGAGCCACTGTATGCGCCCTTGTGCCCATGGACATCGGATTGCTGTAAACAGGCTTGAAATCGGCTTTGGTGGCGTTGCGCATCGACCCGGGTGTGTAGTCGGTGTATCCTGCAGCCATACGGATGAACGGAAGCGTCACATTGTAGAGTGGATGGTTGGCCTCCACGGTGCTCCATTTTGACTCCTCCTGTCCGAAACATGCCTCATAATTGATGATATTCGGGAACGTCCTGTTGAGCCCGGTCGGCTTGAAGATGCCGTGGTAGTCAAGCACGAGGCGGTGTCTTGCTGCAGCCTCTGCAATCCTCCATATCATTTCCACTGCATTCTGGTCATCGCGGTCCATGAAGTCGATTTTGAAACCGGCAACGCCCATATCGGCATAATGGCTGAAAATTTCCTCCAGGCGCTCGTCAACCACGTTGAAAACGCCCCAGAGGATGATGCCGACATTCCTTTCGCCTGCATAGCGGATTAGCTCGGGGATGTCAAGCCCGGCAACAGGAGTCATCATGTCCCCGCCCTTGGAGTCATACCATCCCTCGTCGAGAATCATATACTCAAGACCGTTTTCCGCAGCGAAATCGATGTAGTGGCGGTAGGTGTCCATATTGATGCCGGAGGTGAAATCCACACCGGTGAGCTGCCAGTCGTTCCACCACTCCCACGCGGAGAATCCCGGCCTTATCCAGGAAGTGTCCTCCACCCTTGAAGGCTCCGCAAGGGCATAGACCATATTGTTGACCGGCATTTCAGTGTCGTCGGCTGCAATCGCGATGATCCGCCACGGGAAATTGCGAGGCCCTTCCGACACGGAGATGAAATCCTCAGTTTCTGACACATATGTCATCGAACGGTAAGGATATCTGCCGAAAGATTTCGGATATTTTGCAAATGAGGCGCTGAGGGAGGTTTTTCCCTCCTGTGCGGTGACGAACATCCCCGGATATGCTTCCAGCCCGGATTCCATGATGGTTACCTTTACCGGACCGCAGTCAACGGTTGCCGGAAGGAAAGCGAGGGTAGGAGAGCCCTCGGAAAGCTTCTGGACCTTGTAACCCGCCTGGAATGCCATTGCCTGCGGCTTCTTTGGATTTGTCGAGTAAGGAAGCCAGGCGTTATAGTCGCCTGAGAAATTGAATTCTGCAATCTCGTCGATGACGGTTGTCCTGCCCTGCCCGGTCTTGAAGAAGCGGTAGGCTGCTCCCTCGTCGGACACTACCCATTCGATGCCGTATCCCCCGGCATACTCGATCCGGAGGGTGTTGTATGTGAAATCAAATTCCTTCTGGCGATAGAGCGGGGCTGTGATATGTTCGGTGACGGGCTTCTTCCCGGCAGCTGTCCTGCGTATCTTGCCGGAAAGGCATACGTGGGTACCTCCATCAAGGTCAAGTCCTGCCCTGGCCCCTGAGATGATGGCAGTGCCGTCGTAGGAAACCGAGTAGGTCCCGCCGTCCAGTGTCACTGCAATCTTTCCGTCCGGAGAACATATTACAGTTTTTCCGGATTTTGCCGGAAGCATGCAAAACGTTGCAAAAAGAATGGCTGAAAAAAGCAGAAATCTTCTCATCAGTTACTAGTTTTATCTTTTGTTATTGCAAATATATGAAAACAACTCCGTTAATCGTTACAGAAAAATCCAATACTTTTGAAAAATAGTCCAGCGCGGGGACTATTTTAATAGTGATGGATTTTTTGTTATATTTGTACCATGAAATCCAAAATTACACTTTTCCTTTGTCTGATGTGCTTTCTGGGGTACTCTGTGATGGGTGCCGAGGCTCCTGAGTTTACGTTTAGACACTATTCGGCCAAGGATGGACTTTCTTCCAATGCCGTCATTTCGATGCTGCAGGACAGCTATGGACTCATATGGATGGGTACGACCGACGGGCTCAATAGCTTCGACGGCCGCTCTTTCACCCATTATCCCCTCCCGGAAAAGGGGTCCAACGGCACAATCAACTGCATAATGGAGGATTCGGCCGGGATGCTCTGGATCGGTACGGACGATGCCCTGTACAGCTTTGACAGGCGGACCTTCACCCGGATACGGGACCGTGACGGGGGAGAGTCTCCTTCGTCCATCGTGTCGTCAGTCGCAGAGGACGGGGACGGCAACATATGGATTTCCACGAGGGAACAGGCAGTATTCTGCTATGTCCCTTCAACGGGTGAAGTCAGGCATTACCGGATGGGAGAGGATGTCAATTTCGAACTGATGTTCGTGGATTCCAACAATCTCGTGTGGGCGGCGGCAGCATTCGGCAATCAGTCGCTCTATCTGTTCAACCGTGCCGACAACGTGTTCCAGCCGGTAAAACTCAACTGTACCAATTGCCGTCCGGACAGGATCTGCGCCATAGAGGAGGATGTCTCCGGAGACTTCTGGATGGCCACCTGGTCCAGCGGACTGTACAATTTCAACCCGACTGCGCGTGAGGTTACCGCATATACTGCAGGCGGCATCCGTGAAGGCTTCACCCACGCCCACTCCTTAAAACAGATAGCCCCCCTGACTTTCCTCGTCGGCTCTGACGACGGCCTTCTTCTGTACAATGTCGCAACAGGGGAGCACCGTCTCTACGTCAATGAGGCGGCCAACCCCAAATCCCTTTCCAGCAAATTCGTATATCCGATTGTCCAGGACAGGGAAGGAGGCATCTGGATCGGGACATACTATGGGGGAGCCGATTACGTCTCTACAGGTGTGGGACAGTTCACCAACTGGTCGATGACCGCCCTTACCGGCGGGACCGAGGGCTACACGGTCAGCTGCTTCTATGAGGATCCCGACGGTACCATATGGGTGGGCTCCGACAACGGAGGCCTGATGCATTTCGACCCTGATACCGGCAAAGCAATTGATTATTATACACCTACACACAAGCCTGATGTCCTCGGCTCCCTTAATGTCCACGCCCTTTTCAGGGACGGGGACTATCTCTGGGTGGGGACCTATGCCGGCGGACTGGGCCGCATCGACCTGCGCACCGGCAAGACAAGGATATTTTCCTACTACGACGGGCTCAACAACAGCAGCATCTACGCCATTGCGAAAGACAGGGACGGTAACCTGTGGGTTGCCACGATGTTCGGACTGCACATCTACGATCCCGCATCCGAAAGGTTCAATCTCAAGCTCAAGCTTGAAGTCAACACCACACAGATTGTAGAGACCTCCGACGGGCGTCTCTGGTTTGCCACCTCAGGCGGCGGCATCTTTACCTACAACCCCTCGGACAGCTCCTGGCGCAGCATAACTACCGACACTTCAAATCTTTCCGACGATTTCATCAATCATATTTTCCGCACGGCCGATGACCTGTTCCTGATTTCCCACAAATCGGGTCTCGACCTGATGGACACCTCTACCGGGGAAATCAGCAAACTCGATGTCAAGGGTGAAAGGGACATTTCCTTTGCGGTCCCGTACGGCAACCAGGTTTGGCTTTCAACGCCGCGCGGACTCATCCGCTGCGAACCCCGGACCGGTTCGATGGAGTATTATGACAGCACTGACGGAATCGAATGTGACCAGTTCCTTCCGGCATCGGGAATGCTCACTTCCGACGGATGGATCTATGCCGGTTCCACATCGGGATTCGTGTCATTCTATCCCTACAGGATGGCGCGCAACAGCTATGTCCCTCCTGTCCTCCTGTCCGGTTTCAAGATCAGGGGACTGCGCTCGGACAATTCTGTCGCCGAATATGTCTCCGTCCCCGTTGACAAACCCATTGCCCTGAATTACAAGAATAAAGACATCGTCATCACCTTTTCCGCGCTGAGCTATTCCGCTCCCGAAAAAAACTCGTTCATGTGCCGTCTCGACGGTATTGACAGTCAATGGAGAAGCCTGGGCAACCAGAACTGGATAGAATACATCAACCTGCCTGCGGGGAAATACACCTTCAGGGTAAAGGCTTCCAACAATGACGGCGTGTGGAACGACGAAGGTGCCACGCTCTCATTTACCATAAAGCCGCATCCGCTTGCTTCCAACATTGCCATAATCCTCTATACGCTGCTCGGATTTGTAGGAGCCTATTTCCTTGTGCGCTACCTCATCAGGCGTTCCGAAGTCCGCTACAAGGAAAAATACGACCGCATGCTCGCCCAGCGAAGGGAGGAGGACCTCAACATGAAGGTCAATTTCGTCACCAACATAGCCCACGAAATCAGGACTCCGCTCTCGCTCATCACCGCTCCGCTCGAAAGGATCAAGTCGCGCTCCTCCATCACACCGGCACCGATAAAAAGCGACCTCGCCGTCATCGACAAGAACAGCCAAAGACTCCTTATGCTTGTCAACCAGATACTTGACTTCAGCCGCATCGATTCCGAGACGCTCAATGTACGCCATCCTGAGTACAGGTCAATCCCGATGATAGTCCGCCAGGTCATCGACACATTCGTGCCGACATTCGAGACCCGCGGTATTTCTTTCAGCTATGATGCGCCGAATGACGATTTCAAGGGTGACGTGGACGAGGAATCCCTCATCAAAATCGTCACCAACCTCGTGTCCAATGCCGTGAAATACACCTCTTCGGAAGTTGGCGTCACCCTTACCCGCGGGAGCGACACCTACTCGGTAAAGGTGCGTGACAACGGACCGGGCATATCAGAAGACGTCCGCGCCAAGGTATTCACTCCATTCTACAGGATTGACGAGAGCAAGCAGGGGACCGGGCTCGGGCTGGCCATTGTCAGGCGTCTCGTGGAGATTGCAATGGGCAAAATAGAGGTGCGTGACGCTGCCGGAGGCGGTGCCGAATTCATCGTGGTGATGCCCCTGACCGCATACACGGCTTCCCGCGGGCAGTCCGAAACGGAAAAAGCTCCGGCACCGCAGGAAAATATCATGCCTCCGTCGCCGCTGCCCGGGGAGACCGGAGACCTGCCCGTCATGCTCATCGTGGAGGACGACAGCGACCTTCTCGAATTCCTCGCCGATGATTTCGGCACTGAATATACTGTCCTGAAGGCCTGTGACGGCACCCAGGCCGTGTCACTGCTTGAATCCAGGGAAATCTCCATTGTCATCACCGACTGGATGATGCCCCAGATGCAGGGCGACGAACTTTGCCGCTACATCCGCTCCCACGCCGCAATATGCCACATCCCTACAGTGATGCTCACAGCCAAGTCCGACGACAGCTCGATGCTTGCAAGCATGAACTGCGGGGCGGACGCCTATGTCAAGAAGCCATTCTCCGTGGAGCATCTCCACGCCCTTGCACGCCACCTGCTGAGCATCCGCGACATGCTTGCGCGCAAATACTCCGGGGAGCCGATGTCGAAGCCGTCCGACATCAGCTCGATGTCCAACGACTCCTTCCTTTCCAAGCTTTCGGAGATAATCGACGCCAACATTGCCAACTCCGAGCTCTCCGTGGCAATGCTTGCAAGCGAGATGTGCGTATCGCGCTCCGGATTGTTCGCAAAGGTGAAGGAAGCCTCCGGTGATACGCCTAACAATTTGATAATCAATGCCCGTCTCAAAGCAGCCGCAAAGCTTCTCGACGAAGGGAAATACCCTGTCAACGAGATCTGCTATATGGTGGGCTTCAATTCGCCTTCATATTTCTCCAGGACATTCGGCAAATATTACGGCCTGACACCCCATCAGTGGGTGAACAGGCCGAGATAGGGGGCAGATTGAACCGATTTGCGCCAAAAGTTTTGGAAAAGATGAATATTTGATTAAATTTGCGCTAAATACTGGACATTAATCACTAACCATTTTATATTATCTTATGTTTGCAAAAGCTAAGAAAGGAGCAGGACTCCTTTTGGGTCTGGCTTTAGCGCTGTTGGGGGGGGTATTATCTTCCAGTAGCCTCTACGCCCAGTCCAGAATCACCGTTTCGGGTACTGTTACCGACGGTACAGGCTATCCTGTCATTGCTGCAGGCGTTGTCCTCCAGGGCACGACAAACGGCACAACAACAGATGTCGATGGAAAATACACCATCACCAATGTCTCAACGGACGCGGTTCTTTCTTTCTCCGCAATCGGTTACAAGACTCAGGAAATCCCGGTTTCCGGCCGTTCTGTAATCAATGTCGTCCTCGAAGAAGACTTTCTTTCACTTGAAGATGCAGTCGTAATCGGTTACGGTACGCAGCGCAAGAGCGACGTGACCTCCGCTGTCGCATCCGTAAAGTCGGATGACTTCCTCCAGGGCAACTTCTCCGATGCAGCCCAGCTCGTAAAGGGCAAGGTGGCCGGACTTACCATCACCAAGGGCTCCGGTAACCCTACAGAGTCATCCACCGTGCGTCTTCGCGGTATCACCTCCATCTACGGAAGCCTCACCCCGCTCGTGCTCATAGACGGTGTAGCCGGAAGCATGAACGATGTCGCACCTGAGAACATCGAGAGTATCGACGTCCTCAAGGATGCATCCGCAGCCGCAATCTACGGTACCCGCGGTGCCAACGGCGTCATCATCATCACCACCAAGTCCGGCAAGCTCAACGAGCACTTCGAGGCCACCTACAATGCCTACGGATCAATCTCCAACTGGTACAAGAGGGCTGACTTCATGGGTGCCGACTGGATCCGTGCAGGTGCGCAGTACTCCACATTCAAGGACGAGGGCTTCGACACCGACTGGCTCGGAGCAATCTCCCGTACCGGATGGACCCAGAACCACTCCCTCACCCTCCAGGGCGGCTCCGAATCGACCGCATACTTCGCAGCCGTTTCCTACCGTCAGGATGAAGGTGTGATGATCAATTCCAACAACAATGACCTGCGCATGCAGTTCGATGTCACCCAGTATGCATTCAAGAACATCGTCAAGTTCAACCTCAACATACTCAAGGACATCAACTCCTACAAGCTCAACAATGCCTCCTACGCATACCGCCAGGCGGTGATACACAACCCTACCTCTCCTATCTACAATCTCGACGAGAACGGGGTGCAGGATCCTTCGCTCGGATACTACGAGGAGTTCACCCGCTTCCAGTACTACAACCCTGTCGAGATCATGAACGAGTATCAGGGTGACGTACGTTCCGAGAGCACCAAGCTCGCCGGCAACATCACCATCGAGCCTGTCAAGGGATGGCAGACCAACATCATGCTCACCACCAACCGCTCCAACTCCGTGAGCCAGAGCTACACCTCCCTCGACTACTACACCAATGCCACCACAAAGGGCACTTCCGACGAGGTGAAGGGCTCCGCAAGCAAGGGCCAGAGCACCTTCGAGGAGAACCTCATCGAAATCACCACCAAGTACGAGAAGAATGTCAACAACCACCGTATCTCCGCCCTCGCGGGTTACAGCTGGCAGTATGACCTCTATGACAGCTTCGGTGCAAACAACTCCAACTTCCCTACCGAGTCCTACCTCTACAACAACCTCGGTGCAGGTGAATTTGCAAAGCTCACCGGCGAGACGGAAATCGACGGAGTCAAGTACTATACCGGCCTGAAGCGCTATGCGGGCGTAAGCTCTTCAAAGAGTTCTTCTACCCTCATCGGTTTCTTCGCACGTCTGAGCTACGGCTACGACAACCGCTACAATGTCCTCCTGAGCCTCCGTCACGAGGGATCTTCAAAGTTCGGTACCAACAACAAGTGGGCTAACTTCCCTTCAGTATCCCTCGGATGGAATGTCCACAACGAGGACTTCATGAGCGACGTGACCTGGCTTGACAATCTCAAGGTACGTGCCGGTTACGGTAAGACCGGTATCATCCCGGGCTCCAACTATCTCTCACTCACCATGATGAACTACGATACCTCTTACGGAAGGTATCTCAGCGAGAGCGGCGAATGGGTTCCTTCACTGGTATATACCCAGAACCCTAACCCTAACATCAAGTGGGAGACCACCACAGAGTACAGCTTCGGTGTTGACTTCGGCTTCCTCGGCGGACGTCTCGGCGGCAGCCTCGACCTCTATTACAAGCAGACGGATGACCTCCTCTACGACTTCACCGTTCCTGTACCGCCGAACCGCTTCTCAAGCATGACTGCGAATGCAGGTAAGCTCAGCAACAAGGGTATCGAGCTTGCAATCAATGCAACACCTATCCTCAAGAAGGACTTCGAGTGGAACACCGTATTCACGGTTTCACACAACCAGTCCAAGCTCATCAGCCTCTCCAACGATCTCTATGAGACCGAGAGCTACTACAACACCGGCGGCGTGGGAGACCCTATCTCCGTAAGTACCCACCGTGTAGAGGAAGGACAGCCTTTCGGCCAATTCTATATGCTCAAGTCCGTAGGTGTCACCTCAAAGGGAAAATGGGTTATCGAAAATCCTAATGCCGTGTCATACGACGAGGCTGCAGGCACCTGGGTTGACGCTGACGGCAACGCCTGCAAGAAATATATGGAGTACTCCACCTCGCTCAACAGCGACGAGTACCGCCAGTATATGGGCAGCGGTATCCCTAAGGCATACCTGAGCTGGGGCAACAACTTCCGTTACCGCAACTTCGACCTCAGCATCCAGATGAGTTCGCAGCTCGGTTTCAAGATCTTCAACTCCCAGAGGGCCTTCTACCAGAACCGCTCCATCGCCTACAACCGTCTCGTTGACTCTGCAATCGAGCAGCCTGTGGTTGACCTCACCACCGGACAGCCTACCGGAGAAACTGCACTTCTCTCCACATCGCAGCAGCAGTGTGTAGTGAGCGCCTACCTTGAAAGGGGTGACTACCTCAAGATCGACAACGTTACTCTCGGCTACACCCTCAACTTCAAGAACGAGTGGCTCAAGTCGGTACGCGCATACGTCACCGGACAGAACCTCTTCTGCCTCACGGGCTACTCAGGACTCGACCCTGAGCTTTCCAACAGCTATCCGTTCTCCTCAGGTCTTGACGAGAGGGACAAGTATCCTACCATCCGCACCTTCACCCTCGGTGTATCCGTTAAATTCTAATACTTGCGAAATATGAAACTCTTAAAATATATTTCAGTCGCATTGCTTTCAGGCTTCATCGCATTCGGTGCGGCGTCCTGTACAAATCTGGACGAGGAGGTCTTCAGCTACATTACTGAGGACAACCTCGACCTCAACGATGACTCTGTGCTCGAATCCCTTTCGGCATCAGTATATTCCAACCTCAGGTTCATGTACTGGGGCTACTACGGCCTCATGGACCTCGTGGAGGAGAGCAGCGACCTCTATGTGATTCCTGCACGCGTGGGTATCGGCTGGGGTGACTATTATATCTCATACCACAAGCACGAGGTTTACTCCGAGAATGCCAATATGAACGGCACCAACTGGGGCTATGGCTACACCTGCATCACCAATGCCAACTCGTTCTGCCAGATTATGGAAGCAAAGGGCATCGAGAACCTCAATGAATCTGCAAAACTTATGTATGCCCGCGTAAGGTGTATCCGTGCCCTCGTATATTATGTGCTCTTCGACAACTACCGCTGGATCCCTCTCGTAAGGGGAGCAGAGGAGGAGAGCGTGCCCGGCTATCTCCCTATGCAGGAAAATCCTGACGTGACCTTCGACTGGATTGTCTCCGAGCTCGAGGACATCAAGGACGACCTCGGCACGGCAGTCATCTACGGCCAGCCTAACCGCTACACCGCAGAGATGATCCTTGCCAAGATGTATCTCAACCACAACGCCTGGTTCAAGAACATCATCACCGCAGACGAACTCCGCGAAGGCAAGAAGGACGGCGACTCTTATGCATCACGCATCAGCGACGACTGGTACAAGAAGGCCGAGCTCGAGCTCAAGGACATCATCGACAGCAAGGCCTACCAGCTCGAGCCGAACTTCAAGGACAATTTCAAGGCAAATCTTGCAGGCTGCAAGGAGGCTATATTCGTGATTCCTCTCGATGTCGCCTATGCATCCCACAACTACACTGCAATGGAAAGCCTCTTCGGAGAGGGCGCCAAGGCCTATGGACTGAGCGGTTCCCCTTGGAACGGCGGCGCCGGCATCCCTCAGTTTATCGACACCTACCATCCTAATGATACCCGTTTCGACGATACCTGGGCCCACGACCAGCAGTATGAATATACCGAGGAAGGCGGTGCGCAGAGCGGTGACGCCCTTATGACCGGCTCTTCAGACCTTGAGGGCGATGTACCTCTCTTCTACACAAAGCAGCTCCACTCCGTGGACAACCCTGGATGCTATATGCTTGAGGGCTACCGTAATGCAAAGCTTGAGATTTGTCCTGGCCGCGATGCAACCTGGGGAGACGATGTCAACTTCTTCCGTCTTGCCGATGCCTATCTCATGGCTGCCGAGTGCGCCCTCCGTCTTGGCGGAAAGGGTACCTACAGCGAGGCAGACGCAGTAGATTTCGTCAACCTTGTGCGTGCGCGCAATTTCAAGGGACGCAACACCAAGACCTTCAAGGTGCCTGCAGACCCTGATGCTGCCGTAAGGACTCTCGCAGACCTCAAGGGCGGAAGCTGCTACAAGTACGGTATCGACGAATACTACAACCAAGGTATCTATGAGACCGACGAAAACGGTATCGCCATCGACGGCGGAAAGCGCCTCACAGCATACGAATTCAAGGAGGAATGCCACAGGACCACCAATGAGGGAGGTGACGACATCATCTTCGGAGGTCTCCTCGACGAGCTTGCCTGGGAGTTTGTATTCGAGCACCACCGCCGTCAGGACCTCATCCGTTTCGAGATGACCAACGGCCAGAACGTTTGGAACGGAAAGTCCTGGTTCTGCAAGGAGCGCACTGAGGATGTCAACGACACCCACTACAATGTGTTCCCTATCTATGTGGACTACGCAAGGGGCAACAAGAATCTTGTCCAGCCTCCTTATCACAACTAATAATCATCAATAACTCAATAGTATCAGTATTATGAAAAGAACATTCAGATTCATGCTTGCAGCAGCGGCTGCAGCGTTCATGGTGGGTTGTTCCAAGGACACCCCTGCACCAACTCCGACTCCGAAGCCGGGTGATGACGATGATGATCCAAAGGAAGAGGAGCTCTATGCCGACTATGTGATCCGCGTTGACATCAAGGATTACTACTATGGTCTCGGTTATTCCGGAGTCGCTATCGACTTCTCACAGTATAAGACCGATGACGGCCAGACCATCATGGAAGTATTCGGATACAGCTCTGTTGCTGACTTCTGCCAGAATCTCTGCGATGCTGCAGACGGCGACAAGGACGTAAAGTTCGTTCTTTTCGACGGTGACACCAAGTTCATCGACGAGTCCGGCTCCAATACCAACGGTATCGGCCACTGGTTTACCAAGCAGGGCCAGAAGGTCAATTGGGGTACTGATTCCGCTTTTTACACTGAAGGATATTATACGGAAAGCGAAGAGGGTTATTCTCTCGCAGGCGTCCTCGGCTCAAAACCTGATGTGGTTACTGCTGAAGATGACGGTATGGAGTATGTCATCATCGAGGGCTTTTCAAGCAGCGAGTATGACGTTGCTGTAGAGTTCCATATCTTCGTTACCGCTGAGGCTCCAACGGTTGACGTCAGCAAGAAGGGCGAAATGACAATCGAAATGAATTTCCCTTACAATGGAAACTACGGTGCTGTTGAACTCTTCACCGCTGAGCAGATTGCTGAAATTGAAGGCGTTCTCGGTGTATCTGTTGATCAGGCCGTAACTTATCCGGTCAATGCTGACGGTACTCTTGTAGGCCTTGCTTCATCTGATATGTGGTTCACCGTAGAAGGCAATTCTTCTGACTGGGGAGCCGGTTGCGGTATCGATGTTTACTATGATGGTGATGAAGAAGCTTGGGTGGTATGCAACTATCCGGACGAGACCCTTGTAGGACAGACTGCAAAGGCACAGGTAATGTTCACCAACAGCAAGAACGAGGGATATCTTGTAAATGTTGTTGCTACCCTTACAGATGAAATCGCCTGGAACTCTCTCACAGTTGACGGTCTGGTTGCTGACCTTAAGATACTCCCTGGTTACGGCTACGCCGGTATCCAGATTGTATTTGACAATGATGCCCTTGCAAAGGAACTCGGTCTTGCAGATGCAGCTGCTCTCGCAGCAGGTATCACTGCTGAAGAGCCTACAGTAGTTGTTTGGGGTCTCAATGCAGACGGAAACAAGGCTGTTGCTGAAGATGGTTCACGCCTTAATACAGGTGAAGCACCATACGGTCATTGGTTCGACGGCACTGGCAACGTCTGCGGATGGGGTGACACTGCAGCAATGTGCTTCAATGTCAAGGTCAGCGAAGAAGGTCTTGTATATGTAAACGCTTGCGAAATGCCGAGCACAGTGGTTGTAGCCGGCCTCAATCAGGCTTACAAGCAGGTATTCGTTGCAGGTGAGAAGGAAGTTGTGGTTACCTACAACGTTTCCATCGTCGAGGCTCTTTAATTATATAGCTTTTTAATGCGGAAGCCGGGGCAAAACCCGGCTTCTGTTTAATTATCTCTATGAAACGTTTTCTGTACATATTGCTCGCGGCAGCGTTATGCTGTACCGCTTTTTCGTGCGGGAAGGAAGACACCGGCACTGACGGCAACGAAGAGCCGGAGGTGGTTTTCGACGAGACGGTGGATGCTTCCCTTGAAATCAACCGCCAAAGCTTTGACGCGACCTGCAAGGAGACTTCCTTCCAGCTCCGCATCACCTCTGACTACCTCTGGCGCATCGTCATGCCGGAGGATTGCGACTGGGTGACTCCAGAGGCCCTTTCCGGAAGCGAGGGGACAACCAAGGTAAAGATCACCATTGCTGCCAACAATACCCCTGAGGAAAGGGCTGCCAGGCTTACAGTGCAGTCCGGCAAGAAGAAGCTGCGCCTCAATATCTCCCAGTCCCGTCTTGAGAAGGTTCTCTCGGAGAGCGAGGTGGAGACAGACAAAATCTATATACCCCAGGAGCTCCGCAGCAATGACTTTTACAAGTCCTCAAGCCAGTGGTACTACGGCCGCAGCCGCCAGTCCGACCATTTCATCGTGTTCTGGGAGAAGGGAGCGCTGTGGGACGAGTACGGCGATCTCACCCCGAAGGACTGTACCAATGAAAAGCTCCAGGTGGATGTGGATGACCTCCTCGAGAAGGCCGAGCTTTTCTACAGGATGAATATCGATATCCTTAATTTTGCCGTGACCGGAAAGGACGAATCCAATCTTGACAAGTACAAGATGATGATTATGCTACTCTACACAACCGATTGGGTTGCAACCGGTTCCGGATACGACAACACTATCGGGGCCCTTTGGGTCAACCCGAGCACCTGCCATCCGGTAGGTTCGACCATCGCCCACGAGATCGGTCACTCGTTCCAGTATCAGGTCTATTCCGACCAGCTTGCAACCGGAGCCGGCTCAAGCCTCGGCAGCGGTTTCCGCTACGAGATCGGCCAGGGAACAGGTTTCTGGGAGCAGTGCGCACAGTGGCAGTCCTACCAGAAATTCTCTGCCGGCGAGGACTACACCAACCAGATGTTTGATTCCTACAATTTCACGGTGTTCAAGGACCAATGCCACACCCACTTCCTCCACGAGCACCAGCGCTATGCTTCATATTTCCTCCAGTGGTACTGGACCCTCAAGCACGGCAACGATGCGGTAGGACGCGTATGGAGGGAGTCCAAAAAGCCTCAGGACCCATGCGAGGCCTATATGAAGATCTACGGCATCACCAATGACGAGTTCAATGCCGAGATCTATGACTATGCTGCGCGCTGCTGCACCTGGGACTATCCTGTGGCCATCGAGAACACAAAGACTATCAAGGACTACGGTGCAGGCTATATCGACGCAATCTCTTGGAAATCAGTCAAGGAAGACGGTTGGTACAGGGTTGCGAAGGAGAAATGCCCGGAGGCTACCGGATTCAACCACATCCGCCTCTCGATTCCTTCAGGCGGAGGTACTGTAGGCGTTGATTTTGCCGGACTCCCGGGCGCCGACGGCTACAACCCTATGGACGGCAATATCTCCAAGGCCGGATGGACTTTCGGATTTGTGACTCTCAAGGGTGACGGATCCGTCGAGTACTCCGAACCGGTGCTCGTCAATTCGGGTGACTACACGGCTTCGGCACAATACGACGTCCCTTCAGATGCTGCCAAGCTTTGGATGGTGGTAGCGGCTACTCCTACCGGGTACCTTACCCACCTTTGGGATGAAAATGACGACAACGACCTCCAGTGGCCGTACAAAGTCAGATTTTCCAACACTACTCCGCGTTAAAGATTATCGGATAATTCTTATATTTGCTGATAACTAAAAAGAGAACATTCCCTAATCAATACAAAATGACAAAAAAGTATTTATCTATTGCAATGATTGCCGCAGTGGCCCTGCTTTCGTGGTCCTGCAGCAAGGAGAGTACCGGTACGGACGACAATAAAGAGCCGGAGGTGGTGTTTGACGAGACGGTCGTTGCCAATCTGACCGTCAACCGCAACGAATACGCCGCCAACAGCGAAGGCGCCTCATTCCAGCTGAGGGTCAACACCGACTATCTCTGGAGGGTCAATCTTCCGGAAGACTGCGACTGGATCACGGCCGATCCGATGTCCGGCGAGGCAGGATCCAATATAAAGGTCCAGTTTACCGTCAAGGAGAACGCAACGGCTTCAGACCGCTCCGCAGGCGTGACCATCCAGTCCGGAAAGACCAAGAAGCGCCTCAATATCTCGCAGGCACGCAAGCCGCGTATCCTGACCGAGGCCGATGTCCCTGATCTTGACAAAATCTATATTCCGCAGGAGCTCAGGAGCATGGACATTTTCAACTCTTCGAGCAAATGGTATTTCGGCCGCAGCCGCCAGTCGGAGCATTTCATCGTGTTCTGGGAGAAGGGCGCGCAGTGGGACGAATATGGCGATACAACCCCTGCCGATGCTACCAACTCGAAGCTCAAGGTTGACATCGACGACCTCCTCAAGAAGGCAGAGCAGTTCTTTGATAACAATATCAATGTCCTGAAGTTCTCTGTCCTCGGTGAAGGCAAGTCCACCCTTGACAAGTACAAGATGATCATAATGCTGAACTACAGCACAGATTGGCTCGCCACCGGTGCGGGTTATGACAATGTCATCGGTGCCCTCTGGGTGAACCCGAGCTGCTGCCAGCCTGTTGGCTCGACCATTGCCCACGAGATCGGTCACTCCTTCCAGTATATGGTGTTCTGCGACTATCTTCTCAACAAGGGTATTCCTGAGGACCAGAGGATTTCGCAGTCTGCAAAGCAGGGCCCTGGCTGGCGTTACGGCTATGAGTCCAACGGTGACGGAGGAAACGGTTTTTGGGAGCAGACCGCCCAGTGGCAGTCATTCCAGCTCTACCGCAGCGAGGCTCTCTACAACTACTACGCCCAAGGGTTCTTCGACTGCACGCATCTTCACGTGCTCCATGAGGCTCCGCGCTATTCCAACTACTTCATCCACTGGTGGTGGGTAGAGCAGAACGATGACATAGAGTTCATCGGAAAGCTCTGGCGCTCGGCCGAGTATCCGGAGGATCCTTGCCAGACCTATATGCGCCTGATGGGTTATGACAATGCCCAGTTCAACGACTCCATCTGGGAGTATGCCGCACATATGGTCACATTTGACTGCGACGAGATCCGCGAGCAGGGCAAGTCCTATATCGGAAAGGTTGCCACCACCAAGATTTCCGCCAACGGGGACTATTGGAGGATCGCCTCAAGCAAGGCTCCGGAGACCACGGGTTTCAATGTCATCCGCATGACACTCCCTTCTGACGGAAAGATTACCGTCAATCTCAAGGGTGTCCTCGATATGTCCGGCGTGAAGTGCGGTTCCGCTTCCGAGGCCGGATGGAGATACGGTTTTGTATCTTACAATGCCGACGGCACCACTTCCTATACCGACATCAAGTCGGCAGTGGAGGAGGATGTGGAGTTTGAAATCCCTTCAACCGCGACCCAGCTCTGGTTTGTCGTCACAGGTGCTCCAAAGACCTATGAGCGCCATCCGTGGGGCGACGAGTCCGAGACCAATGACAACCACTGGCCTTGGGAAGCCAGATTCACAGGCAGCAAGCCTTACGGCAAATAGCCTTTGCATCATAACAAAAGAAGCCGGCCTGATTTTGAGGTCGGCTTTTTTTTATTATTTTTGCGTTATGACAAGTCTTTTGAAGAAAATACCGGCATTAGTGGCGGTGCTCCTTGCCTTTGTGCAGGCGGCATCGGCATTTCCCGGGCAGCCTGAGCCGCATTTCCTGTCAACGCATACGGCAGTGGGACGCAATATGAGCGACGGACTGCCTGCCAACTATGTCGATGATATCTTCAGGGACGATGCCGGCCTTGTGTGGATAGCCACTTCCGGAGGAGGCCTCTGCCGCTATGACGGATACACTTTCCTTACCTTTTCGGCCAATTCCAATCCCCATCTCAAGAGCAATTTCGTAAGGGTGGTCGCGCAGGACAGGTTCCGCAGGCTCTGGGTGGCCACGGAGGGAGGACTTGACGTAATCAGTCTCGAAACTCTTCAGAAATGTACTTTTCCGGAGACGGAACCGTTTGAATATCAGTTCTGTTCCCATCTTGCATGCGATGCCTCCGGTGCCGTGTGGGTAAAAACCGGTGACACCATAAGGCGCATTTCCTTCAATGATGACGGCTCCATTGAAAAGGTGGCGGAGTTCTCGGACAGCCGCATCTCGCTGCCCAACCTCGTGATTGCCGATGTGGACGGGGACGGCACAGTGTGGGTATGCCTCGGAGGAAAGCTCTACAAACTCACCCCGACGGCCGACGGCTTCATCCGCCCTGTGCCGATATTGGAGGATTTTTCAATCAGGGGAGGGACCTATGTATCGGGCTTCCTGAAAAAGGAAAACGAAATCTGGATATCCACCGAAGACGGACTGTTCCGCAGGGCCCTTTCCGGAGGCACGTGGCGCCATTACACCCATTCCCCGTCAGACCCGGGCTCCCTTTCACAGGACTTTGTCACGGACCTTGCCGTAACTCCCGACAGGGAACTCCTGGTGGCTACCCTCAAGGGAATCAATATCTACAACCCCGTGGAGGACAACTTCGAAAGGGTGGCGATGCAGCAGATTTTCCATGGTGAAAGGTACAACAGCAGCGAGTTCATCAACTGTGTCCGTGTCTATGGCGACCAGATATGGCTCGGCACGGAGACTGCGGGCCTCATGCAGATCTATTCCCGCAGGCTTTCGCTCAAAAACTATGTCAATGACCCTTCCGACCGCGGTTCGCTCTCGCCCGGTCCCGTCAACGTGATCTATGAAGACGGGGACAGGCGCCTGTGGGCAGGCAATGTCGAAAGCGGGCTCAATATAATTGATTTTCAGTCGGATACAGGCAATGCCTGGGCCCATTTCACGAGGGAGAATTCCGGACTTGCCCACAATTCCATCAGCTCGCTGTGTCCCGATGCGCTGGGACGTATGTGGGTGGGCACCTGGGGCGGAGGAATAGATATTGTCTCTGCCGGAAAGGGACGCCGGCCGTCCATCTCCATTGCGGGCCATCTTTCCGACAGCCTGGACTTTATCGGTTCGATGGCCATGGACACCATCAACAACCTGATGTGGATCGGCACCAATACGGGCATATTCTATTATGACTTTTCCGACGGCAATATCTATCCGGCCCTTCACAGGCAGACAAGGGGATGCATCGGTGCCTGTGCCGATTCGCGCGGCTGGCTGTGGATGGGAAGCCAGGACGGCCTTTTCATCTTTGACCTCAAAGCCGGGAGCGGCAGGGGAGGTTATGCCTTCCCGTACGAAAACCACAGGTTCAAGCTTGACAATCCGGACTCCAGGATCATCGAAAAAATATGCTGCATCACAGAGGCTTCCGACGGCTCGATGTGGCTCGGCAGCATGAGCAACGGCCTTTATCACGCAACTGTGGATGAGGCTGCCGGAAAGATTTCCTTCAGGAATTACGGCTACACCGACGGCCTTTCCTCTGATATAGTAAAAGGTATCCTTGAGGACGAAGCCGGCGATATCTGGGTGTCCACGGTAAACGGACTTTCACGGCTCACGGCCGAAGGCAATTTCATCAATTATTCCGACAGGGACGGCCTCTATTCACATCAGTTCTATTGGAATGCCGCGTGCCGTACTGCTGACGGGGACCTGTGTTTCGGACAGGTGGACGGGCTCACCGTCATTGACCCGCACCATATCTACGGCGACACACATCATTCTCCGCTGCGCATCATCAATGTCACCATAGACGGCAAGCCAGCCCCTAATCCTTATATCGACAGGCTCAGGCTGCACGAGCGCAACCGTTCCGTGGAAATAGAATTCTCCGCCCTGACATTCGATGCAGACGCCACTTCAGGAGCCGGTGACAAGGTACATTATTCATATATGATGGAAGGCATCGACAGGGACTGGGTGCAGTTGCCGCCAAACCGGCATCATCTCCGCTACACCTCGATGCACAGCGGCCGGTACCGCCTCCACCTGCGGGCTTTCGGACCGGACGGGGTGGAGATCTCAAGGATGACCCTGCCTGTTGCCGTGAAGCCGTATTTCTACAACACCTGGTGGTTCTATATCGCGGTCGTAGTCCTTGTCATAGTCAATATGATTGTCATCCTGCGGGTCAGGCTGCGCAATCTGGAGCGCCAGCGCCAGGAGCTTCAGGCCATGGTGGAGGAGAGGACAAAGGAGATTTCCCGCCAGAACCGCATCCTCACCCGCCAGATCGAGGAGCTTGCAAGCCACCAGATCCTGCTGTCTTCCGAGAACCGTGACCAGGCGGATTCGCAGGAAGAGCTCTTTGTCACCAAGGCGCTCCAGGTCATCAGGGAGCACTACAAAGACACGGAGCTCGACGTCACCGCATTCTGCTCCGCAATGGGAATGAGCAAGACCTATCTCAATACCAGGATGCAGGAGGCACTCGGCCAGTCCATCGGCCAGTTCATCAGGACATACCGCCTGTCCATCGCAAAGGAGATGCTCATCAACAACCGCGAGGACAAACATCTCAACATCTCCGAGATCGCATATGAATGCGGGTTCAACGACCCGAAGTATTTCACGCGCTGTTTCACAAAAGAGTTCGGAATATCCCCTGCGGCCTTCCAGAAGGGGTCTGAACAATAATCCACCTTTTAAGTTCTTTTGTGAACTTTGGCTTCGGCATAAAACGATACATTTGCCGAAAACCACATAATTCATTATGCGAAAGATTATCGCAGGGCTTTCCCTGCTCCCACTTCTCTGCTTTGTCAGCCTGTCCGTTACATCGGCGCAGGACTTCCATTGGGACCCTCTCAATCCCCCTGTTCACGACCCGGTTGCCGCTTATTGCGACGGCTCCTGGTATCTTTTCAGTACCGGACACTGCATCTCGATCATGAAATCGGATGACATGAAGTCGTGGCTCCCTGCCGGCCAGGTGTTCGAATCCGCACCGCAGTGGGCCCTTGACGAAATCCCGGGCTACCGCGGACACACCTGGGCTCCGGACATCTTCTATCGTGACGGACTCTGGTATCTCTATTACTCTTGCTCGGATGCGGGAAAGAACACTTCCGCCATAGGAGTTGCGACCAACAGGACCCTCAATCCCGATTCTCCCGACTACAGGTGGGAGGACCACGGATGCCTTGTGAAGTCCGTGACCGGTCGCGACAACTGGAATGCAATCGACCCCAATCTCATAATCGACGAAAACGGCACCGGATGGCTCTCGTTCGGCTCTTTCTGGAGCGGAATCAAGCTTGTGCGACTCGATGAAACCTTTTGCAGGGTGGCCGAGCCGCAGGAGTGGTGGCCGCTTTGCCGCCGTCCGGAGGGTACTGCACCTGACCTTAACGGCCAGCCTGACGATTTCATCTCCTGGGATGAGCGCGGGGAGGACTTCAATCCGGGCAACGACGCCGTCGAGGCCCCTTTCATAGTCAAGAGAGGGGAGTGGTACTATCTTTTCGTATCCTATGACCTTTGCTGCCGCGGCCCGAAGAGCACCTACAGGGTAGTCGCAGGGCGCAGCAGGACTGTGAACGGCCCATATGTGGATGCGCAGGGCGTGCCAATGATGCAGGGAGGCGGCACTCCGGTAGTGAGCGGCAACGGCCGTTATCCGGGAGTCGGCCACTGCGCCGTGGTCAGCGACGGCTCCTGCGACTGGCTTTTCTTCCACGCCTATGACCGTGATGCCCACTACAATTCCCGTCTTCTTATAAGGAAGATAGAGTGGGACGCCGACGGATGGCCGGCAGTCTCGCTGTAGGGACTCTCCATAGATATCTTTATATCAACAATATCATTAACTAAAACAAATCACAATGAAAATTCAGAAATTGATGCTCAGCCTGTCCTGTGCAGCGGCCGCTGTCGTTGCAATGACAGTCAGCTGTTCTGAAATCGACACGTACTCGATTGACTCTCCTGCAGACCTGCAGGACAGGATCGACGAGATTGCCGAGAAGAACAAGCCGAAGGATGACGGAACGGGAATCGTCCCTATCGTCCTTCAGGCAACAAGTGTAGGTGCCAGCGACGGCTCTTCCGGCTGGTGGACCGAATTCTCCGACTATTTCACCATTCCTACCGGCAAACTTCTCCACCTGGAGTTTGTCAACCACGGAACCGGCGCGAACAACTGGAACAACTGGAACCTTGCGGTCACAAATCCTTATGAGCGTGAAGCCAGCTCCTATTCCGAGTATTTCCTTCTCCGTTCCGATGCTTACGGCTGGGGAAATGCCGATTATCAGGGTGCGCTGATAACCATCGACTATCCTGACCTGGACGAGGATGGCGACATCTGGAACGATTTCCGCTCCATCATGCAGGGAGCATATGTTACCATGACCGTTGACCACTCGACAGAGGGTTATGTGTTTGTGACAGCCGTTGCCGAGGGTACTGACGGAACAGTCATCACCGAGACCTACAACCAGCCGGTATCCTCTACCGAGGACATCTGGGCTTTCATAGTTTGCGACGGCAGCTGGTTTGATTTCAAGCAGGCCTGGCTCGCTCCTTCCGAGGCAAAACCTGTCGAGGACGTGCAGCCTGCATCCATCACCGCTTCGGGCTATCCTGCCACCATCGAGATCGGTTCCGAGGACTTCTGGGGAGAGGCCGTGGCCACTGTGACCTACGAGGACGGAGTGAGCGAGCAGGTATCTTCCGAGGACCTCACATTCACCGTCCCGGATCTTACTACCGTCGGCACCAAGACCATCCTCTACTCTTACAGCAAGACAAAGATGGGCAACTACGGCAAGGCTGTAGCGGGATACTATACCATCAAGGTCGTCAATCCTGTAGCTTCAATAGCTGTTACCGCAATGCCTGCATTTACATCTTATTGGGTATTTGACAAGGAGGTTGATTTCAATCCTGCGGGAATCGAGGTGACTGCAACTTATGTTGACGGCACAATCGACCTGGTGGACAATGCAAGCCTTGAGTTCTCAAAGGTTTCTCCTGAAAAAGAAGGCGAATCGGAGGTTACCGTTACATACAACAACACCAACAATACAGTTACCACAACTGTTCCAGTTACTGTAATGAAGGGTACCGGAGACCTTGGCTTTGCCGACTGCACAATCGGCTGGTGGGTTGCATTGTCAGACAATACGGTCGTTCCTTCCGGAGAGAGCCGTACGGTCAGGATGCATCTGTACTCCAACAACCTTGCAAACTGGAACAGTCCGTGCGTTGTCCTCCGCAGAATGGACAACTCTGAGTGGGCTGTATTCCGTATGGACAACTTCGGCTGGGGAGACAGCTATGGAACCCAGACTTCCGAATGTGACTGGAACTTCGAGACACTTGCATCCAATCTGAACGGTTCCGAAATCGCAATTACGGTAACCAACAATGGGGACAACACCTGTGACGTCGTCTATGACGTGGTTCATGCAAATGGCGAAATACATTTCCAGAAATATCTTGGTGTAAGCGTCGAGCCTGACAATCTTCAGTTCTGTCTTGTATCCGAAGGCTCCTACCTTGTATTTCACGAGTAATTAAAGAGAATATAAGTTTATGAAAAAAATATTTGCATCAATAGCTCTGTGCGGTCTCCTCGCCCTCGTGCCTGCGGCTTCATACGCCTATGCGGCAGGGACGATGTCCGACCAGACGGACAATATCACCGTGAAGGGCCAGGTTGTCGACAATTTCGGCGAGCCGCTCCCTTATACCGGAGTTGTGGTCAAGGGCACTTCCAACGGTGTCACCACAGACCTTGACGGCTATTTCACAATCACCGTCCCTGTCAACTCCACCATCCAGATTGTAGCGCTCGGATTCACCACCCTCGAAATCGAAGTGGGAGCACGCGCCGACCTCGGCGTCATCGCCCTCGAACCTGAGACCACCGTCCTCGACCAGATTGTCGTGATCGGTTACGGTTCGCAGCGCAAGGCCGACCTCACCGGAAGCGTTTCCGTAGTGGACGCCGAAGAAATGAAGAAGGTGTCCCACAGCAACATCTCCTCAATGCTCGAGGGTAAGGTTGCCGGTGTGCAGATCACATCCGACGGCCAGCCTGGTGCAGACCCTGCAGTCCGCATCCGCGGTCTGGGCAGCTTCGGCGACACCAGCCCTCTCTATGTTGTGGACGGCGTGCCTATGGGTACCTCCATCCGCGATTTCTCCCCGAACGACATCGAGACCATCCAGGTCCTCAAGGATGCATCCGCAGCCGCAATCTACGGTTCGCGTGCAGCCAACGGCGTGGTCATCATCACCACCAAGGGCGGCAAGAAGAACAACGGGATGAAGGTTGACTACTCGGGCTATGTCGGAGTGGACCGCATCCGCAAGGGCGTCTATGACGTGATGGATTCAGAGCAGTACGGCCAGTATATGCGCATGGCATTCGAGAACAGCGGAATGGCAGTTCCTGACGGATACAATCCTGACAGCGACAAGTACATCAACCCTTCCGAGGTCAACACCGACTGGTTTGACGAGATGTTCAAGACCGGCATCCGCCAGAACCACAACATCAACATCTCCGGAGGCGGCGAGAACAGTACCTACAACGTGGCCCTCGACTACTACAGCCAGAAGGGTACCCTCGAGGGAGCAGGTCCAAACTACGACCGTTTCACCGCCCGCGTCAACAACACTATGGACGCGAAGTTCCTCAAGCTGCGCACCGGCATCGTATATAGCCACAGCGTCCAGGACAACATGTCCCTGAGCAACGCCAACGAATATGTCCAGGGTCTCTACGGCTCACAGTATCCTGTGATGGGTTCGGCCCTCCTCATGCCTCCTACCATCAAGGCCTATGACGACAGCACATGGTGTCTTGACGACGTGGTGGGCGCAGCCTCCAACTACGCATACGACTCCTACGGCTACGGTACATACTATTCCGACGTGCACGGAGACCTCCGTATGACCAACCCGCTCCTTACCAACAACCTCCTCGAAAGGACGACTACCGTTGACCGCGTCGTTGCAACCGGCAGCGCAACCGTCGATCTCTTCGGAATGTTCGGTTTCGAAAGCGAGAACCACAAGCTCAACTACAACCTCAACCTCTCCTACAGCCGCACCTACGCAAAGGACTTCTCCTTCGTGCCTGCGTTTATCCAGAGCAACACCAACTACCTCGCAAAGAGCAATGAAAGGCTCAACCAGGGTTACCGCAGCTACACCGACGGCCTCGTGGAGAACTACATCACCTACGACGGAAAGATCGGACGCCACCACATCAACGCGGTTGTCGGCCAGACCTTCGAGCGCGAGAGCTACCATACCCTCACGGGAGTGGGCATCTCAATGCCGGAGCCATACTACCTCCAGATCGGCAACGCCGAGACCAGGGATGCAGGCTCATACGAGAGTGAGCACGTGCTCGCTTCCTACATCGGCCGTATCAACTACGACTACGACGAGCGTTACCTCTTCCAGGCTACCGTGCGCCGTGACGGTTCTTCCCGCCTTTCTTCCGACGGACGCTGGGGCTGGTTCCCTTCATTCTCCGCAGGATGGCGCATCGACAAGGAGAGCTTCTTCAATGTGGATCCGCAGAAGATCAGCCTCCTGAAAATCCGTGCAAGCTACGGTGTGCTCGGTAACGAGAATATCGGTGACTACCAGTTCATGGACGTGATGACCCGCGGCAACTACACCTACTCCTTCGGCAACAACAAGGTGACCGGTTCGGCGCTTTCCAACTATGTCAACACCGCAATCCGCTGGGAGAAGAAGAAGACTACCGACGTGGGTGTTGACCTCGCGATGTTCTCCAACGCCCTCGAGGTATCCGTTGACTGGTACAAGTCCGTTTCCGAGGACCTTCTCTACAGTGTTGCAGTGCCTGCAGAGGCCGGTGCCACCAACGGTACCGTCACCATGAACGCAGCCACCATGCAGAACACCGGTCTTGAGCTCACCGCCACATACCGCAACTACAAGAGGGCGTTCAAGTGGGAGGTTTCCGGCAATATGACCATCCCCCAGAACAAGGTCACCTCGCTCGGCGTCAGCGGCGAAGGCCGTACCGACGGTATCTGCCGCACCGTTGTCGGTGAAGAGGTAGGACGCTTCTACGGATATGTCTATGAAGGTATCTTCCAGAACCAGGACGAGATTGACTACCGCGTCAACGATGAGGGCAAATATGTCAACCAGAACGGCGCACAGCCGGGTGACGTTGCCTACAAGGACATCAACAACGACGGCGAGATCACTTCCGAAGACCAGACCTTCCTCGGAAGCGGTATGCCTGACGTGCAGTTCGGTCTCAGCGCAAGGTTTGAGTACAAAAACTTCGACCTCAACATCTCCACCTACGGTGCAGCCGGTTTCGACGTGGTTGACTATGTGGACATGGCCCTGCGCAGCTCCTACGGCATGACCAACAAGAGCACCGACCTCCTCAACGCCTGGACTCCCGAGAACACCAACACCAATGTACCGAGGGTTTACTACAGCAGCACCGGCTCCATCACCAACGATATGTTCTCATCCCGCTACATCCAGAACGGAACATACTGGAAGATTGCCAATGTCGAGCTCGGATACAACTTCAACGATGAGCTGTTCGGCAACTACATCAGCAATGTGCGCGTGTATCTGTCAGCACAGAACCTCGCCACCATCAGCAAGTACAGGGGCTACAACATCGACTTCGCGGGCGGTACCTTCACTCCGGGATACAACTACTGCTCATATCCTACTCCTATGACATTCATGCTCGGTGTCAAACTGTCATTCTAAACAATACGGAAACATTATGAAAAAGATAAATACAATACTCTCTGCAATTGCTGCGGTACTTGCCCTGGCATCCTGCGAAGGAGCGCTCGAGCTGAAGAACCCCAACAACCAGACGACTTATGACTTCGGCGACAGCGAGTCCGAACTCCAGGAGGCTGTAATTGCCTGCTACAACAGGATCCGTCTCGAGGGTACATTTGCCCGTGTGGGATACACCATGGATGCAGTCCGCGGCGATGAGGTGTGGAACTCCTCACAGGTGTGGTATCTGCCTTACGACAACCTCAACTCCGTCAATACCGACGAAATCGGCAACCAGTGGATCTGGCGTGACTGCTATCATGTGGTGAACCGCTGCAACTTCGTCCTCTCGAAGGTTGACGGCGCCTCCCTTTCCGATGATGCCTACAACGAGATCAAGGGCCAGGCCCTCTTCCTCCGCGCGCTCGCCTACTATGAGCTTGCGACATACCAGCAGGACGTGCCTCTCTTCATCGACTACAGCCAGTATTCATCGATGGAGACCATGTACACCTCCAACTCCACCCAGGACGAGGTGTTCGACCAGATCGAGGAAGACCTCGAGGAGGCAATGCGCATCCTTCCTTCCCGCGACAAGGGCGGCGAATGGTCAAAGGGCCGCGCTACCTGCGGAGCCGCTGCCGGCTACTATGCAAGGGCGCTGATGTTCCGTCACAAATATGCCGAGGCCTACGCTGTCCTCAAGGACATCATCGCCGGCAATTACGGCCGCTATGACCTCGTCAAGGACTATGGCGACAACTTCAGGGAGGACACCGAGAACAATGAGGAGAGCCTCTTCGAGGTGCAGTTCATGGACTACGGCACAGGCGGAACCGACGATGAGTGGACCCCTGTCAACATCAGCTCCAATGCTTCCCAGGGCCATGCCGTGGAGAGCAACTGCGGACCTGCAGACTTCGGAAGCTGGGCTGACCTTGCTGTGTCACCTTGGCTCTACGACCTCTTCAAGGCAGAGCGCTGCACCGACGGCACCCTCGACCCGAGGCTCTACTGGACCCTCGCTTCCTATGAGCCTGAGTATGACTCATATACCGGAGCAAAGACTGCCGCATATCCAGACGGCGACCCTCGCTGCAATGTTGTCTATCAGACCGTCATCACCGAGACTCCTGTATCCAACACTGCCAACGGCGGTATCGCCATCGCCAAGTTTACCAATGCCCGCAACAACCTCTACAGCACCATCGAGGTGGGCCTCAAGTGCGGTGTCAACCTCCGCCTGATGCGCTACAGCGACGTCCTTCTCCGTGCCGCAGAGTGCGAGAACGAGATCAACGGACCTACCCAGACGGCAATCGACTACATCAACCTCGTACGCCGCCGCGTGGCCCTGCCTGACCTCAAGCTTTCGGACTTCCCTTCGGCAGATGCCCTCTTCGAGCAGATTGCCAATGTGGAGCGTCCGAAGGAATTCGGTTGCGAGAACGGCCGCGGCATCGACATCATCCGCTGGGGCTTCTTCTATGACGAGGGCCGTCTGCAGCAGCTCAAGGAGCACGGCACATACACCAGGGGCACCGGCGAAGGCGCTACCGAGGACTCGTCCTTCAACTACTATGAGAAGGGCCACGAGTATTTCCCTATTGCACAGAGCACGCTCAACGCCAACCCTAAGCTCTCCGGCAACTCGGCCAACAACAATACCGACAACGGTGAGGTATTCCGCTCAAAGTGGAGCATCCATCCTGTCGTTGACCTCAACAAGTAATTGTTCCTGACCCAAACGTATCGGGGATGACATCCATCCCCGTACGTTTTGCGTTATTGCCAAACCTTGCAATTAACCGGAAAATACCTATTTTAGCAAACAAACAGAAACGGTATTATGACAAAAAAACATCTGGCAATATTTTTTGCTGCGGCCTTTGCAGCATTCTCCTGCTCCGACAAGTCCGAAGGCACCGGCATCACCATTGACCCGGGGAAGGATATTGAGGCCAACATTCCCGACTATGAGGATGATTACTCGGCCATCGCTTCGTGGGACAACCATTCCAAATGGAATCTCGCCAACGTGCACGACCCATCCATAGCCTATTATGAGGGCTCTTACTATATGTACTGCACGGATGCTTCCTACGGCAACGAGCACGAAAAGGCCACTACCGGACGCCATTTCCAGGGCAAGAGGTCCCGTGACCTTGTCAACTGGAACTATGTCCCGGGGCCGATGAACGATGCCCCGGCCTGGGTTGCCGACAGCCTTGCAAGCTACAGGGAAAAGATGGGGCTCACTCCGGTTGACGCTTCCAAGTACCAGTACGGCTATTGGGCTCCTGTCGTGAGGACGGTCAATGTCGGAGGACAGGACAGGCTCAGGATGTACTACTGCATCGTGGTGCTCAACAGCATCAAGACCGGCAGCATGGACTATGACGGCAGCTGGTCCGAGCGCTCGTTCATCGGCATGTGCGAGTCCACCGACCCTGCCTCAGGAAAATGGGAGGACAAGGGTTTCGTGACCTGTTCCTCTTCCGACAAGGGACCTGACGGGTGGAAACGCAACGGCACCGGCGACTGGGACGCGTATTTCTATTACAATGCCATCGACCCTACCTATCTCGTGGACGACAACTCCGGCAGGCATTATCTCATCTACGGCTCATGGCACAGCGGTTTCGCCCTTCTTGAGATCGACCCTGAAAGCGGAATGCCTGTGGGCAAGCCTCTCGGCGACCCGTGGTCGGATTCTGCCGACGAGCTCAAGACCCGTTACGGCTCCTTCGTGGGCACCCGTACTGCCGGCAGCCGCTGGCAGGGAAGCGAGGCTCCGGAAATCATCTACAGGGACGGATACTACTATCTCTTCATGGCCTATGACGGACTTGACGTGCCTTACAACACCCGTGTGGTACGCTCCAAGAATATCGAAGGACCATATACCGACATCACCGGACGTAACTTCACCAACGGCCGCGGCGACTTTTATCCGATTGTCACCCATCCTTACCGCTTCAGCAAGGGCTATGGCTGGGTAGGCATATCGCACTGTTGCGTGTTCCGGAAAAACGGCACCGATGAATGGTTCTACTGCTCGCAGGGCCGCCTCCCGGCAAATGTGGGCGGCAATGCCTACAGCAATGCCATCATGATGGGCCATGTGCGCCGTATCGTATGGTGTCCGTCGTCTCCGGACAGTCCTGACGACCTCTGGCCGATCGCCCTTCCGGAGAGATATGCCGGAATCGACGGCAGCAAGCCGATCACCAAGGATGAGCTCGTAGGAAAATGGGAGCATATCAACCTTGCCTACAACTATGCCAAGCAGGATGTGGCTGAAAATCTCGAGCTGAAGGCCGACGGTACCATGTCAGGTGCCCTCAACGGCTCCTGGAGCTATGACCAGGCCACCTCGCGCCTTACCCTCGGCAATGTAGTGGTCGTGCTTGCGCGCGAAGCCGACTGGGAGGCCACCCCGAGGGTAGCCACAATCGTGTATGCAGGAACCTCAGCCACCCTCAACGCCACCTACTGGGGCAAGAAGGTGAATTAGAAGCTGTCCTGATTATTGTCGCCCCCGGGCCGCAGCAGTGGCGGTCCGGGGGATTTATTGTCGGTCTATTTTCAGAATTGTTATGGTTACAAATTCCATTTCCTGTGGTTCTGATAGTTAAAATGATTAAGTGATTGCTTTGTTTTTCGCAATAATAGCTGTATATTGCGCATATAATTAACCACACATTATCATGAAACGCATTAACCTATTAACAATCATTTATTTATGCCTTATCTTGGCATCCTGTTCCAATTATTTTGAAGAGGGATCAAAAGTATTATCGCCATTGAAAGAAACTGTTTCATCCAAAATCAATCTCGATGAAATCAGTTTGATGGTTGCAAACAATCAGATTCAAACAAAGGGAGGCCAGGTATCAGTTGAGCCGGTATTGGAAGGAGAGGACACTGTCCTGTTTTTAGTGAATTACCCACAGGGCTGGAGTGTAATGCCTGCTGACAGAAGGTTACCTATGAATTTGATAACCAGTGACAGTGGTTCCATAACATTGAATGAGTTGATGGCCAATGAAAGTCTCGAGTCTTTTATCCGCGCTATGATGAAAGAAATAAAATCTATGGTTGCAAATCCTATAGATATGACGCAGACAAAGGCATCCAATACTCCTCCTATGAGTTTTTACGAGGATGGTATCTGGTGGGCTTACTCCCACAAGTACCTGGAAAGTAGCACGACTAACAAGCAGCAACTGCCTCTGATTAAGACAAAATGGGGGCAAGGTAGCACTTGGAATGTGAATGCTCCGTACACTTCATCAACACGCACATCGCATTGTCCTACCGGATGTACCAATGTTGCCATTGCACAATTGTTGTATTTCCTTCATAATTAAACGGGAGTACCTGCCAAATCATACCGTCATTTTGGCACCAACGCTTATTATAGCGAACCTGACGATGCTGCTTCTGGGCATATTCTGACAAGTGATGAAGTATCTTATTACAATTTCTCAGACTGTTGGGCGGAAATGCCTCTTAATAAGAATTCAGCAAGTGACGCAGGAGCCCAACTTGTTTCAAGTCTTATGGTAAGATTGGGATACCTGTTTGAATCTGGATATAAACCTGATGGTACAAGCACTTACAATGCAAATATAAAACCAGTATTGTCATCTGCTTTCAATATCTCTTCGACTTATGTTGCATACGATGAAGACATATTGATTCAACAGATTAATTCACTAAATAATCCAGTTGTGTTAATGATGTATGGATATGATTCAAGCATCCAGGCAAATGTAGGCCACCATTTTCTTGCTGACGGATACAGGAAATTAACTGAAAACTATACCTATGTATATAAAACCATGGATGAAACATCAACCACATACAAATATATCCAGAATGCTGAAACATATGTTAATGAATATGTCAGCCTAAACTGGGGATACGATGGTAGCGGAGATATCAACAACCAAGGCGGTGTAATTTGGTACAATCTTGATTCATCGTTTTCTTATCAATACAATTCAGGCACAGTTGTCTATAATATGCCGAATTCAATTTGACAGTGCAACAGCACAATCAGGTGTAAAGTTATACATTT
>JBJEJU010000029.1:0-43566 GCA_051878275.1 Candidatus Cryptobacteroides sp. | reverse complement strand
TCCTGCCCTTGCTGCCTTCCGGCCCTGGGGGAGTTCAGAGGGAGCTGGTCGTGTACGACTTTCCCACCACAAAGATAGCACTTTTTTGTTTAACAGCAAAAAATGGGTTTGCAAATAAGAATGATTTGGCTATTTTTGCATAGCTTTTTACAAACGGAACAATTTAGAAGAGTTCCAAGTTGAAGCCGTTCCGCAAATACATGGAATATGAATATTGGCAGTTTGATAACTTTTGGAGAAAAATAAAAAGACGGAACAGCGATATCTCACGACGTCGCTGTTCCGCACTACTAACTGAAGTTAATGACTAATAACTAACCAATATGAAACTATTTCTATTGCGGTGCAAAGATGGGCGATTTTTTTAAATTATCCAAATTTGTATGAATATTTTTTGTTTTCGTTAGAAAAATAATCTAAAATAAATTCAAAAAAGTCCAAAATCGTATGAGAAGGTTACTCATCAGCGCCGTTTTGACGGTTGCAGTCGTGCTGGGCCTCCAGGCACAGGAACTTGTAAGAGGCAATGTGGAAAACATCCCGCCGCAGGGATCCTACACCCCGTCATTCAAGTATGACGGTGCAAAGAAAACCCCTCTGAACGTGATTCTTCTCATCGGGGACGGCACGGGACTCGCCCATCTGGTGAGCGGACATTTTGCAAACGGCGGTGAGCTGACTATCACCAACCTGCGCACCTGCGGCTGGGTGACCACACAGTCGGCCGACACCTACACGACCGATTCCGCGGCATCCGGGACAGCCTATGCCACAGGACACAAGACGCACAACTATGCTATCGGAGTCGATGTTGACGACAAGCCTCTTGCCAACATCCCGGAAAAGGCTGCGGCCAAAGGAATAGTGAGCGGCGTGATTTCCACCGACGACCTCAACGGAGCTACCCCTGCAGCATTCTTTGCCCACCAGAAGGACCGCAATATGACCGAGGAGATATGGGCGGACCTCCCTTCAAGCCCTCTGACATTCGTTTCCGCCGGAAGCAGGGAGAAGATGGAAAGCATGAAGGAGGAGACCCAAAAGGCAATCCGCGAAGCATTCACGGTTGTGGACGACCTCAATGACCCCGAAGCCGCCAAGGCTGTAAAACTCGGATATTTCCCTCTGAAAACCGAGACGCAGTCGATGAAGGAGGGACGCGGCGATTTCCTTCCTGCCACAACCGAATATGCAATAGAGTATCTTTCGGCACGCCGCACCTCGAAAAAGAAAGGTTTCTTCCTTATGGTGGAGGGAGCGAGGATTGACAAAAGTTCACACGCCAACGAGTTTGAGCCTATGGTGAAGGAAGTGCTTGATTTTGACAAGGCCGTGGAGGCTGCAATCAGATTTGCGGAAAAAGACGGCAACACCCTTGTCATCGTCACGGCCGACCACGAGACGGGAGGACTGAGGCTCAGCAGCAACGGGGACCCTTCCACCGGCTCGATCGGAGGAGTGTTCTCTTCACGCAACCACACACCCGTACCTGTCCCGCTCTTTGCATACGGACCTCATTCACAGGATTTCATGGGAGTACAGGGCAATCAGGAGGTATCGCAGAAGATCCAGCAGCTTCTCGGCCTGTAGCCGGCAGCCTGCCCAACATAATCTACAGCACAATCATAGGGGAAGGGGCGCGACGCGGCAGGGCACGCAGGTTGACCGCCCCTTTTTCCACGCCAATGCTCCCGAGGGCTTCCAATGCACAGTCATAAGCCTTCTGCGGAGTATTGTTGTTTTCGCTCAGGTGGCAGAGGAACAGATTGCGCAGTCCCGGATGATAAAACCTGCGTATGGCGTCGGCACACTCGTCATTGCTCAAGTGTCCGTGCCCCTGGCAGATTCTCATCTTGAGGTCATGCGTATAGGGCCCTGACATAAGCATATCCATATCATAGTTTGATTCAATGACCACCGTATCTGCCTGGCTGGCAAAATTAAGGGCTTCGCCGGTCATCCTGCCCGAATCGGTAATCAGCACGAAACGGTGCCCCGAAGGGGAGCAGATGGCATAGCCCACGGTCTGGGTGGCATCGTGCGGGACTACAAAATACCTTACGGAAAAGCCGTCAACCGGATTCCAGCCGGGTGAAAGCACATTCCTGCATTCCTGTATGTGGTCGCACCTCATCTTCGGGGCACGGAACAGCTCCGGGGTGGCCCACACGGGACGCGGCTGGCGCTTGCAGTATGTATTGAGGTTGCGGATATGGTCGTTGTGGTCGTGAGTGACAAGGACGGCATTGTAGCAATCCCTGTCAAGCCCTTCCGCCTCCAGGACCTTTTTCATTGACCTGAGGCTTACGCCTGCATCTATCAGGATGCAATGGCCCTCTTCCTCAAGCAGATAACAATTTCCGAAACTTCCGCTCAGAAAACTCAGGAACCTAAGCATCGGCAGCCTCCCCTTCAATTGCCTTGCGGATGACAGCACCGAGGTCTTCACCCTGCCTGTAACGCACTGCCCTGATGCCGCAGGAAAGGGCACCCTCGACATTCATTGGAGAATCGTCGATGAAAAGGATTTCCGATGCTTCCACGCCCACACGGCGTACAGTCTCTTCGAAAATCTCCCGTGAAGGCTTGAGCATCTTCATATTGCACGATACGAATTCATCCCTGAACACGGATTTCCAGTCAAGCCCCGCCTCTTCGAATGCCCTGTGGCATCTTGCCATCGAGATGGGGTTGTTGTTGGTAAGGAGATACAGCGGATACTGCCTTGCAAGCTCCTGAAGCAG
The DNA here is from genome assembly GCA_051878275.1 of Candidatus Cryptobacteroides sp. Taxonomy (GTDB): domain Bacteria; phylum Bacteroidota; class Bacteroidia; order Bacteroidales; family UBA932; genus Cryptobacteroides. Next base: position 40,822 of record JBJEJU010000029.1, on the reverse strand, counting down.
AGGAACTTTCTCCGCATCCATGTCCGTCAGCAGGGAGTCCATGCACCTGTCCACATCCTCCGGCCGGCTTCCCGGGCGGGAGCCTTCAAGGATCTTTGCACGGAATCCGTCCGGGGAGAGAAGCCCCTCCTCAAGGTCAGAATAAATGCCCTTCTGATGGTACGGGTCGAGGATTTCGGTAATGGCGTCATAACCGAGAATGCTCTTGAATGTACTGATGCAGATGTCGAGGTCGAGGTTGACAAGCACGCCTCCGAGGTCGAATACTATGGCCTTTATCATTGTTCTTTTTCGCAATATTTTTTTATGACACTGTAAGCATCCCCCACTCCAAGTTCTCCTGCACGGGAAAGGTCTATGCAGCCCTTCTCCTTGTCCTTGAGGAAGATCTGCACAAGCCCGCGGTTGAAATACGCGTCGCCCATCGCCGGGTAGAGCTCCAGCGCCCGGGTATAGCTGCCGATTGCCTCCACAAGCATTGACGAAAGCACCTGGATATTGCCGAGATTATAATGGATGTAAGGGATGTCTTCTACGGTGAGCGAGGCGGCCACAAGGTCCTCAAGGGCCTCCGAATAGTCGTAAGTGCGCACGGTACGGTCCTTCATCCTGGCACGTGAGGTCCCCTTCTCATCGAGGCTGAGGGTCTGGACATTGCTCTCTATGGACGAAATGAAATCTATCATGTCGGCACGGAGCACCGCCCTGTTCATCAGATAGAAAGCCTGGTAGAGATGCTCGTAATTGTCTGACTGCAAGTAGTCTATCGAGCGGTCATAATAGTTTAGCGCCGAATTGTACTGCCTGCCGCCTACCTCATACAGTCCCTTCAGGAATTCGATACGCGCCTTTGACACCTCCGGGGACGCCCCGGCAAGCTCTGCATAGACATCCTCTCCCGGGACATATACGGCCTCATCCGAAGGAAGCACTGCCACAGGCACAGGCGAAGTGGCCACAAACCTGTCAATCAGAGCATTCTCATATCTGTTGCTGAGCGCATAACGTGTATTGTCGCTGCTCTGGACTATTGCAAAGCGGTACAGCGGCCGCAGCCTTATGTCCACGTCCCTGTGCTGGAGGAGTTCGTTGTCGAAGTCATTCCTTGCAAACTCCGCGTCGAGGGCAATCAGGGAGCTGTATTTCCTGGTCGTGTCGGCAAAAGACCCGGCAGCATCGGCATTTGCCTTGCGGTACTCCTCGACCTTCTGACGGGCAGTATCATAGTCCTGTTTCGACTCCTTTTTCATACCGAGCATATTCTCCACATATGACCTGTTCATATAGGCCTTTGCAAAATCGGGATACAGCTCGATTGCCCTGTCATAGTCCTCGAGGGCATCCTGCCAGCGGCTCATATTCACGAAGAACGACGCCCTGTTGAAATAGGCCAGGACATTGTTGGGATTGATGTTGATGACCCTGTCCATATCGGAGAGCGCATCTTCAAAATTGCCCACCTGCGCATGGATGAGACTTCTGTTGTAGAGGGTAAGCGCATTGCCGGGCTCGTCCCTGAGCACCCTGTTGAGGTCGGCCATTGCAGCGTTGTAGTCCGAGGTCTCGTAGTACATCAGCGCCCTGTTGAAATAGGCGTAGGTATTGGAGGTATCCTTCGATATGGCCATATCCATATCGGCAATGGCCTCTTCAAACCTGTTCTGTGCCGCATAGAGCCTCGCCCTGCGCACATATCCGTCCGGCTCGTTACGGTCAAGGGCAATCGCCTTGTTGTAGTCCGTAAGGGCCTTGAGGGTATCCCCGAGAAAAAGATGGCCGGCACCGCGGTTGAGGTATGCGGAAGGGTCCTTGGGCTCCTTCCTTATGTATCTGTCGAAATCCTTCACGGCACTTTCTAACTGCTGTGAAAGGAAATAGGTCACTCCCCTCGTGTAGTACAGGGCATTGTAGCCCGGGCGGAGGGAAATCGCCTTTTCAAGGTCCTCCAAAGCCTTGTCATAGTCGCCCGAGCGGTTTTCGGTGATCGCCCGGTAATGGTAGCCGGAGGTGAACACGGGGTTGAGACGGACGGCTGCATCGAAGTCACGGCGCGAGCCCCTGATGTCCCCGAGATTGTATTTTGCGATGCCACGGAAGAAATAGGTTACGTAGTCGGTGGAATCAAGCTGGACGAGAATGTTGAAGTTCTCGATTGACTGTGAATACTTTCCGTCAGCGAGAAGCCGACGGCCCCTGAAGAGGAATTCGTCCTTGTCGTACTGGGCACGGACTGCCGTACAGAGAAGAAGAAGGCCACAAACCAGGGTCAGGTATCTTGCAGTTTGTTTCATTGATAAAATATGACTAACTTTGAAGGTTACAAATATACAACCGAAATTTTGGAAACGGCGAATAATTCATCCATCATATTTGCAATTGTCATTGCGGCGCTATTTTCTGCCGTTTCAGCTGATGCATCAGCCCGCACCCTCCAGGAGGGCGGAGACGACGTGCAAAAGGTCATCAGGATGGTCGGAAGCGAAATTACCCACAATATCGTCACCGAGAACACCCTGGGAAGGCAGATCGAGTTCCTGACCGACACCCTTTGCGAAGGTCGTGCCACAGGAAGCAGAGGAGCCGTGGAAACTGCATTCTGGATCGAAAGGCAGTTCGCCGGACTCGGCATCCTCCCCTTCGGGGAAAGCTATTCACGCAGTTTCATGGCCCATGACGGGCGCATCGGGCGCAACCTGATAGGGCTCCTTCCCTCCGGAGGAAAGAAAGGGGCGAAGCCATACATCATAATTGCAGCGCACTATGACGGGCTCGGAATCCTTGACGGTGCGATGTATCCGGGAGCCGACAGCAATGCCTCCGGTGTCGCCGCAATGCTCAGCTCCGCTGCGATGATCGGGGCAATGATGCGCTATGGCAAGGTTTATGGAAAGAACATCATCTTTGTCGCCATGGACGGGAAGCACCTCAACATGAGGGGTGCGCAGGAATTGTGGAACACCGTTTCGGGAGGGTCCCTCAGGGATCCGGTAAGCGGCACGACCATCACGGCGGACGACATCCTGCTCATGGTCAACCTCGACCAGATAGGCTCTTCGATGGCTCCCCTTCACGAGGGCAACAGGGAATATCTGATAATGCTTTCCGATGCGAAGTCCGATTTTTACCGGTCTTCGCTCACATCGATGAACAACAAATACATAATCGGGCTTGACCTCGGATTTGACTATTACGGCAGCAGGGACTTTACCAGACTGTTCTACAGCGTGGTGTCCGAACAGAAGGTGTTCCTCGAACACGGCAAGCCCGCGGTGATGTTCACATCGGGCATAACCATGAACAACAACAAGACCAGGGACACGGCATCCACCCTTGACCTGGGAGTACTCAAGAAAAGGGTATGGCTGCTTTTCCACTGGCTTGAAAGAGTGATCTAAAAGAAAATGAAAGAGTTTTTTAAGGTAATCAGGAGATATGTGGCCCCCTATAAGGGCTACCTTGCGTGGTCTGTAGTGCTGAACGTGCTTTCGGCGGTATTCAACGTGTTCTCGTTCACGCTGATCATTCCGGTGCTCAACATACTGTTCAAGCTCGACAGTTCGGTGTATGAATTCATTCCGTGGGACAGTGCCGGGATGTCGTTCAAGCAGATCATGATGAACAATATGTACTTTGAGGTGCAGCAGATGATCGTGACAATCGGAGGTTCGAAAACCCTGCTCATTCTGTGCGCGGCGCTCGGATTCATGACCCTTCTCAAGACTTCTTGCTACTTCGGCTCCTCGGCGGTGATGATCCCTATCCGCACAGGCGTGGTCAGGGACATCCGCAGACAGCTTTACGACAAGATCATGGGGCTTCCGCTCGGTTTCTTTTCTCAGGAGCGCAAGGGTGACATCATCGCAAGGATGAGCGGTGACGTGGGTGAGGTGGAGAACTCCATAATGAGCTCGCTGGACATGCTGCTCAAGAATCCGATCCTTATCATAATCTACTTTGCCACACTTATCTACGTCAGCTGGGAGCTGACAATCTTCACCCTTCTCGTAGTCCCTGTACTCGGATGGGCGATGGGCGTCATCGGAAGGCAGCTCAAGAAGAAATCGCTTCAGGCACAGGAGCTCTGGAGCGACACCATGAGCCAGGTCGAGGAGACTCTCGGCGGCCTCAGGGTGATCAAGGCATTCACCGCTGAAAAGACAATGTCGTCCCGCTTCGAGGACGTCACCGAGGCCCTGCGCGTAAAGACCGGCAAGGTTTCCACACGCCAGGCACTGGCCCACCCGATGAGCGAGTTTCTCGGCACCTGCCTGATTGCCATTGTCCTCTGGTTCGGAGGCACCCTCATCATGCGCAACCAGGCCCCTATAGATGCCTCGTCGTTCATTTTCTATATGGTCATCCTCTACAGCATCCTCAATCCGATCAAGGATTTTTCCAAGGCCGGTTACGCCATCCCGAAGGGACTTGCCTCGATGGAGAGGATCGACAAGATACTCAATGCGGAGAATCCTATCAGGGAGACTGACCGTCCCGTCCCTCTCGAAGGCCTGGACAAAGGCATCGGGATTCACAATGTGGGATTCAGGTATGAAGACGGGAAGGAAGTTTTGAGGAACATCAATGTGGACATAGCCAAGGGCTCTACAGTAGCAATAGTCGGCGAATCGGGAGCAGGCAAGACAACCCTCGTGGACCTTATCCCGAGGTTCTATGACGTCTCCGAAGGCAGCATCACTATTGACGGGACAGATATCAGGGACGTGTCGCTCCGCGACCTCCGCAATCTCATCGGCTATGTCAACCAGGAGCCTATCCTGTTCAACGACACTATTTTCAACAACATAGCCTTCGGGGTAAAGGGTGCGACAAGGGAGCAGGTCATCGCTGCGGCAAAGGTCGCCAATGCCCATGATTTCATCATGGAAAAGGAGGAAGGCTACGATACCAACATCGGCGACAGGGGCATGAAACTCTCCGGAGGCCAGAGGCAGAGAATCTCCATTGCAAGGGCCATCCTGAAGAATCCTCCTATCCTGATTCTGGACGAGGCCACTGCCGCCCTTGACACGGAGTCCGAAAGGCTCGTGCAGGAGGCACTCGACCACCTGATGTCCACACGCACCACCATTGCCATTGCGCACAGGCTTTCTACCATCAAGAATTCGGACGAAATCCTTGTGATGAAGGACGGCGAGATCGTGGAGCGCGGAAAGCACGAAGAGCTTCTGCGGCAGGGCGGTTACTACAGGAAACTCAATGATATGCAGAGTCTTTAGCAGGAGGAGGCATCATGGCAGGCAAGGGAAAGACAGCATGGAGGATATTGCTTTTGCTGTATATGGCAGGTATTTGCATCCTGTGCTTCGGGTCGTTCAGCAACGGGCCGGACATGGGAGGGACACTGTGGGGCATACCGAAAGACAAGATTGCGCATTTCTGCATGTTCCTCCCGTTTCCGGTACTTGTTTTCGGAGTATTTGACAAGGTCACGGTAAAGCCGTGGCATTCGGTGGTTTTCGCCGTGTGTACGTTTGTCGCGGGGTGCATCGTTGCCGCCTCGACCGAGATCATCCAGTCCCTGACACCCACAAGGCAGTGCGACATCAACGATTTCAGGGCCGATGCCCTCGCGCTTGCTGTCAGCTGCATATGCGTGCTCATATATGACATTTCAAAAATGTTCAAAAGGACCGGGGAGAAATGAGAAAGCTGCTTCTGGCTGCCGTTGCCGCACTGACGGCCATTGTTTGCGCAGATGCGCAGGGCAGGATTATCCGGGATTTCACACCGGTATGCGACTCAGTGTCCGTGCTGCTGCATGAAAGGAACACGGTCTCCGGGGAGCTGAAACTGAAAAATGTCCTGAAAAGGGGCTCGGTGCTTGATTTCTATTTCAACGATGCCCTCGCGGACATGCCCTGGACAAAGGATGACATCAAGTGGCTCCGCAATACCATGGCCTCTCTGATGCCCAAAGGGTATTCCAACTGCTCGGTAGGACGCATCTATTCGAAAAAAAGCCAACTGGAGAATCTTGTTACCGAATCCCTCCGGTATGACGGTTCGGCCGGGGAATCGGCATTCAGGGTCAAGGACCCCGGGCGAATCTCGCCTGTAAGGGAAATCGGCGGGATGGAGTTCCCAAGGGGCCTTTCCGGACGCAATCTTGCCGTATGGCAGAGCCACGGAAGATTCTTCGACGAGAATACGGGCTGCTGGAGATGGCAGAGGCCGCTTCTTTTCACGACCTGCGAGGATATGCTGACGCAGGGTTTCGTGATTCCGTTCCTGATTCCGATGCTTGAAAATGCCGGGGCATATGTGATGACCCCGAGGGAAAGGGACATTCAGGCTAATGAGTCCATATGCGACAACGACAGGGCGTTCGAAGGGGAAAGGGACGGGCTTGTCAGGACAAGGGGCACTTACCGCGAATACGGGAAATGGGAAGACGGGGGCGTCGGGTTCGCCGATGCAAAAGAGGTGTATTCGGGCAACGACAATCCCTTCACCATGGGTACCGCAAGGACAGCAAAGGTGTCATCAAAAAAAGCTGCGGGAGCAGTATGGACTCCGGACATCAGGGAAAGCGGGAAATATGCCGTGTATGTTGCTTACAGAACATTCCCCAACAGTTCGCAGGCGGCCCGCTACACCGTCCGCCACGCAGGAGGCACCACGGAGTTTGCAGTCAACCAGAAGATGGGCGGCGGGACCTGGATTTATCTCGGCACCTTCGAGTTTGACACAGATGGAGAATACAGCGTGACGCTCGACAATTCCACTCCGGAGGGCTTCAGGGAAGAGAAGGGGGCCGTCGTGTGTGCTGATGCAGTGAAGTTTGGAGGCGGCATGGGCAGGCTTGCGCGCGGGCAGAAGGATGTACCCCGGGAGGAATGGACAGTATCGGGGATGCCTGCATATATGGAAGGTGCGCTGTACTGTATGCAGATGGCAGGCATCGATACTACAATTACACGCCAGCACGAAGGCGACTACACCAATGATTTTGCCGACCGCGGGGCGTGGGTGCAGTACCTGTCGGGAGGCTCGAGGGTCAATCCGAAGCAGAAGGGGCTCGGCATCCCGTTCGACTGTTCGCTTGCCTTCCATACCGATGCAGGTGTGACTCCGGATGATTCCATAGTGGGCTCGCTCGCAATCTACACCCTGCTCGCGGACGGGAGCCGGAAATATGCCGACGGGTCCGACCGTATGGCGGCAAGGCAGTTGTGCGACTTTGTCCAGAGCCAGGTGGTCGGGGATATCCGCACAAAATACAATCCCCTGTGGTCACGCAGGGAGCTGACCGACCGCTCCTACAGCGAATGCCGCACGACCGGAGTGCCGGGGATGATACTGGAACTGCTTTCACACCAGAATTTTGCAGATATGAAATATGCCCTTGACCCGGCGTTCCGCTTCGATGTGGGCAGAGCCGTTTACAAGGGCATCCTGAAGTTTTTGAGCAACCGTTACGGATGCCCGTACAGCGTCCAGCCCCTCCCGGTCAGCAATTTTTCGGCAGTAATCGACAACGGTAAAGTCGAGCTCAACTGGTCCCCTACAATAGATGAAATCGAGCCTACGGCCGCCCCTGAGGGCTATATCCTGTATGTGAGGGAGGACGGCGGCGCCTTCGGGAAAGGTATGGTAGTGACGGAAACGGGCGCAAGCATGTCACTTGTCCCGGGCCACATCTACAGTTTCAGGGTGGAGGCTTTCAATGCCGGGGGACGAAGTTTCCCTTCAGAGACGCTGAGCGTGGGCATTCCGCGCGAGAGCAAGGGTACCGTGCTGATAGTCAACAATTTCACAAGAATTTCAGCTCCTGCCTGGTTTGACACCCCGGATTATGCGGGCTTTGATATGTCACTTGACGGAGGGGTGCCGTACGGAGAGGACATCTCTTTTGCCGGGCAGATGTACCAGTACCGCAGGGATATGCAGTGGGAGCACGACGACAACCCGGGATTCGGTGCTTCATATACGGACGGAGCAGGCTTCAGGGCCACAGGCAATACCTTCGACTATCCATACATCCACGGCAAGGGCCTTCTTGCCTGCGGATACTCCTTCTGCTCCATGGGAGCGGATGCCTTTGCCATGGATCCGTCCCGGAAAGGATACACAGCGGTGGACATAATCTGCGGGAAACAGGTCACCACGACCTCGGGCGAAGGTCTTCCCGAAAGGTTCAGGGTATTTCCCGAAGGGCTTCAGCAGGCAATCAGGACATTTGCCGACGAGGGAGGCAACATCATTGTCTCCGGCTCCAACATCGGGACTGACATCTGGGACAGGGTCTATCCTGTTTCCCCGGACAGCACATACCGTGCAGGTGCCAAAAATTTTGCAGAGGAGGTGCTCGGCTGGAGATGGAGGACCAACTATGCAAGCCGGAGCGGAAAAGTCTGGCCTGTAAGAGTGAAAGGCGTTGACCTTCAGGGGCTTCCGTCACAGATGGGTTTTGCCGCCGTGCCAAACGGGCGCATCTATTGCGTGGAGACTCCGGACGGCCTCTCCCCTGCCGGGAAGAAATCGCACACCTTCCTGCGCTACAAAGACACCAACATTTCAGCAGCAGTCTGCTGCGACAAGGGTTCATACAGGGCCGTTTCCTTCGGCTTCCCGATTGAGACGCTTGAAAATGAATCCGATATTGAGAAACTTCTTACCACAACACTAAAATTTTTCGAACAATGACACCACGCCAGAAAGAACTCATCGAACTGATCCACAAAGAGGTGAAACCAGCTCTCGGATGTACAGAACCGATTGCAGTAGCACTTGCCGTCGCAAAAGCGGTGGAGATTCTTTCGGAAAACTCCACCTCGTGCAAAGATTCCTGCTGCAGCCTATGGAGGCTTACTGCCGACTTCAGGCTCAACATCCAGGTCAGCGGCAATATCCTGAAAAACGGAATGGGAGTGGGCATCCCCGGAACAGGAATGGTCGGGCTCCACATTGCTGCAGCTTTGGGAGCGGTATGCGGAAAGTCATCATATGGACTTGAAGTACTTAAAGACCTCAACGACAATGCCATAGCAAGGGCAAAAGAGCTCGTGGAGCAGAAAAAGATTGTGATTTCGGTCGCCGATACGGAGCATCTCCTTTATGTCAAGGCCACCGTCAACATAGGGACGAAGGAGGCCAGCGCCGAGGTCAACCCGAAGGCATATGCAATCATAGAGGACGACCACGACAAGATTGTGGAGACAAGCTACGCCGACAGGATCCTTATGAGCTCCGAATCCGGAGCCGCCGCCAAGGAGCCTTCCACGCTGGATTACGGCCTGACCGTGAAGGAGATTCTGGACTTTGCCAAGACTGCCGACTATGAAGACATCAATTTCATCCTTGCCGACAGGGATCTCAACCTTGCGCTCGCGCGCGAAGGTCTTGCGGGAAGATACGGCCTTATGGTCGGGAGGACAATCCGCGAAAACCAGGCGGAGGTGTTCGGGGATGACTACATGAGCTTCGCAATGGGTCTTACTGCGGCAGCTTCCGACGCGAGGATGGCAGGATGCACACTTCCTGCAATGTCCAACTCGGGAAGCGGCAACCAGGGCATCACCGTCAGCATGCCTGTCATCGCCTATGCCATCAGGTACAGAGTTTCCGACGAGGACCTCGCGCGCGCCCTGATCCTGAGCAACCTCATCGCCATCCATATCAAGAGCTACCTCGGAAAACTTTCCGCCCTCTGCGGATGTGTCGTGGCCTCCACCGGCTCGGCCTGCGGAATCGTGCTTCTCAAGGGAGGCGGATATCCCCAGGTGTGTGCCGCCGTCAAGAATATGATCGGCAACATCACCGGCATGGTCTGCGACGGAGCCAAAGTCGGATGCGCGATGAAAGTCGCCTCCGGAGTGTCAAGCGCCATCCAGAGCGCCATTCTCGCAATGAGCGGGACCTGCGTGAAGGAGACCGACGGCATCATCGACCGTGACATTGAGCAGACAATACGCAATCTCGGCAGAATCGGCTCGGTGGGAATGCAGTCCACAGACCGTCTCATTCTCGACATAATGGTAAGGAAATAAGGTGTTTTGACACCGCATTTCGCCACAGAATCGGGAAAATCACCACAAAAATCCGAATAAAGCGGCTTTGGGACGAAGGCTGCCACATTGATTTTTTCATTATCTGGGGATTGGATAATTTCGCTTTGTAAAAAGACGAACACTACAATGATCGAAAGATTCCTAAATCAGACAAAGTTTTCCTCACAGCAGGATTTCATTGAAAATTTTCATATCAATGTGCCGGAGCACTTCAATTTCGCCTATGACGTAATGGACGCATGGGCAGAGGAGAAGCCGGAAAAGCTTGCCCTTCTGTGGACCAACGACAAGGGGGCCTGCATCCGTTTCACCTTCCGTGACATCAAGGAGCAGACCGACCGCACGGCATCCTACCTGATGAGCCTCGGCATCGGCCGCGGCGACATGGTGATGCTGATGCTCAAGCGCCGCTACGAGTTCTGGCTCTGCATGCTCGCGCTTCACAAAATCGGAGCCGTGGCCATCCCGGCAACACACCTTCTTACAAGCGAGGACATTGTGTACCGCTGCAACCGTGCCGACGTCAAGGCAATCGTATGCTGCGGTGAGAAAATCATCACGGACCATATTGCAGGTGCAATGGCCGGAAGCCCTTCGGTGGAGGTCCTGGTGAGCGTGGGTCCGGATGTCCCGGAGGGATTCCACGATTTCCACGCCGAGTGGCTCAAGGCACCGGCATTTGTGCGCCCGGAGCGCAATGAGACCGAAGACATCATGCTGATGTACTTCACGAGCGGCACAAGCGGCGAGCCTAAAATGGTTGCCCACGACTTCGCATATGCCCTCGGACATCTTGCAACGGGTGTGTATTGGCACAATCTGGACGAGCACAGCCTCCATCTGACCATTGCGGACACCGGCTGGGGCAAGGCCGTATGGGGAAAGCTCTACGGACAGTGGTTCGCAGGGGCCGTGGTCTTTGTCTATGACCACGAGAAATTCACTCCGGCCGACATACTGCACAAGATCGAGGAATACCATATCACATCCCTCTGCGCCCCTCCGACTATCTACCGTTTCCTGATCCAGGAGGATTTCAGCAAGTATGACCTGTCGTCACTGGAGTATTGCACGACTGCCGGGGAGGCCCTCAACGGAGCCGTTTTCGACAAGTTCAAGGAGCTTACCGGCATCGAGCTGCACGAAGGCTTCGGCCAGACAGAGACCACCATGACGCTCGGCACCCTGCCGTGGACCACTCCGAAGCCTGGAAGCATGGGCCTGCCTAACCCGCAGTACGGCATTGAGCTGATAAAGCCTGACGGCACTCCGGCACAGGTCGGGGAAAGGGGCGAAATCGTGGTGAACATCAGCAAGGGAAAACCTATCGGCCTTTTCAAGGAATATTACCGCGACCCTGAGCTCACGGCAAGCGTGATGCATGACGGGTATTACCATACTGGAGACGTGGCCACAATGGACGAGGACGGTTATTTCTGGTTTGTCGGAAGGAATGACGACATCATCAAGAGCAGCGGCTACAGGATCAGCCCGTTCGAGGTGGAGAGCGTGCTCATGAAGCATCCTGCAGTGGTGGAATGTGCCGTGACGGGTGTGCCTGATGAGATCAGGGGCAAGGTTGTGAAGGCCACCATAGTGCTTGCCGAAGACTGGAAGGCACGCAAGGGGGACGACCTCGTGAAGGAACTCCAGAACTATGTCAAGACCCACACGGCTCCGTACAAGTATCCGAGACAGGTTGAGTTTGTGGACGAGCTGCCGAAGACCATCAGCGGAAAGATCCGCCGCGTGGAAATCCGCTCCACCGACAATACCAAGGCAGAGGAAAGCTTGCGCAAGATCCGCGAGGCCATCTTCGGGGAGGCTCCGGCCTCATGGTCCACCAACAATGTCGCCTGGATGGACAGCCTGCTGTAGAAAAGGGCTTTTTTGACTGAAACAGCCGCTCCAACAGTTTTGGGGCGGCTGATTTATGCAATATGATGCATGTGAGGCAAAACCCTACATGATCGATTTTATCATCTTGAAAAACCTGTAAGGCATATAGCGGAGAGGGAGGTCGATCCAGGTAGGGGTGCTCATTACGGCGCGTTCGTGGGTGAAGGCAAGGAAACTGCGCTCGCCGTGATAGCTGCCCATTCCGGAGTTGCCGACCCCGCCGAAAGGAATGTTGCTGTTGGTTATGTGCATGATGGTGTCATTGATGCAGGCGCCGCCCGAGGTGGTCGCGGCAATCATATCCCATCCGTCAGCCTTCTTTCCGAAATAGTAGAATGCCAGGGGCTTTTCGCGGGAAGTCACGAAATCAATCACTTCCTGCCTGCTTTTGAATGTCATCATAGGGAACACCGGTCCGAAAATCTCCTCCTGCATCACAGGGGCATCGGGGCTGACATTGCCCAAAATCGTCGGCTCAATCCATCTTGAAGCGGCATCGAACCTGCCTCCGCAGAGGATCTCACCGTCCTTGAGGTAGCCGACCACGCGCTCAAACGCACTGTCCTTCACAATATGGACATAATGGGCGGATTTCTCCGTTCCCTCCGGGTAAAGCTCCTTCAGGGCTTTGCGGAATTCTGCGACAAAGGCATCCCTGACCTGCTCGTGGACAAACAGATAGTCCGGAGCTATGCAGGTCTGGCCCGAATTGAGACATTTTCCCCAGGCAATCCTTTTGGCCGCCTTCGCAAGGTCCGCATCCCTGTCAACTATGCACGGGCTTTTTCCGCCGAGCTCGAGCACCATAGGGGTAAGATACTTCGCCTGGGCCTGCATTGCGATTCTGCCGAGCTCAGGGCTCCCGGTCAGGAAGACCATATCGAAGCGCTGCCCAAAAAGTTCGGCATTGACCGTCCTGTTGCCCTGGACCATCGTGACAAATTCCGGGGCAAAGGTGTCGGCAATCATTTCCGAAAGGGTCCGGGAGACATTCGGCACATACGGGGACGGCTTCAGGAGCGCGGTGCATCCGGCTGATATGGCTCCGACAAGCGGATTGAGCAGAAGCTGTACGGGATAATTCCACGGAGACAGGATCAGGGCGCATCCGAGCGGCTCGCGGACGATGTAGCTTGACGAAGGGAAGCCGGTCAGCGGGGTTGATTTGCGGCGGCGGGCTGCCCACCTTGCAGTCTTGCGGCGGGCCTCGCGGATTTCTCCATAGACAAGACCTATCTCTGTAAGATACGCCTCCTCATAAGATTTGTGGAGGTCTGCCATAAGTGCCTCACAAAGAGGCTTTTCCCATTTGCGGAGCCCGTTTTCGAACCTGCGGAGCTGTTCCTTTCGGAAGGAAATGCTTTTTGTGGCACCGGTCGCAAAGAAATCGCGCTGGGCCTTGACGATATCCGGAATATTCATTGATTCAGTGTTGAAAAGCCGAATTTACAAAACAATTCCCGATTATTTTGCCTTTCTTCCGGTAAAATGGTCCATGACCGTATAAAGGCCGAAGCCTTTTCCGAAGAACGGGTCAAAGATGCAGAACGGGAACAGTCCCTGGCATATGCGGATGAAATGGAAGGAGAACGGTGCTCCCTGGAAGATCTTGTCTTTTTCAATGGCCTTTATGACCTTGCGTGAGACTTTTTCCGGATCCTGGATCCTGAACACCTTGGACTTGATGCCGTCAAACATGCCGGTATTGATGAAATACGGTGCAACGGTGGTCACTTTCACCGGACTCTTTGCCGTCTGGAGCTCGATTCGGACGGAATCGGACCATCCGAGGGCTGCCCATTTGCTTGCCGCGTAAAGCGACATTTTCGGCATTGCAAGCATTCCGGCGGCCGATGTGATGTTGCATATGTGTCCGCATCCGGAGGATATCATGTCTCCGAGGAACCTTCTCGTGACATACATCGCCCCCTTGGCGTTGATGTCTATGGTGCGGTCGATGTCGGAGTCGGTCTGCTGGCTGAACGGCAGGTTGTTGGTGATGATGCCGGCGTTGTTGATGAGAATGTCGATTTTGCCGCAGGCGGTCTTTGTCGAGACTGCAGCCGTGTCGATTGACGCAGGGCTTGAAATGTCTGCCACGAATCCGTGGACCTCGCCGAGGGGAGAAAGTTCCGCAATCGCCTTTTCGATGCTTTCAGCGTTGATATCCCATATGATAAGCTTTGCCGCGCCCTTCTCGAGAACGAGCCTGCCCATAATCTTTCCGATACCGGAAGCTCCTCCGGTAATCAAGACATTGTGTCCTTGTATCTTCATTTCCAATGATTTTTCAGAGTGCAAAGTTAGATGAAAATACAATCACTGGAGATGCAGCAGAAGGAAAAAAGTGGCAGATATGTGATATTTTATGGTATATTTTTCGTCAATGTATCAGCTTTTTCCTGCCCGAGAAAATGCGCTGGGGCAGCTCCATTGCAAGAACAATGCCGAGAACTATGCAGATGACGACCTGCGCGGCAACAAATCCCGTTGACAGGGCCGACTGGAGCTGCGAGGTCGTACAATAGTATATGCACCAGAAGATTCCGCCTCCCGGGACAAGCGGGAAGAGACCGCACAACATGAAGACCGTTGCAGGGCACTTCGACTTTACCGCACCAAAGCGTGATACTATCGAGAGGGTAACTGTCGCCATGACGGTAGCCACCGGGATTGAAGCGCCTACCGTGCGCAGCATCAGAAGATACACAAGCCAGCCGATGGTCCCGGTCAATCCGCACATCAGGTAATTGGCCCTCGGGACACCGAATATAGCGGCAAAGGACATTGTGCTGAGAAATGCCGCCAACGCCTGCAGGGGATATCCGTATGTCTCCAGGCTGACCACGACGCCGGGAAGGGAAATGACCTCCCCCATGAACCAGCTGTCCACAATGAAGCTGAAGGACACCCCTATGGCAATGCACAGGAATGTCAGGAGGGCATCCGTCATACGCGTGAGGCCCGACAGGTAATCGGCATTTGCAAGGTCACGCACCCCATTGACAAAGGCAAGTCCCGGGACAAGCAGCATCACGGTACCGATAATCACGTTGGAAAGGCTGCAGACAAGTCCCAGGCGATAGGCTACTATGCATAACATACTGAGTACCAATCCTTCAGCAAGCGTAGCTACAATCTTTGAAAAGTAACGTGAACTGACAAATATGGAAAAAAAGGCAAAGATGAAACCTACGGCAAATGACACCAGGCAATCCGAAAAACCGCCCCCGAATATGGCACAGAAGCCGCACGCACCCACGGAAGAAGCGGCGATTCGCTCCCAAAGCGGCTTTCCGGGGAGATTCTGTATGCGGTCCAATTCCTCCCATGCCTCCCTGACAGTGTATTTGTTTCTGGATATGTCATAGCTCAATTTGTTGACTGCTATGACTTTGGCAAACTGGAACGTCTTGATTGGGATAAATTCCACATTGGCATAGGTCTGGGCCTGGCCTCCGGCTTTGTCCACCTTTTCTACACTGCTTGAATTGCCTGAGGTGAAAATCCCGTTGCTCAAGACAAAAAACTGTCCCGAATCGACCCCGTAATGAGTTGAAATACGGGTCATTATATCATCTACACGCGATATCTCGGCACCATTCTCAAGAAGGATGCGCCCTGCCCTGGCCGCAAGGCCCAGGACCTCGGAATAATTTTCCCGCTGCATATACGGTGACTCTATGCTTCTTCTGTTTCTTCGGCCATTGCCTTGTTGAAGCATTCGCGGCAAAGAGGCTCGTAGATGTCCTTCTCGCCGAGGACTACGAGCTGCCGGCTGCGGGAAAGACGGTGCGAATGGTTGGCAAGGCTTCCGCACCTGACGCAGATTGCATGGACCTTCTGGACATCTTCTGCAATGGCCATAAGAGCAGGCATAGGGCCGAACGGCTTGCCGAGATAATCGGTATCAAGACCGGCAATAATCACCCTTTTGCCGGCATCTGCAAGCTGCTGGACAACTCCGATGATGCCCTCACCGAAGAACTGCGCCTCGTCGATGCCGACCACCTGCACATCCTGCGGCACGTCAAGCATTGCCTCCGGACTTTCCAGCGGGGTGCACGGAATGCTGTGGAGGTCGTGGGACACGACATCGGCCTCAGAATAGCGTGAATCCACGGCCGGTTTGAAGATCATTATCTTCTGGTTGGCGAACTGCGCCCTTTTGAGCCTTCTGATGAGTTCTTCGGTCTTGCCCGAAAACATGGACCCGCAAATTACCTCGACGCAACCGGTTTTTTTTGTATATTCTGCAAACATTTCGTTATTTTTGTAGTTGGAAGCTGCCTGTATTTCCAAACAATCGGCAGTTTCTGAAAAGTGAACAAAGATAGTCAAAAGTTCTTTATGGAAAATATGCCAGAAGATTTTTCTGCCGTCATCGCCGACCTGCTTGCAAGGATTGAAAGGCTTGAGAAGGAAGTGGCCGCACTCCGCACAAGCGCTCCGGTCCAGGCGGATGACACCCCTATAACGATGGATTTTTCGGATATCGCCGGATTCGGTCCTGCGGCTCCCGAAGGCGACGGGGCTGTTGCATCCCCGGACCCTTTGACGGAATTGCCGCAGGAAGACAGCCCGGTGGAAATCGACCTTCCGGAAGTGGATCCGGATGAGGCTCCAGTGGAAATCGACCTCCCGGAGGAGACACCGGCAGAGGCTCCCGTGGAAATCGACCTTCCGGAGGAGATGCCGGGAGAGGCTCCCGTGGAAATCGACCTTCCGGAGGAGATGCCGGAAGAAGCCGTCCCAGACGAGCCTGTAGTGGAGATTCCTGCCGCCGGACCGGAGGAAGACATAGCATTCAGTTCACTGTTCGGAGAGGAGGCACCTTCCCCTGCACCTGCCAGGAAGGGGCGCAGGAGCCTGTCTCCGAAAGAGCCTGCCCCCGAGAGCAAAAAAATCCTTCTCGACGCCCTGACGGACAGCTGCCCGTGGCGCCACGACACTCCGGGACCGGAAGTCAGGGAGCTACGCAGCGCTATCGGCCTCGGCGACAAAGTGTTCTTCTGCCACTCCCTGTTCAGGGATGACAATGCCCTTTACCAGGACACCATTGTCCGGCTCAACTCCATGAAAAAGCTGGATGATGCCGTGGATTATCTGAAGGAGACATTCCCTGAATGGGACTGGAACAGCGACAAGGTCTATCGCTTCATGATGGCCGTAAGACGCAAAGTCAGGGGGTGATGGCAGGCAAGCTTTACATTGTACCGACGCCTGTCGGGAATCTTGAAGACATGACCTTCAGGGCAGTACGCATCCTGAAGGAAGCCGACCTGATTCTTGCCGAAGACACAAGGACAAGCTCAGTGCTCCTGAAGCACTACGACATCCGCAAGCCCCTGCAGTCCCACCACAAATACAATGAGCACAAGACGGTGGAGGCCGTCAGGGACAGGATCCTGGAGGGGATGAACGTGGCCCTTGTCAGCGACGCCGGTACCCCCGGGATCTCCGATCCGGGCTTTCTTCTCGCGAGGGAATGTGCCGAAAACGGCATCACGGTCGAGACTCTTCCGGGTGCCACAGCCTGCATTCCGGCCATAGTGTCATCCGGCCTTCCCTGCGACAGGTTCTGCTTCGAAGGTTTCCTGCCGGTAAAAAAGGGCCGCCAGACCATGCTCAAGGCCCTTTCCGGAGAGACACGCACAATGGTTTTCTACGAGTCGCCGTACAGGCTCGTCAAGACATTGGAACAGTTGGCGGAGTATTTCGGGGCGGACAGGGAATGCAGCGTCGCAAGGGAAATCTCCAAGGTGCATGAGGAACACCGGAGGGGAACCCTGCAGGAAGTGGCACAGTGGTTCAGGGAGCACGAACCGAAAGGCGAGATAGTGATTGTCGTAGCCGGTGCTCCGCAAAACAAAAAACAACCGAAGGAGGAGAGAGCCGACTTTGGTGATGAAAAAGAATGAGGACGGGGGCAAAAAGCTTCCTACATCCTTTACAGTGGGCGCTATAGCGCTGATTTTCCTTGCAATAGGCTATCAGACAGCCTTGTTTGTACTGCGTGTGTCAAGGGCGCGGATTGAAGCCGGGATGGACAGTCCCGACACTGTCTATGTGTATGCGCAGCCAGGTGACAGACGGGGCGGCAGCTCCATGGACAGCCGTGAGAGCACCACGTACGGCCATGAAGGAAGCACAGGAAATGCCGTTTCCGGTGACGGGTACAGGGATGGCAACCCCGGCAGCGGATACACGCCGGGAAAATCCCGGAAAGCAGGCGGAGCCGGCAACGGAATCACGCCCGGGAGCATCCAGGAGGCTGGTTCACCAGACGGAGGCCCAGCCAATTACGGGCGTCGCAATGCCGCCCACAGCGCAGCGGTGTCGTCCGTCAGGGCATCGGTCCTGGAAAGACGTCCGCCTGAAAATTTCCCCTTCGACCCCAACACAGCCACCATCGAGGACTTTGTGCGCCTCGGATTCACCCGCAGGCAGGCCGAGGCCATAGACCGCTACCGTACCAGCGGAGGAAGGTTCCGGCGAAAGGAAGACTTCGCCAGGTCATATGTCGTGGAAGACTCTGTCTATGAGAGGCTTTCGCCATGGATAAGAATCCCCCGCACGGATATCAACAAGGCCGACTCCGCTGCCTTCGACGCCCTGCCGGGAATCGGCCCGTACTTCGCTTCGAAAATGGTGGCCTACAGGAAGCGTCTCGGAGGATATTCTTTCGCAGCCCAGCTGCTTGAAATACCCAAATTCAGGGAAGAAACCTTTGCCGCAATCGAAGACCTCATCGAAGCCGGCGAATGTGAGCCGTACCGGCTCTGGAGCCTTCCCGAGGACAGCCTCAGGACCCATCCCTACATCGGGGCACACTCTGCGCAGGCCATTGTCCTCTACAGGGAGAACAACCCCAGGGACAGGCTGACTGTGGAGGGACTCGCCAAGGCAGGGATCCTCTCTGCGGAAAATGCGGAGAAACTTTCGCGGTGCAGGATTGCCCTGCCGCAATAATAGCCCGGCCGGCCATGCAGATTGACGGAACTTTGGACAAAAGTGCGTATCTTTACGGAAAATACCACATAAAATACAGATGAAAAAGACACTACTCACCATCCTCACCGCCCTGGCGCCGGTCCTGGCCCTCCACGCGGACGAGGGAATGTGGCTTCCGGCCCTTATCCAGCAGCGCATCATCGACATGCAGCACAAGGGATTCCGGCTTGAAGCCGAAGACATCTACAGCATCAATCAGGCATCGCTCAAAGACGCCGTGGTCCTTTTCGACGGAGGCTGCACCGGAGAGCTCATTTCCCCGGACGGACTCCTCCTGACCAACCACCATTGCGGCTATGACCGCATCCAGGAGCACAGCAGCGTCGAGCACGACTACCTCAAGGACGGGTTCTGGGCAATGACCAGGGAACAGGAACTCCCCAACAAAGGGATTTTCGTGAGGTTCCTCGACAGGATGGAGGACGTCACCTCCGCCGTTCTCAAAGGTTATGACCCGTCGATGACGGAAGAGGAGCGGGCAGCCCTTGTGGCCGAAAACTCCAAAGCCATTTCCGCACAGGCTTCCGACCCGGAACAGGGATTGAAGGCCATTGTAGAGGGCCTCTACTACGGCAACCAGTATTTTCTCTTCGTTTACAGGGAATTCACTGACGTCCGTCTTGTGGGCGCTCCCCCTTCAGCAATCGGCAAATTCGGAGGCGACACCGACAATTGGATGTGGCCGCGTCATACCGGGGACTTTTCGATGTTCAGGATTTACGCCGGCAGGGACAACAATCCTGCCGACTACTCCCCCGACAATGTGCCTTACCATCCGAAGAAATATTTCAAGATATCGCTCCAGGGCATAAACGAGGGCGATTTCACCTTCATCTACGGCTATCCGGGCTCCACGAAGGAATATATCCATTCCGCAGGGGTGCGCTATGTGGAAGAGGTGTCCGACCCGCACAAGATCAATCTCCGCACCATCCGGCTGGACATCCAGAAAAAGTACATGGATGCAAGCCAGGACGTGCGCATCCGCTATTCCGCCAAGAACGCAAGTGTGGCCAATGCCTGGAAAAAATGGCAGGGTGAGTCGAAGGGCCTCCGCAAGCTCAGGACCGTTTCCCGCAAGCAGCAGTTTGAAGCAGAATTTGAAAAATGGGCAGAAAAAACTGAATATAAAGGCATTACATGCAGGCTCGATTCGCTTTACGCCCTGCTTGGGCCTTACAGTTTCGCAACCGACTATTACAATGAATCGGTGCGTGCAGTTGAGATTGCAAGGTTTGCCGAGAGGATCATGAATGTCCTTTCCGAACCGGAGAAGGTCAGGGAACTTTCGGAAGATTTCTTCAAAGATTACTACGAGCCGATTGACAGGGAGTGCTTTGCCGCACTTATGGAGCAGTATGAAAGGAATGTGCCGGAAGAGTTCAAGCCGGAATATTTCACCTCGAAGATGCATCAGTACGGAAGCGCTGCAGCCTGGGCTGACGCACTTTTTGCCGGGACGCTCTTCACGGACAGGGAGCGTGTTGCCGGGCTCCGAGAAGAAGACCGCGAGGCAGCCGCTGCAGACCCTGCGGCCGAATTTGCGAGGGAGTTTTCCGGATGGTTCTCCTCAGTGGTCCTTCCGCGCTACAGGGAGCTGAACCGCGAGCTGCAGCTGGCCAACAGGGATTATATGCGCGGACAGATGGAATACGCCAAGGCTGTCACGGGCACTACGGACAACTTCTATCCTGATGCCAATCTTACCCTGAGGGTTGCCTACGGACACGTGCAGGGGTATTATCCTTCGGACGGAATCTACTACTATCCGTACTCCACGATGAAGGGCATAATGGAAAAGGACAATCCTGAAATCTTCGACTACAACATTCCCCAGAGGCTCAGGGACCTTTATGCCTCAAAGGATTACGGAAGATGGACCGACTCTACGGGAGAGGTCCCGGTGTGCTTCATTGCCACCAACCACACTACCGGCGGCAACTCCGGGAGCCCGGTCATCAATGCAGACGGCAACCTCATCGGAATCAATTTCGACAGGGTATGGGAAGGGACCATGAGCGACCTGGATTTCGACCCGGACTTCTGCCGCAACATCTCGCTTGACATCCGCTATGTGATGTTCACAATCGACAAAGTCGCCGGCGCGGGCCATCTTCTCGACGAGATGACATTCGTGGAATAACCACCGGATGGGATTTCAGAAGCGGGTGACTCAAAAGTCCTTAAAATGTCATCTCGACCAAGCGAATCGCGTGGAGAGATCTTTATAAGAATTTGATATTCAATAGATATCTCGACTACGCACTTTGTGCATCGCTCGATATGACAGACTTTTCAGTCACCCTATTCTTATTGTTTATGCCCAGGCAGGCAAGGCCCGCAAAGGTCAGGAGGCCGTTGAGCATAAGCATTTCATATCCGAACACATATCCGGTGGCGTGGAAGACAATCCTGTCGAGACAGTAGCACAGCACGGGAGAGGCAACCGCAACAAAAGGCACATAGCGGTCACGCGGCCTCATTTTCGTGAACAGGCCGAATGCAAACAGTCCCAGTAGCGGGCCGTAGGTGTATGAAGCTATGGTGTAGATTGCATCTATCACGCTCCTGTTGTTGAGGGCCTTGAAAAGCAGGATGAATCCGACAAACACAACGGAAATCAGGATGTGGACCTTCTTCCTTCGGCTCACGGACTCCGGGCTTTCCGTGTCCTTCATGCCGAGGAAGTCGATGCAGAAGCAGGTTGTAAGGGCGGCAAGTGCAGAATCGGCGCTGGAAAAGGCAGCGGATACCACCCCTATCGTAAAGAATACCAGCACTGCAGGACCGAGGAAGCCTCCGGCGGCAAACATCGGCAGGATGTCGTCTCCGGATGCGGGAAGAGGCGTACCCGTCCCGTCAGCAAGCTTCAGCAGCAGGATGCCGAGCGACAGGAACAGGAGGTTGACCGGGATGAACGACGCCCCGTAGCAGTACATGTTTTTCCTCGCCTCCCGCAGATTGCGGCAGGAAAGGTTCTTCTGCATCATGTCCTGGTCGAGTCCGGTCATCACCACCGTGATGAAGATTCCGCTGAAGAACTGCTTGAAGAAGTTCTGTTTGGATACCCAGTCGTCGAAAACAAAGATGCGGGCGTGTCCGCTGTCCCTTATTGCGCTGATTGCCCCCGGAAGGTCAAGCCCGAGACTCCCGCAGACCCGGACGATGATGAGCATCAGGGCTGCAAGAAGGCAGAATGTCTGCAGGCTGTCCGTCCAGACGATTGTCCTGATGCCGCTTTTCCTGGTATAGAGCCAGATCAGGAACACAATTGCCATTGCAGTCACCGCAAACGGAATATGAAGGGAATCAAAGACATAGCGCTGCAGGATAATGCAGACGAGGTAGAGGCGGGCGGCCGCACCGACAATCTTCGAGAGAAAGAAAAACGCTGCCCCCGTCCTGTAGGACCTCCGGCCGATCCTGTCTCCGAGATATGAATATATGGATGTGAGACCAAGCCTGTAATAGAGAGGAAGGAGGATGTGGGCGATGACCACATAGCCGAAGAAAAAGCCCAGGCAGGTCTGCATATAGGTCATGTCCGTGGCCGTGACCATTCCCGGCACGGAAACGAATGACACTCCCGAAAGGGAGGCTCCGATCATCCCGAATGATACTATGTACCAGGGAGAGCGGCGGTTGCCGATGAAAAAGGCACCGTTGCCATCGGCTCCGCGGGCGGTCAGGCGCGAAATCAGGAGCAGGGCAGCAAAATAAAGGACGATTGTCGCAACTATAGGAATACCTGTCATATTCAGCCCTCCGGATGGTGGGAAAGAATATCCTTGAACCAGGCGGAGCGGCTCACATGGGTATAGATTTCCGTTGTGAGGATACTCTCGTGCCCGAGCATTTCCTGTACCTGGCGTATGTCAGCGCCCCCTTCGAGAAGGTGCGTTGCAAAAGAATGGCGGAATGTGTGGGGGGATATTTCCTTGTTGACGCCGGCGGCCAGTGCCTGCCTTTTCACCATATTGAAAACGGACACGCGGCTCAGGGCACAGCCGTTCCTGTTCAGGAACAGTATGTCCTCGCAGCCCTGCGCCGGCTCCCTTTCCGGAAGGTATTCCCCGACAGCGGAAATCGCCGCTTCGCTCATCGGCACGAGCCGTTCCTTGTCGCCCTTTCCTATGACGCGGAGATACCCCTCTGCCATATTGAGCCAGGAAAGGCGGAGCGAGCACACCTCCGACACCCTCAGGCCGCTCCCGTAGAGCATCTCGAGCAGCGCCCTGTCACGCAGTCCGGTACGAGTGGAGGTATTGACCGACTCCATTATGCGGTCCACTTCCTCGACGGAGAGCACCACAGGGATGTATTTTCCGATTTTGGGGGAATCCAGTTCGTCAACAGGGCTGTCCTCACGGAATTTCTCAATCTGGAGCCACGAAAAGAAGGAGCGGAAGGAGCTCAGCTCCCTCGCCTGAGACCTTGCCGACACCTTCCTTGAATCGAGATAGGCAATCACATCATCCCTGGACACCTCCAGGGGCGATTTTTCTCCAATTGCAGCAAAGAATGCCCCGAGGTCGGAGAGGTACGCCGCCACACTGTCGGGCGACATGTTCCTCTCTATCCTCAGATAGGCTTCGTAGGATGTGAGATACTCCCCCGGAGTCATTGGAGAGTCCTGTACTTTTTGCCGTAGAGAAGCTCCTGGGCAAGATAGTCGTCGGTATAGACCACCTCGTAGTCAACCACTTTCCCGTTTTTCTCCACTGGCACGATATCAGGATTGATGAATCCGCCGTACGGCTTGAGATTGAGGGCATTGTAACGCTCGACAACCTCCCTGTGGAGCTCCGGGTCGATGTTGACGGCATATTTCTCGACGAGGGCCTTGCCCGCCCCGTAGTCACCTTCGGACTTGATACGCTGGATTTCCGCAAGCAGTCCGGCGAAGAGTCCGCGGAGTGCCTGATGGTCATTGACCACGAAATAGGTCTTTCCGTCCCTGACCACCTTTTCAATCACATTGGCTTCCCTGCCGTGCTCATAGCACCACTCTGCGATGAGCTTGCGGTTCTGCATATGCGATTCGGTGTTCTGCCTTCCAAGCTCCACCCTTGAGAACTGGACAAAGATGCCGTTGAGTATGTAGTTGTCGTACTGAGGTTTATATGCCTCCGGATCCTTCATTATGCCGAGCTCGACGAGTTTCGGGTCAGCTATGTAATAGAGTCCGAACAGGTCGGCGCGGGCCTCCTCGAGGGTGCTCTGGTATTCGCCGAGGGCGGTCGGTGAGACTCCCGGAAGGAGCTGGCCGCTGCCGTGTCCGAGACATTCGTGAAGGTCGGTATGTATCTCATCGTCATAGTCGCCGTATTTCCTGTAGGCATCCTTGTGGGCCTGGTCAAAGGCAAACTCGTTGAGGGTGCTGTTTGGCATTTCGAGTGCCGCAAGGTCGTAGGCGTGGGTTATGTTGGCAATGGTCACGGACTTTGAACCGTGGTCCCTGCGGATCCAGTCGGCATTCGGAAGGTTGATTCCGATCGGAGGGGCAGGATAGGTGGCGCCTGAGAGGGCAACTGCATTTACCACCTTCGCCGATACTCCCTTGACATTCTTTTTGCGGAAGCGCGGGTCCACAGGCGAATTGTCCTCGAACCACTGTGCGTTGGCGCTGAGTATCTCCGTGCGCACGGAAGCCGCCGAATCCTTGATGTGGACGCAGCCCTCCCAGGTGGCCTTGCGGCCGAGAGGGTCGTCATAGTCCTCGATGAAGCCGTTGATGAAATCCACCGTCCCGAGGGTATCCTTCACCCACTCGACATTGAAGGCGTCCCACAGCTTGAGGTCGCCGGTGCGGTAATAGTCGATGAGCAGGCCGAGTGCGTTCTTCTGGATGTCATTCTCAGCGACTTCCCTTGCCCTGGAAAGCTCCTCCACAATCTTTGTGATGGCAGGGCCATATATGCCGCCCTCATACCAGAGATGCTCGCGCACCACTCCGTCCGGATCCTTTACGAGCTTGGAATTGAGTCCGCAGGAAACCGGAGTCGGGTCATTGGGGTCAAGCATCGCCCCGTAGAACTTTTCTACATCCGCACGGCTGACGCCTTCGTAGAAATTGACTGCGGACAGCTCCACGATGTCCCCGGTGGATGAGGTGGAACGCCTCTGGGGATATGCCTGCGGGTCATATATGAAATCAATCAACTGCGCATCAGCAACTCCAGAAGCCTCTGCCATGGATGCAAAATATTCTTTCGGACAGCCTGGGATGAACTTGTCCTCGGCATAGTGGTGATGGACACCGTTGCTGAAGAAGAGGCGCTTGGCATAGACGAGAAATGCCTGATAGTCATCGCAATTGCGGTCTCCACCGTAATTCTCGAGAATACCTTCGACCATATGGCGGACCGGAAGGTTGAAGCGGCAATACTGGTCCCAGGTGATGTCCCTGCCCCATTTTGCAGCCTCCGAAAGATGGTAGGCGTACTCCTTCTGCCGGAGCGACAGGTCCTCCCATCCGGGCACTTTGTACCTCATCACCCTGATGTCGGCAAACTGGTCAACCATATATCTGAAATCCCCTTCGCGGGATTTTTCGCCGCAGGAAGCCGCAGCGGCAATGCTCAGGATCGCAAGAGCCATTTTTGTAGTCTTCATTATTTATCCGTTATTGTGAGGAAATGCAAAAGTAGTGAAAATAATTCTTAAATTTGCCCCGCTATGGGACACAGAACAATACCATTCACCATATTGGCGGCATTTTCAGCCCTTTTTGCCTGCGCATGCTCCTGCGACAAGATCCCTTCGGACAACCTGCCGCTGGACAGGACGCTTATAGTGTATTCGGCGGGCTTCAACTCGCTGAGCGGCTATCTCCGGGACGACATCAACGAGCTTGCCGGCGGCACATACATCCCCGGGAAGGGTGGCAAAAATGCGCTATTCGTAGTCAACAAATCAGTGAAAAGCTCATACAAGGAGCAGACATCCCCTTATATCATAAGGCTTTACACACTCAAGGGCACAGTCGTGCGCGACACCGTCCATACATTCCCCACAGGTACCGTAATGGCAGATGCATCGACTCTGCAGAAGGCATTGAGCTTCATCAATTCAAATTACCCGTCGTCAAGCTGCGGCATGGTGGTCACCTCCCACGCAACCGGATGGCTTCCGCAGGACTATTATTCCAATTCGGGCAAATACGACACTTCCGCGGACCCTTATGCAGCATCTCCGCAGTCCATCACCCAGGAAAACGGAGACGGCGTATCCTATGAAATCGAGCTGGAGGACTTTGCAGCGGCAATACCGGTGAAGATGGACTATATCCTTTTCGATGCCTGCCTTACCGGAGGTGTGGAGGTGGCCTATGCCCTCAGGGACAAGGCCGGCAGGATAGGCTTCTCACAGGCGGAGGTCCTGTCGGAAGGCTTCAACTACAGCACGATGGCGTCGCACCTTCTTGCCGGAGGCGCTGATGTCAGGGCTGTCTGCGAAGACTATTTCAATCATTACGACAGTCTGACCGGAATCGAGAGGTCAGCCACGATTTCGCTCGTGGACTGCTCGAAACTTGAAGACCTCGCTGCGGTCTGCAAGGATCTTTTCGAAAAATACAGGGACGCTATCGCCTCCGTCAACCCCGGAACGGTACAGGGGTATTTCCGCTCCGGCAAGCACTGGTTCTATGACCTTGAAGACATTGTGGCAAAGGCCGGTGCGACCGACGGGGACCTCGGAAGGCTCAGCTCCGCAATCGACGGATGCATCATCTACAAGGCTGCGACACCTTCATTCATGAAGCCCGGCAACGGCTTTGACATCAATACTTTCTGCGGACTGTCGATGTACCTGCCCGCAGACGGGTCCGCCTATCTCGACAACTATTACAGGACTCTTTCTTGGAACACGGCCACGGGGCTTGTCAAATAGAAATTCCCAAAAAATCCGGAAAGTCGGGAAATCAGGAAAATACGGCATACGTTTGGCAATAATCGGGAAAATCCCTATATTTGCAGACTGCATCTGAAAAAGGCCGCCAGGTCTTTGGTGCAATGGGGTCGAAAGACTGAGTAACACATTTAAAAAATCAGAATTACAAATGAAACACTTTGAACTCAAGGGCCAGCTCCGCCAGGCGAGCAACAAGGCCGCAATCAAAGCATTCCGCGCAGAGGGACTTGTACCTTGCAACCTCTACGGCCTCGGACTTAAGAACGTACTTTTCACAGTAAACGCAAAGGAGCTTGACGCTCTTCTCAACACTCCGGCTTCCTATATCGTTGACCTCGTCATCGGTGAGGAGAAATACACCGCAGTTGTACACGAGCTCCAGTTCCATCCTATTTCGGACATCTGCCTCCATGTTGACTTCCTCGCAGTAAACGAGACCAAGCCTATCGCCATCAAGGTGCCTCTCAACATCACCGGACACGCAATCGGTGTACAGGCCGGCGGTAAATTCGTGAAGCTCCAGAGGGAACTCCGCATCAGCGCCCTCATGAAGGACCTTCCTGACCAGCTCGACATCGACATCACCGAGCTCGGTATCGGAAAGCGCATCGTTGCAGGCGACCTCCACTACGACAACATCCAGATTCTCACTCCGAAGGAGACCATCATCTGCACCGTGAAGGCTACCCGCAACATGGTTGCAGCCAATCCTTCCGCATAAGCCTGACGGTTATAATGAACTACCTGGTCGCAGGACTTGGGAACATAGGGCCGGAATACGCCCGCACCCGTCACAATATGGGATTTATGGTATTGGATGCCTGGGCAAAGGCATCCAATACTTCTTTTAGTACGCAGAGGTATGGCGACATCGCGGAGATTTCGCTTAAAGGAAGAAAGATAACCCTGCTGAAGCCAAGCACTTATATGAACCTCAGCGGCAACGCCGTCCGCTATTGGATGGAGAAGCTCGGCATCGGGAACGAAAACCTCATCGTCATCTGCGACGACCTCAACCTGCCTTTCGGCACGCTCAGGATGAGAAAGAAAGGGAGCGACGGAGGACACAACGGGCTCAAGAACATTACCGAGGTGCTCGGAAGCCAGGACTGGTGCCGCATCCGTATGGGCATAGGCAATGAGTTCGCTGCAGGCGGCCAGGTGGATTTCGTGCTCGGCGAGCTGGGTGCCGGGCAGATGGAAATGATGCCGCAGCTCTGTGAAAAAGTAAGAAGAGGAGTACAGGATTTCGTGTTTGTCGGTCCCGACAGGGCGATGAACTCCTTCAATGCAAAGAACCCGGGACCTGAAAAGGCCCAGTAGCCAATAAATCACCGGATATGGAAGATCATATGAAATATATGCAGCTTGCCGTCGATGAGGCGCGCAAGGGAATCAGGGCGGACCACGGAGGGCCGTTCGGCACGGTAATCGTCAAAGACGGGGAAATCGTTGCCTGTGAGCACAATATGGTGCTTCTCAACAATGACGCCACAGCCCACGGCGAGATCTCTGCCATTCGCGCTGCCGGACACAGGCTGGGGACCTACGACCTTTCCGGATGCATCCTTTACACGACAGGAGAGCCGTGCCACATGTGCCTGTGCGCCTGCATGTGGGCAAACATAGACAGGATCTACTACGGCTGCACCATCGGCGACAACGGTATCATAGGCTTCCGCGATGACAAGTTCAACGACATTTTCGGCGGACGCGACAAGCTTGACGGCTACCTTGTCCAGGTCGGGCGTGAAATCTGCCTCGGGCTTTACGAAGAATACAGATCACTCATGAGAAGAAACTATTGATTTTTGCTATATTTGTGCAAAACAGGAAAGAAGCCGCCAACAGAAAACGTTCACGCATATGAAAACCATCAGCAAAGACAAAACCTACAAATGGACTTTCGAGAACATCGGAGGGTCAACCAGGGTGAAAATCACTTCCGGACAGGACATCGTCCATCTCGAAGAGCTTGACCCGAAGATGTGGACAGTGCTTTCCTGTCCAGTCAAAGGATTGGAAATCAATGACAAAAGCCTGTCTTACATTGACAGCGACAAGGACGGAAAGATAAGGGTTGCCGACGTTATTGCCACATCAAAGTGGATTACGGCCGCCATCACCAATCCGGACCTGCTTCTTGAAGGGAAGGACGTTTTCGACATAGAGTCATTCAACAGGGACAACGCCACCGGACTCAAGCTCTACAAGTCCGCAAAGCAGATCCTTGCCAATCTCGGCAAGGACGGACAGGCCATAAGCATTGCGGACACCTCCGACATAGCGGCCATTTTTGCAAAGACAAGGTTCAACGGCGACGGCATCATCACGGCCGCTTCTTCCGATGAAGCCGCAGACAGGGAGGCAATCGACGCCGCTGTCGCAACAGTCGGGAGCGTTATGGACCGCAGCGGGGTGCCGGGAGTCAATGCAGACCTGATCAATGCATTCTATCAGGCACTTGCAGACTGGACGCAGTGGTCCGAAGGCAAGGTGAATGCGCCTTTCGGGGACCAGACCGACAAGGTTATTGACGCCTACCGCGAGCTTGACCCTAAGGTAAGGGACTATTTCTTGCGCTCGCGCCTTGCAGCTTTCTCTCCTGAAAGCACCGCATCGCTTGACGTGCAGACTGCAAGAATTGAAAGCATCAGCGCAGAGAATCTTGCAGGAAAGACTTCCGAGATAGCCTCATACCCGCTGATGCACATCAGCCGGGACGGGGTCATCGACCTTTCAAAGCCTGTCAACCCTGCCTGGGCGGCACAGTTCGGGCTGCTCCGCACGGTTGCATTTGCCGGAAAGGAAACAATTACGGAAGAGGACTGGGATGCCCTTGCAGCAAGCTTTGCAGGCTACACGGCCTGGAAGGAATCAAAGAAGGGAGAGGTCATCGAGCCGCTCGGAGAGGAGAAAATTGCAGGGCTTCTGGAAGCCGGCAGGAAGGCTGCCCTGCTCGAGCTCGTGGAAAAGGATTCAGCCCTTTCAGAGGAGGCTGCCGACATCGAGAATGTAGATAAATTCCTCCATATCTTCCGTGATTTCGGAAGGCTCCTGAGAAATTTCGTGACTTTCCAGGATTTCTACGACAAGGACAAAAATACAAAAGCCATCTTCCAGTCAGGTACCCTGATTGTGGACCAGAGGGCCTGCCGCTTCTGCATGAAGGTGGATGATATGGGCAAGCACAACTCCATGGCTGCAGCCAGCGGGATGTATCTTCTCTACTGCGACTGCACGACAAAGGACAGGGCAGACAAGCTCCAGATAGTCGCAGCAGTCACTGTAGGCGACATCGGTGATTTCATTGTGGGCAAAAACGCCATCTACTACGACAATGACGGAAGGGAGTGGGATGCCGTCATCACAAAGATAATCGACAATCCCATAAGCATTGCCCAGGCATTCTGGTCGCCTTACAGAAGGATGGCGACTGCGGTCGAGAACCTCATCAACAAGAATGCGGCCGACAAGGATGCCGCCGTGATGAAGGATATGAACACCAAGCTCACCGAGGCCCAGAACGCACAGCCCGGGGAAAAGAAGGAGGCCGTACCGTTTGACATCGGGAAATTTGCCGGAATCTTCGCCGCCCTCGGCATGGCTCTCGGCATGATAGGCACCGCGCTGGCAAGCATCGTCAAGGGATTTGTCAGCCTGACCTGGTGGCAGGTACTGCTCGTTTTCGCCGGACTGGTCCTCGTCATCTCCGGACCTGCAATGGTGATGGCCTGGCTGAAGCTCCGCAGGCGCAATATCGCTCCCCTTCTCAATGCCAACGGCTGGGCAATCAATGCATCTTCAAAAATCAGCATTCTTTTCGGCGAGACCCTGACCGACATTGCCAGATTCCCGAAGCTCAAAATGAAAGACCCGTATGCACGCAAGGGAATGGCCCCATGGAAGAGGTGGGCTCTCGGCATAGCCACCGTTGCCGTGATACTTGCGGCACTCTGGCTGTTCAACCTGCTTGCCTGGGCAAAACTTCCGTCCCCGCTTTCCTGCTTTGCGGAGGATGAGGTGGCAACAGTTGAAAGCGTGGACAATACAGTAATCACAGAAGAAGCGACGGAAGTCAATGAGTGACAGATTCAACAAGGCCGCGGGACACGCGGCCTGTTTTTTGGCCTATGCCATTTTCGGTTTCAACATTGTGATCTGCAAGGATCTGACCGGAAGTCACACCTTCTCCCCTCTTGCCCTGTTTTCCATAAGGTCGGTGTGTGCCGGAGCCCTGTTCTGGCTGATTTCCCTGTTTTTCCCAAAAGAAAAGGTTGACCGCAGGGATTTTCCGAAAATGTTTCTGGCTTCGTTTCTCGGGTACTTCTGCTGCCAGCTTTCGTTCCTGATGGCCATTCCGCAGGTCACCCCGATGACAAGTTCGATTGTAAGCTCGCTGTCGCCTATCTACACGATGTTCATTGCAGCGGTTGCGATCAAGGAGCCGGTTTCCTTCAAGAAAGTGGCCGGTGTACTTGTGAGCTTCGGAGGAATGCTTCTGCTCATATTAGGCGGGATGAACGCATCCGGAGTGCAGGAGAATTCCCTCCAGGGCATTCTTCTGCTGATTGTCAACGGGTTGAGCTTCGCCCTGTATCTGGGCATATTCAAGCCCCTCATCAGCAAGTACAGCGTGTGCACATTCATGAAATGGATTTTCCTGTTCTCGACGCTGATGTCGCTGCCGTTTACCTGCGGGGAGCTTGTACGCCTTGACTGGGGAGGCATTCCGTCGCCGATTCTCCTGGAGCTCGGTTTCCTAGTGTTTTTCGCGACCTTTGTCAGCTACTACCTGATCCCGTACGGGCAGAAACGCCTCAGGCCCACCCTCGTGAGCATGTATGCCTATGTCCAGCCCATCATAGCTACGGCCATAAGCATATGCATCGGAATGGATGTCCTCACGTGGCAGAAAGTCCTTTCGGCCCTGCTTGTTTTCGCCGGAGTGGTAATCGTGAGCCGCAGCCCTTCCAGAACGGCTTAGAAATCTTCAAAAAATCCCTTGGAACTGATTACTGCAGATTCCCGTCTAAAGATACTTCATTGCAGCTCGCGGCTGTCTAAAGATGACAGTTCCAGAGTCTCGTCGGTGACTACCCTGACATTCTCGATAATCCTGTTGCTGAGTATCTGTCCGTCGCCGTGCTGGGTTTTGTAGAGTATGTCATATGTACCCTCACGGAGCTGGATGGCGATCCGGCTGTCTTTCTTGTAAACCATCGGGTCCGAGTAGTAAGGCTCCTTTGCAGTAAGATATTCGCCGCTGCGATAGACTTTGAGGTTTGTAAGATAATGGTTTGCGTCCATTGCGGCAAACATCAGGCTGATGTCTCCGGCAGGAATCCTGTTAAGCGGTGGCATATCGCTGTCTATCGTCAGGTCCTCGTGCTGATATGTGGCCCAGCCCTTGAAAACCGCATGCCCCTGAGTCTGCGAGAGAGTCCCGTTGTAGGCGGCTTTATAGACCGGTGTGACAGTGGCGCGGATCTTCATATTGCCGAAGTCGTAGTCATTGGCGCAATACTTTCCGCTCTTGAGATGCCATACCCAGCTGAAATCTATTCTCTGGTCATTCCTGAAAACAAGAGGAATATCCCCGGTTTTGTAGCCCCCGGTATCATTGTTGGTCCTGAAGACATAAGACACCGCGCCGGTGGAGGACTCGGTCGAAAGCTGCACTGTCTGGTCCGGAAGATTCTGGGTGGAGCTGTTGTTGTGCTTGTAGCTCGGCGCAATGCTTCCCAGCACGGAATTGAGCCAGGAAAGGGCCCCGCTCAGGCCATCCCTCTTGGCAATACCGAAGGTCAGCTTCAGGCCTATGCTGAATGTAGAGCCCTTGGTATAGGTCCAGCTGGAGATGGTGGTTGACGGCTCGGGGTCGGTAAAGAAACTCACCTGCCCGGTTTCAAGAGGAAGCCCCTCCGGAGAAAGCATCTGTACCTCAAGATTGAACTCCGAAGGATACCAGGCGTTGATATGGACATTGTTGTACATCCTTTCGGCATACAGGAGGGCATTGTGGCTGAGGATATAGCCTTCCACCAGATAATAGTCGCCCGAGTAATGGGGGTCATCGCCGAACACATACATCGGGAAGATTTTCATATGAAGGTCAAACGCCCCGGAGGACTTCACCTCTGGAGAATAGACCGACAGGGTACCCATTCCTGTTGGCGTCAGCTGCGCTATTAAGTGTTCAGGGATGCAGATATCAAAAGAACGGTTGATTATCAATGAATTGTCCGGGCTAACCTCTATCTCTGAAAACTTCTCCACCTTTGCCCCGCCCATATCCAGGACTATGCCGGACAGACTGTCAGCCTCAAGGACGCAGCCAAGATTGTCGAATGATTTCACATACACTGCCCTGTCCGTCCTGATTTCCACCCTAAGTGATTCGAGTGTCTGCGGTATGAGGGCAGCCTGTACATCTTTTATGTACCCGTCCACAAGATGGAAATTGCTCCCGTCCGATACAAGGTTGAGAATATTGGTCGGAGAAACCGCCTCACATTTTCCGGTTGAAATGCTGTACCTGAAATCTCCGGCAAGCGGGACAGACCCTCCGGCCTGCAGGCTTATGGAGCTGACATCCTCATCTTTTGAGATATACGGGATGTTGCTGAAATCGGTGGAGAGAACGGAGACAAGCCTGTTCCACTTTATCGGATAAGCCTCATCATTCTTGAGGGAAGTGAGCGTGTCGGTACTTCCTATCATTATGTCGCAGGATGAGTCAAAAGTCCTCGATATGTCACGGAACACCGGTACCTGCCTGTACGGCAGGCGGAACCTGAATTCATCCACACTGGACATCTGCTTGTCTATCAGGCAGTCTGACGGGCTTACAGCATATATCAGCCAATCCCCTTCAGAAGTATTGAGCAGTTCGATGGGGACGGCAAAGACGGCATCTACCCGGTCTGTATTCAAGACAGTGGGAGATTTTGCAAAAACGCCTCCCGACGGTCCGCTGTCTTTTCCCAGGTCATTGACCCATTGGTTGTCCTGCTTTGCAAAGACATTGATACTCTCTCCGCTTGACCAATAAGTGAAACTGTCCCCGAGTTTTGGCTTTTGGGATTTGAGACCTATATGTACAGTTGCGACATTGGTGTCATCACGCCCGTCCTGTGTCTGCGGCGTGCAGGACAGCACGGCAGACACAAGAAAAGCGTAAACTACGGGAAGCCGTTTCATATGGTGCAGCCAAGAGTTTTATTTGACCTGAACAACCTGTGTACTGTCAAGAGAGGCAAGATGTGTGGTCTGGCCTGCTCTGATTTTGATGTTTTCCCTCCTGCGGCGCTCGATGAAATCCCCATTTCCGGTCCTTACGTCAAACTCAAGAGAATAGACACCCGTAAGAAGCTGGAAGTTTACGGCAACGTCCTGCCTGTAGGCGGACAATGCAGAACCGGCCTCTTTGCCGTTAGAGTCATAGACTCTTATATTGTTGAGGTAATTGGAGTTGGTGCTAGTGTACTCAAGCACACCGGCAGGACGCCTGTCAGGCGGATTCAGCTCGAATGTCACGGTCCTGTCTTCTTCAGGGAGCAGATGGACATCATGCCTGATATGGCCTTCAGCCCACCAGCTTCCGTGCCTGTACATATAGCCATACACCGGGTCGATGGTAAAGGTCATCTTGAACTTCTTGTCACTGCTGTCCTTCAGTCCCGTGACGTGCCAGCACCAGGAAGCGTAGCAATGCTGGTTGCTTCTTGCAGTCAGGGAGACAGCCTTGTTGACATCATCATCCTTGGAGACATTAGGGCAGATGAACTCATAGTCAACAACCCCTCCGGAAGTGTTCTCTGAAATCATCTGGTCGGAAAGTGAACGGGACTTACTGTTGTTCCATGTGAAGGTGTTTCCCACCGTAAGCGATCCCGACGGCTTGCCTCCCATTCCGCCTGCCTGTCCAGTGACATTGACTGCTGTGGAGAAACCTGAGGTATAGGAAGTTGAACTTGTTGTGGTGGACGGGCTAGGATACTGGAAGAAACCGACGGTATAATCTGTCTCCGGGACTATGTTGGCCGTCCATTTTATGTTCTCGCTGTAGAAAGCATGGGCAAGAGTCTTGACACCGCCGTGCTTTTTCTTGTACAGTCCGTATAGCGGCTTATTCTCCGACAGCACGTGGATGGTGACAAAATAATAATCGCCGGCATCATTTCCGTTGAGTTCATATGCATATACAGGCGTGATGGTCAATTCCACCTTGACTGTCGAATGCCTGGTCACGCAGTCCGGAGATGACGACCTGACCTTGCACAGCCTGTAATCTTCAGCACCTACGCTGAATGAAGCTTCATAATTCTGGGTGAATTTCTTGTTTGAAAGATATTCTGTGAGGTCGCCTATAAACTTGCTGTGGTCAACCTTTTCGTCTCCATTTTCAACGGTCTGGACATTTTTGTTGAGCCATTCCACGAAACCGGTCATTCTGGAAGCCAGGTATTCGGCATCCTCCTCAATATCGACGGTCTCGATGTCACCGTCTTCCCAGTCATCCTCATCCGAATCAGTGGCCTGCTCATCTTCTTCGATATCAAGGTCGGAAAGGTGTCCGTCCAATCCCATCGGGTCCATCATGCAATAGCACTGGAAATACTGCATTGCAAGCAGGAGCATGTCACCCGACTCTTCCGATGCAAGGATCGGGGAAGGGGCGCCTATTGATGTCCAGAAGTCTTTGTGGACGGCATTGTCAGGATATACCTCCACAATGATCTTGCCTTTTTCCCAGGAAGATTTTACAAGGTCTTCATACGCGGACAGGTCGGATGTCTTTACTATGATGACCCCAGCTTCATCGGGATTTGTGGTCACAGTATTGACGCTCATATGGAGGGCCTTGTCAATGACTGACGGCAGCGAGCTGGCAAAATATACCTTGTCCTGCACCTTGACGGGGACATCAAATGAAGAGTCGGGATTATTGTCCTTTGAGCAGGAGACAAATATTGCGGCTATCGCAAGCAGTCCGGATAAAATTTTCTTCATATTCATAGGGTTTTTGTCATTCGACTCTGAATTCGTATTCCTTTCCGTATTCGCGGAGAATGGCAAGGCGGAGGGTCTTTTGCGTAAGATTGTAAAGCGAAGACCACTGCGTCTGTGAGGTAAGCTCCTCGGTAGGAGGCTGTGAGACATTCTTGAGAAGGGTCATGGCCTCATCCTCGCTGAGGGTATAATTCTTTGCCTTCAGGGTGTTCCTGATCGTGTCGTAGCGGGCCCTTCCATGATTTGAGCCCCAACCGTCATTGGTCCCGACCATAGAAGGGGCGACATAGAAGTTGGTCAGGCAGCGGAGGGTATCATTGTCCCTGAATACCTCCATCTTGCTCGGATATTCGCCTCCGTCGTAAGTGTATTCGACAATGGCATAGTCTCCGGTGGCATCGGCCATGAAATAGTGGTAATTGCTGCGGCCGCTACCGCGCATGTCCATAGAGTATTTGCCGAGCATATCGACTGCCTCCCTTACGGTCGAGGCCCTGTCCAGAAGCATCCTGATGGCCACGGTAGTACCGATTTTCGGACCGTTGTTTTCCTGGCAGGTCTGCTCCTCATTGACCGCAAGCACTCCGATTGCGAAACCGTCCTCGTTGATGCCGTCGAGGGCTGCGTAAGGCAGGCCGACAAGCAGGGAAAGATCCTTGTCTTCATCGTCATAGAATCCCTGTCCGTAGTTGAGATTCATTCCGTCCACCATCGAAATGGACTTCTTTCCGTCCTTCGGGGCAGTATGGACGAGAATTGCCGAAGTCGGCACGTATCCGTCCTTGGTGGAATGGCGGTAATCGTAGTTGCGTCCCATGATGAAGTCGAGGCTCCCGGACTCAGGGACAGCAAAGGTACTGCAGCCCGCGCCGAAGGTCACTGAAGGGGACTTGGTCGGCTTTACGTCATACAGCAGGTATGCGATGTACTGGAAGAGCTGGTTGGCATCGGTCACCCCCGAAGCGAGAACCTCATCCAGCTTGTAGTCCGACATGTAGTTGACCTCATAAAGACGCCCGGTACCGTCAAGGTCCTTGATGGAATTGAGCATCTCAAGCTTGGTCTCGTCGGTGATGTATGTGGTCTTCTTCGGAGACGAATCCTCTTTTCCGCAGGAGGAAGCGGAAGCCGTCAACGCCATTGCGGCGATTGACAATGCGAACAGGTAATTTTTCATAATATGATACGGATGATTTAGAAGCTTATGGATTCTCAAATTTAGGAAAGAACCGCGATTGAAAACAAAATTGCCGCCCCTGATTTGTAGGAACGGCAAAAATTTGATGAATTTGCAATTATTACAATATGCCCATTCGTCAATTTGACGTTTGGACATAGACTTGGCCTACCCCATATGGCTTCTGCGCCACTTTGCAGGGGAGCAGCCTTCCTTTGCCGTGAACATTCTGGTAAAGTGGCTCAATGACAGGAATCCGGACGATTCGGACACATCCTGCACCTTCATGAGCGGCTGGAGCGTCATCAGGCGTTTGGCATATTCGATGCGCAGGTCAGAAATCCAGTCGCGGAAACTTTTCTGATAAACGGTGTTGATATAGGAAGAAAGATAGGTGCGGTTGGTGCAGAGCTGGGCGGACAGGTCATTCAGGGTAATGCCGGGCTTGAGATAACCTTCGCCCTCTATCCACTCCCCTATGCGTTTTTCAATATCCTGATGAAAGGCTGGAGTGTTCTCCTCACCGCCCGGGATCTCTTTGCCGGCGGCGCTGCCATCCTCCGCCAGCCACTCGTCCTCCACAAAGGCATTCTCCACATTTTCGTGGAAAAAGATGTAATTCTGATAGCTGCAGTAGAGATAGATGTAAAACGGAATTGCGGACAGCACCCATATGAATATATATCTGTCGGGCAGAAATGTCAGGAGCCCGCAGCTGACTCCATAGGCTACGGCCCAATATGTAAATACGGACAACCAGCTGATATATGCGCCTATATCGTCCGAATGGGTATTCTCAAACATCCGGATTGACCTTGAATACGTGCGCAGGAGACGGGCAGAAAGAAAAAGGCCGTAGATGACGAGCAGGACGGCGAGGACAATCGTGGCCCAGGCCTTTGGGACAGCACCCGGGACAAGAAAGGCAACCGCGGCCGACAACAGCGAATAGGCCATCCACAGGACCAGATGTATTGCAAAAAGCTTCCTTGTGACATAACTCTTTTCAAGAAGCGCCATCAGCGCACAGCTGAAAAGCCAGTAGCACAGGAAATAAGTCGCCATATTGAACAGTATGGCGGTATTGACGTCCCGAAGGCGTATCTCAAACAGGAAATGGACGGTATAGTTGGCCGCAAGGACAAGCAGGGCAATGCCCATCAACCTCCTGGATAACAAGAAGTTGGCGAATTGCTTTTTCTCCGGCACACGGGCAAGGAGCATATGCAGCCCGAAGAAAAGCATCAGGGGCAGCGCCATCAAAAGCGAGCAGCGGTAAAGCAGTTGGTCCATAAATAAAAACAGATTGCCGTTTGACCTGTACACAAAAGTAGCAATCTGTTTTTATTTGAGCAAATCATGAGCGGTGCAAACCGAAGGCTTTCAGCAGGGTTTCGGCCCTTTTTCCTTCGAGCGCCACCACCCCGGTAGCCGGGCGGTAAAGATAGTCCGTAAAGTCGAAGACCTGGACATAGGCAGTGGAACCGGAAGCATCGTAATAGATTTCAACGCGGATTATGCCGCCGGAATTGGACCTGTCAATCTCAAGCCTTTCGTCCCCGCCTGCGAGAATACCAGTCAGCGGTTCCCTGCAGCTGCGGGAGATGTCGAGGCCCTCCTTTTTCAGAAGCGTCCTGTCCCCTTCACGGCGATAGGCCCCTTTGCAGAAGAAAAGCATAAGGAGTCCGCATACGGCAATGACGGCTCCGAGTCCGGAATGGATGAAATAAAGGCCGATGCCGGCGGCCAGCACGATGGCAGATATGAAGAGGTCCTTTGCAGTATGGACCCTTTTGAATTTGTATTCCATTTTAATACTTGTGAATATGAAGTCCTGTATAATTTATATGGAGGTTGGCTGAACGCCCCCTATTTGTCGCGAAACGAGTGGAGAGAGCTACAGTCTATTGAAAAGACAGATGTAATATGCGGCAAAGACCGCGAGCATTGCGGCGCCTTCAAAGCGGTCAATACGCAGTTTCCGCCCGGTGTAGGCGCACAGCACAAGCAGCACGGAGCTCAAAAGGAGCACAACGGCATCCACAATGGTCACCGATGAAAAAGACAGGGGCATTACCAGAGCAGACGAGCCGAGAATGAACAGGATATTGAACACATTGGAGCCGAGGATGTTGCCGAGGGCAAGCTGGGGCCTTCCCTTCAGGGCGGCCACAAGGCTGGTGGCAAGCTCCGGAAGCGAGGTCCCGCCTGCAAGGACGGTGACGGCAATGAACTTGTCGCTTACCCCCATCTGACCGGCAAGCCTGGTGGCGGACCTTACGAACAGTTCCCCTCCGCCAATGAGTCCGGCAAGCCCGAGGATGACCATCAGGATACTGGCAGGGACCGGCCTGACTGCCCGTGGGCTCTCCGGCCCGGTGTCCTTGCCTGAAGTGCGGAATGCAAAACAGACATAGGCTGCAAATGCAGCCAGGAACAGAAGCCCCTCAAACCTCGAGATGGAGCCCCCATGGCCGGCAAAGCCCGGACCCATTCCGAAAACCAGCAGCATCACCGTGGCAATCAGGGCAATGGGGATGTCCGTTTTCCTGTTGGTATCTGTCATCGCCACGGGACAGAGCAGTGATGTAAGCCCCAGGATGAAAAGAGTATTGAATATGTTTGAGCCGATAACGTTGCCCACGGCAATGTCGGCATTTCCCCCGATTGCCCCGGTAAGGCTCACGACAAGCTCCGGGCAGGATGTCCCGAAGCCCACAATCGTGAGTCCTATTGCAAATTCGCCGGCTCCGGCCCTTCGTGCGATGCCACAGGAGCCTTCGACAAGAGAGTTGGCGCCAAGGACTATCAGCCCCAGGCCCAACAGCAATAATATGATTGTCATAAGATTAGACTGTTAAGGATTATAAATGGCAGGATTCAGCCTGACGGCCATGCCGGGCTGTTCATTAAAACCGATGATAATCCTAAATCCTCAACAGACAGATTGACAGAAGATATCTTTCGGGAATATTAGTCCCCGACGTTACCACAAAAGATGGAGATATATACCGGAAAGCGGTCCTTACCTGCGCAAGGGTACGGCGTCCGGGGCTGTGGAAACGCAGAGGATGCGGACTGGGACTGCGCGTACCTGAAAAAGAGAGGAGATGGACAGAAGGCAGGCAGGCATCACGGTTGAGCGAGAAATCCGTATTGCGGTCCTCCGACGTGCTCTGGACCACAGTGCATTCCTGATCCGCCGGCACAAAGCCTCCCCTGTCTCCGAAAACCGGAGACAAAAGCATCGCAATCATCAGTACCAGCAGTCTCATGAATGCAAATATACACAATATAGGGATTTCCTGTCCCTACAGAGCAAAAATAAGAGGCGGAACAGATGTCCCGCCGCAAGAAAAAACTATTATTTGAAAATAAAAACTATTTTGCGTCCATTGCCTGGCAGGCAGTGATTGCAATCATCTTGTAGATGTCATCTACGGAGCAGCCGCGGCTCAGGTCATTGACCGGGCGTGCAATACCCTGGAGGATAGGTCCGATGGCATCTGCACCTCCGAGACGCTGCACGAGCTTGTAGCCGATGTTGCCGACCTCGAGATTAGGGGCAACAAGCACATTGGCCTTGCCTGCGATATCCGAGCCCGGAGCCTTCTTGGCACCGACGGACGGAACGAGGGCGGCATCTGCCTGGAGTTCACCGTCAATCTTGAGGGACGGGTCGAGCTCTTTGGCAAGCCTGGTGGCCTCGACAACCTTGTCAACAACCTCATGCTTTGCGGAACCCTTTGTGGAGAAGCTCAGCATTGCAACG
>JBJEJU010000028.1:0-43884 GCA_051878275.1 Candidatus Cryptobacteroides sp. | reverse complement strand
AACTGTTCAATTTTCGATGGCAATCACTGTTCAAATTTGGATGGCAGTGGACACCTGTGCAAAGTGTTCCGCACAGAAGAAATCGAAACGACGGCGTTGAACAAAGTTTCCTTTGAAATAGGAGATGGTGAATTCGTTGCTGTTATGGGCCCGTCCGGATGCGGCAAATCAACCCTTCTCAACATTCTCGGCCTGCTTGACAATCCTTCCTCCGGGAGCTACGAGCTTCTCGGCAAGGAGGTGGCCAGGCTCAGGGAAAAGGACCGCACAAAGTTCCGCAAGGGCAACATCGGCTTTGTCTTCCAGAGCTTCAACCTCATCGATGAACTCAATGTGTATGAGAATGTCGAGCTTCCTCTGCGTTATCTGGGCATCAGCGCATCCGAGCGCAGGGAGAGGGTGACCGCCATGCTCAAGAGGATGAACATCAGCCACCGTGCCCAGCATTTCCCGCAGCAGCTCTCCGGCGGTCAGCAGCAGAGAGTGGCGATTGCGAGGGCGTGCGTCTCAAGCCCCAAGCTGATACTCGCCGACGAGCCGACCGGCAACCTTGACTCCAAAAACGGCAAGGAGGTGATGGACCTTCTCGGTGAGCTTAACAGGGAGGGAACGACCATCGTGATGGTAACCCATTCACAGAGAGATGCTTCCTGCGCCCAGCGCATCATCAACCTTTTCGATGGCCAGATTGTCAGCGACGTCCAGAACGAGTTGTAACAATAAACAAAATGAAACCGAACATGAAAATCTTTGATATATTTTCGCCCATGGGCGATATCAAATGATTTTCATCGTGAGAGTGAGCGATAGCGAACGGCTATCATACTCTCACAAAATTTTTATAAATGTAAAAATTTTTGATAGTATGAAACATAAAACAATAATCGCCGCGCTACTTGCCTTTTCGTCCATCGTATCGTGCAGCAACGCCAAACGCTCCGGCATCGTGCTGCCTGTCACATATGTGGACATAGCCGGTCCGAGACCGGTCATAAACTATAGCATCAACGGTCGTGAGGCCAGCAGTATGATCCATTCCAATGCCTCGATGTACATTCAGTTGAGTACGGACAATGCAGAGTATTTCGGGGTGAGGGATATGGTGGAAACGGGATATTTCGG
This sequence comes from Candidatus Cryptobacteroides sp., assembly GCA_051878275.1. GTDB lineage: Bacteria > Bacteroidota > Bacteroidia > Bacteroidales > UBA932 > Cryptobacteroides. The sequence goes on along the minus strand of JBJEJU010000028.1, from coordinate 42,762 downwards.
CATTACGGAGCCGGGAAAGACAAGTATGAGCTACCGTGGTGTCATTGACGAGATCGTGATGGGCGGCTTGACCTATTCCGATGTTACCGTTTCCGTGTTCAACAAATATCCGGCAGACGCCAAGGGATTCGGAATGCTCGGACTTCCCTGGATAACGGAAAACAGAATCGTGTTGAACTATGGCGACAGGACGGTCACCATTCAGCCGGACGGGAAACAGGTCGATTCGATTGTGAAGAAATTGAAAAAGGACGGATATGTCGAAGTCCCGATGACAAATGAGGACGGGATGTATTATGTTGAAGCCGCCATCAACGGCGTAACGGGCCGTTTTTCAGTCAATACGGTGTCCCGGCTTTCGGTGGATTCCCTGTTTGCGGAGCGTGCCGGCATTGCAAGGGGAGAGGTCGCCGGAACATTCGGAGGACCTGGCGGAAAGACTGGTTATATCTACGAAATAAACGACGGACTTGACATTGCCATCGGCTGCGTCCGGATCCGGACCGCAGGCTATATTGAGGACAAATACGCCTATTCGGGAAGCACCCGTCCCGAAAAGCCGGAAGACAATATCGGTGGGGCGCTCAGCGGGGATTTCCTGATTGAGAACAATGCCGTCGTCGATTTCGGCAACTGCAAGCTTTACCTGCCCGGCCCGCAATCAGCGAAGTAGCCTGGGCGAAGGCTTGTCATCCCGACTGGGCGTAGCGCCATCATTTTCATCTCGATCGGGCGAAGCAGATGGATAGATCTTGGTAGTAACGGAAATTAGCAACAACACAACAATGTCAATAAGAAAACTTACAGGAGGACATAGTCCGGCAGTAGCTTCACTCCTGAACATCATCGGAATGGCGATGGCGTTTGCTGCTCTATACATCATAATGGTGCAGGTCAATTATGACTTGGGATACAACCGCAGGTTCAAGGATTCCGAAAGAATCTTTGTGATGGCAATGCCTGACTGGTACACCCCCGGCAATTGGATGACTACCTTGTCCAGGCCGATGTGCGAGGCTGCAATCGACAATGTCCCGGGCGTGGAATGCGGAGGCACAGTCAGTTACTGGACCAATCAGGGCAGGGTCAGCCGCAATGAAGACGGCAGCGGGTCTTTCTATCTCAATTTAAGCAGGATATCTGTTGGCGCGCTGTCGGTTTTCGGCTTTGAAGTCCTGGAAGGAAAGATCGGGCATCTTGAACCCGGGAGGGACCTTGTCCTGTCCGGCAAAAGGGCCCGCGAACTCGGCTTGCATGCAGGAGATGCGCTTTTCGGCCGAACCCCTGACGGGACAAACGTGCAATACAACGTCGCTGCCATATTCAAAGACTTTCCTGACAACAGCGACCTTCAGGGAATAGACTGCTTTACCGATCTTGGAGATGAAAACATCAATGAGTTCAGCGAATGGAGCTATCCGTATTTTGTCAAACTGCGCTCGGGGGAAGATAAGGAAACCTTTGAAAAACAGGCATTTGACTATGTTGTCAAAACCTATCTCGATATTGCATCTTCCAATGGTGAGGAAATTTCCGGTGAAGATTTGCAGGAAGCCAGGTCAAGACTTGAGATAAGACTCTTCCCGTTGGAGGAGATGTATTTCGAAGGCAGGCTTGACGGCCCCGGAAAAAGCGGGAGCAGGACCACTACCTATACCCTTCTCGCCATAGCCATGCTTGTAATTGTCATTGCATTCATCAATTTCATCAATTTCTTCTTCGCCCTTGTGCCGGTGCGCCTGCGGTCTGTCAACACCAGAAAGATACTCGGAGCGTCGAGGGGCAGCCTTGTGGCAGGGGTCATATTTGAGTCCGTGGTGATGATTGCGGTTGCTCTTGCCCTGGCAGCAGGTGTTGTCAGGCTGTTCAGCGGCAGCACCCTGGCTTCACTCATCCCTTGCAGTGTGCTTGTGTCGAAAAACGTCGGTGTGGCTCTCTGGACAGCAGCCGGAGGCCTTATGCTCGCAGTCGTGTCCTCGCTTTATCCCGCGCTCTATATCACATCATTTTCTCCGGCTTTCGCTCTCAAAGGCAGCTTCGGTACCGTCTCTAAGGGAAATGTTTTCCGTTACGGACTCATCGGATTCCAGTTCGTTGTCTCGCTTGTGCTTATTGTCTGCGCCTGCTTTGTGACTATGCAGAGGCAGTATATGCTCCACTATGATATGGGATTTGACCGCAGCAATCTGCTCCAGGTCCAGACTTCGGGAAAAATTGCCGATATGAGGCAAACGGTTACTTCAGCTCTGATGGACAATCCGGGCATAAGTGATGTCACCTGGGCAAACGGAGATCTGGTCGCAAGCCGCAGGATGGGCTGGGGAAGGGAATTCAAGGGTGAACAGATCAATTTCCAATGCTATCCCGTGAGCTGGAATTTCTTGAGTTTTATGGGAATAGATATTGTCGAAGGCCGTGATTTCTCCGAAAGCGACGAGATTTGTGAGGATGGGGTCTTCATTTTCAATGAGGCTGCCCGCGACAAGTTCGGCCTCACGCTCGAGGACAGGATGTATGGCCATCAGGGGGAAACCGACATCGTGGGATTCTGCAAGGACTTCAACTACAGGTCGCTGGCGCAGGGCGTCGAGCCGTTTGCTTTCTATATTTTCGGAAAGCATTCCTGGAAACCGCTCTATACCCTCTATGTCAGGACCATGCCCGGAGCCGACATCCCTGGACTGATCGACTGGATCAGGACCCGACTCAGCGGGATGGACCCGTCTGTTGCCAAGGAGGAAGTGGATGTGTCTTTCTATGACAGCAGGCTTGACTCGCAGTATCAGGGAGAAAAGCGTTCTTCACGTATAATATTGCTGTTCACCGTCCTGGCCATTGTCATTTCCCTGATGGGCGTCTTCGGACTGGTGATGTTCGAAGCGCAGTACAGGCGCAAGGAAATAGGCATCAGGCGCGTCAACGGGGCGACTGTGGAGGATATCCTCCGGATGTTCAACGTGAAGTTTGCCAGGATTGTGCTCATATGTTTTGCAATTGCGGCACCGGTTGCCTGGCTGATAACAGATATGTATCTCAAGGGATTTGCCTACAGGATGCCGATGCACTGGTGGGTGTTTGCACTCGCTCTTGCCGCAGTCCTGATTGTCACCGTCGCCGTGGTCACCCTCCGCAGCCTCTCCGCAGTCCTTTCCGACCCTGTCGATTCCCTGAAAACGGAATGATGAAATGCTTTCGCCTGATGTAAATATGGGACCACTGAAATTTTGTTAAAGAAAACAATTATGAGACAGATAACGGAAGCACAGTATCATTTGGCTTTGTCGGGAATTGAGGAACTCCTCCCGCCATTATCTGAACGTGAGCCTGAAGGTTGTCTTGCCGACGTCGCTGCCGAGCAGGGTGATAGAGCCGCCGTGCATACGCATAATCTGCCGTGACAGGCTCAGGCCGATGCCGCTGCCCTCTTTCTTGGTGGTGAAAAACGGCACGAAAATGTCTTTCCGGCTGCTCTCGCTGATTGGCTGGCCGTCGTTGCTGACATCCACCAAAGTGATATCGTTGGCATCTATGCCTGCCTCGATCACCACATTGTGCGCCCCTGCCTGCAGGGCATTCCTCAGCAGATTGATGAAAATCTGGCTGATCTGCCCAAAGTCCGCGTAAAGGAGAATATCCTCGCTCCTGCCGACATACCGGCAACTTGCCCCGGCCGCCTCAAAATCAGCCTTTGTCAACTCAATCACATTGTCAATCAACTCAATGAGCTCAAAAGCCCTTTTCATCGGGAGCGACAGCCCCGTAAGATTGCGGTAGGTCCTGACAAACTTGATGAGGTCGCGTGACGAAGAGGAAATCGTCTGGAGCCCCTTCTTCCTGTCCGGGTCGGTCTCATCTTCAAGCAGCGCCTCGCTCAGTGACGCAATAGGGGAGACCGTGTTCATTATCTCGTGTGTAAGCACCCTCAGAAGCTTTTCCCAAGAGCTGAACTCATACTCGTCCACCTGACCGCTGATATCGTTCAATGCTATGATATTCACCTCCTTTCCGGACAGAACAGCGCGTGTGCATGCCACCGAGAGCGTCCTTCCGCCCCTTTCGTTTTCAACGGTTATGCGTCCCTCCCGCTCCGGGGTGACCTGCACAAAAGCCTTGTCAACTCCGTCCCCCATGTGCCGAAGCTGCCTGATGCTGCTGAGCGACGATACTCCCAGCATCTTGAGCGCCACATTGTTGCAATATCTTACGGTGCCATCCCCTTCCCACACCACAATGCCCGTCGTGATGTTCTCCATCATCCTCGAAAGATATTCCTCCTGCTCCTTGATAGCCTCCTTTTCCTTCAGGAAAATGCCCCTGAGCCTGTTCAGCGTCCTGTTGACATTCAGGTCCCTGAGAGTCCTCTCGTTGAATTTGAAATTGGTTTCCCCGTCTTCCAGGGCATCGAGCATATAGGTGGTCTTTTTCTGCACCTTGTGCGAAATGACAAAGAATGACACCGCTGCTGTCAGGGCGGCGACAAGTGCGCAGAGGCCTATGACACTCCAGATGGGAATCATAGCTATATGCCGTATTTCTTGAGTTTTGCGTAAAGGGTTGGACGGCTGATTTTCAGTGCCTTGGCTACCATTGAAAGATTGCCGCCGAATCGTTCGAGAGCCTCCCTGACTGCCTTTTCTTCGGCCATTGCAAGAGTGTCGCCGCCGCAGGATTGCAGGGCCTTTGCCGGAGCATTGCTGAAATGGATGTCACCCTGGCGGATTGTGCCGCCGTCAGACATAATCACTGCATTTTCAATGCAGTTCCTGAGCTCCCTGATATTGCCTGGCCACTGGTGGGCGCACAGTTTTGCCGCTGCTTCGTCGTCCAGTACAATGCCGCTGCGGTTGTATCTCTGCGAAAACTCCCCGATGAAGAGCCTGCTGAGCGGGATGATTTCGTCTGCCCTTTCGCGAAGCGGAGGCAGATTGATGTGTATCGTGTTGATCCTGTAGAACAGGTCCTCCCTGAAACCGCCTTCCGCCACCATCTCGCCGATGTTGCGGTTGGTCGCGCAGATAAGCCTGATGTCGAACGGGATTTCCTCCCTGCCGCCCACTCTTGCCACGCTCCGGTTCTGCAGGGCACGCAGCAGCTTGGCCTGGAGGTGGAGCGGAATGTTGCCGATCTCATCGAGGAAAAGTGTTCCCCCGTCGGCTGCCTCGAATCTGCCCTCGTGGTCGCTCACTGCTCCCGTGAATGCTCCCCTGACGTGGCCGAACATCTCGCTTTCAAAAAGGGTGTCGGTCACCGCGCCGAGGTCCACTGCAACATAGGGGCCGTTTCTCCTTGAGGAAATGCTGTGGATATACGATGCCACCACATCCTTTCCCGTGCCGTTTTCCCCGGTTATGAGCACGCAGGCATCGGTCGGGGCAATCCGGTCGAGGGTGGCGCGGATCTGCCTCATTGCCTCCCCGCTTCCCCAATATACCCCCTCCGGGGCCTTCTCAGGCACTCTTTTCCCGCTGTTCCTGCGGCTTGCATCGACCGCCTCGGAGAGAGTCCTGATGAGCTTGGCATTCTCCCACGGCTTCACGATGAAGTCAAATGCCCCGCGCTTCATCCCTTCCACAGCAAGGGAGATGTCGGCATATGCCGTAAACAGCACTACCTGCACCTCGGGATAGTGCGCCTTGATTTCCGAAAGCCAATAGAGACCTTCGTTGCCGGTATTGATGTCGGAGACGAAATTCATGTCGAGAAGGACCGCATCGGGCCTGAAGGAAGCGATTGTGCTCATCAGTTCCTTCGGGGAGGGGAGTGCCTCTACATCGGAAAAATGGTCGGGCAGAAATAGCTTCAGCGCCGACCTTATTCCCGAATTGTCGTCCACGACGAGTATCCTTCCGCGGGTCATTACAGAGTCCTCTTGATTTCGACTATCTGGAACTCCTCAATGATGTCTCCCTCCTTGATATCGTTGTAGTTTTCAATGCCGATACCGCACTCCATCCCGGCCATGACCTCCTTGGCGTCGTCCTTGCCGCGGCGCAGGGATGCGATGTCCCCGGTATAGACCACAATGCCGTCGCGGATGAGCCTTACCTTGCCCGGCTTGACGAGCTTGCCGTCCTTGACAAGGCTGCCCGCGATTGTGCCGACCTTAGGGATCTTGAACGGCTGCTTGACGAGTGCAGTTGCGACAACCTCCTCCTTCTTCTCCGGCTCGAGCATGCCCTCGATACCGTCCTTGACCTCATTGATGGCGTCATAGATGACGGAGTAGAGCCTGATCTCGATGCCTTCCTTTTCGGCAGTGGAGCGCGCGTCGGATGACGGACGCACCTGGAAGCCGATGATGATGGCATCCGATGCCGTCGCAAGCATCACATCGGACTCGGAAATGGCACCCACTGCCTTGTGGATCACATTTACATGGATCTCCTCGGTCGAGAGCTTGATGAGCGAATCGGAAAGTGCCTCCACTGAACCGTCCACGTCACCCTTGACGATGACATTGAGCTCCTTGAAGTTGCCGATTGCGATACGGCGTCCGATTTCCTCGAGGGTCATGTGCTTCTGGGTCTTGATGCCCTGGATGCGGATGAGCTGCTCGCGCTTGTTGGCGATGGCCTTTGCCTCCTTCTCGTCGGTCATGATGTTGAACTTCTCTCCCGCTGACGGTGCCCCGTTGAGTCCGAGCACTGATACAGGGGTTGAAGGGCCTGCCTCCGAAATCATCTGGCCTCGCTCGTTGAACATCGACTTGATGCGGCCGTAGTAGCATCCGCTCAGGAGCATATCCCCCTTGTGGATGGTACCGTTCTGTACGAGGATTGTGGCGAGATAGCCACGCCCCTTGTCCAGCGAGGACTCGATGACAGCACCGCTGCCGACCTTGTGAGGGTTGGCCTTGAGATCCATCATGTCGGTCTCCAGAAGGACTTTCTCGAGAAGTTTGTCCACATTGAGTCCCTTCTTTGCCGAGATTTCCTGGCACTGGTATTTTCCGCCCCAGGCCTCCGTGAGGATGTTCATCTGGGCGAGCTGTTGGTAGATCTTTTCAGGCTGTGCACCAGGCTTGTCTATCTTGTTGATTGCAAATACCATAGGCACACCTGCCGCCTGTGCGTGGTTGATTGCCTCCACTGTCTGCGGCATCACGGCATCGTCGGCTGCGATGATGATGATCGCGAGGTCGGTGAGCTGGGCTCCACGGGCACGCATTGCAGTAAATGCTTCGTGTCCAGGGGTGTCGAGGAAGGTAATGCGCCTTCCGTCAGGCATTTTCACATTGTATGCACCGATGTGCTGGGTGATTCCTCCGGCCTCTCCTGCAATCACGTTGGTCTTTCTGATATAGTCCAGCAGGGAAGTCTTTCCGTGATCGACGTGACCCATCACCGTGATGATCGGAGGTCTTGTGACAAGATCCTCCTCCCTGTCGGCCTCTTCGCTTTCAATCTCCTGGGTAAGCTCAGCGGTGACGAATTCCACCTTGTATCCGAACTCCTCTGCCACAAGCACGAGCGCCTCCGCGTCGAGCCTCTGGTTGATGGACACCATAAGTCCGAGGTTGAGGCACGCCCCGATGACCTTGTTGACAGGGGTGTTGTTCATGAGGGTGGCCAGGTCGTTGACGGTAACGAACTCCGTTACCTTGAGCACTTTCTTCTCCTGCTCCTCCTGCTCCATCTCCTCCATCATCCTGTTGGCGGCCGCCTCCCTCTTCTCCTTGCGGTATTTTGCTCCGAAGTTGCTCTTCTTGCTGTCGCTCATCCTTGCGTAGGTCTCCTTGACCTGCTTCTGGATTTCCTTCTGCATCTCCTCCTGCTCCTCTTCGGTCATCGCAGGCTTGAAGCGGTCCTTCTTGCGGCCCTTTCCTCCGTCTTTGGCCTGGTTCTGCTGCTGGGGCTGGTTCTTTCCGCCCTTGCCCTGGTTCTGGCCGGAGGATGCACCGCCGTTCTTGCCGCCGCGGTCCTTCTTGCCGTCTTTCCTGGATTCTGCATCCAATTTGTTGACATCCACCTTCTGGCTTTCCTTCTGGATGCGCTCCCTCTTCTTTTTCTTCTTGGTGTCGAACTGTGAGAGATCGACCTTGCCGACAACCTTGAAGCCCGGCTCTGTCCTGGTGTCCGACGGGGTCGTATCGGACTGCTGCAGGTCTGCAGGCTCCTCTTTTGCCGGCTCCGGCTCTGCTTCCGGCTGGATGTCCGCCTCCACAGGCTCTTCCGCAGGCTCCTCCTCCACAGGCTCCGGCGTGCTGGCCGGTTCCTCTTTCTCCTCCACAGGCTCTTCCACCATCTGCACAGGCTCTGCGTCAGCTGCTCCGGCTACGGTGACGGAAGGCTCCTCTTCCGGATGAACCTCCTCTATTTCAGGCTTTTTCTCCTCCACAGGGGCCGTTTCCACAACCTCCTGCTTCGGCTCGGAAGGCTTTTCGTTAAGTCCGGAAAGAATTGTACTCTTGATAGTAGTCTCACGCACCGGTTCCTCTTCCTCCTCTTTCTCTGCAGCCTGCCTGCGGGTGCTCTTTTCGATGATCTCCTTCATCTTGATGTCCCTGTTGGCGGCTTCGGTAGCGGCCTTCCTGTCGTCTCCGAACTTCTTGTCGAGAGCCGGAATCCACTCGTCCGAAATCTTTGCATTCGGATTTTCATCTACGCCGAGGCCTTTGCTGTTGAGAAAGCTCACGAGATCCGAGAGCCCGATGTTGTACTGCTTCGCTAATTTGTTCAGTCTGATTTCTGCCATATATAACCCCTTTTTTATTGATTCTCCTTAGTCTTCAAACTCGGCCTTGAGTATGTTCATCACTTCCTCCACGGTCTCGTCCTCAAGGTCCGCCCTTTCAGCCACGTCTGCCGGGTCAAGTGCGAGGACGCTCTTGGCGGTGTCGCAGCCGATGGACTGGAGCCTTTCGATAACCCACGGGTCGATCACGTCGTCAAATGCCGAGAGGAGCACATCCTCCTCTTCCTCAGCCTCCCCGTCCTTAGGGATGTCCCTCCATACTTCGATCTCACGGTCAACGAGCATGCCTGCAAGCTTGATGTTGCAGCCGCCCTTTCCGATACCCTTCTTGACCTCCTCCGGGTCCATGAACACCTTGATCTTGTCGTTTTCGCCGGTGCCCATGTCGATTGAGGAGATCCTTGCCGGAGCAAGGGCCCTCTGGATGAGCAGGGACACGTTGGATGTCCACTGGAGCACGTCGATGTTCTCGTTGCGCAGCTCGCGAACGATGCCGATGATGCGCGATCCCTTCACACCGATGCAGGCTCCGATAGGGTCGATGCGGTCGTCATAGGACTCCACTGCGACCTTGGCCCTCTCTCCCGGGATGCGGACCACTTTCTTGATGGTGATGAGACCGTCGGCGATTTCCGGGACCTCCTGCTCGAAAAGCTTGATGAGGAAATCGTTGGAAGTCCTTGAAAGCACGATGTACGGAGTGGTGTTGTTCTTCATCTCCACGCTCTTGATGATTGCGCGGACAGAATCGTTCTTGGCGAAGTGTTCGCCCGGGATCTGCTCGGTCTTCGGCAGGCGGAGCTCATTGCCGTCCTCGTCGAGGATGAGCACTTCCTTCGCCCATTTCTGATAGACTTCCCCGGTGAAGAGCTCACCGATCTTCTGGGTGTATTTGTTGTAGAGATTGGCCTTCTCGATATCCATGATGCGGCCCTGGAGGTTCTGCCTGATGTTGAGGATTCCGCGGCGGCCGAAGTCCTTGAGCTCCACCTTCTTCGCAAACTCCTCACCGATTTCGAAATCGTCCTCTCCCATCTCGTGGAGCTCGGCGAGCGAAATCTGTGAATCGGGGTCCTCCACCTCGTCCACAACTTCGAGGTTCTGGAAAATTTCCACCGTACCCTTGTCCGGGTTGACGATGATATCAAAATTGTCGGCCGTACCGAAAGTCTTGATGAGCTGTGCCTTGAAAACATCCTGGAGGACGCCCATCATTGTAGGCCTGTCGATCTGTTTCTCATCTTTGAATGCGGCGAACGCACTCTTGAGGTCGATTTTCTCTTCTGCCATTGTATTGAATCTTATTATTGTCCAAATTGTTGTGCCACTATTGTCCTGCGGTCCCGGGTCATTCAAACTCGATGTGGGGCCTTACGGAATTGACCTGGTCAAAGGTGAAACGGTCGTGCCGCTGCACCGTCACCTTCTTCTTGCTGCCCTCCACCGCTTCCTTTGCGGAGTAGCCCAGCACGATGCCCTCTCCGTTGGCCTCCTCGAGCGTTGCAACCAGTTTCCTGCCGCCCTTAAGCTGCACCTCCACCTTTGTCCCGAGCGCCTTGAGGTACTGGCGCGGGTCCCTGAAAGGCATATCCAGGCCGGCCGAGGTCACGGTAAGCGAATAGTCCCTCTCGTCCTGGTTCCAGATGCTGTGGAAAACTCCGTCCAGGGCCACGCAGTCTTCAAGGACAATGTCCCTGTCCATCGCTTCAATTGCCACGGTAATGTCGTCATCGGCAGTGACTTCCACGTCCACGATGAAACATCCCCTCTCCTGTGCCGGACCGGAGAGCTTCTCTATTATTTCCTTTTCAAAATCTGTCATTGCTGCAATGGGGTCCCGCATGTGCGGAACGTCTGTCATAAACAAAAATAGGAGACCGCCCGGCCCCTATCCAATCACACGCTGCAAAGATACGAAAAAACACCGAAATGACAAAAAAATGTTGTGGCACGATTTTCCCTATCCCGAAAATGGACAATTGATAACAAAAACAGTACATTTTGTGAAAGAAGGACATAATAACGGCAACATAGGACTTTCAAAGTATTGAAATTATTCCTAATTTCGCATAATCTATAATCAAAAACGGATAATTACTATGGAATTGACTGCAGCCCATCTCGCAAAAGTCCTGAAGGGTACCGTGGAAGGCAACCCGGATGCAAAAGTTACAGGATTTGCGAAGATCGAGCACGGAAAGCCCGGCAAGCTTTGTTTTTATGCCAATCCTAAATACGAACAGTATGTCTATACCTGCCAGGCTTCCATTCTGCTTGTAAACAAGGATTTCCAGCCCAAGGCACCCGTTACCCCGACCCTTGTGAGGGTGGACGATTCATATACCGCAATAGCCGAACTCCTCAAATACGCATCGGCCCAGCGCCGCACCGACACCCGTCACCGCGGATGGCGCTCGACGTGGTTCCTGACCACGAAGTTCGGGAAAAAGGTCTATCTCGGGAGCCACAGCTATGTGGGACACCACGCCGAAGTGGGCGACTATACCAAAATCTTCGAAAATGTCTATGTAGGTGACAATACCGTTATCGGCAAGCACTGCCTCATCTATCCCGGAGTGGTCATCTACCCGGGAATGGTCATCGGTGACAATGTCATCATCCATTCCAACGCGGTAATCGGCTCCGACGGATTCGGCAACGCTCCGCAGCCTGACGGCACATGGCAGAAAATCGAGCATATGGGCAACGTGATTATCGGTGACAATGTGGAAATCGGCGCCTGCACCACCATCGACCGCGCCGAGATGGAATCGACCATCATCGGAAACGGCGTCAAGATCGACAACCTCTGCCAGATTGCGCACAATGTCGAGATAGGGGAAAATACGGTAATGGCAGCGCAGTGCGGCATTGCAGGCTCGGTGAAAATCGGCAAAAACTGCATCCTGGCAGGCCAGGTGGGCATTGCGGGCCATCTCACAATAGCCGACAACACTACAATCGGCGCCCAGGCGGGCATCATCGGCAACATACGCAAGTCCGGACAGACCCTGCTCGGCTCGCCGGCCCTTCCGGTACGCACTTTCATGAAGAGCTACGCAGTGTTCAAACGCAACGGCGAAGAGGCGTAAACGCCCAAAATTGCATATGATTCAAAAATATAGTATTTTTGCAATCTTTATCATAAAAGCTTGACAGATGTTTCAGCAGACTCTCAAAAGAGAATACACATTCGAAGGCAAGGGACTTCATACCGGAGCCTTTTCAAAAATAACTGTCGAACCGGCTCCGGAGAATACCGGAATCAAGTTCCGCAAGGTCAGGGAAGGCGTCGTGATTGATGCGCTTGCCGACCGTGTCACAAGTACTTCACGCTGTACTACGGTGGAGTCGGAGGGGCAGAGTATCCTTACGGTGGAACACATATTGTCCGCGCTCACGGGAATGGGCGTGGACAATGCATTTATTGATGTGGAAGGTGGCGAAATCCCGATTCTTGACGGCAGCGCAAGGCCTTATGTGGAGTCTTTCGGAGCTGACGGCACCGTTTCCCAGAGTGCGGAGCGCAGGTACCTGACCGTTCCGCGCACCATCGAGGTAAGGGACGAAAAGAGCGGCTCCCTGGTAAGGATCGAGCCTGCCGACACCCTGTCCTATGAAATCACGGTAGATTTCGGCTCGAAGGTGCTGGGAGTACAGACAGCCTGCTGGGACGGGTCCATGGACTACGCCCGGGAGATTGCCTGCTGCCGCACTTTCGTGTTCTTCCACGAAATAGAATACCTTATGGCCAACAATCTGATCAAGGGCGGGGACGTGGACAACGCCATCGTGATTGTGGAGCATCCTGTCTCCCGGGAACAGCTCGACCGTATGTCCGCTGCAATAGGAAGGCAGGGCCTTATGGTGGAGAACGGTTACCTGAGCAACCTGAAGCTCCATTTCCCTAACGAGTGCGGCCGCCACAAACTGCTTGACATCATCGGCGACCTTCGCCTGTGCGGAGGTTTCCTCAAGGCAAAAATCACAGCATACAAGCCGGGACACGGCATCAACACCGCTGCGGCAAAGGAGTTCCTCAGGAGCCTTGCCGAATAAAAACAATTGAATATGAATAAAATACATCCTCTTGCTTCTGTCAGTCCGAACGCAAAGCTCGGCGACAATATCGAAATCGGACCATACGCATTCATCGACGACAATGTGGAAATCGGTGACGGATGCAAGATACTTCCCCACGCCACGATTTTCAGTTATGTCCGCCTCGGAAAGGAATGCGAAGTGTTCCCGGGAGCCGTAGTAGGCGCCATCCCGCAGGACCTCAAGTTTGACGGCGAGGTCACATATGTCGAAATCGGTGACAGGGTGACCATCCGCGAATGCGCCACCATCAACCGCGGCACCAAGGCCAGCGGCAAGGGCGTCACGAAGATCGGGAACGACACCCTGATCATGTCCTATGTGCATATTGCACATGACTGCAAGGTGGGCAACCATTGCATCCTCGTAAGCTATGTCGGCCTTGCCGGCGAGACCGATGTGGATGACTGGGCCATCATCGGAGGCGGTACAAAGGCGCACCAGTTCTCAAAGATCGGATGCCACGCAATGGTCGGGGGTGCCTCCAAGGTCAACAAGGACATCCCTCCGTATTCGCTCTGCGGACGCGAGCCGATAGGCTATGCCGGAGTCAATATCGTGGGACTGCGCAGAAGGGGTTTTTCTTCTGATGTCATCCGCAACATCAAGGACATCTACGACACAATCTATTTCCAGGGATACAACATTTCCGACGGTTGTGCCAAGGTCGAGGCCGGTTTCCCTCCGTCAGAAGAGAGGGACAACATCCTCAATTTCATCCGCAATTCAAGGAGGGGCATCGTGAGGGCTTGCGACAGCAGTGACAAAGGCCCGATTGACTAGTGCTTCTCTCGACTGCATATTTTCCGCCTGTGTCGTGGTTCGCCGCGCTGGCGTCAGAATTCACCCTGTCCGCATCCGAGGACGGGGTGAGTTTATTCCCGGTCTATATCGAGGCCTGTGAAAGCTATGTCAAGCAGACCTGGCGCAACCGCTGCACCATCCTGTCGGCAAACGGTCCGCTGTCACTTTCTTTTCCTGTCGTCCACGGCGGTGACAACTCCATTGCAGGGGTACGTGTGGACTATTCCGTGCCTTGGGTGGCCAAGACGGAAAAGGCCGTTGAATCGGCATATGACAGTTCGCCGTTTTTCGAATACTACAGGGACGGGATCTTCGGGATTCTTGAAAGCCGCCCGCAGACTCTCTGGGAGTTGAACCTCAGGCTGATACGGTTTTTTGTGGAAAGGATGGGGCTGCCGGTGCGTCTTGTTCCCACGCAGGAATTCACGGCGCCGGGAGCCTGCACCGGGACTGACCACAGATATGACATCACCCCGAAACGTCCTGACACCATCCTGGCTTCGCTTGGCCTTGGGAAGCCCTATTATCAGGTGTTTGCATCAAAATTCGGCTTCACTCCCAATCTTTCCATAATGGACCTGCTGTTCAATATGGGCCCTGAAAGTATATTGTACATCAAGAACTTGCGATATGAGACTCTGTAAAACCCCGCTTGCGGCCATTGTTGCCGCATTCCTCGCAGTCCTCCCTGTTAAGGCACAGGTATCATTCGGAGAGGCCGAAAAATTCAATGACGGATGGCTTTTCTCGCTGACCGACGGTCCGGAGATGGCCGCTCCTTCGTTCGACGATTCATCATGGCGCGCCCTTGACCTTCCGCATGACTGGTCGGTGGAGGGCAGGCTTTCGCCGTCGCTTGCAAGCTGCACGGGTTATCTTCCCGGCGGAATCGCCTGGTACAGAAAGCATTTCACCATCAGCGACGATGCCCCGCTCCATTATGTCTATTTCGAAGGTGTCTATAACCGCAGCGAGGTCTATCTCAACGGTCACCTGCTTGGAAAGCGCCCCAACGGATACATTTCCTTTATGTATGACATGACGCCGTATCTGTGCGGGGGCGAAAATGTGCTTGCCGTGCGCGTTGACCACAGCAGATATGCCGATTCCCGCTGGTACTCCGGCTCCGGGATCTACCGTGACGTGTGGATTGTGGCGGCTCCGAAGACCCATTTCTCACAGTGGGGCCTCGGGTGGCATGCCGAAGACGTTTCCGACAGGCAGGCAACCGTTGTCGTGGATATGTCGGTGGAAAACGGCGGGAAAGAGGCTTCCCTTGCAGTTGAGGCTGTCCTCTATGATGCTGACGGAAAGCAGGTTGCGCGTTCCCGCTCAAGACTGGGAAAGGGGGAGAATGTCAAAAGCCTTAGTCTCGGGGTGCCGTCACCGCACAGGTGGAATCTTGATGACCCGTATCTCTATACGCTGCGCACCAGCCTGCTTGCCGGCGGAAAACCGGTTGACAGGGCTGAGTGTACTGTCGGGATCCGTACCCTCGATTTTGATGCCGACAAGGGGTTTGCTCTCAACGGCAAATGGATGAAAGTCAAGGGAGTATGCCTCCATCACGATGCCGGCGTGCTTGGCGCTGTCGTGCCGGAGGAGGTATGGGAAAGAAGGCTTCTCAATCTCAAGGCAATAGGCGTCAATGCCATAAGGATGAGCCACAATCCGCAGGCCCCGGTGCTTTACGACCTTTGCGACAGGCTCGGATTTCTCGTGATGGACGAGGGGTCGGACGAATGGGAATTCCCCAAGCGCAAATGGATTGAGGGATGGAATGTGGGCACTCCCGGCTTTGACGGCACATATGACTTTTTCGAAGAGTGGATCGACCGTGACGTCACCGATATGGTGCGCCGCGACCGCATCCACGCTTCCATATTCCTCTGGAGCGTCGGCAATGAGGTGGATTATCCCAACGACCCTTATTCCCATCCTGTCCTGGACGGGACCTCCATCAACCAGCCGATGTTCGGAGGTTACAGGCCTGAGGCTCCCGATGCACGGCGTATCGGCTTCATAGCGGAGCGTCTTGCCGGGTGCATACGCAGCGTGGATGCATCGAGACCTGTAACCGGAGCCCTTGCCGGGGTGGTGATGTCCAACGAGACCATCTATCCTGAAGTGGTGGACGTGGTCGGCTACAACTATACCGAAAACCGCTATGCCATTGACCACCGGACATATCCTGACCGCATCATCTACGGCAGCGAGACCTCGTCATCCTTCGGCTCGTGGAAGGCAGTCCGTGACAATGACTTCATTTTCGGCCAGTTCATATGGACCGGCATCGACTATCTCGGGGAGTCGGGCAGCTGGCCTTCGCGCGGCCTCTACACCGGACTTCTCGATTTCGGGGGCTTCCTCAAGCCTCGCGGACAGTTCCGTGCGTCGTTGTGGAGCGAAAAGCCGTTCACATATATCGGCACCTACCCTTGCCAGGAAGGATCGGACCGCCTGTCCACCGAGGCCTGGGACATATGGAACTATGAAAAGGGACAGACAATCCGCGTGGTATGCTACACCAATGCCCCGCAGGCCCGTCTCCTGCTTGACGGAAAGGTGGTGGGGCAGATGAAGCCTTACGATGACAACACCGGCATCATCCATTGGGACATCCCTTATGCCGACGGTGAGCTCCGTGCCGAGGGCTGCAGCAAGGACGGGGAGATCCTTTCCTGCTGCACAATCAGGTCTTCCGGCCGTCCTTATGCCATCCGTGCATCTGCCGACCGTGATACCCTTTCTCCTGACAATGCCACCGGCCATATCACCGTGGAGGTCGTGGATGAGAACGGTACCGTCGTCAAACTTGCCGACAATGAGATCACCTGCACCGTGGAAGGCCCCGCGCGGCTTCTCGGTCTCGAAGGTTCCGACAATACCGATATGGGCGACTACACCGACAACCGCCAGCGCGTATATCACGGACGCCTTCTTGCATATCTGCGCACCACGGGACAGTGCGGAACGGTAAAGGTCAGGTTCTCATCTGCCCTTCTGCAGGGGACTGAGCTGACAATCAATGTATCTGCCAAATAATCAAATAATTCCAATATCTGAAACTATGAACGACAACAGGGAAAAACAGATTTTCAGGGTGACCATCATCGGTTCGATAGTCAATCTCATCCTCACTGCGGCCAAGATTGCCGCCGGCATCATCGGAAAGAGTGCCGCAATGATTTCCGACGGTGTCCATTCGCTTTCTGACCTTGTGAGCGATTTCGTGGTGCTTGCCTTCGTGAAGGTGTCCTCAAAGGGCCGTGACAAGGACCATGATTTCGGTCACGGCAAGTTTGAGACCTTCGCCACAATGATTGTGGGAGTGCTTCTGATTGCCGTGGGAGGGAAACTCCTTGCTGACGGAGTGAACGGAATCGTGGGATTTTTCAGGGGAGAGGAGCTGGAGACTCCGGGGACCATTGCCCTGTGGATGGCATTCATCTCCATCATCTCAAAGGAACTTCTTGCCAGATACACCGAGGCCGAGGGCCGCAGGATGGACTGTGCGGTGGTTGTGGCAAATGCCTGGCATCACCGCAGCGATGCCCTCTCCTCAATCGGTGCCCTTTTTGGCATCGGAGGCTCGATTTTGCTTGGGCCGCGCTGGGCGTTCCTTGACCCGCTTGCATCCTGCGTCATAAGCATAATGCTGATTGTGGCAGCCGTGAAGATTGCCCTGCCTGCCGTACGGGAACTTCTTGATGTGTCGCTTCCTGATGAGGATGAGGACGAAATACGCAGGATTGCGGAGTCCGTGCCCGGCGTAATCGACCTTCATGAGATCAAGACAATAAAAGAAGGCCCCTATATCATCATAGAGGCCCATCTGACTGTGGACCCGACCATCAGCATAGTCAAGGCCCACGATATCGCTACTGCCGTGGAGGATGCCCTCCGCTCAAAATTCGGTCCCGAGACGCAGATTTCCATCCACGTGGAGCCGGAAGGTGAGGATTCTTAGGCAGTTGCAGCTTACTTGACTCCGAGGAACGAGCAGATGCCGTCGATGTCGCCGGCTGCAAACTGCTTCTGCTCCCCGCTTGCAAGATTCTTTATGCCGATGATGCCTGCTGCCATTTCGTCACTTCCGTTGATCGAGAGGAACGGGATGGCCTTGCGGTCGGCGTAGTCAAACTGCTTCTTGAGCTTGACCGTATCCGGGTAGATTTCGCAGGAGACGCCCCTTTCCCTGAGATTGCGTGCAACGGGCACAAGGTAAGGGATGACGGAAGCATCCATATTTGCAAAGAGGATGGTGGTTGACCTTGTGAGTCCCTCCGGGAATTTGCCGAGGCCCTTCATCACGTCATGGATGCGGTCTGCCCCGAACGAAATGCCCACGCCTGACATGTCCGGAAGGCCGAAGATGCCGGTAAGGTTGTCGTAGCGTCCTCCTCCGCAGATGCTCCCGATCGGGAAGTCAAGGGCCTTGACCTCGAAGATGGCCCCGGTGTAGTAGTTGAGCCCGCGTGCGAGTGAAAGGTCGATTTCCACTTTCTGGCCCACCTGTGCGGAATCGATGTATCCGAACAGTTCCTCCAGCTCGTCAAGACCCTTCAGGCCTGTCTCCGATACGAGTCCTGAAGCTGATCCTCCGTTCATAAGTCCCCTCATCACGGCAATTTTCTCCGGGTTGGTACCGCTGAGGCCGAGAATAGGCTCGATTACCTGCACCGCCTCCGGGGTGAGACCTCTTTCGAGCATTTCCTCCTTGACGGCGTCGAGTCCTATCTTGTCGAGCTTGTCGATTGCGACGGTGATGTCAACCACCTTGTCAGGGAAACCGCAGATCTCTGCAAATCCGGTAAGCACCTTGCGGTTGTTGATTTTCACAAGTACGTTGATTCCGAGCAGGTTGAATACCCTGTCCACAATCTGTACCAGCTCCAGTTCGTTGAGCTGGGACTTGCTTCCGATCACATCAGCATCGCACTGGTAGAACTCCCTGTAGCGGCCTTTCTGCGGGCGGTCTGCCCTCCATACAGGCTGGATCTGGTAGCGTCGGAACGGGAATGAAATCTCGCTCTGGTGCTGGACCACATATCTTGCGAAAGGCACGGTGAGGTCATACCTGAGGCCCTTCTCGCAGACCTGCTTTGTGATGGAGGCCGAGTCCCCGGTCAGGTCGGCATGGGCGAAAGCGTCGCCCGAATTCAATATCCTGAACAGCAGCTTGTCACCCTCGTCCCCGTATTTGCCGAGAAGGGTGGAGAGGTTCTCCTGTGCCGGCGTTTCAATCTGTGCATAGCCGTAAGTCCTGAACACACTGCGGATCGTGTCGAAAATGTAATTCCTTTCAGCCATTTCCTGCTGGCCGAAATCGCGCGTCCCCTTCGGGATTGAAGGCTTCTGTGTACCCATTGCGAAAAAATTTGCAGGTTATTGTATCAATTAGTAGAAATCTTTATTGTAGCGCGTCTTCCCCGCTGAGAAGGCGTATGATGACGGCCTTTTCGGTGCGGTCAGTGACGCGGATGGAGTTGTCGATCCTGTGGCCGAGCAGGGCAGCAACGTGTATGCGCGAGCCGTCGTCTCCCGAAAGGGACGGCGATACTGCGACAAGTGCCGACTCCTTGTCCACGGCCGAAAATTTCAGGTCTGTGAAGATGTCGCTGAGTTTTTTCCTGCCCCTCATACCGAGCGGTATCATCCAGTCCCCGTTACGGAAGTGCCTGACGAGAAACGGGAACGGCATTGTGCCGGCGTCGAGGATGATGCTTCCCTGCGGCATCCTGAGGTCTGTCCGGGGAGTCATGTCGATTGTTTCCACCGAAAAGCGCTGTGCGCCGATTTCATAGAGCCCGTCTCCCCTGACGGCCAGGGTCTCGTCCGAGGGCGTCGGGATGAAATTGCTCGTGATGATTATCTCTTTTGCTGACAAAAGGATACGTTTTCCTCCGCTTATGAATGACTGCCCGGTCCTGCGCGCATCCTCCTGCAGCAGCCTTTCGATGTCCGAAAGCGCCGATGTGCTCAGCGAATATGGCTCCAGCAGCCTGTAGAGCAGGTATTGCCAGGATTTGCAGTGTTTCAGCGCGTCAATGGAAATCTCCGTGCCGCGTGTTGTAACCTTTGTCAGCGGGGCGGAGGCTTCAATGTAATATCTGTCGGCAATTTCCGACACCTGGCGGAGATTTTCCATATCCCTGCCGAGGGCTTCTAGAAAGGAGGGGTTGATTTCCCTGAAAATCGGGAAAACGAGGTTGCGGATCCTGTTGCGCTTGTATTGTGTACTGGCGTTTGTGCTGTCTTCGCGGAACCCCTCTCCCAGGGAAGACAGATACTCCGACAGTTCTTCGCGGGTAAAGCGGAGCAGGGGGCGCACCAGTGGGATGTGCGAACCTGGTACAGGGATTTCCGACACTTCCTTCATCCCTGCAAGTCCCTTTATGCCGCTCCCTCTCAATAGATTGAGAATCAATGTCTCTGCATTGTCGCTGGCGTTGTGGGCCACGCACAGGGCTTTTAATCCCAGCCCTGTGCAGAGGGTGTCAAAATAGGAATAGCGCAGTCTCCTGGCGGCCATTTCGATGCTCTCACCCGTTTCGGCTGCTTCCTTTTCCGTATCGAAATCCTCCCGGAAAAACCTGATGCCGTATTTTTTGCACCATTGCCTGACAAACTCTGCGTCTTCATCGCTCTCGCTGCCGCGGAGGTGGAAATTGCAGTGTGCCACGGCAAAGAAGGGGGCGGCGGAAGAGTGCAGGAAAAGGTTGGCGAGGGCCATCGAATCCGTGCCTCCGCTTACAGCAAGAAGGACTGTCCCCTTTTCCGGAAACAGTCCGCCTATGATGCCGTCAAACCTTTTCTGCATATAGGAAATATTTTACTCTTTATGTGTCTTTCCGGCTTCAGCTTCACCGGCCACACGGCTTCTGAGGCTACTTTTTGGTAGCGAAGGTGTAGGTGAAACCGAACTGGAGGGCCTCGTAGAACTGCACTGCCTTGTGTCCTGCAGGGTAGTTCTCCTCGACGATGAGCACGGTGTCATCATAGATGAGGCTTGTCGTGATGTTGAGCGAGAAGAACTTGGCCAGCTTCCACATGAACCTGTTGTCCCAGTTGACACGGAGGTTCTCCGGGTTCTTCAGGAAGTTCGAGAAGAGGATGAGCTGTGTGGCCGCATCGAAGTTGTCATTGATGCGCACCTTGGCGTCGAGCGAAAGCTGGGCACCGAACTCAAATCTTGCTGCCTTGTAGATGCTGCCGTTTTTCAGAAGGCCGTTTGCGTCCGTTTCAGCCTCGCTTTCCTCGTGTCCCTTCCTGAGGTCCATGCCATACACCTTGCGGAGCGATTCGTTGCCCACGATGGTGAAGCCTCCGGTGAGAGGTGCGAAGTTGACCTTGAGCCAGTTGCTCGGAATCCAGTCCATACCGAGACCGAGCGATACTACGGCCGGGGAGAAAGCGGAGGATTTGAGTATCCTGGCGTTCTTCCAGTCTCCGGAAGTGGCTTTCCAGTCTTCGGCGGCGCCTTCCGGAGCCGACGGGGTAGGGTAGGTGTAGCCGTTGGCGAACTGGCTGAGGAAGGTGAACTTGGCCGTGTAGTTGAGAGTCGATGTGGCCTTGTATCCGAATGTGCTTTCAAGCAGGATCCTGTCTTTGTTCTTCTGCATCAGCGGCTTGTCTTCGGCATACATGAAGCCGTAGTCAAGCTGCAGGCGGTTGGTCCACGAGAGGTTGTCCTTCTTGTAGTTGGCAGAGCCGTCGATGTAGGAGCTCAGGGCGTAGTTGTTGGTACCTCCCTTTGCCCAGCTGGAGTAGGAACTCTGGATGAAGTTGATGTTGGTCATCAGCGAGTTGGTCCAGTAGCGCGGCTTGGGGGCGGCGGCCTCGACCTTCGGCGCCCCGGCGATGGCCGAGGCCGCTTCGGCCGCAGCACGCTGCGCGTCGGTCTGCGCAAATGCGCAGGCGCCCCCCGCCAAAGCCATGACTATAGTAATGACAATCTTTCTCATTTTACTGACAGGTGATGGTTAATAGGCGATTGCATATACTACCCTGCAGGCAGAAGGCTTGCCGGAATAGATGTCCCTGCCCTCTTCTTCGCATACGAACGAATCCACAGGGATGCACCTGATGGTAGCCTTTGTCTCGTCCTTGATTTTCTGCTCGGTCTCAGCGGTGCCGTCCCAGTGGCAGAGAAGGAACTTTCCGGTGCCGATCTTGGCCTTGAACTCCTCCCAGTCGTCGCATTTCTCCACATTGGCCGCCCTGAAATCGAACGCCTTCCGGTAGATGGTCTTCTGGATATCGTCAAGCAGTTTCCCGATCGAGTCCACAAGGGAATCGATGGCCATGGTGACCTTCTCCATAGTGTCCCTCCTGTGTACTTCTACAGTCCCGCCCGCGAGGTCGCGCGGACCCATTGCAAGGCGTACAGGGACTCCCTTGAGCTCCCACTCGGCAAATTTGAATCCCGGGCGGAGAGTGTCGCGGTCATCAATCTTTACGCTGTGGCCCTTTGCCTCGAGCTCCTTCTTGAGGGCGTACATCTTGTCGAGGATGGCCTCGTGTTCTTCCGCGGTCTTGAAAATAGGCACCATCACAACCTGGATAGGAGCAAGGGCAGGAGGAAGCACAAGCCCGTTGTCGTCTCCGTGAGCCATCACGAGGGCTCCCATAAGACGGGTGGAAACGCCCCAGGAAGTAGCCCATACATATTCCTGCTTGCCTTCCCTGTTGGTGAACTGCACATCAAATGACTTGGCGAAATTCTGGCCGAGGAAATGAGATGTACCTGCCTGCAGGGCCTTTCCGTCCTGCATCATGGCCTCTATTGTCATTGTGTCGAGGGCTCCGGCGAAACGTTCGTTCGGACTCTTGTGGCCTACGATGACAGGGAGTGCAAGGTAATTGCGTGCAAAGTCGGCGTAGATGTTGACTATGCGCTCGGTCTCCTCCTGTGCCTCCTGTGCGGTTGCGTGTGCGGTGTGTCCCTCCTGCCAGAGGAACTCGGCGGTACGGAGGAAAAGGCGCGTCCTCATCTCCCATCTCACCACGTTGGCCCACTGGTTGCAGAGAATCGGAAGGTCACGCCAGGACTTTATCCAGTTTTTGTATGTGCTCCATATGATTGTCTCGGATGTCGGACGGACGATGAGCTCCTCTTCAAGCTTCGCTGACGGGTCCACTACGACTCCTTTTCCGTCAGGGTCGTTCATCAGGCGGTGGTGGGTTACTACAGCGCACTCTTTTGCAAATCCTGCAACGTGCTCCGCCTCACGGCTGAAGAATGATTTCGGTATGAAAAGCGGGAAATATGCGTTCTGGTGCCCCGATGCCTTGAACATGTCATCGAGAATCCTCTGCATCTTCTCCCAGATGGCATAGCCGTAAGGCTTGATGACCATACAACCCCTGACAGCGCTCTGCTCGGCAAGGTCTGCCTTGACTATCAAATCGTTGTACCACTGGGAATAATTTTCTGACCGTTTTGTAATCTGATCTGCCATATTATTTGTATATTTGTTCAATCCAGTCGTGTGGACAATTTGCGGATCTGCCGTGACGGGGTATGATACTTGCAGGGCTTGGATCCGATTGTGTTCACGCAAGGAATGCAAAGATACGGATTTATTTTATAAAATTAGGAGGTAAGACTATGAAAAAGAGCATCCCGATTTTATTATTGACAACGCTTGCCACTTTGGGCTGCGGGACCGCGGCACAGTATTCCGGCAAGTTTGACGACGGTATCTATTACAGGAACGATGACAATGAAAAGGCTGTTCTGATTGCTTCAAGAAATGATGTCAATGCCCTTGCCGAGCAGACAAGGGGCTCTGAGGTATATTTGAAGAGCGGAAGTGTCGATACACTCTTCATTCCTGAAAACAGGTCTGCAAAAATCACTTATCAGGACAATGCGACCACCGTCACCATTTATGACGAATCCCCGGCCGTTGACCTTTACATAGGCATGAGTCCGTGGATTTCTTCCGCATGGGCCGTGGGTTATGCCGACCCTTGGTACTGGGGAAGCTCATGGAGATACCGCTACGACCCGTGGTACTGGGATTCCTGGTATTGGGGGCCGTCACGCTATTGGGGCTATGCAAGCCCTTGGTATTGGGACAGATGGTATTGGGATCCGTGGTACTGCGGACCTTCATTTTACTGGGGCTGGCACGACCCGTGGTACTGGCATCATCCGCACCATTATTACGGCTATTACGGATGGCATGATCCGTGGTATGCTCCGGGTTGGGGCTGGGGCCGCAGGCAGAACGCCTATCCGCGCGGAGAAGGCATCGGAGGCACCCGCAGTGACGGAGGCAGCGCGACTTCATCGCTCCACAGGAGAAACCCTTCACGTGCAACGGGCATTTCCGCAAAGTCAGGCGGAGAGGCAGGCTCGTCATCCCTCAGGAGCGGCAGTTCGGTAAGGCGTTCATCTTCAGTATCTTCCGGCAGGACCTCGGCTACACCTGTGCGCAGGAGCTCTTCGGTGGCTTCATCGACGGGCAACCGCGTCCTTTCAGGGGAATCCGCTTCTTCACGCGGGGGCAGCACCGTACGCAGGGGCTCTTCGTCTGCAGGTTCATCTGCATCAAGGACCTCATCGTCCGTCAGCAGGAGCGGCAGTACGGTCCGCAATTCTTCCGCAGCCGGTTCTGCGGTCCGCGGAGGCGCTTCTTCGACGGCAGGCGGTTCAGCAGTCCGCAGCGGCTCCGGCTCTGCGGTCCGCAGTTCGGTCCGCAGCTCTTCGTCGCGCAGCCAGGGCGTTTCGTCAAGGACTTCTTCATCGCGCAACTATAGGACGACATCCCGTTCATCTTCAACCGGTTCGGGCTCATCGGCCGTCTCTTCAGGCTCGTCTGTCCGTTCTTCCGGCAGCTACTCTTCCGGCAGCAGTTCGTCTGTTTCGAGAAGTTCCTCTTCCACCGGCAGGTCTTCATATTCCGGCAGCAGTTCGTCTGTTTCGAGAAGCTCTTCAAGCGTGTCCCGCAGCAGTGGCGGCGGCAGCGTGAGCAGGAGTACCGGCGGCGGTGGAGGCGGCCGCAGAAGATAGTCCTCTGCTGATAGGCAATGGACATTTTGTCAGGCAATAGCATAACTTAAGTACATTCATCATGAACAAACGTATTCAGATCAGCATAGCTTTTCTTGCTGCGGTTTCCGTGGCTGCAGGGGCGCAGAATGTGACTGACGCCCTCCGTTTCAGCCAGAATGAATATTACGGCACGGCAAGGAGCATAGGTATGGGCAATGCCTTTACCGCATTGGGAGGAGATCTCGGATCGGTCTCCATCAATCCTGCCGGTTCGGCCGTGCAGTCATATTCACAGGTCACCTTCACTCCGCAGATCAATATTATGTCGGGCAATGCCCAATACAGCAGTGACCCTTATGGTGCTGCCAATTATACTACAACAAAGAATTCGAAGACTGATTTTTCCGTGCCGAATTTCGGAACGGTGATTACCTTTCCTACCGGACGGAGGAGCGGCGTAAGGAACTTTTCTCTAGGCGTGGTTGCCAATGCCACTGGATATTTCAATGAGGATATGCTCGCGCGTGGGGAAAACGGACGGTCTTCCTATATGGGTTATCTTGCCGACATTGCCACGGCGGACAGGCTTTTGGCTTCTGACCTTGCGGAAGTCGGCTATAGGGATGCCGATGTGTATTATTGGCCGGTGATGGTCGGCTACCGCAGCGGAATGATCAGCGAAACGGGTGATGAGTCCGGACCGTATGTGGGCCTTGCCCAGAGCACGGGGACCGGTTTCCCCCAGAGGGGCTCGCTTGACCAGAGTTTCAACAGGGTGTCTTCGGGGGAGAAAATCGATGTTGTATTCAATTTCGGGTTGAATATCGACAACAGGCTTTTTCTCGGAGCCAATCTCGGCATTGTCAGCATGAGGTATGATTATGATACCTATCTTCGCGAGAGTGCCGTTGACCCGGGCCTTTTCCCTGTCACTATTGGCGGCGTCGAGGACCATTTCCGGTCGATGAAGTTCCATTATGCATATTCGGCTGAGCTTTCAGGCATCTACGGGAAGTTCGGTTTCATTTTCCTCCCGTTTGACGGTTTCCGTATCGGAGGTGCAATCCAGACTCCTGTCCTCAATGATGTTGCGGAGTATCTCTGGTATGACGGCAATACCGAGTTCGGACGTCACAGCGGAAGCGAGGTGATCAGTGAGTATGACGAGTATTACTATGAATATCAGTGCATTTCTCCGATGAGATTCAATCTCGGCATTGCATATACGATTCCGGGAGTCGGATGTATCAGCGCGGATTATGAGATGTGCGACTACTCTTCCGCAAAGTTCCGTGATGTCAATGACAGGCACAGCGGCACTTTCGACGAATCCAATCAGGGGATCAAGGACTATGCGGGTGCTTCCCACATGTTCCGTGTCGGTGCGGAGATGAGCCTTACTCCTGCTGTTGCCGTAAGGGCCGGCTACAATATGTCCACTTCGGCCGAGCGCTATTGGGACAACGGTCAGCAGAAGACCCCGGATGCTCTTTACCAGGCAGTTTCGCTCGGTCTTGGCTACAAGTCCCAGGGGTCGTTCTTCTTCGATCTTGCAGGTAGGGCCAACATCTATCCGAAGGAGTATATCTATCCTTACGATTCCTATGGTGGCATCGATTCGCCGGAGATCATCAACAATACCAATCTCTGGAATATCGTGGCAACATTCGGTTTCAGGTTCTGAAACCAGCCGGCTCTGTCCGGCTTGTTTAAAAAATAGATGGAAGGCAACGCCTTCCATCTATTTTTTAACCCCAGTCTGCTTACGCAGACAGCCCCTTTCAGGGGCAGGCTTTCGCCTGCAAAAGCCTCTCAACCCCCTGTCGCTGCGCGACTTCCCCCTTTCAGGGGGACACAGCCTGCGCTTTGCTACGGCCGGCACCTCCGTTGCTTCGATTTCTTCCAGAAATCTCGCTGACACTCCGGTGCGGCGCCAGATGGCGCCTTTCGTCCTGCTTAAGCTTATTGGTTTCCTTTTTTACAAACGATTGCTGACGTCGGCTTTGCCAACGTCAAGCCACTCAACCCAGTCGCTTTCAGCGACAGCCCCTTTCAGGGGCACACCGCCTGCATTACATTCCGGCGGGTGGCTCCACTGCGTCGATTTTCAATGAAAATCTTGCTGACGTTCCGCCACGGCGCGTGGCCGCGCCTTCACAATCCTACACCTTTGTTGCACTGTTCACTTGAATCGTGGTTTTTTGAAGATTGGAATCCCGATATGTTGTTTGCGCAGAGCATTTTTTCTAATATGCAATCTCAGGCCGTTCAGACGATGGTCCTATATAGTCCTATTGACTGGGAAAGTTTTAAGTAATAGCACTCCTCCGATGAATGCTGCATTTTTTGTCGTGTAAAGGCTTTTCCGTGGGGATGTCAGTATAGGTACGAGCCTTACACTCCCCTCCCGTGAAATTCATCTGGGCGGAGAAAATTTGTTAAATGGTTGATTATAAAGACTATGCATTTTCGTTGGGGCCCAGATGAGGACAATTTGCCTCCATCTGGAACGGGATAGTGCCCTACAGGTACCTGTAGAGGGTATGCCCGGCCCAGATGAATTTCACAGGCAATGGGCACGTCAGCCGTACTGGGCCGTAGATATGTGACAGATGATGTGAGGTAATATGGACCGGACCGTGCGGGTGAATATCACTGGACACCCGGTGAATCTCACAAGACAAACGATGAATCTCACGAGACATCCCGTGAACCTCACGGGACACCCTTGGGAGCAAGGAATACAAAGCTGTGGATACAAAAAAGGAGGTAAACTTTCCGTTTACCTCCAGATTGACTGGTAGCGGGGGGAGGACTCGAACCTCCGACCTCCGGGTTATGAGCCCGACGAGCTACCAACTGCTCTACCCCGCGATGTTGGACTGCAAATATACGACAACTTTTTTAATCTGCAAAATTTTTTTTGACCTTTCCCACTTTTGGATTATTTTTAATATGACTCGGACTATTGTGAAAGGTTAAAACGATAAATTGTGTAACTTTGCATCTTATAAATTGTATAATAATTCAAACAAACATATTTTTACAATGAAGAGAACACTGATTCTAATCCTGGGTGTTATCGTGTCTGCGCTCATGCTCGTTTCATGCGGCAGCAAAGACCGTAATATCGTCAAGGTCGAGACCATTGTGGTTGAGACTCCTGAAGGAACGGCACCGCGCCTTCCGTGGAAAGTGTGGGTTACTTACAGCGACGGCCACAAAGACTGGAGGCAGACACGCTGGTCCAACTCACTCCTCGAGACTGAGCAGGAAGAGGCAGACGCCTCTGTATATCCTGCCGGATCCACCTATAAAGTAGGCGGCTACATCATCGGAGACAACACTTCCGAATACGGCTATCCTATCGAGGCCGAAGTGAAGGTGGTTGCAAGCCCGTGGGCAGTTCCGGAAAGGGAGGCTGTGGCCACCACGCTTCCTCTCGGAGACGTGAAGATCATCGGCGACAACCGTCTGACCAACAACCGCGACCTCGATATCGAGGCCATCCTCAGCTGGGATGTACGCCAGCAGCTCTACAACTACCGCGACACCTACGGTCTCAGCACTGAAGGCTACCCGGTATCAGACGGTTGGGACAGCCCTGACACCAAGCTCAAGGGCCACGGCTCAGGCCACTATATGTCAGCCCTTGCGTTTGCCTATGCAAGCACCGACGACCCTCAGGTCAAGGCAAAGCTCAAATCCAACATCAAGACTATGGTGGACGAACTCCGCAAGTGCCAGGAAATGACCTTCGTATGGGACAGCAAACTCGGACGCTACCGTGAGGCGCGCGATCTCGCCCCGGAGCCGGAACTCCTCAAGCTCAAGGGAGACTGGGCATCTTTCGACAAATACAAGAAAGACTGCAAGAGCTACGGATACGGCTATATCAATGCCATCCCTGCGCAGCACGCGGTCCTCATCGAGAAATATGCCGCCTACAACAATGCCACAGGCGTATGGGCACCGTACTACAGTATCCACAAGCAGCTCGCCGGCCTTATCGACATTGCCAACAATGTGGATGACAAGGAGATAGCCGACAAGGCATATCTCATTGCCAAGGATATGGGCCTTTGGGTATGGAACCGTATGCATTACCGCACCTATGTCAAGGAAGACGGCACCAAGGCAGAGCGCCAGGCAAAGCCGGGCAACCGCTATGAGATGTGGAATATGTATATCGCAGGCGAAGTCGGCGGAATGCAGGAATCCCTTGCCCGCCTAGCCCTCATGACAAGCGACGAGACCGAGAAGGCCCATCTCCTCGAGGCTGCCGGCTGTTTCGATTCCCCTGCAATGTACGATCCTCTTTCAAGGAACATCGACGACATCCGTACCCGCCACGCCAACCAGCACATCCCTATGATCACCGGCTCGCTCTGGTATTTCAAGGGCAACGGCAATCCTTATTACTACAATATCGCAGTCAATTTCTGGAATCTCATCCAGGGCCGCTATGCATATTCGACCGGAGGCGTGGGCAACGGGGAAATGTTCCGCCAGCCTTATTCGCAGATGGTCAGCATGAACACCAGCGTGATGTCCGACAGGCGCAGGAATATGTATCCCAACCCTAACATCAACGAGACCTGCTGCTCATACAACCTTGCGAAGCTCACCAAGGACCTCAACTGCTATGATCCTGACAATGCGGGATATATGGACTATTATGAAAGGGTACTCTACAACCAGCTTGTAGGCTCAGTCAATCCGGAGCACTATGAGGTCACCTATCACTATGCTGTCGGAATGAATGCCAAGAAGGAATTCGGCAGCGAAACCCCTGGCTCAACCTGCTGCGGCGGTACCGGATCTGAAAACCACGTGAAGTATCAGGAGGCTGCATACTTCGTATCCGACAATACCATCTGGGTGGCCCTCTATCTGCCGACCGTTGCAAAATGGGCCCAGAAGGGCGTTACCTTCGAACAGGACTGCAAGTGGCCGGCTGAAAAGTCAGTCATCACTGTCAGGGAAGGCGGTGCCGAGTTTGCCATGAAGCTCCGCGTACCTTATTGGGCAACAGACGGTTTCACCGTAAAACTCAACGGAAAGAAAGTCTCCGGAAAGGCTATGCCTAGCTCATATGTGGAGATCCCTTCACGTACCTGGAAGGAAGGCGACAAGGTCGAAATCGAAATGCCGTTCACCAAGTTCATCAACTTCGGTCCGGACAAGATGGATGTTGCCGCAACGGGTGTCAACGAGACTCGCACTCCGTTTGACCCACAGTGGGTAGGTACCATCATGTACGGTCCTCTCGCAATGGCAACCCCTGACGTGACCGTTTGGGACCAGGCTGACGTCACCCTCAGCTCCGACCTCCGCGAGATTGTGCTCGAGGGCCCTACTGCAGAAGAAGGCTCCGACGGCAACCTCTACACCCTCACCATGGACGGCAAGTCTTTCCAGCCTGACTATTACCAGACAGGACACGAGACCCATTACCTGCGCCTCAATGTGCTCAATACCGCCAGGAAGACCGGCAGGAAGGGAGAGGTTGACAAGACATATCTCGGACAGGCAATCACCATTGCTGAAAGCCGCGTGAAGGCACAGGATGCATGGAATGCGCTTGAAGAGAAGGTCCCTGCATTTGCTCCTTGGGCTCCTCACGGATATGCACGTATGCTCGAACAGCTCCCTCTCGCAAAGGAAGTCTTCGACAACAGCGACAAGTCCGTCACCCAGGAGGATGTCAATGCCGCTACTTCTGCCCTGAATGTCGCCATCAACACTATGCGCCCGGGCAACCTCGCCGAGCCTGAAGATCTTGAGGAACTCATCGTCCTGGTGACCGACACCAAGGAGAACATCCCTAACAAGACTACCGAACTGCGCGAGGCCATTGACTTTGCCGACATGGTCATCAGCTATGTCAATGACGGCTCCGGTACCAAGGATTTCATCCAGCGCGGTATCGATGTGCTCAACAAAGCACGTAAAACGGTTGGTAAATAATTAATTTTTGCTACTTTTGTTACCGGCTCCGGACCAAACCCCGGATGCCGGTATTTTTATGGAGGAAAACGAAAGAAAACTTGGCCCCATGGCCTTTGAAATGCAGCAGGAACACCTCCCGTGGGGCGTGGAGACATACAACATAGCTGACCTGGGGTTCATCGACACGAAGGTGCTCGGAGGCTGGCTTGACGGCAACTCCCTTAGCGACATCATGGAGACCTATCTCGAAAAAGTGGTGGGAGACAACGCTTTCTATTACTATGGACGCCAGTTCCCGCTTATGGTCAAGCATATGGATTTCTCTTCGCGGCAGCCTCTTCTTGTCTGCCCTGACGATACCATTGCGGCGCAGAGGTATGATGCATTGGGCAAGGCAAAGTTCTGGTATGTCACTTCTGCCGCGGAAGGAGCATATGTCGGGCTTGGATTAAGGAAGAACATGACGGCGTCATCCTTCTATTATGCCTGCGAGGATCGTACCGTGCCGGATTTTGTCAACAGGATTCCTGTCAGGGCGGGGGACTGTTTCCATATAGCTCCGGGTATTGTCCACTATGCTTCGGAGGGGGTGCAGCTGGTTGAGGTGGCTGAGGCGTCCGCGTTGGATTTCGTGCTGTGCAGACCTCTCGGCATGCCTGATGACGAGCTTGGTACGGCTGACGCAATAGATTTTGTAAATCTCTCAAAATCAGAGCATTCTCCGCTGGAAAAGATGGATGACTATAAGCTTCTGTCCACTCCGGAGATGACCGTTTCCCTGATTCCGCTCAGCACTGCAGTCAAGGTAAATGCCGGAGATTCCGACAGCTTCTACATCTATACCTGTGCAAAAGGAGAGGCTGCGCTTCTCGGAGACGGGGAGATGGTGGTGGTCAGGGAAGGGGAGAGCGTGCTTGTCCCGGCTGACTGCACCGAATTTGTAATCGAGCCGCGCAGGGACGGTACCGTGATGATTGAGGCTGCCCCGACGCACAGGGAGGAAAAGGACGGTTATCTCGACAGACAGTAATATGGCAGACACTGCAAGAATAGACAAATTCCTTTGGGCCATAAGGGCTTTCAAGACAAGGACAGAGGCTACGGATGCCTGCAAGGGCAACAAGGTCAAGGTAGGCGGAGTCCCTGCAAAGCCCTCCCGGCTGATAAAGGCAGGTGACACCATCGAGGTCCGCAAGGGTGCAATCCAGTTTACATATCTGGTCAAGGCGTTGATTGAGAACAGGGTAGGGGCAAAACTCGTCCCTGAATATGTTGACAATCTTACTCCGCAGTCCGAATTGGACAAGATGAGGGCCCCTGTGGAGACATTCTTTGTGACCCGTGACCGCGGGGCGGGAAGGCCTACAAAAAAGGAGCGGCGTGAAATTGATGCCGTGTGGGACGGCCTCGGTATGTCCGAAGACTATGACGATGAGGACGAATAGACAATCTTCAAATTGCCCTCAATATTCATTCCCGGGCGGCAACGGTGAATGTGGTTGATACCGTGTTGCCGTTGTCATCGGTCACAGTCATTGTGTGGCTGCCAGGCTCCGGGCTCATCGAAAACTGGTGGATGAAGGCGGTTTCCCCTATGTATCTGCCGTCCAAGTGCCAGTAAACCCTGGTCCCGGGATATCTGTGGGCAAGGCTGAACACCATTTCCCCGGGCTTCCCGTCTTCTAGTCTCGGGATCATGACTTCCACTCCCGATTCGGCGGGATAGATGAATTCCATCGGATTGCGGTTCATTTCCTTCGGGGGATTGTATTCGGGATGGTTTTTCCTGTAATACCATTCCATTGCCGGAGGAAGGACAAATCTGCTCCGGCCGTGGTCCGGGATGTGATAGGGGCACGAAGCGCTCTTCATTGCAGCCTTCGGCAGCATCACGGTATCCGCTTCGCTGCAGTTGATGCCCTTCAGGAAGCCTGACTGCCTGCATACTGCCGCTTTGGTATATTCGCCAGGCACAGGCTCCAGAAACCATCCGTCCTCCGCATATATCCCGGAATTGTGTTTTTGCGGCAAGGCATTGAAAATGCGGAACATCAGGGGCCCCGCCGCCTTTGCACCAGTCAGCCCCGGCACCCCTTTCCCGTCGGCATTGCCGGCCCATACCCCCACAGCATATTCCGGAGTGATTCCGATGGCCCAGGCGTCCCTGAATCCGAAGCTGGTGCCTGTCTTCCATGCCGTTTTCTTTATTGAACTTACTGTCTTCCAGTCCATTTCGTCAGGCCGGTTCACTTCTTTCAGTGCTTCGAAGGTGTACCAGAGCGATGTGCGGTCATTCAGAGGGGCATCCACTTTTTCAGGATTCTGATAAATACTTGACAGTGATGCATATATGCGTGTTATGTCCAGCAGGGTGCCTTCCGCCCCGCCCAGAATCAGGGAAAGACCGTAGTCGTCGGCCGGTCTTGTAAGTGTGCCCATTCCGCTTTTTTTCAAGATGTTGCAGAACTTCTGCACCCCTAATTTCCTGAGCATGTGGACGGCAGGCACATTGAGAGATCGGGCAAGCGCCTCGTCGGCAGGCACTGCCCCGCAAAATTTCTGGTCAAAATTCTGCGGGGAAAAGCCGTTTATATTGACGGGCAGGTCGGGAATCAGCGATTTCGGCAGGATTTCCCCCTCCTGAAGCAGGGCGCAGTAGAGCAGGGGTTTCAGGATGCTGCCTGTGCTGCGCGGAGCAGAGGCGATATCCACAAGCATTCCCTCCCTTATTCTGTATTGGGAAGCATTGCCAATGTATGCGATTGTCGATCCGGTATTTACGTCAATTACCACAACGGAGAGGTCTGCAATCCCGGTCTTTGCAAGCTCATCGGACCAGGAGTCGGCAAGCTCCGAAATCCTTTTTTGAAGTGACGCATCGATGCCGGTCCTTACGGTCTGCCCGTGCTGCCGGGCCGCAAGGCGTTCAACAAGGTGCGGTGCAATCTGCGGGAGGGGTCCCGGAGCGTCGGGAAGAGGCTCCGAGGATGCAAGGGCAAATTCTTCCGGTGTGATGACACCTTTGTCCCTCAGCCTTGCCAGTAGCCGGTTCCTTTTGCGGAGGAGTTCTTCGCGGCCCCGTCCGGGATGAATGGAACCCGGGGAATTGGGGAGAACGGCAAGGGTGGCAGCCTCACCCCAGGAAAGCTCGTAGGGAGGGCGTCCGAAATACCTCCAGGATGCCGCCTCAAGTCCGACAACATTGCCCCCGAAAGGGGCGTGGGAGGCATACATCGCGAGAATCTTCTTCTTGGAACAGCGCAGTTCGAGCCTTGTGGCCAGTATTGCTTCAATCATTTTCTGGCCGAGTGTGCGTTCCCTCCCCCTTGAAAGCCTGATAAGCTGCATGGTGATGGTGCTGCCACCGGATGTCACGTGTCCTGCCCTGATGTTGCCGGCTGCGGCGCGTACTATCGAGACGGGGTTCACTCCGGGATGCCATCGGAAGTACCGGTCCTCAAACTCAATAAGTGCAGTCCTGTATTTGTACGGCACCGAATCGCAGGGCGGAAACCTCCATTGGCCGTCATCTGCAATCCTTGCTCCCAGCAGTTCCCCGTTGCGGTCGAGCACTACGGTAGAATAAGGAGTCCCTTTGAACAGGTCACGCGGAAGGCACACAAGATACCACGCCGCCAGTGCGGCGGCTGCGGCAATCCCTGCTTTCTTCCAGGTCTTCATCACAGGGTGACTTCTGCCGTTCCGCTTGCCGTGGCTGCACCTGTACGGGCATCATACATAGGTCCGCAGACGATTGCCGGAAGGACGAAGGTCCCCCTGTAGGCTGCCCTGAGCCTTGTCTTGAAGGTCTTTGAAAGACCGCGGCCAAGAGAGAAGTACCAGATGCTGCGGTCGTCTCGTATGTCATTGTAGTCAAATGAATTGTGACTGTCAATCACCGGCTCCGGACCGCTGCGGACAATCTCCCATCCCGACGGGATTGCCATTGTCATTGCCACGTTGGAGAGGTCTTCGTATGGCGAAGTGTTGGTCACAGTGACGATGGCAGTGAAATCCGTCCCCTGGCTGATTGAGGCAGGGTCCAGGACAGTCCCGTCCGGGGATGCATACCTGACTGAAACCTTCATTCCGTCAGACCTTGCAGGTGTCCCCGAGGTGCTGCGTCCGGTGACGGAAAGACTTGCGTAAACCGGATTGCCGGAAAGGTTGGTGACCTGCACCGGATTGCCTGTCAGCTCTTCCGCAATGGTGGCATCGTCGCTCCTGATTTCGCGGCTGCCCACCTTGACCCTCAACCTTGAGGAAGGTCCGGTCACGGAAGCCAGGCGGCTCATCGCAACTGTGGCAAAGGCCCATTCCTGCGTGGATGCATATCCGTCCGAAAGCATCTCCGACATCTTGTCGGCCAGGGAGAGTGCTTCGTGCAGATTGCCGCACAGCGTGGCCGATTCAAGGGCAAGAGCATAGTCCCTGAGCGGACTGCCGAAGGTCCTTCCGGAGCCCTGGACCGTCTTTGGAAGCGGGTCTGTATGGAGGTTCAGGGCAGTTTCCGCTTTTCCGACAAGATTGTAGGTGCTTGCCAGCACGTCAGCTGCCTGCCTGCTCAGGCTGCCGCTTTCCCTGAGCCTGTTCATCGAGGCCTCGTCCGCTTCGCCTGCAAGGGCGAGGGTATAGAGCCTGTATGCCTGGTCAAGGTCGCTTGGATTGCCTGAAGCTGCACTCCTGTAGTTGTTGACACTGTTTTTTTGAAATCTTGACCATTTGTCCGTCACGCTTGCGTCAACCGCGAATCCGAGACCGGCTGCCGCTGTCATGAAATGCCCGGCCATGGAAGTCACCCACGGGTCGGATGCCGCATCACCCGGAAGATATGCAAACCCGCCGTCGGCATTCTGCCTTGAATACAGTTCCGACAGCGTGGCCGGTATCATCTCGCGGGCTTTTAAGGCATTGTCGGGGGAGAACAGCTCCATTCCGTAAGCAAGGCCAAGGCCCTTTGAGCAGATTTGCTCCGTGCAGGAATACGGATAAGTGCTGAAATACCTCAGGCAAGCGTCAAAATCCATTGCCGGAAAACCTGCCAGGGCGAGCGAGGCACTTTCATCCTGTCCCCATTCCAGAACGGCAGAGTCTCCCGCCCTGATGACTGTGCGTTCAAGTCGTGAAGCCTCCGGATACGGGTTCCGGACGGCAATGGCAACGGCATCTGAAGCCTTGTGGCCGTTGCCCAGGGCGCTTACTGTGATTCTTGCAGTGCCTTCTCCCTCCGCATGCAGGCTGAAATATGCCATTTTGTCACCTTCCTTGTCAAATGTGAGTGTGCGTGAAGAACCTCCGTCGATCTTGACGGGGCCCTCTGCGGAAATGCTTACAGACACATCCCTGATGCCCTCTCCGGTTGCGAATACGCTCACCGGCAGCACTACCTTCTCTCCTGTGCCGAGCGATGCCGGCAGGGAAGGAAGCACCATAAGCGGCGATTTCACCGTGACTGTCTTTTCCGCGCTGCCGAATGCGCTTTCGTGTCCGGCAACCACCATCACCCTGACGCTTCCGACATACATAGGCAGTGTTATCCTGTGCGTGCCTCTCTTGCCCTTCTGGATTGTGAACGGCCCGAGGAATTCCACAACAGGGTTGAAACGGTTGTCTTTCTTGTAGTTGGCAATCAAAGTCTCGTCGCCTCCGATGCCGAGGACAGGAAGAAGGGCACCCCTGCATCCTCCGGAAATCCTGTCATACCAGTCCCAGGTGTCCACCCCGAGAGCCTCGCGCTCATACATTGATGACCACGGGTCGGGAGTCCTGAAAGTTGTCAGGTCAAGCAGGCCTTCGTCCACGATTGCCAGTGTATATGTCATTGCCTTGCCGGTCTTCTCGCTCACGGCGATGTCGAAAGGCTGCTGCGGCTCTACTGATGATGCCATGGTTATCACCGGATCGAGCCGTGAATTCCTGTCGGTGACATCAATCCTCTTCACCCCGTATCTCCTGATAGGGAGGTCGTTGTCGGCTCCATACTTCTGTATCAATGAGATATGGATGTAGAAATTAGGCGCCATATCCGGAGTGACCTTGAATTTGAACGGGGTCTCGGACTTCCTTGAGACATCCACCCACTGGCTCCTGATCACGGCGGAGGAGCTCTCAATGGAGACCAGCGCCTTTCCGTCGGCTGCCGGAATGTATGCCGTCACGGTCTCACCGGCCTCGTAGCTTTCCCTGTCGGTGGAGAACGTTATCATTTTCAATGCGGTAGGGTCCTCCTTTCCGGCCCTTCCCATGGATGAAGGCCAGTCCAGGGTCACAACCTTTCCGCTTGCATGCCCTCCGTCATTGTCCCTGACATATACAAGATACCTGCCCCAGTCCGGATGGTCCGCATGCAGGTTTATGGAGACATCGCCATTGCCGGAAACCAGTTCGCCGGAAGCGACAACCTTTGAAGATGAGCTGTTTACATAGGACGAAATCATGGAATCGCTGTTCTCCCACCACCAGCTCCATTCGAGCTTGTAGATGCTGTATGAGAGCCTGTGCCCCCTGACTCTCTTTCCCTCCCTGTCAACCACGGCAACCCTGAATGAATTGTCGGTGCCTGTCTCGAGACTGTCTCCCGGCGCCTTGATGCCCACATATGCAGGGAATGGGGAGAATGGCATCTGGAGCG
Organism: Candidatus Cryptobacteroides sp.; assembly: GCA_051878275.1. Taxonomy (GTDB): domain Bacteria; phylum Bacteroidota; class Bacteroidia; order Bacteroidales; family UBA932; genus Cryptobacteroides. The sequence goes on along the minus strand of JBJEJU010000028.1, from coordinate 5,575 downwards.
TGCCGTAGCTGGAGTCTCCTCCGTTTTCCAGCACGGAGCATACGATGTCTGCCGTCATCATGCCCGGAGCATCCTGTGCCGCAGGCATTTCCACTTCTGCCGACGCACGGCCTCCGCTGTCAAGCCTCAGGTCGAAAAGCTCCGTCCTGCTGCCGGAAAATGACGAGAGCGGATTGTGGAATACATATCCTTCAAAACCTTTGAAAGTGCCTCTTCCCGGAGAAAGGGTCATTTCCGCCTTTGTCCGCAGCTCCGATGCCGGGATGCCGGTCAGCCAGGATGAAGATATGCTTACCTTGGCCCGTTTCCCCGAAAGAAGCATCTTTGTGCCCATGTCAATATTGACTTTCAGTCTGTTGGGCTTTATGCTCTCCACCCTCAAAGTCTTGTGGAAGGATGTGCCCCCTATCTTGAACCAGGCGTTCCAGAAACCGGTCGGGTCGCCCTCTCCGGTCGGAATGTCGAAGCGGTAGAACCCGTCGGCTGCGCATGGGCATAGAGTCTTGCTGTAGAACTGTCCCTGGGGGGTATAAAGTTCCATTACTGCAGGGTGGCTGTCCGGAATCCTGATGCCCTTGTCGTACAGGATCATCGTAAGGTGCATCGTGTCACCCGGCCTCCATACGCCGCGCTCGCCGTATATGAATGCCTTCATCCCGTCTTTCATGTTGACTCCGCCTACATCGAAACGGCTGAGGTTGTTGGCGTTGTCCCCGGTGAGCTTAAGGTAGCCGGTGGAATTGTCCTTTTCCGCCACAATGACGAAGGGCTTGCCTTCCAGCTGGATTTCCGCAAGTCCGTCGGTACCCGTATGCCCTTTTCCGATGACACGGAGCTGATAGTCATATACAGTCAGGATGGTCTTGTCCGCAGGTTTTGCCCCGGTGATGCTGCATGCTGCCGCCCACATCCTGTCCCCGCCGGCATATTTTGCAATCAGGGCTATGTCGGAGGCAATCATATTCACTGAAGGGAAGCGGCCGGAATCCATATAGAAACTTTCTTTGGCCGGGTCGTTCCTTTCCTCCCACCTGTATGCGGACCAGTCATAACTGTTGTCATAATAGTAAGGCTCCCGGATGTCCCAAACAGCCTTCTCCTGATCCGTAATGGTGTTGTCCTCAAGCCGGTGCATTGTCTGCGATGCCCCGTTGCAAAGAGCATATTCCTTTTTGAATGAGATTCTTACGCGGTAGATGGCCCCCGGTTCCTGCTTCATTATGCCGGAAAGGTCCGCCGTGAACACGTTTGGCTTCGAAAGGTCCGTGGATGGGTCCGTGTCCAGGTCGAGGCGGTGCTTGCAGACCAGCCTTCCCGACCTTCGCAGATACCTGTCCGAACCGAGCTCATTATCCTGAAGGAAGGACAGGATGTTCCTTTCCTGTATCTTCACCACGCTTATGTCCACCGACCTCAGCCCCGTGGCGATGAAATCAAGCTGGGCGCGGCTTACGTCCGGGACGATGTTGCCGTCGGGATTCAGCTCAACTGACGGGATGCTTATGTCCCTTTTCAGCGTTGATGTCCATATTGACGGCAGCTTTTCCCCCGAACTGCTTCTTACAAAATCATTTACGGTAAGTGTAATGTCACCGGAGGCTGTGTCGCGGTGGTAAAGTCTCACTGTATTTCCCTCAGCTTCCACATAATACTGACCGGCGCCCTGCAGGTCGAATCCTCCTGCGGGAATCTCTCCCAGCGTCTGCGAAAAGGTGATTGCCACGCAGGCATCCTTCCCCCTGTTGTCCCTGACAGACAGTATCCTGAATACCCCGGAAGTCCCCGGTACCGTCACCTGCACTTTTTCCCCGCAGATGAAACCGTCCCCCTTGAGGCTTACATCGACCTTTTTGTCCTTTTCTGCCCTTGTGATGCCCTCTATATAATAGTTGAAGGTATTGCCCTCCGTTTTTTCCACCTTGAGGGAGTCGTGTTTTTCACTGACCCTTATCATCCTGCCCACTTCCTCTTCGGTAGCGCTGCAGCTGAGGATCACCTTTCCCGTTATGGCTGCAGGGAGAGAGTCATTCTTGATTAGGACGTCCCCGCCGATGAGCGAAGCCCTGCGCGGTGCGGCAATGAATCCGAACACGAACTTCTTGAGCATCGGGTCTTTGACACCGATTGCCCTGGCAAGGTTGACCTTGCAGGTGTATATTTTCCCTGGCTTCATCGAGCCTTTCTCCGGGATGAACGCGATTTCGTCAGGGGCTGTCTGGACTGCCTGTCCCTTGAGCGGCGGATTGAACCGGAAAACCCCGTCGGTGCGGATTTCTCCCTGGCGCTCGGCAGCAAACACTATGCGGACCGTGCTTCCTTCCTCCAGGGTGCCTCCGCTATAGGCACTCACTATGCTCGTAAATGCGGCCGAAGGCTCTATGATGGTGCGGGAACATCCTGATAATATTGCAATTGCCGAAAACAAGGCGGCAAAGCCTGCCAAGTGTCCAAATACTTTTGTCATAGTCTCTATTCCAATTGTTCTCAAAATTACCGTTATTTCTCCACAAAGCCAAATCTGCTTGTCTTCAATTTGTCTTCATTGTGCCGTGCTGCCTCCGGACTGACAATCTGTCAGTTTTTGGCCGGTGGCACATCAGTTGATATTCTTGGGGATGTCACGCTGATGGCGCGGCAGGTAAGACAACAAAACTAAAAACAATAAAACATGATCAAACCACTTGCAGACAGAGTTGTCATCGAGCCTAAGGAGGCCGAGACAAAGACCGCATCGGGATTGTACATTCCTGACACGGCAAAGGAAAAACCACAGCAGGGTATCGTCGTAGCTGCCGGTCCCGGCAAAAAGGACGAACCGATGGAAGTAAAGGTAGGAGATGAGGTTCTCTATGGAAAATATTCCGGAACCGAGGTTACCGTAGGTGACAAAAAGCTCCTCATTGTACGTCAGTCAGATATTTTGGCAATCCTTTAAACATTTATTATCATGGCAAAAGAAATCAAATTCAATACAGATGTCCGCACAAAGATGAAAGAGGGTGTGGACGCTCTCGCAGACGCAGTCAAGGTGACTCTCGGTCCTAAGGGACGCAATGTGGTCATTGACAAGAAGTTCGGCGCACCTCAGGTTACCAAGGACGGTGTGACCGTTGCAAAGGAAATCGAGCTTGAGGACCGTTTCTCCAATATGGGTGCCCAGATGGTGAAAGAAGTCGCTTCCAAGACCAATGAGCTCGCAGGTGACGGTACCACCACGGCAACCGTACTCGCACAGGCCATCATCAACGTGGGTCTTAAGAACGTCACTGCAGGAGCCAATCCTATGGACCTCAAGAAGGGTATCGACAAGGCAGTTGCAGCCGTTGTGGCAGAGCTCAAGGCCCACAGCCAGAAGGTCGGAGACGACTATTCCAAGATCGAGCAGGTCGGTACGGTATCGGCCAACAACGATGCCTACATCGGAAAACTCATCGCTGATGCAATGTCTAAGGTAAAGACTGACGGCGTAATCACCGTGGAGGAGGCCAAGGGTACCGAGACTGAGGTGAAGGTCGTAGAGGGCATGCAGTTCGACAGGGGCTACATCTCTCCATATTTCATGACTGATTCCGAGAAGATGGAGGCCATCTTTGACAATGCCTTCATTCTCATCACCGACAAGAAGATTTCCTCAATGAAGGACCTTCTTCCTGTGCTCGAACCTATCGCACGTGAAGGCAAATCACTTCTCATCATCGCAGAAGATGTTGACGGAGAAGCTCTTACCACATTGGTAGTGAACCGTCTCCGCGGTACCATCAAGGTAGCTGCCGTGAAGGCTCCGGGCTATGGCGACCGCCGCAAGGAAATGCTCGAGGACATCGCAGTGCTCACAGGCGGTACCGTCATCTCCGAAGAGAGGGGATATACCCTTGAGAATGCCACACTTGACATGCTCGGACGTGCGGAGAAGGTGACTGTTTCCAAGGAAAATACCGTCATCGTGGGCGGTGCCGGCTCAAAGGATGCCATCGCAGCCCGTACCGAGCTTATCCGCTCCCAGATTGCAACAACTACTTCCGACTATGATAGGGAAAAACTTCAGGAGCGTCTCGGCAAGCTCGCCGGCGGAGTTGCTGTCCTCTATGTGGGTGCAACCACCGAGGTTGAGATGAAGGAGAAGAAGGACAGGGTGGAGGATGCCCTCAATGCGACAAGGGCTGCAGTGGAGGAAGGTTATCTTCCTGGTGGCGGAGTTGCGTTCATCCGTGCTGCAGATGCCATCCGTGACCTCAAGGGTGAGAATGAGGACGAGACCACAGGTATCCGTATCGTTGCCCGTGCAATCGAGGAGCCTCTCCGCCAGATTGCTGCAAATGCCGGTGTCGAGGCAAGCGTAATCATCAACAAAATCCGCGAAGGCAAGGACGATTTCGGCTACAATGCCCGCACCGACGAATATGTCAACATGTTTGAGGCCGGTGTCATCGATCCTACAAAGGTTGCCCGTGTTGCCCTTGAGAACGCAGCTTCGGTAGCCGGAATGTTCCTCACCACGGAATGTGGCATTGTTGACATCCCTGAGCCGCAGCCTGCTGCCCCTGCAATGCCTGCAGGCGGAATGATGTAGTCAGGCAGGCTCTTGCGGAATATATATAAATGATTTGCGGGTGCGCCCTCTATGGACGCACCCGCTTTTCTTTGTACAATATTTCTTTGCCTGCAGTATCAGCCTTTTTCTATTTTCACCATGGTGAGGCCGTTCTTTTTCCCGGCCACGTATGAGGGGGTGTATGTGCCGTTGCGGAGTATCCGGCACACGTGCCAGGGCCTCCCTTTTGCAAAGTATGTGGATTCAAGAAGGTCGCCGGGAAGAAGCAGGGTATTCTGCTGTGAAATGACTTCAAAAACGCATTTGCCGCGGTAGCGCAGTATGACCACGCTGTTTTCTCCCCATCCGAGGGTGACGGTATCACCTTCACTGAGGTCGTTGGCGAAGCAGGATGTCTCCGAAGTGAAAAAGAATTCGTCCGCGCACGAGCCCGATGCGGAATTGTTGCAGAATGTCCCGAAGTCCCTACATCCTATGTATGCACACAATATATCCATAGTATATACGCGCGGAGTGGGATTGGAAGAAACATACCCCCAAATCCGCTTCAGGGTGGAAACGGAAATTCTTTCTCCTGTTGTTCTTTCTATCGCTATTGAAAGGCTTTCAAAGTCACTTGTTGAAGATATGCGTTTACCGAAATGCTCCTCAACTTTAGTTATCAAATGGGGTAATTCCGGTATTTCCTTGCTCTTGTTTCTATTCATCAGATTGTGGTTTGTCAATAATGAATTGCCCGTAAAAATGTTGTCGTTGAACGGTATTATCAAGTGTAATGCGTGTAAAAATAGAATTTATGTTCATAAAAAACAATTCTTTTTTAGTCCATTTTACCCCCCCCCGTCACAGGGCACTCCAGGGCACTTTTCCCATTCAAACTGACGGTGCGAAGATACATCTGTGTACTGCAAAAAACCGGCATTGCGCTCTGAATATTGCTCCCCAAAAAAAGATGTTTTGAAAACGGCAAGTAATGCTTAAAAAATAACTTGGTTCAATTGAGAGGTTTGACAAGGTAATTCC
>JBJEJU010000027.1:0-11886 GCA_051878275.1 Candidatus Cryptobacteroides sp. | reverse complement strand
GCATCAAAATATCGGCAGCTCTAGCTGACGCTCCCCTGCAGGGGTTCGTACAACTCATCATTTAACCTATCATTTAACTTATTATTTATCCTAACTATATTATCTCCAGTGGTGAGATAGGGCGTCAACGGATTTTTGAATCGAATGGTCAGGCAGACAAAGTTGGGGATACACTCAAATTCGGGGGCAGGAAGGCCTGCAGCTTTGCATTCATTGAAGATGTTCGGTATGTCGCGTCCCCAAGCTTCCATCAGTCCACTCTTGAAGAAGACGCTTGATATAACATCATTGATGGGTTCTGAATGAGGACGTTTTCGGAACTCTTCTGCTGTGGTGCCGGGAACCAGATGGCTATAACCTTCTGATTTGGACGACCGGGAACATTGACATACTGAGCGGCAAGATCGATTGCAGGTATGAACTTGCGCATTTCCTTGGCGATATCCTGGCGTGTCTGGTCGGCCACATCCTGACCAAGTATCTTCAGTGTCGTGGGATGGATGCCGGAGAAGAGCCAGCCACCCTCCGTGTTGAGGAAGGCGCAACCGGACTGCATACCAGCAACAATCTCGCCGGTGGTCTTCTTGACTTCCAGAATGCGGCTTTCGTCGCGATGGACGATGGTTTGTATGTCGGTTATCGTCAATTCATTCATGGGATAGAAGTCATAATATGGCAAATATACTGATTATTACGGATAATCGAGAGTATAAGGTCACCTTCCCAGAAAGCGGGCACGCTTATCCTGGGGGAATTTTTCTATGGCATAACGGAGCATGACCCTCGGCATCTGGGATGCATTATGCTCCAGCCAGGCCTCGAGGCGCAGGGGGTCCCGCTTGCCCGCTTCGCGAAGAAGCCATCCCACGGCTTTCTGGAGCAGGTCGTGAAGAGGAGTTACTGACGGCTCCAGAAATATCCCTGCAATTGAATATGTGTCGTCGAGCTGCCCGGCGCGGACGAAAGTCATCGTGCTGACTATCCCGATACGGCGTTCCCATATGGTCTTTCCGTCGCGGGCAAGATCATGAAGCAGCGTCCGGTCCTTATCCATAAGCCATTCTCCCAGAAGAGGATAACAGCTCAAATCCACAAGGTCCCAGTTGTTGACATATTGAAGATGCCCAAGATAGAAGTCGATGCATTCCCTTCTCCTGAGCAGGTCACGTCGCGAATGCCGGAATATTTCGACCAAAGCCAGAAGGGCAGCAAGCCTGACCTCGTGGTATCCGCTCGAAATGCACTTTTCAAGCTCCGCAAAGTCAGTTTCGCGCCAGCAGGCCCTGACCACCTGACGTGTCACGGGCACCTTGATACCCAGGAACTTGTCCCCTTCCCCATACTGCCCCGGCCCACATTTGAAAAAACGCGAAAGCCCGGCGACCTGTGAGCGGTCGCTGCGGGCCAGCATTGAATCATACAGGTTCATTGGCTCTCGGGATTGAGCAGGCTATTTGAGCTCCCTGTTGGCGTAATTTGCGATGCAGTCCGGAAGCTGGATTTTGTAGTCCGGATTGTCGAGGAGGCTGGACGTCAGGAGCATATCAGCCGTCGTCCTGTTGGTCGCAAAAGCGATGTTGTAGAGGGCGGCAAGCCTGGTCAGGGCGGAGACATCATTCTGATGGCCCTGGACTATAAGGTTGTCACAGAAGAAGATAAGCATCTGGATCCTGCCCTCCGCTATCATCGCGCCAATCTGCTGGTCGCCGCCAAGCGGACCGGAAAGGAGTCTCGTCACCTTGCCCCTGAAAGGGCAGGTCAAGGTACCTTCCACCTCGGGATTGTCAATCGTGAGCTCTTCAATAAGCCTCCCGGTGGTACCTGTCGCATACAATTTGTGTTTCGAAAGGATGGCCTGGTTGTACTTTACCCAACCCAGAAGCTCCTGCTTCCTTCCATCATGTGCTACCAATGCAATGTTCATAACACTACCAACTAATAATTACTTTGCAAAGATATGCATTTTTATACCATTTCCACCGGGACCTGCGCCGGAGCGGCAGATGATGGCATTAAAAAACCGTTAAAGATCAGTTGAACTGCTGCAGGTCTTTTACCTTTGACGGCGATTTGAGTGCGTACTGGACTACATCATCCACAGGCAGATAGAGCTTGTAGAAGGCGTTCTCCCCGAGTTTGGAGTAGCGTCCTATCAGCGCACGGAGCTGCGGAAGGATGTACGGCTCGGTCTCTTTCCACTCACCCTCTCCGGCCACAAGCCCTTCAGTCACGCGGGCAAAACTGCGGAATCCCGACGGTATGTCAATGGAATCCAGGAACTTGTCAAGCTCGCCAAAATCATCGATTTCCGTAAGGCTCGAGCGGTACCTGTCAAACACGGATGAGGCATACCTCATCTGGACTGCCTTCTTGTTGCAGGCTATGTAAAACTTCGTGGCCTTGGTTGTGTCCAGCGGTACAAAGACGTCAGGGATGATGCCTCCGCCGCCATATACGGTGCGTCCGGCCCTTGTCTTGAAAGCATTGGTGCTGTCAATCTTGATGCTGTCACGGTCAAACATCTCCCCGTCGGCATAGCGGCGGTAGATGTCATATCCGTAATCATCCGAATACGGCTTCTGGATACATCTTCCGGACGGGGTGTAGTAACGGGCCACCGTGAGCCTGATTCCCGACCCGTCGGTAAGGTTGAACGGCTCCTGCACCAGTCCCTTGCCGAAGGAGCGGCGGCCTACGATGACACCGCGGTCGTTGTCCTGGATGGCACCGGCAAAGATTTCGCTCGAAGAGGCGGACGACTCGTTGATGAGCACGGAAAGGTCGAGCCTCTGATAAAGCCCCTTGCCGTCAGCCTTATAGACCTCGCTCTTGCGGTTGCGTCCCCTGAGTGACACGATTTCGTCCCCCTGCTCGAGAAACATGTCCGAAAGGCTGAGAGCCTGGTCCAGATAGCCTCCGGTATTGTCCCTGAGGTCGAAAACCAGATGGTCCATTCCCTTGTCGTACAGCTCAGCAACAGCCTTCACGACCTCGGAATAAGTGGTCCTGGAAAACTTTGAAAGACGCAGATAGCCCGTGATGTCGTCAATCATGAATGCGGCATCCACGCTGTGGACAGGAATCTTGCCCCTTGTGATTTCAAACGGGATTTTCTCCTCTCCCCTCTGCACCACAATGCCGACCCTGGTGCCTGCAGGTCCCTTCATCCTCCGGACCATGCTGTCCTGGGGGAACTTCACGCCTGCAATGTCCTGCTCCCCTACTTTCAATATGCGGTCGCCGACCTGGAGTCCAGCCTTCTCGGAAGGGCCTCCGGCAATGACCTCGAGCACGATGGCCGTGTCGTTGGGCACATTGAACTGTATGCCTATGCCGTCGAAATTGCCTTCAAGGGCAGTGACGGACTCCTTGAGGTCTGCCGGCGGGAGATACACCGAATGGGGGTCGAGCTTTGCAAGGGCAGCCGACAATGCGGCATCGGTCAGGAGGCTGACATCCACCGAATCGACATAGTTGTCCTGGACGGCACCGAGCAGCAGGTTCAGCTTGCTCCATGACTGGGCCGAGGCCTTGATCCTGTTGTTGTAGGATACCTTCATGGAAATGAGGCTCAGGAGCACGCCTATGATCAGGCCGAGCAGCGAAGCCAGCACAAGAGTCTTATTGTGGGAATTATTGTTCATCTTCAAAATCATCTATCCTTTCAACTTCAATTCCGGCACGGCGGAGCAGGTCAAGCCCATCCGTGAGCCGGTATTCGTCCCTGTAGACGACACGCCTGATGCCCGCCTGGATGATGAGCTTGGAGCATTCCAGGCACGGCGAAGCCGTCACATAAAGGGTTGCCCCGTCGCTGCTGTTGCCGGACTTTGCTATTTTCGATATGGCATTGGCCTCAGCATGAAGAACATACGGCTTGGTGGCACCAGTCTCGTCTTCACAGACGTTTTCAAAACCGGACGGTGTACCGTTGTACCCGTCCGATATGATCATCCTGTCCTTGACCAGAAGGGCTCCGACCTGGCGCCTCTTGCAATAGGAATTGCGCGCCCAGACAGAAGCCATCCGGAGATAACTCTTGTCGAATTTCTGCATATCAGTTTCTCTGGTAAAGATAGCGTTTGATGCTGCGCTTCGGGGTCCTCTCGAAATCCTCCGGCATAAACTCTATCTTTTTGATTTTTGCGTAATTAGGTATCAATTTATTGACATCCGGGAGTGCCGCCCTGATGCGCTCCTCAAGGCCGTGGCTGTCGAGTCCGTCGAGCTCGCCGAGATGATAGTCCGGATAGATAAGGGCTGTAAGTCCTCCTTCATCCTCAATCACAAGGGAATCAACCACATAGGTAAGGTTGTTGATGACAGCTTCGAGCTCCTCCGGATAGATGTTCTGACCTGAAGGGCCGAGAATCATACACTTTGAGCGTCCGCGCAGGAAAAGATAACCGTCCCTGTCGATTACGCCCATATCCCCCGTACGGAACCAGCCGTCATCGGTGAATGAATTGGCGGTCGCCTCCTCGTTTTTGTAGTAGCCGAGGAAAACGTTGGCTCCCCTGACCTGGACCTCTCCCGGCACATTGACCGGATCATCCGAATCGATGCGGATCTCCATATTGACCACAGCCTTGCCGCAGGAGCCCGGCTTGACGGTGTCCCAGTGGGAGTAGGCGATGATCGGGGCACATTCGGTCATTCCGTAGCCCACGGTATATGGGAAGCCGATGCTGTGGAAGAACTCCTCCACTTCCGGGTTGAATGCGGCCCCGCCGAGGATGATTTCCTCAAAGTTGCCTCCGAAAGTATTGACGAGCTCGGTAAGGAATTTCTTCTGTACCATCTTGTTGAGGCCCGGCACCTTGAAGAAGATCTTGTTTTTGTCGATGAGCGGCTTGAGCTTGGACTTGTATATTTTCTCTATGATGAGAGGCACGGCGACGATGACGCACGGATGGATGTCGGCAAGCGCGTTGAGAATCACCTTCGGACTCGGGAGGCGCGACAGGAAATGGACGTGCGCACCGATTGTCATCTCGAAGAGGAACTCGAACGTCATGCCGTACATATGCGCAGAAGGCAGCATGGCCACGATTTCAGAACCCTGATGCATCTGCGGCTCGGCGATGGCGGCAAACTGCACGTTTGATGAAAGGGCACGGTATGGGATCATGACGCCCTTCGAGAACCCGGAAGTACCCGAGGTGTAATTGATCATTGCAAGCTCTTCCGGCGAGTCTTCATAGTACTTGACATCCTCCGGCTCGAAATTGTTGGGATACTTCTTTCCGAAACTTTCGTTGAGATGTTCCCTTATCTGGAAAAACTCCTCGGTCTTGGCATAGAGGAATTTGAAATTGTTGATCTGCACTATTACGGAAAGGCCCGGCATCTCGTCGGCATTGAGCCCCTCCCAGATGGTGTCGTCCACAAAGAGCACCTTTGCCTCGGAATGGTTGACAAGATAATGGATATTGCCCGCCTTGAACTCGTGGAGAATCGGCACCGGAACAGCTCCATAGGTCAAAGCTGCCAGGAAACTCACTCCCCAGTTGGCCTGATTGCGGGAACAGATTGCGACCTTGTCACCCTTCTGGAGACCGCACTGTTCGAAAGCAATATGGAGCTTGGCAATCCTGCACGCCACGTCCCTGTAGAACAGGGTGGCACCCTGGTAATTTGAAAGCGCCGCAAGGTCCCAGTTTTTCCTGAAACTGTCCTCGAGCCGTTTATTGAACGATGTGAATTCCATTTTGAATTGTAGTTTTAGAGTTTTATAGTACGTGTCTTTCCATCAGTACAAATGGCTGACACTTCATCTTTTACAACAGTTACATTTCCAGCGGGACTGATTGCCCTGCCGCCGGTAAGTTTGGCGGTAAGGGGCTCTCCCCCGGAGAACGGATATATGTCCGTGCGCGCGCAGGTACGGACTACCCAATACTTTTTGCCCTTGACTGTGAGCAGCTGCGGCAGATCCACAATCGCGTCAGAAGGGGCAATCCCCTGCCATCCGGAGGCCTTCTGGCCGTGGAGATTGTACAGTCCGAGAGTATTGTCCGCGTGAAGGACCATGGCCGAATAGCCGTGGGCCCCCGTAAAGTCATAGGCGTCAGGTCCGAGGACAATCTGCTTGCCGACAGATACGGGGAAAGGCTTCACGAAGCGTCCGAGCCTGTCGATAAGGTAGAGCTTGTCGCCGCCGGCAAAGAGAAACTGTATCTTTCCGTTGGCGTAATAGTCTATGTTGCAGACCCTTCCGCAGAGCTTTCCGTCAAACGGAACTGCCCAGATACCCTTGCCGCCTTCCTCCGAAAGCACAAGGCTGCCGTTTTTCGACTGGCTGAAAAGATTGGTCTTTCCGGTAGCTGAATTCTTGACTTTGAAAGGCCCTGAAGGGATTGAAAGTGAATCCTTTGCGGCTACCGGCACTGCCGTTTCGGAAAAATGCTTCCTCTCGACCGTGACAGTCAGGTCGGTCCCCCTTACAGACAGGGAGAAATATTCTCCGGAGGCACCGGCAAGGGTTTTTGTCACGGCATCCGCCATGGAAGAAGAAAACAGTTTGCCGATTGTCTGGCGGTCCGCCCCTACGGAGAAGAACACAGAGGCCGACGCATCCTTCTGCACCGGCAGGATACCGGAGGAAGAAAGTGATTTTCCATCCTTTATCGAGGCAACAGCATCAGCAGAACCTGAGACTATCCATCCCGAACGGTAAACCGCCACGGAGTCATCCGCCGGACAGATGTTTCCGGCAATGGCATTGGCGAAGCCCCTGAACCTGTTGGCGTGAGGGCTGCGGGAAGAACTCCTGTCAATGATTTTGTCGTCCTCCCTGCCCGGACGTACGAACACGAGTCTCTGCCGGCCTTTGTCCGAAGGGATCTCCACGAGTGCAATTTCCTTGATGTCAAGCCTTTGGGCCCAAGTCTCAGGATCAATGCGAAGAGTGCTGTCCGGCACATTCCTTTTCAGGGAGGCAAGCAGGCCGTTGTACTTTTCGAGCCTGCCGTTGGCATCCAGCCAGTCCCTGCGCGCCTGAAAGAAGGAGCTTATGCGCGAAGTGCCCTGGGACACTGCGAAATACGCATCGGACGGGGCTATCTCCGGAAAGCGGATCTCCCCTGGCTGGGCAGAAGAATACAGATTGAGGAAAAGCTGCGTCTCCTGCGGAGGGCACACTGCCTTTCCCTCGAGGACCACGCTGTCGTCCGATATGCTCTTGACAGAAAGTCCTGTCCATCTTGCAGTTTTGGCAAGGAAGGTGGCGTGGGATGTATATGGGCGGCGGGAAAGGCTTCCGAGCAGTTTCGAAGCATAATCGTGCGAGACAATCAGGGCCTCCTTTCCTCCAAGCTGGGCCGCAGTCTCCGGGAAATAGGCCTTGTCGAGCACCGATGAATTGTTCTCGATATGCCTGCGCGAAGAAGAAACAAGTGATGCAGAAGGACTTATGAGCATCAGCACACCTTTGCGCAAAGAAGGGTTGTCCGTAAGGGAGCAATCCACCAGGTCTGCGCTCATCTTCATGGAGGATGCGGCGGCAAGAAGCGCCTTCATCCCGGCAGTCGTGTCAATTGCCGCTGCGCTGCCGTCACCCCCTGCAGACTTTGTCTTCCCGTCGGTACGGACCACCACAAGAGGTACGATGCTGCCACTATAATGCATTGATACGACTGCACTTCCACCGTCGCAGGAATTTTTCCCGGCCTTTGCGAGCATCCTGTCAATCCCGCCGGAAAGGGCGCTGAACACCTTTGTCGAATCGGTGAGCACTTCCCTTGCTGACCGCAGGGAGCCGAATGTCATAATCATGGCGGCATCGGAAGGGACTGCTGCAAGAAGCGGATATGCCTGGGCGGCATCTCTGGCGGCAGCCTCCGAATCGGCAGGGTCCTGGACGGGCCTGCCGGACTTTTGTCCGCCGGAATAAAGGAAAAAGACACCGGCAGCCGTCAGCAGCACCAGGACTGCCAACGTCACCAGACAATATTTCAGCATTTTATTATCCATAGTTGCCGTAAAACACTATACCGACAAAATACAAATATAGCAAATAATCGGACAAAAAGACAGGAGGCCGGCCAAAAAGTACCTTTTCAGCCAGCCTCCTTCACGGTTATCCGGAATTGTCTATAAAAATCAGTCGATGCTTGCCTGCCAGTCAAACCAGCTTGAGTGGATATTGGCAAGGTGGGCATTGGCGCTTACCTTCATACGGTAGTCATACTTGTTCTTGCGGATGTTGGCATTGCCCGTGAAAGTATAGTCGAGGTTGCAGACGACGGCTAACACCACATCGTTTGCAGGACGGTCTTCCGACAGGTCGAGCAGATAGCTTCCGCTCTTGAACGGATTGCCGTACACAGTCTTGCCTTCGGCGGTACGGTAGCAGAGCTGGCAGGACATGTTTGACCCCGTGGCATTCTGTCCATATGGCTGGAAGGCCACCAGGAGCTTGTCCCCGTCCACCTTCAGAGGAATGATGTTGGCGCCGGTCCATCCCGGGAGGGTAAGCTCCTCGGGCTTTAGCCAATCGACGTCATTGAACTCGCCCACAGCCTCCTCCAGCTCATCCCCGACGGCTTTGGTGGCATCTGCAAGAGCCTTTGACTCAGCCTCATCGGTCACCACGGACATACTTGCATACGGAGTAGCCTTCCACGGAGCGACGTATTTGCCTTCCACATCCGAGCCATAGACTGCTCCCATCGCATTCTTTGTAAGGTTGAGGGTAGCCTTTGAATAGCGTCCCATGTCGCAGAGGGCAAGACGGGCACGGTACTCCTGGATCATCCTCTCCATCTGCTCCTGGCCGATTTCCTTGGCGATACCCTCAAGCACATATCCCGTACAATTGTTCCATACCCACGGGACCGAACCCTTTCCGATGATTTCGCCGAGGAATGTCGGGAAGACCTCGCTGTACTGGACGCCGCCGATTGTCTGGCGGAAATTGTTGTTGACACCCTGGGCCTTCGGGCCTCCGAAGGAGCCGTCGAGCAGCCATCCTGAATAGCACTCGATCGGAATGAACGGCGCAATCACGCTTCCGGTGCTGAGCCATCCGAACGAATCGGCCTCGTAATTGCCGTCAGGATACTTTTTGGCATATTCGAGGGTAGCCTGCAGCCAGCAGTTTGAGCCCTCGTGGAACCACGCTGCATCGCGGCAGCCCGGCATCGAGGCAAAGATGGCGTGGATATACTCGTGGACCACTGCGTTGGTCTGATATGACTTGTCGGAGTATGTGCAGGAAGGGTCGAAGCAATAGGTCGGATAGTAGGACAGAAGTACGATCGGATAGGACACTCCGCCGATTGTGATTCCGGACTGCCAGCCTCCGAGCTCGGTGTTGCTTGCACTGTCAGTTGCAAGATTGGAGCCGAAAAGGAAGACGGCGTCACGGTAGCCGTTTCTCACGGCCTTGGTAGGAGGCCAGCCCATCTCGTCACGCATATATGCCGAGTCGAACTCAAGCCTTTCAAGCATTGCCTCGATGGCAGCCTCATTGCCCTTGATGATGGAATTGGCATTCTGTCCCTCGAAATATGACCAGTATTTGCCGTTGTCCACCACGCGGTAGGCCTTCTTCGAAGGGTAGGCGGCATCGTATGGAAGGTTCTTCGTCGGCATTGCAATGTCCTTGAATTCAGGGTCTTCCTTCAAGTCATAATGGATTGTGGGGCTGTAGGCAGGCCACTCGTTGAATGTCCCTGTCAGGGCTGAGGAATAAGGGATGTCCTGGATTGTATCCGGCAGCTTTTCCGAGCAGGATACAAGCAGTATGGATGCGGCGCCGAGCCACGCCGTGATGTTTATGATGCTGTGTTTCATATTCAGTGTTTTTAGCGTTTGCCACTACTGAAGCAGGCCGAGGTCGTCGGTGACTTCAGAGACTATTTTCAGTTTGAATGTGAGGATTGCCTCCTTGCCTTCGCAGATGAGGGCTATCTTCATATCGTAGCGCGAGCCCACGACATTGTTCTCTACGGCCTGGCCGAGACGGAAGATCATCGGCGAGGTGCGGTCCCATTCGATATAGGCGCCCCATTTTTCGCCCTTCCACTCGCACACGTCCCCGTCCTGGTTGAACCAGTAGCCGGCCATGTTTGCAGTATATTTCGCATATGTGTCGTATGAGCCGTCGGAGTTGACCCCGCGCATTGTCGTGTCGTAGGCCGTGTCGCCCTGCATCGCATCGAGAAGAGGAGTGAGCGAGGAAAGGCCGAGCGCATTCTTGACCGCCGTTTCGTTGATCGGGATTTCGAGGGCGGTGTAGTCGGTATTGACTTCCTGATAGACTGTGTAGGTAAGCCCGTCAGGGTGCTCCCTGTATGCAGCCCACGGGAGGTTCTCGAGCACCGTAACCGTAAGGGTGACAGGCTTTTTCTCAGAAGGAGTCGCGAAACCGAATGTGAGGGTATAGGTCTCGCCGGCGGTGCATGCATCCGGGATCTGTCCGATTGACACTGTGGATTCTTTGTAACCTGCGGTCCCTGCAGGGTGATATTCGACGAAGAATTTCGCTTCGGCCCTCTGGCAGGCATATCCTGTGCCGGTCATATAGAAGCCGTATTCGGAAGTGTACCAGCCTTTTCCGCACCAGTCGGAGTCCTTTGACGGAGCATAGAAGACGGCGTCGTCGGACAGACTTACGCCGAGCTCCGAAAGAGTGATGTCCTGTGTCCTGTACTTCTGGTCAAGCCTCAGGGAAAGGTCACCTGTCACCGCCTCCAGCACTTTCGCATCCCTGTAGGCAGACTCGGGGGCATCAAAGCCCGACAGGTCCTGTTTTGAGCACGATGCAGCCGTCACCGCGGCCACAACGCACAGAATCAGATGTTTGATGTTCATATTTGTGTAATTATCAGTTGTTTCAGTTGCCAGCCCAGGATTTGCAGCTGCAAGCCCGAGTCTCGCTGTATAATACTGTCAGGAGAATGAGGGTGATGGCGTCTGCGAAAAATCGGCTGTTATTAATATGGTAATAACAAATATAGACATATTTCCGGATTTTGCAAAAATGTAATTCCGGCCGCCTGCCGTCCACCATTTAGGGATCTTCAAATAATCCTGGATTGAATGGATTTTCCCGCCTTGACGGAAACTGTCAATCCCGCTCCAGTCCACGCACTTGCCGAGCCGCTTTAATCATCTTGGCTGTTCAGCATTTATTACAATGCCACTCCAAGGGTCAGCCCTTTCTGCGCCTCAAGGCAATAGCGAAATCACCGAAATACTTTTCAAGCCATGTCAATGCCTCCAGGTCGGATTCTTCGTATGCGCCACAAAAATACTCACGGGCACGGCACAACTCCCTGATCATTGAATTCCTCAGCGGCAATCCGAGACGTCCATATTCCAAAGTCAGATCAAAGAGATCCAGAGCCCGTCTGAACGCACTCTCGGCCATAGCAGAATTGGCTTTTCTCTTCCATTTGGCCGTACGGCCGACCTCACTTCCGATATTGGCCATCTGCTCCATCAGGCTGAGGGATTTCCATCTTTCGACATCCAGATTACCCGCATTCATACCCTTACAACATATTTTCCGACAATCTCAATAATCCTTTTTCTGACGTCCTCATCCTCAACATCCCTGGACCGGTTTCCGATGCGGGGTCTGATATTGATCAAAGAATCAAATTCGATGAAATCTTCGCCATCGACTTCCGGATAAAGATTGATTCCCCATAAGTCATCCTGAGACGAGCCCTCCCGAATAAGCATACTCTCAAGGTCCGATTGGAATTCCGCATCCATTGCAATGCGTTCACGCGTGATATCAACAACGCATTTTATCATATCACCATAAAAATGAGAGCTCAAATCCTTGAGTTCATCTCCGGTAATAGGTTTTTCAAGTATACCTCAATTCCGCAAACTGCCAAGAGTTTCTGCGTGAAAGAGTGATTTCTTAGC
>JBJEJU010000026.1:0-44517 GCA_051878275.1 Candidatus Cryptobacteroides sp. | reverse complement strand
TTACTGTCTTTGGCCGCCTGAAAAATGTACCAAGTTATTTTTTAATGTTTACTTACTAATTTTGTTTTTGTTATATTTGCATCCCTTAAGGAATCAATTGAAGATTCCCAAAACTATGACCATATAACCAAACAATTTCATAAATATGGAAAAATTGACCAACTGCGCTATCCTCGTAGTGGATATGCTCAACGATTTTGTAACCGGTGCGCTTACCTGCGACCGTGGAAAAGCAATTGTGCCGGCAACCGCACAGCTCCTTGATGCTGCAAGAAATGCCGGTGTGCCTGTAATTTTCTGCAACGATGCCCATATCAAGGGAATCGACAGGGAACTCAAACTTTGGGGCGACCATGCAATTGCCGGTACCCCGGGTGCCGAAGTGATCCCGGAGCTCAAACTTTCCGACAAGGACTATGTCGTGCCGAAGAGGCGCTACAGCGGCTTCTTCCAGACCGACCTCGACATCCTTCTCAAAGAACTCGGCGTGACCACAGTCATCATGACCGGTCTTCACACCCATATGTGCGTAAGGCACACCTCTGCCGATGCTTATTGCCTCGGCTATGATGTGGTTGTCGCAAAAGAGGCTACCGACTCTTTCACCGAGCAGGACTATGTCTCAGGCCTTGCTTACCTCAAGACCTGCTACGGCGCAGACGCCTACACCAATGCCGAACTCATCGGGGCATTCTCAAAATAGCAGACACCCATGCATAATAATGGCCGGAAGACTTCCGATGAAGTTTTCCGGCCCTTTCTTGTTTTTTAACGTTAATTGTGGTACTTTTGGAATTGAATGTTGCAGTCGGTACAACATTCAGAAAATGAATTGATTGACCATTGCGGCTATTATTTGACGATTATTTCAGCACAACTGCTTAAAACTATGCCTTATTGTCCAAGATGCGGAAAGCAGGTCGATGAATCTGCTTCCTTCTGCCCTGAATGCGGCACAAACCTTCCTCACAATGCCCAGTCCGGCAATGTGCCTCCTGCCGGCGGCAACACAGTCATCGGCGAAAACCTCAATGAGCGCTGGCTCATCACCTTCCTTCTCTGCTTCTTCCTCGGATGTCTCGGAATCCACAGGTTCTACACCAACAGGACCGCGACCGGCGTCGCCATGCTCCTGACGCTCGGAGGATGCGGAATCTGGGCGCTTGTGGACTTCATCATGATCCTCTGCAACACCTATACGGACGGGAACGGGCAGAAGCTTAAAGCCTGAGTCATTGGACTATACGACCGGTAAAAGCCAGCGATTCCACCTTGGCCGCGGTCAAGCCGCCATGGCCGTCGCCCTGGCATTGGCGGCCATGGCTGTCTATGCGTCAGTCTCTCCGGAGCAGTCGCCGTGGTTCCCCAGGTGCATCTTCCTTTCCCTGACGGGATACAGGTGCCCGGGATGCGGACTCCAGAGATCACTGCACAGCCTGCTCAATCTTGACTTTGCCGGTGCGGTTGGCTACAATGCCTTCCTGATTCTTCTCGCTTTGCCCCTGATGGCCCTGTACTTTGCCGACGCCATCGCCCCGGGCCGGCTCGCACAACTTCATAAAGTCCTGACAAACAGATTTTTCATAATTGCGATAGGACTTGCAACGCTCGCCTGGTGGATATTCAGGAACATCGCCGGGATGTAGGAAGATGTCCTGAGTAACAAAAACAGAGCGGCCGGGAATCACTTCCGGGCCGCTCCAGGGAATGAGTACGAAACAAACTGAAAGGCAGGCGGCCGATGCGATAGCCGCAGTGCCCCAGCTCTTTTTTAGGTTAAGAATAATAAAATTATACAGTCAAGATGTTGAATGTCAGAATGTTCCGCCGCCGAGGGCGTGATAGAGGCTGATTACCCCTTCCGCCCCGTCATAGATGTCATCCACCTCGGCAAGACGTGCCTGCAGCAGTGTCTGCCTTGCCGTCAGCACCTCCAGATAATTGGTGGTGCCGTGCTCCATCAGGAGCTCGGTGCTGCGGACTGCGCTCTCGAGTGCGTCCACTTTGCAGCGGTCAATGTCAAGTCTCCGGCGGGCCGATTCGCACTGATTCAGGGCATTGTTGACCTCCGCCCCGGCATCAAGCAGCTGCTGGCAGAATGCAGCAAGAGCCTCCTCCTGCCGGGCCTTCGCAATCTTGAGCCCCGCGACATTGCTTCCCCGGTTGAATATAGGCTGGAACAGCGAGCCCACTGCACCCAGGATCCATTCTTCCGGGTCCGGGATGCTGCCTCCGCTACTTGTCCAACCGGCTGAACCGCTGAGGGTTATCTTGGGATAAAATGCCGAACGGGCCTTATTGGCGGCATAGAACGCCTGCGCAAGCTCCCACTCTTTTTGGCGCACGTCCGGCCTGCGGGAAAGCAGCTGCACCGGGACGCCGGTGGAAAGTTCCTCAGGGAAAGACAGATCCTCCAGACAGCCTCGCTCCACCTCATGCGGAGCCACACCGGCAAGGGTCGAAATGCTGTTTTCAAGCTCATGAATCTGTCTTTCCAGAGAAACGGCGGAAGCCTCCGCTTCAAGCCAGCTTGCCTTCGACTGCGCCACGGCCGCCTCATTGCTTTCACCCGCACGTTTGAGTGCCTCCAAAGCATGGACACTCTCACCCCAATGCAGCGCAGTTTCCTTTGTGATGGCAAGTTTCCGGTCAAGGGCAAGAAGCAGGCAGTATGACTGCGCAACTGTCGCAATCAACTGTGTCTGAACTGCCTGCTCATATGCGCGGCTTGCCTCCAATGCTGCCAGACTCGATTTTTTTGCATTGCGGAGGCTGCCGAAGACGTCGGCTTCCCACTCCGTGGACAGCCCCGGAGAATAAGATTTCAACACACTTCCGTCCGATTTGTCCAGGTTCCCGCTGACTCTCAGCGAAAGGGACGGGAAAAAAGAAAGCCGGCTTGCCTGCAATGTCGCCTGTGCCTCTTCGGTCCTGAGCCTTGCCGTATGGAGGTCATAGTTGTTTTCCATTGCCACATTTACCAATTTTACCATAAGAGAATCACTGAGAAGCTCCCTCCACGGCAGGTCAGAAAGATAAGCACTGTCCTGCAGGGCAGCCGGCATGTCACGATACAGACTGTCTATCGGCAGCGACTCAGGCCGCCTGTAGTCCGTGTAGATCCCGCATCCGCCGAATAATAATGTAAACGGCAGAAGCACAATAAGATATATGTTGTTATATTTTGTCATGTCAATCAATTTATTCTCTCTCCCTCCGGGGCATTACCTTTTCCTCCACGGTCTGGAAAATGATGAACATCACAGGCACTACAAACAGCAGCGACAACGTTCCCACAAGCATTCCGCCGACCGCACCGACGCTCAGCGAAATGCTGCCGTTGGCGCCTGCACCGGTTGCGACCATGAGCGGGAACAGTCCTATGATCATTGTCAGGGCCGTCATCAGGATCGGGCGCAGACGGACCGCAGCGGCGGAGAGTGCAGCCTCCTGGATGCCCATACCCTGCCTGCGCCTTGCAGATGCGTACTCGGTCAGAAGGATAGCCGTCTTTGCGAGAAGTCCTATCAGCATGATGAGTCCTGTCTGCATATAGATATTGTTTTCCACCCCGAATATCTTTGCGAAGAGGAAACTTCCTGCAAGACCGAACGGCACCGAGAGCATCACCGCCATAGGGATGAACAGGCTTTCGTAGAGGGAACACAGGATCAGATAGACAAAGACAAGGCATATCGCGATGATCAGCACTACGGATGTACCTGAAGAGGCTTCCTCTCGCGAAGTCCCGCCGAATTCGTAGCCATAGCCCGACGGAAGGGTCTCCTTTGCCACCTCCCTTACGGCGCGGATGGCATCTCCGGAGCTGTAGCCCTGTGCCGCGGAAGCATTTACGGAAATGGTGCTGAACAGATTGAACCTGCTCAGAATCTCCGGGCCGTAGGTCTTCGTGAGGGTGACGAACTGCCCGACCGGGGCCATTTTCCCGGAAGACGAGCGCACGAACATATTGTCAAGGGACTCCGGATCGAGCCTGTATTCGGGCTTTGCCTGCACCATTACCCTGTAGATCTTGGAGAAACGGTTGACATTCGATGCGTAGTTGCCTCCCACATAGCATGAAAGCACATTGAGCACATCGGAAGGGGACACGCCGGCGCGCTTGCACATTGCCGCATACACCTCCACAAGGTATTGCGGATAGCGAGTGTCGAAGGTCGTCACTGCACTCTGGATTTCCGGACGGGCATTGAGCGCCGCCACGAAGTCCTTGGTGTGGGAGAAGAGAGTCCCGATGTCACCGCCCTTTTTGTCCTGGATATAGAGTTCGAGACCGTTGGTCATGCCGTATCCCATGATCATAGGAGGGGTGAATGCGAAAATCTGTGCGTTTCCGATGTCGGAGGTCAGGGCATAGATCTGCCCGATGACGGCGTCCTTGCCGTTTTCCCTGCCCTTCCTTTCGCTCCAGTCCTTGAGCCTGATGATGAACGAGCCTCCGCTGCTGCTCTGGCCTCCTCCCATCATATTGTACCCTCCCACAGTGGCGTACAGCTCAATCTGCGGTATCTTTTCGAGGCGCTCCTCTACTTCCTTGAGCACGGCCCTCGTCTGGGAAAGGGTGGTGCCCGGGGCGGCTGTAACCGACACGAAGACAGTACCGGTGTCCTCGTCCGGAATGAGGCCTGTCTTTGTCGTGCGCGCAAGCACGGCAAGCAGTATGCACACTGCGGCAATCGCAACTCCTACAAGCCATTTCTTCCCGAACAGGAACTTCACGCCTTTTTTGTATTTCTCCACAAGCCTGCCGAAAGAAGCATTGAATGCAATGTGGAACCTTGAGGAGAAGCTGAGTTTCCTGCCGTCCGGGGCTGTCATGTGCGGGGTCATGATCAGCGCGCAAAGGGCCGGACTCAGGGTGAGCGCATTGATCGTGGATATGCCCACGGCAGCCGCCATTGTAAGGCCGAACTGAGTGTAGAATGTGCCGGTGGTGCCTCCCATGAAGCTGACCGGGATAAACACTGCCATAAACACCAGGGTGGTGGTGATGATTGCCGATGTGATTCCTTCCATCGCGTCCACGGTGGCCCTGTACGGCGATCTGTATCCCTCGTCAAACTTCGCCTGCACCGCCTCGACCACCACTATGGAGTCGTCCACCACCGTTCCTATGACAAGCACAAGTGCAAAGAGTGTCAGGAGATTGATGGAAAATCCCGCCACATAGAGAAATGCGAATGTGCCTATCAGCGACACGAAAATGCCCACGAGCGGAATGACTGTGGACCGGACGCTCTGGAGGAACACATAGACAACCAGAATCACCAGCAGAATGGCTTCCAGCAGGGTTTTGATCACATTCTTGACGGAGGCGTCAAGGAATGACTTTGCGCTCATCATTGTCTCCAGTACAAGGCCTTCCGGAAGGTCTGCGCGGATATCCGCCGCAACTTCCTCGATCTCGCCGATGATTTCGTTGGCATTGGAACCGGCTGTCTGCATCACCATGAATGTGGTCCCCGGATGGCCGGATACGCCTCCCGCGTAGCTGTAGGAAGTGGCTCCGAGCTCGATGTCGGCCACGTCCTTCAGACGGAGTATGCTCCCGTTGTCGCCCGTGCGCACCACAAGGTCGCCGAATTCTTCGCCGGTCTCGTACCTTCCGCGGTATTTCAGCGTATATTGGAAGGTGTTGCCGGAGTCCTCCCCGAGGATGCCGGTAGGCGATTCGATATTCTGTTCGCCAAGCACTGCGATGATGTCCGCCGGGACGAGCCCGTATTGTGCCATCACGTCGCTTTTGAGCCAGATGCGCATCGCATAGTCATTGCCCATCACCATCACCTCTCCGACTCCGGAGATTCGCTGGATGCGAGGCACTACGTTGATTTTCAGGTAGTTGGTGAGAAAATTCTCGTCATAGTCACCGCTTTCTGCATAGAGTGACATCAGCATCAGCTGGCTGTTCTGGCGCTTCTGCGCGGTCACTCCGATCTTGGTGACTTCGCTCGGAAGGACGCCCTGCGCCTTGGTCACGCGGTTCTGGACGTTGATTGCCGCCATATCCGGGTCTGTGCCCTGTTTGAAATACACGCTGATGGTGCCGCTGCCGGTATTGGATGCGGACGAAGTCATATAGAGCATATTCTCCACACCGTTGATTTCCTCCTCGAGAGGCACGATAACGGCTTTCTGCACCGTTTCCGCGCTCGCTCCGGTGTAGGTCGTGGATACCATCACGGTAGGAGGTGCGATGTCGGGATACTGCTCGATTGGGAGATTGCCCAGCCCGATGATGCCCAATATCAGTATCAGGGCTGATATGCACGCGGCGAGAATAGGACGATCTATGAATAATTTGGGTGTCATTTCCTTCAGTTTTTATTTTCTTTCCGGTTGCAGGCGTACCTGTATGCCGCTCCGCAGCAGGCCGGCTCCCCCGGCAATGATTTCCTCGCCTTCCTCAAGACCCGATTCCACAATATACTCGCTTCCGTTATTGCGGGGAAAAACGCCGATCTGCGCCGCCTGCGTCCTCCCGTCCACAATCTTATAGACAAACACCCTGTCCTGGATTTCGTATGTGGCCGCCTGCGGAATCACGATGCATCCTTTCCTTTCGGTCGGGATGCGGATTTTCCCGGTGCTTCCGCTGCGCAGGATATGATCGGGATTGGGAAAAGACGCCCTCATCGACACCGACCCCGTGGCCTTGTCCACAATGCCGCTGACCGCATCTATGCGGCCCTTTTCCGGATACTCGCTCCCGTCGCTCAAAAGGAGCGTAACTTCCGGCATCGGATCCGCTGCACCTTCCGGAGAGCCTCCGCTGCGCATCATGGAAAGCATCTGCTTTTCCGACACGGAAAAATAGACATACATCTGTTCATTGTCTGATACGCTCACGAGAGGACTTGTGACAGAAGGACTTACATAAGCTCCAATTCTGTATGGGGTCATGCCGGCAGTCCCGCTGACCGGACTTTTTATCTCGGTGTATGACAGGTTGTTCCGGGCCACGGTAAGCTCAGCCATGGCCTGTGCAAGCGATGCCTTTGCCGAGCGCAGGGTGTTCTGTGCCGTCTGGAGGTCATATAGCGATACGACATTTTCTTTGTACAGTGCCTCCTTGCTCCCTGCGCTCATCTGTGCAGTGGCAACCGAAGCCTCTGCGCTTTCGACATTGGCAAGGGCTGTCTCGAGTGCAGCCTTGTAGGGGGTCTGGTCGATGACAAACATGGTCTGTCCCTTTGCCACCTTCGCCCCTTCTTTTATGCACACCTGTGTGATCAGTCCGGATATCTGCGGATATATGTCCACATCCTGCCGTCCTGAGACGGTTGCCGGATAGTCCGTGTAAAGGGTTATGTCCGATAGGGATACAGTCATTGTGTCGTAGGAACCTCCGGGGGGCATCGCCTGCCTTTCCCCGCAGGATGTGCAGACGGCCAGCATACCTGCCATGGCCGTCGTCAAAAACGGATTGTGTTTCGTCTTCATTGTAGATAATGCATTGAAATAATCATTTGAAATTTTTCTTTCGGCAAAGGTCGCAGGCAATGCGGCAAATATGCTTGTCGCAAGTCAGTTTTTATTTGTCATGTGTAAACCAATCAGTTGCATTGTTCCTGAAGGTTTCCTGATTGCAACCAAAATTTGTCAAAATAAAAACAGGAAGACGTTTTGGACTTATTTTTGTCTTTCCGGGCTGGTGCATCCGTTTTTCCCGGAAGGTGTTTGTGGGTAACGGAAAAATGCTTCATCAAACGGTTGGATATGGACAGAGTGAATTATATAGAATTCGGCAGGAATAATGACTGCTGCCGGACGTCGGATGACGGTCTGGTGATGTGGAAGCTGTCGGGAGGCGCGGGCTGTCTCCCTGTAAGCCTGTATGCGGAAGACTCTCTCATTACAGCCCATTTCGTGACTGCGGAAGGGTCAGTGGAGGTGGAAAGGGATGGGCACAGGTATCATCTGACAAAGGACAATGTCGCCAATTTCCTTGACTGCAGCTCCCTGGAAGTGATGTCGGTGTCGGACGATGCAAAGGCGTATGTGCTGCTCTTTACGCCGGCATTCATCGTGTCCCTTCTCAATCCTCCGCCATTCCCTCCGTCATTTTTCCTGAAGACAAGGGTCAATCCGGTGGCACATATCACCGGGGAGGGGAGAGACGCGCTTGTGAAGAGGCTGGGAGCGATGGAAGAGCTCCTTTTCGGGGGAGACCACCGTTTCCGCGCGGGGATGATGAGATGTCTCCTGACAATGTTCATGATGGAGCTTGCCAACGAACACCTCCGTTGCGGACAGGACGATGAGATTGTCTCTGGCAGCGGGCGCAAGTGCGAGATTTTCAAGCAGTTCATCAAGCTGATGACAGACAGTATCAGGCAGCAGCATACAGTGGAATGGTATGCCTCGCAGCTTTGCGTGACGCCCCAGTACCTCAACCGTGCAGTCAAGAGCACCTCGAAGAAAACGGCTTATGACCATCTTTGCGCCTGTCTCACCGGGGCATTGCAGGAGGACCTTAAAAGCAGCAGGTCATCCCTTTCGCAGATTGCGGAGAATTTCAATTTCCCGGACCTTGCCACAATGACCAAATTTTTCAAGCGCCACACGGGGATGACCCCTTCGGAATACCGCAGGCGGCAGTCCTCCGGTGACATGCCTTCAAAGGGACCCGGCATTCTCCGCTGAGGCCGGGTATCCCGGAGCAGCCGTCAATCCTGTCCGCGGGTCTTGCGCCGCAGGGTGCGGTAGAATCTGCCCATATACAGAAGGCCTGCGCTCGTAAGGCCGAGAGGAAAGGCGCACCAGATGCCCGTGAGCCCCCAGTCAAGCACAAAGCCGAACAGCCATCCGGCCGGAAGGGAAATCAGGAAATATGCGATTGCGGCATAAACTGTCAGCATTTTCACGTCGGAGATGCCCCTGAGGGCGTTGGCGTAGTTGCTCTGCAGTCCGTCGCCTATCTGGTAGAGGGCAAACGGGATTACAAGTGCCGCCACCGCAGCGACCACTTCGGCATTGTCGGTGAAAAGACAGCCCAGGCTCTTGCGTAGAAGCAGCATGATCACGGAAACAGCCAGGGCAAATGCCAGGATGATCCCGAGTCCGCTGCCGACAGTCTTCCTGACGCCCGCCCAGTTGTCCTGTCCGCAGAATGCGCTCGCCCTTACAGCCACTGCCGCAGCCATTCCATAGTAGATCATGAATCCGAACTGGCCCACGGTAATCATGATCTGGTGGGCGGCAAGGGCTGTGGTGCCGAGCCATCCCACCATTATGGTGCTGAGGCTGAACGATGCCGTCTCCATGCCCATCTGCAGTGCAACCGGTGCCCCCAGGCGTGTGAGCTCCCCGGATTCCCCGCGGTTGATGCGGCTCCGTGTGAAGCCTTTCCGATATACGGCATAACGCTTTGACAGCATGAATATTGCCCCGAAGCATACTACCATCAGCATGCGGGAGACAAGGGTTGCAACCCCCGCTCCGAGAAGGCCCATTTCAGGGAATCCTGCCTTGCCGTAGATGAGGAGCCAGTTGCCGAGAATGTTGAAAAGGTTGCCCCCGAGAAGGATGAACATTGGTGTCACCGTGTCCGTGATGCCGTCGGAGAACTGTTTGAAGGCGTTGAATGCCATCACGAAGACCAGCGACACGAGCAGGACGAGGAAGTAAGGCTTCATAAGGGGCAGCAGCTCCTCCGGCTGGCCGAGGCGGTGGAGATTGAGATATAGGATGGCCATCACTGCCGAAAACAGGGCTGCGAGTGCGATGTTGGATGCCAGCGCGTTTTTAAGGGTGCTCCCGATTCCTTCCCTGTCGCCTTTGCCGAAGCGGCTCCCCACTACCGGGGTGATCCCGTAGGAAAAGCCTGTGGCGGCGACGATTACGAGGTTGAACATATTGTTGACGAAGCTCGCGGCGGCAAGCTCCCCGGTCCCGTAGCGGCCCACCATCATAGTGTCGGCTATGCCCAGGATGATGATCCCGAGCTGCCCGACGACAATCGGCAGGCCAAGCCTGAGCAGTGCTGAAGTCTCTTTATCTGCCATTTTCCGAAAAACTCCGCAAAGATAGACAAAACTGATTATCTTTGCACAAAACGCAAACCATATATGGCTGACGAAAAAATCATATTCTCAATGAACGGCGTGGCAAAGATTCTGCCCGCAAGCAACAAAGCAATCATAAAAGACATCTACCTGTCATTCTTCTATGGGGCCAAAATCGGCATCATCGGTCTCAACGGTTCCGGAAAGTCAACCCTCCTGAAGATAATCGCAGGCATAGAGCAGCCTACCCAGGGAGAGGTAGTGTGGGCTCCGGGTTATTCCGTGGGCTACCTCGAGCAGGAGCCGAAGCTCGATGACACCAAGACCGTCAGGGAGGTGGTCGAGGAAGGCGTGCAGGAGGTCGTGGACCTGCTCAAGGAATACGAAGAAATCAACGCAAAGTTTATGGAGCCGATGGACGACGATGCGATGAATGCTCTCATGGCCCGTCAGGGAGAGCTCACCGAATTGATTGACCATCACGGCGGATGGGAGCTCGACGCCAAGCTCGAAAGGGCCATGGACGCCCTGATGTGTCCCGAGCCCGATGCCCTCGTCAAAAACCTCAGCGGAGGCGAACGCAGGAGGGTGGCCCTGTGCAGGCTGCTCCTCAGGGAGCCGGACGTGCTGCTTCTCGACGAGCCTACCAACCATCTCGACACTGAGAGCATCCAGTGGCTCGAGGCGCACCTTCGCCAGTACAAGGGCACCGTCATTGCGGTTACCCACGACAGGTATTTCCTCGACAATGTGGCAGGCTGGATTCTCGAGCTGGACCGCGGCGAAGGCATTCCGTGGAAGGGCAACTATTCTTCGTGGCTCGACCAGAAGGCAAAGCGCCTGATGCAGGAGGAAAAGCAGGAGAGCAAGAGGCGCAAGACCCTGGAGCGGGAGCTCGAATGGGTGAGGATGGCTCCGAAGGCAAGGCATGCCAAGTCCAAGGCAAGGCTTTCGGCCTACGAGAAGATGCTCGACGAAGACGGGCGCAAGAAGGAGGAGAGCCTCGAAATATTCATCCCTAACGGTCCGCGTCTCGGCGACAAGGTCATCGAAGCCAGGGGAGTGTCCAAGTCTTTCGGCGACAGGGTCCTCTTCGACAATCTCAATTTCGTGCTTCCGCCGGCAGGCATCGTGGGCGTAATCGGCCCTAACGGTGCGGGCAAGACTACTCTTTTCCGCCTGATAATGGGCATTGAAAAGCCGGACAGCGGCGAGTTTTCCGTCGGCGACACCGTCAAGATTGCCTATGTGGACCAGCAGCACAAGACCATTGACCCTGAAAAGACTGTCTATCAGACGATTGCCAGGGATTCGGATTTTGTGAAGCTCGGCAGCAGGGAGGTCAATGCCAGGGCCTATGTGTCAAGGTTCAATTTCACCGGGGCGGACCAGGAAAAGAAGTGCGGGGTGCTTTCAGGCGGAGAGCGCAACAGGCTCCATCTTGCCCTCACGCTCAAGGAGGAGGCCAATGTGCTTCTTCTCGACGAGCCTACCAATGATGTGGATGTCAACACTATCCGTGCTCTCGAGGAGGGTCTTGAGAACTTTGCGGGCTGCGCAGTGGTGATCTCCCACGACAGGTGGTTCCTCGACCGTATCGCCACCCACATCCTTGCTTTCGAGGGCGATTCGCAGGTCTATTTCTTCGAAGGCTCCTATTCCGAATACGAGGAGAACAAGAAGCAGCGTCTGGGCAATGTCGAGCCTAAACGCTTCAAATACAAGAAATTGATGGAATAGCGGTTTCGGGTTTTCAGGAACGGGGCCGCTTCACGGGAACGAAAAAAGTCATCTTCGCTGTGAAGATGACTTTTTTGTGCGGATGGGGAGACTCGAACTCCCACAGGCCAACGCCCACTACCCCCTCAAAGTAGCGTGTCTACCATTTCACCACATCCGCGGCTGAAGTAGATTGGAACATCGTTCCGTTCACTTTGGGACTGCAAATGTAGAGCAATTTTTTCAAAATGCAAAATTTTTGGAAAAATATTTACGAAAATTTTCAGAAAATCCTCAAAACAGCCTTTGCGGATATGGAAAAGATTTGTTTTTGCCTCCGGATATTCCTATATTTGCACCCGCATTCACGGGATGAATGCATACACAATCAATCAACATTTTTAAAACAGATT
The DNA here is from genome assembly GCA_051878275.1 of Candidatus Cryptobacteroides sp. GTDB lineage: Bacteria > Bacteroidota > Bacteroidia > Bacteroidales > UBA932 > Cryptobacteroides. Next base: position 32,357 of record JBJEJU010000026.1, on the reverse strand, counting down.
TACAATGGCTGTTAAAATTCGTCTTCAGCGCCACGGTAAGAAGAATTTCGCATTCTTCCACATTGTTGTGGCAGACACCCGCGCACCGCGTGACGGTCGCTACATCGAGCAGATCGGCTCCTACAATCCGAACACCAACCCTGCAACCATCGTTCTCAACTCGGAGCGTGCGCTTGCATGGCTCAATGTCGGAGCAGAAACCACTCTGGTAACCCGTCGTATCCTCTCTTATGAGGGAGTCCTCCTCCGCAAGCACCTTCAGGGCGGCGTAGCAAAGGGCGCACTCACCCAGGAGCAGGCCGACAAGAAGTTCGCAGACTGGAAAGAGCAGAGGGATGCCAAGATCGAGGCCAAGAAGCAGGGCCTTTCAAAGGCTGCCGCTGACAAGGCAAGGGCTGCTAAAGAAGCTGAGGTAAAGGTCAATACCGAAAGGGCAGAGGCTCTCGCAAAGAAGAAGGCCGAGGCTGAGGAAGCAGCACGCAAAGCTGCCGAAGAGGCCAAGGCTGCTGCCGAGGAAGCAAATGCTGCCGAGGCTGCAGAAGCTCCTGCAGAGGCTTAAGACCATGTCTGAATCAGGTCCATCCAACCTTTTTCAGATTGCCCGGATACTGAAATCCAACGGTACCGAAGGTGATTTGATACTCACTTTCCGCGATATCGATACGGATGATGTGGACCGACAGGAACCGGTGTTCGTCTATTTCGACGGACTTCCGGTTCCGTTTTTTTTCACCTCTTTCGAGCCGAAAGGCAGAAACAGGGCTGTGGTCCACCTGTGCGGGGTCAATTCCCTTGCCGATGCCGAGGAAATTGCCGGCAGGGAAGTGTATGCCGATGCTGATTCGTATGAGTCTGAAGATGAGGACTTTGTCGATATGACAGGATGGACGGTCCTTTCTGCTGACGGCAAGGCGGCCGGTATCATCTCGGATTTCGAGGACATCCCGGGCAATCCTTGCGCCTACCTGCGCACTCCCGACGGAAGGGAGGTCATGATTCCGCTCCATGACGATTTCGTCATCTCGATGGACCCCGATGCCATGACCGTCACCATGGACCTTCCGGAAGGCCTTGTCTGACAGAAGGATACCGCTTTTTGAAGATTTGCGCCCATTCTCCGCCAATAACACAAAACAACGATAAGAAATATGAAACTCAAGTCCTGGATTGCGGCAGCCGCCCTTGCAGCCGCTGTATCCGCAAACGCCGAAAACATCCCGGTCAAGAAAGTCACCCTCGCCGGACCTTATCCGGTGAAGGCTCCGATGATGATTGACAATGCCGATGTCAACTCGAAACCTTTCGATGCATCGTCACTCCTGCGCACGGGCCTCTCGTCCGAAGCGCTCAAAAACGCCGCCACCGTTGAAACCGGTGTGCTCCCTTCCACAGACGGAGACTACTCCGTGGGCCTCATCGGCTTCCGCTTCCGCAACTCCGCCTTCACCCGCGCCACAATCCGCATTGAAGGCCTTTCCACCTACGAAATGACCCTTGACGGAAAGAAGACCGGTCCGTCGGTGACACTCGAGCCGGGCAGCCACAGGGTTGAAATCAAATATGTCTCCGAAGGCGGGGCATCCGGGACTTTCTCCGCAAGCATCGAATCCGGCCGCGACGGCATCATTGCCGTCGAGAATCCGGGCGAGAAACGCCTCTACAATATGCTCGACGTGCTTACGGGCACCCGTTTTTCCGGAGCAGCCCTCTCCAATGACGGAAAATACCTCATCACTTCATACACAACATCCTTCGAGGGCGGACGCACATCTTCGTCATCGGAAATCACCGAAGTCTCTACAGGAAAGCTCGTCACACAGACCCGCGAGCGCATCAGCTGGATGCCTCAGGGCAACCGCTACTGGTACACCCTCACGACTCCGCAGGGACGCGACATCGTCACCGTCGATCCTGCCACCGGAGAAGAATCGGTGTTGGCCTCCAACATACCTGAGGGCCATTTCAGCATTGCAGCCGACGAAAAGACACTGATCTATTCGGTCCGCGAGGAAGGCCCTTCGGAGCGCGCCGAAATCTACCAGATACTCGAGCCTGACGACCGCCAGCCTGGATGGAGAAGCCGCTCCCATGTAGAGCTCTACGATATCGCTACCGGTCTTCTCCGCCCTGTCACCTTCGGCCACCACAACAGCTACTGCGAGGATATCACCCCGGACGGCCGCCATGCGCTCATCGCTACCTCGCAAAGCCGCCTTACCAAACGTCCTACCACAGTGTCAAGCCTTTATCTTCTCGACCTCCAGACAATGGAGACACGCACCCTTGTGGAAAACGACGGTTTCATGGGCGGGGCATCATTCTCCCCTGACGGCAAGAGTGTCCTGCTCTCCGGCTCCCCGGAGGCATTCGGCGGCGTGGGGATGAACGTGGATCCGGGCCAGACCCCTTCGATGACCGACACCCAGCTCTATGTCATGGACCTCGCTTCCGGACAGATACGTCCTCTCACAAAGGACTTCGACCCTTGCGTCACCCGCTTTGCGTGGAACAGGCGTGACGGGAAAATCTATCTCACCGCAGAGGACCGCGACCGCGTGAGCCTCTTCCGCATCGACCCGAAGACCGCTGCAAGCGAGAACCTCGGGGCAGCGGAGGAAGTGGTAAAGGGCTTCGATGTGGCCCAGGACGCACCTGTGATGGTATATTACGGCCAGGGGGCATCCAACTCCGACCGCCTCTATGTCGTTGACCTCAAGAAGAACAGGACCCTCCGCTGCGAGGATCTCAGCAAGGAAATCCTCAAGGATGTGGAGCTCGGCGAATGCCACGAATGGAACTTCACCAACTCCAACGGTGACCTCATCAACGGCCGTTTCTACCTGCCGCCACACTTCGACCCTTCGAAGAAATATCCGATGATTGTCAACTACTACGGAGGCTGCTCCCCGACCGGCCGCAACTTTGAGAGCCGTTATCCTCACAACCTCTATGCAGCAATGGGTTACGTTGTCTATATCATCCAGCCGAGCGGTGCCACGGGCTTCGGCCAGAAGTTCTCCGCAAGGCATGTCAACACTGCCGGAAAGGACCAGGCACGCGATATCATCGAAGGCACGCAGCAGTTCTGCAGGGAACACTCCTTCGTCAATCCGCAGAAAATCGGCTGCATCGGCGCTTCCTACGGCGGATTCATGTCACAGTACCTCCAGACCGTGACCGACATCTTTGCCGCAGCAGTGTCACACGCAGGCATCAGCGACCACACAAGCTACTGGGGCGACGGTTACTGGGGCTATTCCTACAGCGAGACCTCGATGGCCAACAGCTATCCGTGGTCGGACCAGGACCTCTTCGTAAAGCAGAGCCCTCTCTACAATGCCGACAAGGTCCACACTCCGATTCTCTTTGTCCACGGCGACGATGACCACAACGTACCGTTCAACGAGAGCATCCAGATGTTTACGGCGCTCAAGCTTCTCGGACGCGAGACCGCATTCGTCGCAGTCACCGGCCAGGACCACCACATCCTCGACTACAACAAGCGCATCCTCTGGCAGAACACCATCTTCGCCTGGTTTGCAAAATGGCTCCAGGACGATCCTGCTTGGTGGGACGAGCTCTACGCACCGAAGAGCCTGTAGCCTTTTCCCGTCAACATGCAGATAATGGGGCATTTGCCTGCCCCGAAAGGAATACCGGGTTGTACTACCTACAACTTGGTATTCTTTTTATATGGAGAAAAGTGTATTTTTGCACCGGAACAATCATGATGTGGCTGACAAAAGGGGGCTTTTTTGTCAACCCCGTTCCATAACGCAGACGATAAAAAGGGGGCAACAATGTATCTTTCGGAACTGAAAACCGGTGAAAGCGCGGTCATAGTCAAAGTACACGGCCATGGAGGATTCCGCAAAAGGCTGATAGAGATGGGGTTCATAGCGGGCAAGAAGGTCCGCGTAGTGCAGAACGCCCCTCTCAAGGACCCGATTGAATACGAAATCCTCGGCTACAGGATATCACTTCGCCGTGCCGAGGCGGGGCAGATAGAGGTCCTCGGCGAATCCGAAGCCCGCACCCACATACGTCAGGAGCACGCCTCCGAAATACTCTATGCCGATGACTGCGGCGAGCTCGCAATCCTCAACCGCGAGATGGCAGAGCTTGCGGAAAAGCGCCAGCACGTCATCAGGGTGGCCCTCGTAGGCAACCCCAACTGCGGAAAGACCTCCCTTTTCAACATAGCCTCCGGCAGCAATGAGCATGTGGGCAACTACAGCGGGGTCACCGTCGATGCCAAGGAGGGCCGTTTCAGCTGGGGCGGCTACGATTTCGTGTTCGTGGACCTTCCGGGCACATACTCCCTGTCGGCATACAGCCCCGAGGAACTCTATGTGCGCAAAAACCTCATAGAGGAGCTTCCCGATGTGATAATCAACGTAGTGGATGCCTCCAACATCGAAAGGAACCTTTACCTTACCACCCAGGTCATAGATATGAACCTGCGCGTGGTGATGGCCCTCAACATGTATGACGAGCTCGAGGCAAAGGGCGATACCCTCGATATGAAGCAGCTCTCGCGCCTGCTCGGAATCCCTGTCTGCCCGACGGTGAGCCGTGACGGAAGGGGCATCGGCGAGCTTCTCGACACCGTAATAAAGGTCTATACCCGCAGCGACCCGTCGCTTTCCCGCCACATCCACATCAACCACGGCAAAGTGCTGGAAAGGAGCATAGATGCAGTCAAGGCCCGCATCGCCGAAAACGAGCAGATACGCCACAAATACTCCACCCGCTACCTTGCAATCAAATACCTCGAGAGCGACTCGGACGTGGAAAGGATCATATCCGCCCTTCCAAATGCCGCCGAAATCGCCGCCGTGCGCTCTGCGGAGGAAAAAAGGATAATGGAGGAGCTCGGGACCAACGCCGAATCCGCCATAGTCGATGCGAAATACGCCTTCATCCAGGGCGCCCTCGCCGAGACCCTGAGCCGCCATATCGACGAGCATCCGCGCCGTACGCTCACGGACCGCATCGACGCCATAGTCACCAACAGATGGCTCGCCTTCCCTATATTCATCCTCATCCTGTTTATGGTATTCGAGGCCACTTTCGCCATCGGGCAGTATCCTATGGACTGGATTGATGCCCTGGTGGCCTGGTTCGGGGACACCGTGGGCTCCCTGATGAGGGACGGCTGGCTCAGGGACCTTGTAGTGGACGGCATCATAGCCGGCGTCGGAAGCGTGCTTGTCTTCCTGCCCAACATATTGATACTCTATTTCTTCATATCGATAATGGAGGACTCGGGCTATATGTCCCGCGCAGCCTTCATAGTGGACAGCCTGATGCACCGCATAGGCCTTCACGGCAAGAGCTTCATCCCGATGGTGATGGGATTCGGGTGTAATGTGCCTGCGATAATGGCCACAAGGGCCATAGAGAGCCGCAAAAGCAGGCTTATGACCATTGCCGTGATCCCGTTCATGTCATGCTCGGGCCGCCTGCCGGTGTTTGTGCTGCTTGCGGGCGCATTCTTCCCGCACAATGCCGCCCTCGCCCTGATGTGCATCTATCTTCTCGGAATTGTCCTCGCTATTGTGTCGGCAAAGATGCTCAGCAAATTCGTCCGCGACGACGACCTTCCTTTCGTGATGGAGCTTCCGCCTTACAGGATGCCTACCGGCAAGGCGATCTGGCGCCACACATGGGAAAAGGGCCGCCAGTATCTCGAAAAGATGGCCACTACCATTCTCGTCGGCTCCATAATAGTCTGGACCCTCGGATATTTCCCTCACGATATGAGCAAAGGTGCTGCATACCAGCAGGAACATTCCTATATCGGCATGATAGGAAAGGCCGTGTCACCGGCTCTCGAGCCTCTCGGCTTTTCGTGGAAAATGGATATCGGACTGATTTCGGGAGTCGTGGCCAAAGAGCTGGTGGTGAGCACTATGGGAGTGATGTATGCCGGTGACGGAGCTGACGGGCCGCAGGCGCAGGCAGTAATCGGAGCCGATACCGCGCAGGAGGCACGGCTTTCCGGTGCGCAATCTTCCGACATGGCCCTTCAGGGAGCACTGCAGCGCAACGTCAGCCTTCCTGCAGCGGTGGCATTCATGATATTCATCCTTCTCTATTTCCCTTGCATCGCGACTTTTGTCGCCATAAAGCACGAGACCGGAGGGTGGAAGTGGCCTGTGGCAGTCTGTGCCTATACGATGGCCGTCGCCTGGGTGATTGCCTGGCTGGGCTTCAGGGTGACCTCGCTTTTTGTCTGATTCCGGCCAGGGTCACGCCGCCGGCAAGGGCAATGACTGCCCCGTCGGCACAGAAATGAAAGAATAATTCTGAAAAATCGTCTATTTAGACGATTTTATTTTTTTCTCTCAAAAATAAGGTCTAATTTTGCCATAGTAAAACAATTTAGGAACATCTTCGGAAGTTTCCTTTCAAACACAAAAAACGAACAATTTTTCTACTTGTTATGGAAATCAGGAACGCTGTAGCCGGAACTCTTGAATCAGGTGACATAATGGTTCAGATTGCACCGGCAGAAACGGAGGGTCTTCATATCGACCTTGACAGCTCCGTTGCCGCACAGTTCGGCAAACAAATCCGCCGTGTGATTGAAGAAACCCTTGCCGGCCTTGGTGTGGAAAATGCCCAGGTGAAGGCCGTTGACAAGGGTGCTCTCGACTGTACAATCCGTGCGCGCGTGACCGCAGCCGCAGTCCGTGCTACCGGCAAGGATGTTTGGAAATAAAAAGGTACGTCATTATGGAAAGACTCAGAAGAACAATGATGTTCGTTCCCGGCAACAACCCGGGAATGATGCAGGACGCATTCATCTACGGACCTGACTGTATAATGCTCGACCTCGAGGACTCCGTGACGATGGCGGAGAAGGATGCAGCCCGCCTGCTCGTCTATAACGCACTCAAGACCATCGACTACGGTGACACCGAAATGGTTGTCCGCATCAATCCTCTCAACACCCCTTACGGCAAGAAGGACGTCGAGGCCGTAGTGAAGGCCGGCGTGGACGTTGTCCGTATGCCAAAGACCGAGACTGCCGACGAGGTCCGCGAGCTCGAGGCCGAAATCCTCAAGGTTGAAGAAGAGCTCGGATGCGTGGGCCGCACCCGCATCATGGCCGCAATCGAAAGCGCACTCGGTATCGTCAATGCCTTTGAGATTGCCACCGCTTCCGAAAGGATGATGGGTATCGCCCTCGGAGCAGAGGACTACACCGCCAACCTCAAGACCCCGCGTTCAAAGAGCGGCGAGGAGCTCCGTCTCGCCCGTGAGACCATAGTTGTGGCCGCACGCGCCGCAGGCATCTGCTGCTTCGACACCGTATTCTCCAACCTCGACGACATGGAGACCTTCCGCAATGAGGTCGAGTTCATCAAGACCCTCGGCTTTGACGGAAAATCCATCATCAACCCGCGCCAGATCGAGATTGTCAACGAAGTGTTCGCACCTTCGCAGAAGGACATCGACAAGGCAAGGAAGATTGTCGCAGCCATCAAGGAGGCCCAGGCAAAGGGTTCAGGCGTAATCGCCGTCAACGGAAAGATGGTGGACAAGCCGGTTGTCATCCGCGCAGAAAGGGTGATCCAGCTTGCAATAGCTTCAGGTATTATTTCAGAGGAGGAACTTTAAATGAGCACATTGAAAGACAGGGCCGCAGCAATTTCCGCCCAGGCCGGTAAAATGGGCAAGACAGTATATCAGGAGACCCAGGCAGCCAAGAACGGCATGTTCCGCAGGGACTACCAGAAGGAAAACGGCAAGGTTGTCACCCTCGAAGAGGCAATCCGCCGCTCTGGTCTCAAGGACGGCATGACCATCTCCTTCCACCACCATTTCCGCGGCGGTGACAAGGTGGTCAACATGGTCGTTGACAAACTCGCCGGGATGGGATTCAAGAACCTCCATCTCGCTGCATCCAGCCTCTCCGACGTCCACGCTCCTCTCATCGAGCACATCAAGAGCGGCGTCATCACCAAAATCACTACTTCCGGACTCCGCGGCGAGCTTGCCAACGAGATTTCCCACGGCCTCATGGATGAGCCTGTTGTGTTCCGCAGCCATGGCGGTCGCGGAAGCGCAATCGCCACCGGGGACATCCACATCGACGTGGCCTTCCTCGGCGCATCATCCTGCGACCCGGCCGGCAACGCCAGCGGCTATTCCCGTTCCGAGAATGCAAAATCCATCTGCGGTTCCCTCGGATACGCACTTCCTGACGCACAGTATGCCGACAAGGTAGTCATCATTACCGACGACCTCGTGCCATATCCGAATACCCCTAACGCCATATCCGAGCGCAATGTTGATTATGTAGTAGTCGTTGATTCCGTGGGCGATTCATCCAAGATTTCTTCCGGAGCCATCCGCGACAGCAAGAACCCTCGCGACATCCTGCTCGCCCAGAATGCCGCCAAGGTCATTATCAACGGCGGTTACTTCAAGGAGGGCTTCTCGATCCAGACAGGTACCGGCGGAGCATCGCTTGCAGCAGTCAAGTATATCAGGGAGAGCATGATAGAGAGGGGCATCCATGCAAGCTACGCCCTCGGAGGCATTACCGCCCATATGGTGAAGATGCACGAGGAAGGCCTCATCGGAAGGCTCATCGATGTGCAGTCCTTCGACAAGGTCGCAGCCGAGTCCCTCAAGAACGATTCATTCCACAAGGAAGTGTCCGCCAACGAATATGCTTCGGCCGACGAACCGGGTTCAGCAACCCACTTCCTCGACATGGTCATCCTCAGCGCCCTCGAAGTTGACGTCAACTTCAACGTCAATGTGCTTGTCGGCAGCGACGGCATCATCCGCGGCGCCATCGGAGGACACCCTGACACTGCAGCCGATTCAGCACTTTCGATCATCGTCTGCCCGCTTCTCCGCGGCAGGATCCCTTGCGTGGTGGATGAGGTCACCACCCTCATCACTCCGGGCTCAACAGTGGATGTGGTAGTGACCGAATACGGCATCGCCGTCAATCCTCGCCGTCCGGAGCTCGCCGAAAGGCTCAGGGCCGCAGGCCTCAGGATTGTGGATATCCACGACCTCAGGGACCGTGCCCGCAAGGCCATCGGCACACCGGAACCTCTTCCGTTCGGAGACAAGGTTGTAGGCGTGGTGATGAACCGTGAAGGCTCCGTGCAGGATGTCATCATGAACATCGTTGACTGATTTTGAAATGGAGATTACGCTTGAGGACCTTCTTGAAAGCAGGGACCGTCGCGCAGAACGCCAGAGGCTCCTTTTGGGACAGCATCCCGGAAAGACACTGCTCTGCCTGACAGTCATCATGCCGGGAAAAGTCAAGCGCAATCTCCATTCACTGGTTGTTGCAGGTGCGGCACTTTCGGCGCTGGCCGCCCGTTTCGGGGAGGGGGCCGGAAAAGTGGAGACATATGACCTGCCGACCGGATATGAAGCATACCTGATTGTGTCCCGGTCCGTGGAGGACGCCAAGAGGGAGGCATGCAATATCGAAGACACCCATCCGCTCGGAAGGCTTTTCGACATTGACGTGATCGGCCCCGGGGGAGTGCCCGTGACCAGGCAGGAAATTGGAGAGCAGCCGCGCAAATGCCTCCTGTGCGACAATCCCGCACGCTATTGTATGCGCAACTGCACCCATTCGCAGGAAGAGATACTCTCCTGCATAGAACGGATGGTCACACAATTTGCCGAAAACAATGAATAACGGTTACGAAATAGAGGTGATGCCGCTGTCTTCTCCTTCCGTCCGCAGGAAGGTGGAGGAATTCCTCGCCGCCAACGGGTTGAGGTTCGACAATGTGGATACCTACGTGGCCGTGACCTCCGACGACAGGATAGTCGCCGGAGGAGGTTTGTGCGGCAGTGTGATCAAATGTGTCGCCGTCTCGGAGGAAGTGCGTTCCGAGGGCATCACCAATGCCCTTGTCTCCACTCTCATCTCAATGGCAGGCACTCCGTCCGTCAAGGTCTTCACAAAGCCGGGCAATGAGACCGTGTTCTCAAGCCTCGGTTTCAGGACGCTTGCCCGCGCAGACAAGGCCATACTGATGGAAAACGGTATGGGCGGACTTTCCGAATATCTCGAATACCTTCAGGGCCAGAGGCGCCCGGGCGTCAACGGAGTCATAGTGATGAACGCCAACCCGTTCACAAAGGGCCACCGCTATCTTGTGGAGCAGGCAGCTGCGCAGGTTGACAATCTCTATGTCATTGCCGTCAGGGAAAACAGGTCCCGCTTCAGCTACGAGGGCCGCAAGTCAATGATATTCAACGGTACATGCGATATCCCAAATGTCACCGTATGCCGTGGCAGCGACTATGTCATCTCCGCAGCCACTTTCCCGACCTACTTCCTCAAGGACCTTTCCGACGCGGCACCTACCCATATAAGTCTCGACCTCGACCTTTTCACGAACCATATTGCCCCAGCGCTGGGAGCTACGGTAAGATTTGCCGGCAGCGAGCCGCAGGACCCTCTCACAAGGGCCTACAACGAGGCTATGGCCACAGTCCTTCCGCAGCACGGAATCGGATTTGTGGAGATCCCGAGGCTCGAGTCCGACGGCGGGCCGGTCAGCGCTTCCGCCGTCAGGAAACATCTCGACGGGGGCAACTTCGCAGCCGCGGCATCCCTCGTGCCGCCGTGCACTGTCCCATATCTTCTTGAAGACCTTGCCGTTGCAGCCATGAAAAGGGAGCTGGAGCTCTCGCCGAAGCCCGGACTTGTGGACAGGCTCAACAGCGGTTCACATTCGGATATGGACTATGCCACGATGACAAAGGGCATCAATGCCCTCAGCCCGTTCTTCTCCCTGATTGCCGAGGCCCGGGATGCGGAGGATGTTATAAGGATCGGAAAGGATGCGGAAAGCGCCATGATGTACGCGACCAGGGGCGTGAATACCCACAAGGGCGCATTCTTCTGCATCGGGCTTGCGGTCTATGCTGCCGCCCTCATCTGGAGGACCGAAGGCAGGATTGAGGCCGGGGCGCTCCGCAGGGGCATTATGGACATCGCTGCGCAGATACCCCAGAGCAAGGGTACCCACGGGGCGGCGGCAAAAGAAAAATACGGCGTCGCAGGGGCGCTCGAATCGGCAAGGCAGGGCTATCCGGAGCTTTTCGCTTCATGGCTGCCATACTGCCGTGAGCACGGAAGCGGAGATACGGAGCTCCTGAAACTCCTTCTCCTGATCATATCCACGCTCGACGACACCAATATCCTCCACCGCGGAGGAAAGACTGCCCTGAGGCAGGCCCGCGAAGCTGCTGCGCAGACACTCCCTGATTTCAGCACCAGGGCGCTCGAACAGATGAACAGACAGTTTGTCAAGGCACGCATTTCACCCGGCGGAAGCGCCGACATGCTCGCCTTGACATTATTTATATCAACAATCACAACCATTTAATTACTAACTATTTTATTATGGTAACATTGATTCCACACGGTGTTTATCTTCTGGACGGCAAGACAGTTGTCACTGACCCGTCCGGAATGCCATCTGCTGATGAGTCCCGCGAAAACACTATCACCTACGGAATCCTCCGTGCCCACGATGTGGATGGCGGGAAAGGCAAAAAAATGCGCATCAGGTTTGATGCAATGGTCTCCCACGACATTACCTATGTCGGCATTATCCAGACGGCACGTGCCAGCGGACTGGAGAAATTCCCTCTCCCGTACGCAATGACCAATTGCCACAACTCTCTTTGTGCCGTAGGCGGAACAATCAACGAAGATGACCACGTGTTCGGTCTTTCAGCCGCCAAGAAATACGGCGGTATCTATGTTCCTGCCAACCAGGCAGTCATCCACCAGTATGCACGCGAGGCACTGACCCAGTGCGGCAATATGATTCTCGGTTCCGACAGCCACACCCGCTACGGTTCTCTCGGCAATATGGGTGTAGGCGAGGGCGGCGGCGAGCTTGTGAAGCAGCTCCTGCGCAACACCTGGGACATCAACGCCCCTGAGGTTGTCCTCGTTTGGCTCGAAGGTACCCCGCGCAAGGGTATCGGCCCTCATGACGTGGCAATCTCCCTTGTAAAGGCCGTCTTCGAAAGCGGTTTCGTAAAGAACAAGGTTCTCGAATTTGCAGGTCCTGGCGTTGCAGGCCTTTCAACTGATTTCCGCAACGGAATCGACGTGATGACCACCGAGACCACCTGCCTGAGCTCCATCTGGATTACTGACGACAAGGTGAAGGAATACTACGAGATGCACCGCCGTCCGGAGGCCTACAGGGAGCTCCGTCCCGGCAAGGTTGCATACTACGACAGCATGATCACCATCGACCTGGGCAAGCAGGAGTCAATGATCGCCCTTCCGTTCCACCCGTCAAACGCAGTTTCGATCCACGAACTCCAGGCAGATCCTGTGGGAGTGCTCACAAGGATTCAGGAGGACGCACAGAAGCGTTTCGGCGACAAGGTGAGCGTCAACCTCCTCGACAAGATCAAGGACGGAAAGGTATATGCTGACCAGGGTATCATCGCAGGCTGCTCCGGCGGTACCTACGACAACCTCAGCGAGGCTGCAACCATCCTCAGGGGCAAGTCAATCGGCAACGGTTACTTCACCATGAGCGCATATCCGCAGTCAACCCCTGTATATCTCGCAACCACCCGCAATCACATTGCAGAGGAACTCCTCGAGGCCGGCGTTGTCATCAAGCCTGCATTCTGCGGACCTTGCTTCGGTGCCGGTGACGTGCCTTCAAACAACGGATTCTCAATCCGCCACACCACCCGCAACTTCCCTAACCGCGAAGGCTCGAAGCCTGGCCAGGGACAGCTCTCGATGGTTGCCCTCATGGACGCACGTTCAATCGCCGCAACAGCTGCCAACGGCGGAGCAATCACTGCCGCTACCGACGTTGACTACAACGACGACCACAAGCCGTACGAGTTCGACGACAGGATCTACAAGAGCCGCATCTACAACGGATACGGTCACGCAGACGAGTCCTACGCACTCCGCTATGGCCCTAACATCAAGGACTGGCCTAAGATGTACCCGATGGAGGACAATATGCTCGTAGAGCTCGCAGCCGTCATCCATGACCCTGTGACCACTACCGACGAGCTCATCCCTTCAGGCGAGACCTCGTCATACCGCTCAAATCCTCTCAAGCTCTCCGAGTTTGCCCTCTCACGCCGAGTGCCTGAGTATGTGGGCCTCAGCAAGAGGATCCAGGCTGAAGACCTCCAGCGCAGGGCAGGCAACGTCCCTCAGAACGTGGCTGACGCACTTGCAAAGGTAGGCGCAAAGGCAGAAAACACCTCGTTCGGCTCCTGCGTATTTGCAAACCGCCCAGGTGACGGTTCCGCCCGCGAGCAGGCCGCTTCCTGCCAGAAGGTTCTCGGCGGCGATGCCAACATCTGCTACGAATACGCTACCAAGCGCTACCGCAGCAACTGCATCAACTGGGGTATCGTTCCGTTCACAATCGCTCCTGACACCAAATTTGAGTACAAGCCTGGCGATTTCGTATTTGTCGAGGGTATCCGCGAGGCCATCCTCTCCGGCAAGGAAGAGATTGATGCCAAGGTGATTGCATCCGACGGCGTTCATCCTGTCCATCTCTATTTCCAGAACCTGACCGCCGACGAGCGCCAGATTCTTGCAGACGGATGCCTGATGAACTACTACGCAGCACGCAAGTAATACTACAGCAATTTGATTAACACATAAATAAAGACTATCGAAATGAAGAAAATCCAGATGACCACCCCTCTCGTAGAGATGGACGGTGACGAGATGACAAGAATCCTGTGGAAGATGATCAAGGACGAGCTCATCCTCCCATTCGTTGACCTCAAGACAGAATACTACGACCTCGGACTCGAGTACCGCGACAAGACCGCTGACCAGGTTACCATCGACTCCGCAAACGCAACCAAGAAGTACGGTGTAGCCGTAAAGTGCGCCACCATCACTCCTAACGTGCAGCGTATGAGCGAGTACAACCTCCACGAGATGTGGAAGAGCCCTAACGGGACCATCCGTGCGATGCTCGACGGTACCGTATTCCGCACACCTATCACCATCCCTGCAATCCACCCTGCAGTGAAGTTCTGGAAGAAGCCTATCACCATCGCACGTCACGCTTACGGCGACGTTTACCGTGATGTCGAGATCCAGACCACCGAGCCGGGAGTTGCAAAGCTCGTGTTTGAAGGCGTAAGCGGCAAGAAGGAAGAAATGGTCATCCACAACTTCAAGGGAACCGGCGTCATCGAGGGTATGCACAACACCGACGACTCCATCCGTTCATTTGCACACTCATGCTTCAAATATGCCCTTGACGTAAAGCAGACCATCTGGTTCGCTACAAAGGACACCATCTCCAAGAAGTATGACGGCCGCTTCAAGGCTATCTTCGAGGAAGTGTTCCAGGAGTACAAGGACGCATTTGAGAAGGCAGGCATCGAGTACTTCTACACCCTTATCGACGACGCAGTTGCACGCGTTATGCGCAGCGAAGGCGGCTTCATCTGGGCTTGCAAGAACTACGACGGTGACGTGATGAGCGATATGGTATCCACCGCATTCGGCTCGCTCGCAATGATGACTTCAGTGCTCGTAAGCCCTGACGGAAAATACGAGTACGAGGCTGCCCACGGTACTGTTACCCGCCACTACTACAAGTACCTCAAGGGAGAGGAGACTTCCACCAACCCTATGGCAACCATCTTTGCATGGAGCGGTGCATTCCGCAAGAGGGGTGAAATGGACAACCTCCCTGAGCTTGTCAACTATGCAGACCAGCTCGAGGCTGCCTGCTTCGACACTCTCAACGAGGGTATCGTGACCAAGGACCTCGCCAACCTCATGGAAGGCGTTACCCCGGTGGTCAAGAACTCCGCAGACTTCCTCAAGGCTATCCGCGAGCGTCTCGAGAAGAGGCTCAGCTAATCAGTCCGGACTACAGGAATCCATCTGAAGATTCCTTAGAATATAAGGGGGGCGGCCGCAGTGCCGTTCCCTTTTTTTGTCATTTAGTCGATATTTTTCTATATTTGGGTGTTCAACCAACAATCCGGAAAAATGCTGAGAAAAATAAGGATTATCCTTGCGGCGCTGTTCTTCATAGGGATCACGCTGCTCTTTTTGGGATTGGCAGGAGTCCTCGAGCCGTGGCTCGGATGGATGCCCAAAGTCCAGTTCCTCCCTGCCCTTCTTGCAGTCAATGTAGGCGTCATTGCCGCCCTGCTTCTGCTTACATTCATTTTCGGCCGCATCTACTGCTCCGTGATATGCCCTATGGGTGTGTATCAGGACATCGTCTCGTGGCTCAGCTCCAGGCGCAAGGGAAAGAAGGCCCGCTTCCGCTTTGGCCGTGAGCTCAAGGTGCTTCGCTATGGGGTGTGGGTGCTCTTTGTGATTGCCCTCGTGGCCGGAGTCCACGCCTTCGTGTCCATCCTTGCGCCGTACAGCGCATACGGAAGGATGGTCCGCACGTTCTTCGGCGGGGATACTTCCCTCCCGATTCTGATAGTGGCAGTCTGCACCTTCGTGGTCATCACTGTCCTTGCCTGGATAGGCGGCAGGACGTATTGCAACGCCATCTGTCCTGTGGGTACGACGCTCAGTTTCGTGTCGAGGTTTGCCCTGCTGCGCCCTGTCTTTGACAAAGAAAAATGCGTCAAATGCCATTCGTGCGAAAGGCATTGCAAGGCACACTGCATCGATGTCGAAAAGGGGGAGATTGACCACAGCCGCTGTGTCGTGTGCTTCGACTGCATAGGCTCATGCAAGCCGGGCGGACTGAAATACAAATTTGCATACGGCAAAAAGGACGCTGCCGCAAAGCCGTCCGGCAAGCCTGCCGACCCTTCCCGCAGGGCCTTCATGGCAGGGACTGCCGTAGCCGCCACCGGCGCTGCTGCAGCCAAGGCTGCCACTGCCGTGACTGCCCTGACCGCTTCCGTTTCTGCCGGTGCGCAGGAGAAGAAAAAACTGGACGGAGGACTTGCCGAGATACTTCCGAAGCAGTCTCCGCAGCGCACCGCCCCGATCACTCCTTTCGGCTCCGAAAGCGCAAAGCATTTCTACCAGCACTGTACTGCCTGCCAGCTCTGCATTACCGCCTGTCCCAACAATGTCCTGCGCCCGTCGATGAAGCTCGACCATTTCATGCAGCCGGAGATGGGATATGAGAACGGCTACTGCCGTCCGGAGTGCACGAAATGCTCCGAGGTGTGTCCGGCGGGGGCTATCCTTCCGATAACTGCAGAGGAAAAGACGGCAATCCATGTAGGCACTGCCACCGTCGATTACGACCTGTGCGTGGTCAACAGGGATGGTGTCAGCTGCGGCAACTGCGCCCGCCACTGTCCTGCCGGCGCAATCATGATGGTGCGCAAGGAAAAGGACGACCCGGATTCGCTCAGGATTCCGACTGTCAACGAAGCCCGCTGTATCGGGTGCGGGGCCTGCGAGAACCTCTGCCCGTCGCGTCCTCTCAGCGCAATACATGTAAATGGTCTCCAGGTACATATAAAAGACTGATTTGTTATGGATAGAAGAAGTTTTCTCAAGATAGCCGGAGCCGGAGCTGCCGCTGCTGCTGCAGTATCCTGTGCCGGAGGAAAAAAGACCGGCGCAGACACCGGCACAATGCCGTCGGCTTCGACCGGTGAGGGGGATATGGAATACCGTGACGGAGCAAAGGGTGACCGCGTATCCCTTCTCGGATACGGATGCATGAGGTGGCCTATGATCGGAAACGACCGCGACGCCGTCATCGACCAGGAAAAGGTCAACGAACTCGTGGACCGTGCCATTGCCGGGGGAGTCAACTATTTCGACACGTCTCCGGCCTATCTGCGCGGACAGTCGGAAAAGGCCACGGGCATAGCCCTGGCGCGTTATCCGCGTAAAAGTTACTACATCGCCACAAAGCTCTCCAACTTTGCCGACTTCACCCGCAGGTCCACCGAGAAGATGTACCACGACTCGTTTGACCAGATGCAGACTGACTGGTTTGACTATTATCTTCTCCATGCCATCGGCCGCGGAGGCTACAATGCCTTCAAGACACGCTACGAAGACAACGGCATAATGGAATTTCTCCTGAAGGAGCGCGAGGCCGGACGTATCCGCAACCTCGGATTCTCCTTCCACGGCAGCAAGTCCGAGTTTGACCAGCTTCTCGCGCTGGACGACAAGTACCACTGGGATTTCGTCCAGATACAGTTGAATTACCTCGACTGGCGCCACGCCGACGGGGTGAGCAACTCGCAGGCAGAGTACCTCTACGGGGAGCTTGACCGCCGCTCAATCCCGGTTGCAGTGATGGAGCCGATCCGCGGAGGCTTCCTCGCAAGCCCTCCGGAGTCTGTCGCAAGACAGTTCAAGGAGCGCCGTCCGGCCGATTCTTCGGCATCCTGGGCCTTCCGCTTCGCCGGCTCGTACCCGCGCATAATGACAGTGCTCAGCGGAATGACATATATGGAGCACCTCGAGGACAACCTCAAGACTTTCAGGGGTTTCCAATATATGAGCGAAGAGGAGCTCGAGTTCATGGACCGCATGGCCGGGCTGATTGCGGACTATCCTACGGTGGAATGTACCGGCTGCCAGTACTGCATGCCTTGCCCTTACGGCATCAACATACCGAAGATCTTCAAGCACTACAACGATGCAGTCAAGGAAGGACTTGTGGCCCAGAGCGCATCGCAGGAGGATTTCAAGAGACTCCGCAAGGCATATCTCACAGGCTACAACAGGGAGGTGCCGCCGCTCAGGCAGGCCGACCACTGCATCGGCTGCGGCCAGTGCAAGGTACACTGCCCCCAGAGCATAGACATCCCTAGGCAGCTCCACAGGATCGACCGCTATGTAGAGAAGCTCAAGCGCGACACACTGTAGGCATTTTCCCGTCAGATTCGGCATTCTCCAGTTTTTTGAAGCCTGATTTGATGCAATCCATTGTCCCGGACACCCGTTGTCCGGGATTTTTTATTATCTGAAATTTGTGTTTTTGCTTATTATTTATTAAAAAGGCACCTCTTATTGTATTGAATCATAATCTGCAATATTTGAAAAACCGATTTAAGAAAGGGTTAAAACGATTGGAATTTTGCCATTATTTATACAAAAAAACTACTGAATGTTTTGAAATGTCGATTGAAAACTCTATTTTTACGGCTAAATGCGTATTTTGTTGTTACGCTTTGACGGGAGAACAGGTCCCGTTTTGAGATTCACTATTCATTTTTAAATATTTATTGGCTTATGAAAAAAATTAAGCTCTTTTTCACGGCCGTTATGGTGCTCCTTTCAGTGAGCCTTGCCTATGCGCAGAATTTCACTGTCAGCGGAGTTGTTACGGATGCTAATACGGGCGACCCTGTTCCATTCGCTTCCATCAGTGTCCGAGGTACTATGAACGGCGCTTCTGCTGACGCCAACGGTCAGTACAGCATCAAGGTTTCTTCCAAAGATGCAGTCCTTCTTTTCAGTTTCATCGGCTATAAGACTGTAGCCATTCCTGTTGAAGGCAAGACAATCATCGATTGTGCCCTCGAAGAGGATGCAGTTTCCCTTGACGACGTTGTCATCGTCGCCTACGGTTCGGCCAAGAGGGAAGCAGTGACCGGCTCTGTGACATCCGTAAAGGGTGAGCAGCTCGCCTCCACTCCTGTAACCTCCGTGGACAAGGCCCTTTCCGGAAAGCTCGCCGGTGTGCAGATTACTTCCACTTCCGGACAGCCTGGTGCATCTTCGCAGATCCGTATCCGCGGAACATCCTCAATCAACGCTTCCAACAACCCTCTCTGGGTTGTCGACGGTATTCCGATCATCTCCGGCGGATCAGGAGACATGGTCAATACCTCCAACGGTCTTGCCACCCTCAACCCTAACGACATCGAGTCCATAACCGTCCTTAAAGATGCTGCAGCAGCTGCCGTTTACGGTTCAAGGGCTGCCAACGGTGTCATCCTCGTTACCACAAAGAGCGGTAAGGAAGGACGCGCCCAGTTCGACGCAAGGGTAAAATACGGTGTTTCCTGGCTCCAGTGCGACAACAAGGACTTCCGCGTGATGACCGGTGAGGAACTCCTCGGCTACCAGAGGGATGCCATCATCAACGCCGGTATGGATCCTGACGATCCGGACGGCCCTTACTACCGTCCTATGTCACTTCTTGACGGTGAGATGACCGACTGGCTCGACGAGTTTACAAAGCTCGGTACACTCCAGGAGTATGAGATCTCCGCAAGGGGCGGCAACTCCAAGAGCAAGTACTTCACATCCATTTCCTACCATGAGAATGAAGGTGTATTCTACGGTGTGGACTACCAGAAGTTCCAGGCCCGTGTGAATGCGGACTACAGCCTTCTCAAGAATCTCAGCACCGGTGTACGTGTCAATGCTGCATATACCGACCAGAACGATGTGCCTATGCAGGCTCTCTACTATTCCAACCCTATCTGGGCCGGTGAGACCCTTATGCCTTGGATTCCTGCATACGACGAGGACGGCAACTACAACCTCAACACCCCGTCCATCGGTAATCAGAACCCTCGCGCAACAGCTGAGTACGAAGACCAGTGGTCAAAGAACTACAAGTTCCAGGGTACGATGTATCTCAAGTGGGAGCCGATCAAGAATCTCGTTATGGAGACCAAGAACTCCGCCGAGCTTTCTTTCGCAGAAGACAGGCGCTACTGGGATCCGCGCGCATACGGTTATGCTACCGATGCCACCCTCCAGACTTCAAACAGCCAGTATTCCAACCTCACGACCTCCAATACAATCAACTATTCCAATGTATTCGGCGGTTATCACTCACTGAGGGTTCTCCTCGGACAGGAGGCCAACACTTACAGGTATCGCTACAACTATGTATATGCTCCTGATGTTGACCCTGATATCCCTTACGTAAATACAGCACCTCAGGAGAAGGTTGAGGCATCGGTTGACTACTCCAACGAGACGATGCTCTCATTCTTCGGTATCGCAGACTACAACTACGACAACAGATACTTCGTCCAGGGTACTGTACGTACCGACGGTTCCTCACTCTTCGGTGAGAAGAACAAATGGGGTCTGTTCTGGTCTGCTTCCGCTTCCTGGAACATCTCCAGCGAGGAATTCATGAAGAACGCAAGGGCTGTCGATCTCGTCAAGCTCCGTCTCAGCTACGGTGTCAACGGTAACAACGGTATCGCAGCTTACCGCGCATACGGTGTCTATGCCACCACCTCTTACAACGGCGGCGTAGGTATGCTTCCTTCACAGCCTGAGAACCAGAATCTCTCATGGGAGAAGAACAAGACCTGGAACGTGGGTGTTGACTTCGGCTTCCTCAACAGGATTACCGGCAGCATCGATGTTTACAGCCGTCTTACCGACGATATGCTCCTCAATGTGCAGGTTCCTCAGACAACCGGTTTCTCGACCAACTTCAAGAACGCAGGTTCCATGAGCAACACCGGTATCGAGTTCCAGATGGATGCCACCCTCATCCAGACACAGGACGTTATCTGGACCTTCGGCTTCAACATCGCCCACAACAAGACCAAGATCATCAACCTCGAGACTGACAACGGCTATATCGGCAATACCGTAAGGCAGGTGGAAGGCAAGTCCATGTACACATACTATCTTCCTGAGTACTACGGTGTCAACCCTACCACAGGCGAGTGCCTCTGGGTGACCAAGGACGGTTCGCTTTCCACCAACTATGCGGATGCACGTTCAATTTATTGCGGTAGCCCTGAGCCTAAGGTCATCGGCGGTTTCAATACCGTATTCAACTGGAAGGGTCTCCAGCTCAGCGCATTCTTCGAGTTCAAGGGCGGCAGCAAAGTCCTCAGGTGGAACGAGGGCCGTTACCTCAACTCCGACGGTGAGCGTATGACCATGAATCAGCTTGCTTCAGCCCTCAACTATTGGAAGGAGCCTGGTGATACCGGATGCAACCCTAAGCCGATTGCCGGCAATGCCGTCACCTCGCAGGTTGCCTTCACTACAACAAGATGGGTCCAGAAGTCAGATTATCTCCGTATCAAGGACGTTACCCTCTCATACAACCTTCCGACCAAGGTTACCAACGCCATCCACGTGAAGGGCCTTAGGGTCTATGTCAGCGGTCTCAACCTCTACTGCTTCCACGATGTTGATTTCTGGGATCCTGAAGAGGGTGCCTGGGGATATACCGGTGGTGCTTATCCGCTCACAAAGTCTTTCGTAGGCGGTCTTGAGATTTCATTCTAAAAGTTGATTATTATGAAAAAATATTTGATTATAGCAATCACGGCGCTTTTTGCGCTCACGGCTTGCAAAGACTTTCTTACCGAGGACCCTATTCTCTCCCAGAGTGACAAGCTTACTCTCTCGACCTACAAGGGCCTCAACAATATAGTCGCAGGCGCATATTCTCCGCTGGCCGCCCAGTCGTGGTACGGTGCAGATATGATTACCTTCCACGAGATGAAGACCGCCAACGGCAAGAAGTATCTCGGTTCTTCAAAAGCTGACTCCGGCCGTCTCAACGACCAGTACAGCATGGCTTTCTCCGAGGGCAACACCATCGGTCTCTGGAGCTATGCATACTATGTCATCACCGCCGTTGACGATGTGATCGACAACCTCGAGGGCAAGGATGCTCCTCAGGAGGATCTCAACAACCTCCACGCAGAGTGCCTCTTCCTCCGTGCCCTGGCTCATTTCGACCTCGTGCGTGTATATGCACAGCCTTATATCAATGCTGACGGTGCCGACGACGGAGTCCCTTACGTGTTCCACAGGGACAGCGAGGGAAAGCCTGCAAGGAATACCGTGAAGGAAGTGTATGAATATATCATCGCTGACCTCCTCGAGGCAGAGTCCCTCATCTCCGCCGACTATGTGAGGACCGGTATCAACGACCAGAAGGCTGCCTGCTCTCTCGAGGCCATCCAGGCCCTCCTCAGCCGTGCATATCTCTACTCAAGGGATTTCGCGAAGTCTGCCGAGTATGCTGCCAAGGTCATCAACAGCAACAAATTTGAGCTCTGGACAGCCGAGGATTTTGCTGATGCTAAGTGCTTCTGCTATGACGCTCCGCAGGGAGGCGAGATCATCTTCGAGGTCTATGGCAACAAGCAGAACTCCTATGACCCGTACCGTGAAGGTCTTTCTCCTATGACCGGTAACGCCGGCGGTTATGGCGATGCAGGTGCTGCCCCGGACATTGTCAATGCTTATTCTGCAGGTGACGTCAGGGGTACTCTCTTCCGCAGCCTTGAAGACTCCGGAAAGACCATCTGGTGGACTACCAAATTTACCGGAAAGGGTGTTGCACAGCCTGACCTCACCAATACCATCGTGCTCCGTCTCTCCGAGATGTATCTCAATATCTTCGAGGCTGTTGCCAACGGTGTTTCCGTAACGGGCATCAATTACAACGCACTCAAGGCAGAGTATTGTGCAAGCAGGGGAATCTCCGATTTCAACTTCACACGAAACGACATCCTGCTCCAGAGGCGTCTTGAATTTGCGTGGGAAGGCCACTATTGGTTTGACCTCGGCCGTACCGGCCAGGCAATGACCCGCGGCGACGACTACATCGGTGCCGATGAAGGCAAGGAAGTTCCTTTCCCGAGCTACAAGTGGGCTATGCCTATCCCTCACAGGGAGTACAACGTAAACCCTAACCTTACACACAATCCTGGTTGGGCTCAAAATTAAGGAGGATAGAAAATGAAATATATTTTGAAATTCGCTACATTGTCTGTAGCATCAGTAGTGGCGTTTGCTTCCTGCAACCTGAATGACTATCCTGTTTTTGACGACAACGACGCTTTCGTCAAAATGGAGAAGTCCTCGATATCGGTTGAGGAGAATGCCAAGACAGTGTCAATCCCTGTCTCTTTGGTTGCAGTCAACACCGTAGGCGTTGCCGTTCCTTACACAATCGAGAGCGACAAGGCTGTCGAGGGTGTCAACTACAGGCTTACCGAACCTTCCGCTGTCCTCACTTTCGACGGGACTGAGCGCTACAAGGATATCGTTATCGAGATTATCGACAAACCTGGTTCAGTGGACGGAGACATCTCCTTCACCGTTACCCTCGGCAAGCCGAACAATCTCAACGTAGGCTATCAGAACACCTGTACTGTCACCATCCTTGACCTCGACCATCCGCTCGCTGAAATCCTCGGTGAGTATGCTGCACACGGGGTTGATGCTTGGTATGGTACTGAGTATAACTGGACTATGACATTGAGCAAAGTTGCCGGTGATGACAAGGCTGTTGCAATTGAGGGTATCAGTTATGGCCAGTATTGTTATATCGGAGTACAGTATGGCGTCGTAAATGACGACAAGGATGAAATCAGCGTTCCTCTTGGCGGTTCTATCGAAATGGGTACATATGATGGCAACCCTTATTATGGCAAGTTTGGCGTGTACTATTATGATACTGATGTAACTTCAACAGAGGGAACACTTGTTCTTACTTATGACAAGGCAACCAAGACCTGGACATGCATTGATAACAGCAGTTGCTTCTGCGTTCCTTACGTATGGCCTGGAGATGGCGTGGAGTATTGGGCTGCTGCTATAGAAGGACCTGTTACCTATGTCAAGAAGTAATCTTCCCTTTTAGATTATCCCATTATTACAGCCCCGAGCTCGTCGGGGCTGTTTTTGGAATAATATATCATATAATTTCCTGAAAATAAATTTATTACTATGAAGCGCCTTTATTTCTCATTGTTGTTTGTCTTCTGCCTCCTTGTGCCGGCCGGAGCCCAGAACGATTACCAGCCGACCTCGACCTGGCCGTATGTCTATCCGGATTTCATGTCCGGCCAGATGCTTACCCCGAAAGGCAAGGTGCGTGAAGGTTTCTACAATGTACACCTCCAGTTCGGTACACTTCATTTCGTGGACGGGGAGATGGTCAGGGAAGTTCCGAGAGAGGAAGTGCTTTCCGTGACCATCGGCGCTGACAGCTTTGTCCTTGTGGAGGGAAAGCTCATGAAAGTCGTGGCAGCGGGTGAAAACGGGTTTGTTGCAGAGGATTATACCATCGATTTCGCTACCCTCAACAGTACGGGAGGAGCTTACGGCTCGTCTTCCAATTCGATTGCTACACAGGCGCTTTCATCGCTTGAGGGAGTGGGCGGAACCCGCTCCAATATGAACCATATGGAACTTAAGGCCGGCAAGGATGAGGGCAAGGTGCTTCCTCTTATCAAGAAGCTCTACATTGTCACGAAATCGACTGTGGTCTATGCCTCCAAGAAGGATGTGGCAGACCTCGGAATCGATCCGGCTGAGCTCAAGGCCTTCTATAAGGCCAATAAAATCAAGTGGAAAGAGCCTGATTCCCTTTTGAAACTGGCTGACTTTCTTTCCACGAAACTTTAAAAACCCGGAGTATGAAAAAATACCTGACACTGAGCCTTCTGGCCATATTTGCATTAGCCTGCAGCGTCGAGGAGGCACCGGCTCCGGAGAATACGGCGTCCGGACAGTCCTCCTATGTGCAGGGAGAATTGAACGTACTGTTTGACGGGGAGATAGTCGAGCTCATCGAATCGGACCTTGCCGCAGGCTCGCTTGTCACCAAGTCCGACGATGTCAATGCCTTGATGCAGGAGTACGGCATAGTCTCGATGAAGCGCCTCTTCCCGCATGCCGGAGAGTATGAGGAACGTACCCGCCGAGAGGGCCTGCACAGGTGGTACCATATTGTGTATGAGGCTCCTGTCAGTGTGACAAAGGCTGTGGACGGTTTTGCGGATTTCCCTGGAGTCGTAGAGGCTGAGCCTGTGATGAAGATCAGGTCCTATGCTGTATTCGATGACCCGAAGCTCCCGGACCAGTGGCATTATGACAATACTTCAAATCCCGGTTATGACATCAATGTGACCAAGGTCTGGACGCATTTCACCACCGGAAGCGACAAGGTGGTGGTCGGCGTGGTGGACGGAGGTATCGACAAGTCGCACGAGGATCTTGCAGGCAATTATAAGAACGGCTACAATTTCGTACGGGATCTGTCGAAAATCAATCCGCATGACCACGGTACACACGTTGCCGGTACCATTGCCGCCATCAACAACAACGGCAAGGGAGTCAGCGGAATAGCCGGTGGGGACCATGCTGCCGGGAAAGGTGGAGTGAGGCTTCTTTCTGCACAGATTTTTGACGGGGAGGACGGTGCCGACGGTGCGCCGGCCATCAAATGGTGCTGCGACAACGGAGCCAATATCGTCAACAACAGCTGGGGTTATGAGTTTGAAGATCCCAATGATGCCAAGGATGCGACCATTGCCGGTTCCCTGAAAGCTGCCATTGATTATTTCATCAAGTATGCCGGATGTGACAATGAGGGCAATCAGCTTCCGGGAAGTATGATGAAGGGTGGCGTGGTGTTTTTCGCTGCCGGGAACGATGGTATTATGTACAATCCTATCTGCCAGTATGCTCCTGTGTTTGCCGTAGGCTCCATCGGGATTACCGGCTACAGGGCATATTACAGCTGCTATGGCGACTGGGTGGACATCTGTGCTCCCGGCGGAGACTATCAGGTGGGCTCGACTGTGCTGAGCACCCTCCCCGGCGACCAGTACGGCTATATGCAGGGCACATCGATGGCCTGTCCGCACGTAACGGGAGTCGCTGCACTGGTGCTTTCGGAAAAAGGAGGTCCGGGATTTACCAATGCTGCCCTTGAGGAGAGACTCCTGAAAGGCGCCAACACTACCCTTGTGTCGTCCGGAGCCAAGATCGGTCCTCTTGTAGATGCCTATGGCGCAATGGTTTATGGCGGCACTACTCCTCCGGAGGATGTCGCTGCAATCACTCCCGGAGGCGCCTCCAACAGGATGACGCTTTCCTGGACAGTCCCGTCCCATCCCGATGAGGGCGTGGCCTACGGCTTTGTTGTCCTCATCAGCAGGGACAGGTCGGTTCTTGAGGAGGGTATTGATCTTGGCAACATTCCGTCATCCGTTACCGTCAAGACTGTCTTTACTCCGGAAGGTATGGCGGCGGGAGACCTGATGGAAATGACAATTGACGGCCTTGAGTTTGACACTGAATACTTTGTGTCCGTTGTGGCCTTTGACTACAACAAGAATTATTCGGCGATGTCTCCTGTGGGCAGTTTCACAACAGAGAGCAACAATCCGCCGCAGATTGTCCGCGAAGACGCCGGCGAGGTGGTCTGCAGGGCCCACGAGACCTTGAATGTCCCGTTCAGCATTACTGACCCTGACGGCCACAAGGTGAGCGTTTCCCTGGAGAGTGACTGCAGTGCTGTGACTCTCAATCCGGGCTCCACTGACGGCCTCTGGTACCTGAGGATTGTCGGAAAGGATGCCCCGGCAGGAAAGTATTCCGCCACCATCAAGGCGCAGGATGCATACGGGATGCCTTCTTCCCGGACCGTTGATTTTGAGATTCTGGAAAACCACAGCCCTGTCGCAACCGGAGGAGAGGTCGAAAATGTGGTAGTGGCCGAATACGGCAAATTCTCCATCGATATGGACCGGTATGTGTCAGACCCTGACGGCGAGACTCTTTCATTTGCCTGCACTATGTCCAATCCGGGCATAATCAATCTCAACCCGACCGGACACATTCTCAACGGAATGGGTCTTGCGCGCGGCATTACCGAGGTGACGGTGGTCGCCTCCGACTGCAGGAATGAGTCGTGCACGTTCTCTTTCAAGGTCAGCGTGAAAAATCTTGATGACCCTGTGGAAATCTATCCTGCAAAGGTCAGCGACTATCTCCATATCTCCACTATGGACGAGATGATGACCTCCATTGACATATATTCTTCGACGGGGGCGCATGTCTTTGGCGATTCTTTGCCTGTGAGTGCCTTTGACGAGGCTATGGTCGATATGAGGGGCTTTGCTCCGGGCGCTTATGTGGTGAAGGTAGGCTACAATGGTGCCGAGTACAGGAAAACGGTTGTCAAACAATAGAAAATGAGTGAGTTATGAAGATAAAGGCAATAATGGTCATATCGCTGTTGGCCGGTTCGCTGTCGCTTGCAAATGCGCAGGATGTCCCTGCCCTCCAGTTTTCCGATGTCAATTACGGGGCTTCAAGTCTCGCGAGGGCTTCGGCTTCCCTTACGGACATCTCCGGCATTTCCGCCAATCCCGCCGCGGTCCTTTTCAGTGAGTCAAAGGGCAATGTCGCTCTCGGCTACGGTGTGATTGCTCCTGATATGCTGAAAACCAATAATTTCAATCTTGACGGTGCGATGAGGTTTTCCGGCAGGTTCGGCGCCGGCGTGAGTGTGGACTTCAATTCCATTCCGCTGGAGATTGACGGCGCGGATTTCAGTATGTCGCAGGTGAAGGCGGCCGCCGGGTTTGCGTTCAAGGTGTCGTCCCTGCTGGGCATCGGCGTGAATATAGGCTATGCCTCGCAGTCTTTTGACGGGTCAAGCCAGGGTGCGCTGACGGCTGATGTATTTCTGATGTCGAAGGTCGGAGACCTCAGGGTTGCGGCAGGCGTGAGCAATCTGGGCCCGAAGGTCGAGTCTTCGGACGGCAGCACTTTCAACCTTCCTTCTGCAGCGGCTCTTGGCCTTGGCTGGGGGATGGAGACGGGGGATCACAACCTTGATGCACAGCTCGATGCGAAGTATTATTTCCACAATGCCATGTCAGTTGCGGCAAGCGCCCGATATGAGTGGCGCAGCATGGTTTCGGTCTGCGCGGGCTACAGATATGCTTCGGACAATGCCGTGCTGCCTTCGTTTGCGTCTGTCGGCGCGGGCGTGAGGTTCTCCGGCGTGTCATTCAATCTTGCATATCTGCTTGCCTCCGACACCCTTTCCGGTACCTTTGCCCTCTCTGTGGGGTATTCCTTCTGACGGGTGCTGCCCGGCTTTGTTTTTTACAACATACTTTTCCATGTGAACGTATATAAAACAGGCTTTCCGATAAGCCTGTTTTTTTCTATATTTGCAGGCGTTGCGGCATTTGCTGCAAAATTGTACAAAATGCATTCATATATCATACATTACATTATCGCGGGGCTTGTCCTGCTTCTTGCGTCCTGCAGCCGGACGCTTCCCGATCAGATGCCGGAAAGCCTTCCGGGCAAGGTTCTCGCGGAGGATGGCCCCCACAGCGCCTCATCTGTCCTTCTCAATCTTGACGGTGCTCCGGATGCTGCCCTTCTCTCCGTCCTGAAAGAATGCGGAGTGGCTTCGGTCGGGCCGCTGTTCAATATGGACAGGGGAGATGCTTCCCTGAAGAGACAGCTCGGCATGGACCGGTGGTATGAGGCTGTTCTTGATGAGGGCGTGTCCGCGGAGGATGCTGCTGCCCGTCTTGGCTCTATGGCTGCGGTCAACCTTGTGCAGCTCAATAAGTTGTATTCCAAGGCATCCGATTGCAGGATGGTGCCGTATCCGGGTCCGGCGGATGCTTTGGCGACAAAGGCGGACGGGGTTTTCAATGACCCTCTCCTGCCGGAGCAGTGGGCCTACGGCAATGAAGGTTCCACCCTGATTGCCAATGATGCCTGTGCCGGGGCCGACATCAATGTAAAGGATGTCTGGGCCAATCTCACGACGGGCGACAATTCCATCATAGTGGCGGTAGTGGACGAGGGCGTGAAGTATTCCCATCCCGATCTGGAGGCAAATATGTGGTCGGACCCTGGGGGGCATCACGGCTACAATTTCGTGGACAATTCCTACGACATTACGTGGAGCGCGAAATATGATACCGGCCACGGGACGCATTGTGCGGGCGTTATTGCCGCGGTCAACAACAATGGGACAGGCGTTTCGGGCATTGCCGGGGGAAGCGGTGCCGGTGACGGGGTGAGGATCATGTCGTGCCAGGTGTTCAGCGGGAAAAGCGGAGGTACGGATGCAGTCGTGGCCCGTGCTTTCGAGTATGCCGCCGACAACGGCGCCTCAATCCTTTCGTGCTCATTCGGTTATGACTCGGGTGCATTCAAGTCGGACGCTACGTTTGCAAGGACCTGTCCGGCAGAGGTGGCTGCGTTGCGCTATTTCCAGGCGACGAAAAACAATCCCGTCCTTGACGGGGGCATCGTCATTTTTGCTTCCGGCAATGACGGAAAGCCTTACTGCTCGTATCCGGGAGGGCTCAGCGATGTGATAAGCGTGACGGCCTTCGCACCGGACTTCCTGCCGACCTATTATACCAATTACGGTCCGGGCTGCAATATAGCTGCGCCCGGCGGAGAATACAACCACAGGTCGTCCAGGGAGGGTTATATGATCTACAGTGCCATCCTTTCGACTGTCCCTTCGGAGATAGGGGACAATGTCACCAATGAGACAGGGCCTGTGGACTATGCCTATATGCAGGGTACTTCGATGGCCTGTCCGCACGTGTCCGGCATAGCCGCGCTTGCCCTCTCGTATGCTTTGAAGCTCGGAAAGACTTTTACGGCGGATGAGTTCAAGAGCATGCTTCTGACTTCCGCCGGCGATATTGATTCCCGCCTTGTCGGGCTCAAGTCCATCTACAAGAGCGAGTTTTCTCTTGAGCCGTACTGCGGGCAGATGGGCACGGGTGCCATTGATGCGTGGCAGCTGATGATGAAGATTGAGGGTGTGCCGAGCTCGGTTGTGATTCCGGGTGCGGAGCAGGGGATAGACCTTTCGCCGTATTTCGGCACGTCTTCCGTCAATCTGACTTATCTCGGCGTGGAGGTGCTTGGAAATGGGGATGAGTCTCTTGCGCTTGCAAGGAATCCTTATGTTGACGGCGGCCGCCTGTATGTTCATCCTACGAAAGTGGGGTCTGCGAGGGTCAGGATCAGTGCGGTGGCGGGCGGCTCGTCGCTCGGGACGGATGATTCGATGGGCGGGATGGAGGTGTCGCAGGTCGTTTCCATCGTGGCGCGCAATGTGCGCAGCGACAACGGCGGCTGGCTGTAACCGGATGCTTCCGGCATCATCGCGGTTGAGCGGAGTTTTCCGTGTCATTGCGGTTGAGCGGAGTTTCCCGTGTCATCGCGGTTGAGCGAAGTTTCCCGTGTCATCGCGGTTGAGCGAAGCCGCACTTGCCATCACGGCTGTGTGCGCCTCCGGATGTCATGGCGGTTGTTTGAGAACTCTGATGCCCATATGCCGGTGTAATTGTGGTTGGGCGGAACGGGATTGATATCGGGTTTCCCGACCGCGCCCCACGAGCTACGTCTGGTCCCATTTACGGGATGTGAGTGGCAAGCCAAGCGTCCGGTGGACGTTGGAGGGGGCAGCAGACGGCGGCAGTTGGCTGAGCCGTAACTATGTGACCGATGAAGAACTGAATGGCCGAAAAGGCACATATAGAACATATAGAAGAAGAGTAAACATTTTCAAATATTGATAGTATGAAAGGTATTGATAGTATGAAAGGACTGAAACTGTTGTCATTTGCAGCCTTTCTGCTGTTGCTGGCCGGGTGCCGCAAAGATGAAAAGCCTATCGACATTGTGGGGGAGTGGCGTCTTTCCGACATCCAGACCAAGGTGGCGCTGGGCAGCGAGGAAGTCGATGTGTATCTGTCGTTTACCGAAAGCAATCTGTTTCTGCTCTATCAGGCTGTCGGGCCGGGACGCTATCGCAGGTACTCTGGTTATTGGACGCTTGAAGGAGATATGCTTTCGGGGACATACACCGACGGAAAGCCGTGGGGTGCCTCATACAGGGTCGCAAGGGAGGGGGATGCACTGATTCTCAGCGCTCTGGACCTCTCCGGAGAAGAATTGGAGCGTGATACCTATGTCCGCTCCGCCATTCCGGCAGATGTGGTGGCCGGCGCTGTTTCGTATTGACAGCCACCCCGCTGCTTATTGTTTCACTGCACAGCATCCTTTTTTCGTCCACATTTCACCATAGCTTTTTCTGTCCTGCATTCTTTCTTTCATCCACATTTCCCACAGTTTTTTTCAGCTTCTTTTCGTCCACATTTCACCACGGCTTTTTTCAACATCCTTCTTTTATTGCCTACATTTCCCCGCATCTTTTTCTGTCCAGCATCCTTCTCCTTTCCACTACCAATTTTTCCCTCTAATTTTCCTGTCTTGCCTCCTCTGATAGCAGCGGGCCAAATGTACTTCCTTTTATTGTTTGTATCCACCTTCTTCTCACTTAGTCCTTTGTTGTCACACCTTTTTATCCATTGTATTGCAGACAATCGTCTCTGCCGCATCCGAATCTTTTTTGTGTAAGAAAAAAAATTACTATATTTGCATCCCCGAAGTCCGGGACATGATTGGAGAGATGCTCGAGTGGCTTAAGAGGCACGCCTGGAAAGCGTGTATACCCCTAAAGGGTATCAGGAGTTCGAATCTCCTTCTCTCCGCAACCGTTTGAAGCCCAGCGCGTAGCGCTGGGCTTTGTTGTTACAAGCCCGTCAGGAGCTTGCTCCTGTAAGGGCTAGTAACAACAAAGCCCCGGCCTCCGGCCGTAGGGCTTCAACCACGGTTGCAAGGGCCCCGCGGCAAGCGGCAAGGAGATAGCGCGCGAATGCGCGGAATCTCCAAGGGCCCCCCGTCAGGAGCTTGCTCCTGTAAGGGCTAGTAACAATAAAGCCCCGGCCTCCGGCCGTAGGGCTTCAACCACGGTTGCAAGGGCCCCGCGGCAAGCGGCAAGGAGATAGCGCGCGAATGCGCGGAATCTCCAGGTCCCCCGCGGCAAGCGGCAAAGAGATAGCGCGCGAATGCGCGGAATCTCGGAAGGATGACGGAGAAATCCTCCGCCATCCTTCCAAGATTGATTAACCCCTGTCAGCTAACGCTGACAGCCCCTTTCAGGGGCAGGCTGGCGCCTGCCAGACTTCTCAAACCCCTGTCGCTGCGCGACTTCCCCCTTTCAGGGGGGACGCGGTCTGCGCTATCGCTACGGCCGGCACCTCCGTTGCATCGATTTCCGGGGACTGACTGCATCTCCCGTGAAATTCATCTGGAACGGGCAGACCCGCTGCAGGTACCTGTAGGGCACTCTCGCGTTCCCGATGGAGGCAAATTGTCCTCATCTGGACCCTCCTGAAAATCCATTATACTTATAATCAATCATTTAGCAAAATCCAGTGGCCCAGATGAATTTCACGAGGGCGATGTCTGGCGCTTGCGTCAAGCCTTTCAACCCCAGTCGCTTTCAGCGACAGCCCCTTTCAGGGGGGACGCGGCCCGCGCTACCGCTACGGCCGGCACCTCCGTTGCGTCGATTTCCGGGGACCGACTACATCTCCCGTGAAATTCATCTGGAACGGGCATACCCTCTACAGGTACCTGTGGGGCACTCTCGCGTTCCCGATGGAGGCAATTTGTCCTCATCTGGACCCTCCTGAAAATCCATTATACTTATAATCAACCTTAATTCCGCAAAGCGGATTGCTTAAAAAATAGCAAGCCCCTGATAAAGAAA
>JBJEJU010000025.1:0-12666 GCA_051878275.1 Candidatus Cryptobacteroides sp. | reverse complement strand
CGGCTTCCAATGTTTAACTTTTAGTGCGGTAATTTTTTACCGAAGTATTGTTACATTCATATTCATTCAGATCTCTCCACGCGCTTCGCTTGGTCGAGATGACAAAGTGAAATCTATTCAGTCTTTATCCCTTCTGCAGGGTTGCGGCGCACCGCCTGTACAGTCTGCCAGAGCACCGAAAGCACGGCAATCAGCAGCGAGAGCACGCATGTAAGGATGAATATCCAGGCACTCAGTGGAATACGGAAGCTGAAATCCTGCAGCCACCTGTCCGAGATGTAAAACGCCACAGGCACGGCCACGATGCAGGAAACCATCAGCGGGGCGCAGAACTTGGTGAGCATCAGCAGGATGACCTCGCGGACGCTTCCTCCCATTATCCTCCTGACAGCGATCTCGCTCTTGCGCTGGCGGATGAAAAACAGCGACAGCCCGATGAAGCCGAATATTGAAATCAGAAGAGCTATTCCTGTGAACATCAGGACAATATGCAGGACGTTCCTCTCCTCTTCAAACTGGGAGGCAATCATCATGTCAAGGTCCTGGACAATCCAGTCAATATCGCGCCTGTCCGTAACTACCTCGCACAGGGCATCAGTGATTGTCCTGTATGCCTCCGGAGAGCCGTCAGTCTTGACGACAAAGTTTGGGTACTTCATTGCCTCCGTGTCCTTAAGATAGATTGCAAACTCCTCGAAATCTTTGAGAATGTTGCCCTTATGGAAATTGCTGATTATGCCGGCAATCTGCTCCGTCTGTCCGCCGGCCCACCGGATCTCCCTGTCGGAGGACGAAAGCCCGAGCGTCTCCTTCATCTTTTCATTGATATAGACGGCCCCCTCCGATGCCCCGTAATCATCCACTACTTCCAGTCCGTAGATCTCCATCGCTTCCCTGTCGAGGCTCGCCTGATAGATAAGATGGGTGGCGCCTTCCATGTCCTTCATCATCCTGATTGAAGACATTCCCACAGAGAGACAGCTGCCGCGGCTCGTTCCGATTTTCCGGACGCAAGGCAGCCTCTGGAGTGTGGAAAGAATAGCCTCGGAGTCGCCCGGTTCGTCCGGGGTGATGAACAGGACATCCTCAGTTGTGATTCCGAGAGGTGCATTGACGAGCGCATTGATCTGCAGGGCAACCACCAATGACAGCGTGAGCATCACTATGGTGATGACATTCTGGACCATGATGAACACCCTGCTGAAGACCATCTTTGACCTATAGCGGAAACTGCCCCTGACCACGTCAATCGGCTTGAAGGATGAAATCTGGACCCCAGGAATGATCCCGGCAAGAAGTCCGGTCACCACGATGAAGCAGATGCAGGTGCCCACCGTCCCCGGAGTGAAGTCATTGCCGAGCATTATCCTGCCACGGAACATCGAAGCCATATCATCCTGGAACAGGAATGCCAGTGAGAGACCTATGAGGAAGGAAACCAGCACGATGAGTATGGATTCACCCACAAGTTTGCTGATAATTTCCTTCGGGGAGCTGCCGAGAAGCCTTCGGGTTGCCATTTCCCTTGCTCTCATTCCTGTATTGGCCACCGTCAGGTTGATATAGTTGGTGACAGCGAAAAGGAGAATGGCGATGACGGCGCTGAGAAGTATGACAAGAAGCCCCCTGTTGCCTTTTTCGAGGCCGCTTCCGTCATTGGACTCGTCGAACATCAATTTCCTGAGTGGAGTGAATGTGACAGTAGTTTTGTCAGCATCAACGTAAAAGTCCATCATAGGAATATCCTTGACGAGAGTGGACCAAATCTCGTCCGCTTTGGAGTCGAGTTCCGCCCCTTTTTCCAAAAGATAGAATGTCTTAAAGCAGCCGTTGCTCGTGCTTACGAAGCACTGAGGGGTCATTTCGTAACCCAGTATCTGCGGATGCCTGTTGATGGAGGCAATGATTTTCGTGTCATTCGGGAGAACGGTCTTGTCAAAATCCCTGACCACACCGCTGACGGTATATACGAGCGTGCTGTCGTAAGGGTCTTGATTTCCACCGATAAACACCGATCTCAAACCGATGATTCTGAGCGGCTCCCCCATCGGATCAATGCCCGGGAAAATGGCGTCCGCAAGGCTTTTGGTGATGACGCATCTGTCCGGGGACGACAGGGCCTGCTCCGGACCGCCTTCGATGAAATCGTATGAAAACATACTGAAAAAGGTCGAGTCAACAAGCAGGATCGGATTGCCGTCAACATCCCTGTAGCTCTCTCTGTCGGACCTGATGGTACCGCACTGGCTCACCACGCAGCAGGTGTTCTCGATTTCGGGATACATCCCGCCGATTTTCCAGGATTCTTCCGGCCAGGACATATAGTCGCCGGAGCGGCCCATAAGCACGATCCTGTCCTTTTTGGGCTGTGAGGAATCCGTGCTGAACTGTCTCCAGGTGTAGTCGCCGATCAGGATGACGAACATCAGCGCCACCGACAGCCCCAACACGTTGATTACCGTGTAATAGGGATTCCTCCTCAAAAACCTCAGAAAGCTTTTCATACTATATTGTTATTGTTTCAATTCTTATTATTAAGATCTCTCCACGCGCTTTGCTTGGTCGAGATGACAATAATGTCATTTCGAGCGGAGCCCGAAGGGCGGAGTCGAGAAATCTATTCATTTTCGGCATATAGCTCTTTCCATTCCGGATTAGTCTTTTCAACAAGCCCATTCTTTTTGCTCCGGCTCCATTTTTTCAATTGTTTTTCCCTTGCAATCGCTTCATTAACATCTGAATACTGTTCATAATATACAAGTTTATGACAATTATACTTTTGTGTAAAACCAGGGATCAATCCTGATCTATGTTCTTCTATCCTTCTTTCGAGGTCATTCGTAACACCAATGTACAGGGCATTGTTGTTGGAAGAGGTCAAAAAATAGATGTAATATGTATTGTACATTCTGGTATGTTAATAATTTTCAATTAAGATCTCTCCACACGGCCTTCGGCCTTGGTCGAGATGACAGGGTTGCCATTTCTTTCGCTATCCTCAAGCGACTTCGTCGATTGCGAGCGGAGCCCGAAGGGCGGAGTCGAGAACCTTTAGCTATCGGAGTATAGCGACGAAAATCTATCCCATAATCATTCATTTTTAAGTGATTCAACAGGGTTGGAGCGGGAAATGCGCAGGCAGCCCAGGATGACGGTGGCGGCGGCGATGGCGAGGATGATGATGTCCGCGGCAATGAAAATCACAGGCGAAAGACTGATCCGCTCCGCAAAATTCTGCAGCCACACCCTTGCCACGAAGATCGCTCCGGCGTCTGCAAAGACTGCAGCCACCAGGCCGAGCCTCATTATCTCCCCGACGAACAGACGGATGATTTCCTGCGTTGAGGCGCCGTTTATCTTCCTGACAGCCACTTCCTTGCTCCGCCTCTGGGACTCGTCGCGCACATATCCCACAAGTCCGAACAGGGCTATAAGGATACAGATGACACAGCCGGCCACCACCGTATTTCTCATCTTCCTTTCATCGGAATATGCCTCCCTCATTGCATCCCTGTACGCAGTGAAGACAATCTCCCTCTCCGGAAATGATTCCCTCAGTACAGCGTCAGCCTTTTCCATCATACTGCGGTCCACAACATCCACTTTGGCAATCAGATACGGCATATAATCCACCCCAGCCCTTCCGAGCAGCTTCACGCTCGCCCTTTCGTCAGGGTTGGTCAGGCTCCTGATACGGTAATCCTTATATACCCCGCTGACAGTCAAGGCCCGGGCATTGTTGCCGTTATCACCGCCATTGCTGTGTTCCGTAAGATAAACCTGTTTGCCGACAGCCCCGTCGCTCCAGTCCTCAAATTCCGCCATTTTCTCAAGAAAGCTCTCGCTTACAGCCACTTCCGTCAGCGTCTGGGGATAACGCCCTTCGACAAACGGTATTCCGAGCATAGAGAATAATCCTTCAGTGCCTTCATATTGGTCGGCTATGTTGAATAGTTCGCTGTATGGCTCATTCCGGAACACATTGTTGCCCGAAGACCATTCAAGCGGAATGCTGTAACTCATCTGCACATCCTCCACTCCCGGAATCGTGCGCAATTTGTCGATGACCGCCTGACTGGCAGAAACATCTGTTCCCCTGAGGTTCGTAAATATCAGATTGTCATATTCATAGCCCGGCTTGTCATTGATGGCCCTCCTGTATTGGAGCCCGATGACAATGACCAGCGCCATGAGGAATATGCACACGCAGATCTGGACAAAAAGCAGGGCAAGCTTCCATATTCTCTTGTTTTCCTTGTAGTTGCGTATTGCCGAAGCAATAGGGACATTGGCATACAGGCGCGCCGGCACCAAGGCTGCCACGACGAACACCACTGCTATGACTGCCGTAAGGGTGATAATGGTCTGGGGCACGAACAATGCCCCCACAGGCACTCCGACGAGGTCTCCGATGACAGTACGGAAAGCGAGGATCAGCAGCGCGGCAACCGCAAGGGATGCGATGACATCCACCGCTGCCTCTTTTATCATCATTCCATAAATGTTCGCGCTCCCGGCCCCGTAGCATTTGCGTACTCCCACCTCCCGGGAGCGTGCCACCATCGCCGAAATCACAAAGAGGACATAGTTCAGAAGCGAAATCGCGAGCATAAGCACAGAGACAATGCCCAGGACAATAAGCATATTCCTGACCTTATCCCCGGATGTATGCTCTCCGGCGAGTGGTGAAAGATAATACCATATCTTCGTACCGGACTTTTCTATTTCCTCAAGAGGCTGGTTCTTTTCCTGCATAAGACGGATTGCTGGTGCAAGCATCCTGTAATCAACGCCTTCCGCAAGACGTACATAGCCTTTGTACCGGTCGTTGCCGACCCAATTTTC
This sequence comes from Candidatus Cryptobacteroides sp., assembly GCA_051878275.1. Taxonomy (GTDB): domain Bacteria; phylum Bacteroidota; class Bacteroidia; order Bacteroidales; family UBA932; genus Cryptobacteroides. Next base: position 7,821 of record JBJEJU010000025.1, on the reverse strand, counting down.
CGTAGAGCCCCTATCGTATGAAGCCATTGACAGGAGGATGTCGTATTTCTGCGAGCTCTGATACGGGAAATCCTCGAACACACCGGCTACTGTCATACCGTAACCTTCATATTCCTCACTCTCTATCATCTTGCCTACGGCTTCCCGGACGCCGCCAAGCTTTTCGGCAAACGTCCTTGAGACCATCAGGCTGGCGGCCACGGAAAGCGCTGTTTTCGGATCTCCTGCCAGTATTTCCGCAGGGAAGACATCGAAATAGGAAGTGTCGGCAATTATGAGATTGCCGGTCAGCACATTCCCGTCCTCATCCCTGAAGCGGTCGCTTTCAAAGAGAAAGGTCGTCCTTGTAGCTGCCTCCACACCCGGCACATACTGCCCGAAACCGGGAGCTACCGCCCCGCTGACCTGTCCGTAGTCGTTGTCGTGTCCCTGCTGGCTGTAGCCTGTGCGGATCCGGTAAATGTTTCCGGAATCACGGTAACAGCGGTCGTAACTCAGCTCGAAGCAGATCTTTGCCACGAGTATTATGCTGATTGCCAGTCCGATACCGAGGGACAGGGATTTTATAGCCGTGTCTTTGAGTTTCATCGTTTGTTATTCGTAATTGTTTTATTCAGATATCTCCACGCTCTTCGCCTGGTCAGAATACCAGCACCTCATTGTCGCCGAAGGAGTCATAGCCGGAGGTGATGACCTTTTCGCCCGGCTGGAGACCTTCGAGTACCTCATAGTATTGAGGATTCTGGCGGCCGATGCGGATTTCGCGGCGCACTGCCCTGCCCCCGTCAGGAGAGACGACAAATATCCATTTTCCTCCCGTCTTCTGATAGAACGTCCCGCGCGGCACGAGCACGGCATTCTCCGGCTGGCCGAGCTGCAGGTTGAGATAATATGTCTGCCCGCTGCGGATATTGTCCGGAGTCTCGCCCTCAAACTTGAAATCGGCCTTGAACTTGCCGTCGCGCACCTCCGGATAGACCTTGCGGATGACTGCCCCATAGGAATCGTTCTGCCTCTGGAATGTAGCGGACAAGCCTGCCGTCACGCGGTCGATGTAATGTTCATCTATCTGTGCCTCAATCTTGTAACTGTCGAGATTGTTGATCTGGCCGATTTTCAGGCCTGCAGAAATGGACTGTCCGAGCACCACATCCAGAAGGCCGAGCTCCCCGTCAATCGGAGCCTTGATTGTGAGATTCTCCTTCCTGCGGCGGATCATAAGCATATTCTTGCGCATATTGTCGAGGCTCTCCTGCATCTGGTCGATTTCCACGGCACGGTAGAGGCTGTCCTGCTCTGCCCGCTCCCGGACAAGCTGGAGCTTTCCGGCGGCAAGTTCATAGTCCTCCTTCGCGGTCAGGTAGTCCTCACGGGCTATCAGCCTGTCCTCATACAGGGCCTTGTTCTGCTCGTATTTCCTCTTTAGCCTCGATACTTCGGTCTGGAGCTGGAGCTTGTCCTGCCTCAGGGTAAGCTTCTGCTGCTCCATGGAAATCAACGTGTTGCGCAGTATGTTCTCCTTCTCGGCAAGCTCCGCCTCGGAATTGAGGATCTGCAGGTCGAGGTTGTCATTGCTCAGGCGGATGATGACATCACCGGCCTTTACCCTGGAGCCTTCCTCGGTGACGATTTCCTCCACGATTCCTCCTTCCTGCGGGCTGATCTGGATGGTCGTCATCGGCTGGACCTGGCCGCTGATGCGGATGTAGTCGTTGAACTCTCCCCGACTTACCTCGCTGAAAGTCAGGGTGTCGGCATTGACACGCAGTGTGCTCGAATTGTCCCGCAGCAAAAGCCATAGGATAAACGCAAGCACAATGGCCCCACCCCAATACGGAAGGGCTTTCTTTGTGAATATCAAGGCAATGCCTTTTTTCTTTTCTATTATTTTGTCCATTTTGATGGTGTTTTATTCTTTTTCTATAGATCTCTCCATTTCGGTGCTTCGCACCTTCAGTCAGGATGACAGGAAGGGCGCTTCGCTTGGTCGGGATGACAACATTGTCATTTCGAGCGGAACCCGAAGGGCGGAGTCGAGAAATCCATATTAATATTGGTCAATATATGAAATGCCGTTATAATATTGCACAACGCTGCTTTTGAGGCGCCATTTGAGCAGGGCACCGAGGCGTTCCGCCTTGGCACTGAGCAGATTGTCCGAGGCCTTGCGGTAATCCACCGGCGAAAGGAGCCCCTGCTCAAACTTTTTCCTGTTCATATTCCACGAGGCTTCCTGCGCGAGGGCCCTCCTGTCCGCCTGGTTGAGCGCGGAATGTGAGCCCTCCATATCCTGCACCGCCCTTTCGACCTCGGCGCGCACCTCGCGGACCGCAGAATCATACTCGGCCGAGGCCTTCCTGTAGGCATTGCGCTTGCGGCTGAGATTTGAGTATTTGGTGAGCCTGTCGTAGATCGGGAAGGAAAGAGTCAGCTGGATATATTCTCCACCGTTGTTGACAAACTGGCTCCGGAACGGGTCGGTCACATGGATGTCGCTTCCCGGATAGGTGTAATAGCTTGTGGACCAGCCTCCTCCGAGAGACAGATAAGGCGAGAACTGCCACTTTGCAGTCTTGAGCTCCAGCGCGGCATTGAGCATCTTGTCCTTTGCAATGATGGTCTTAGGAAGGTGGGTGACAGCATAATCCGCCGCCGATTCCACCTCCTCCGAGGAACTTTCCGGGACAAGCACCCCTTCATATCCAGTGATGTCCGAACCGTCTATCTCAAGGGGCTCCTCCGGGTCCCAAAACATGATGTCCTTGAGGGTGAGAAGCGCTGAAGCATAGTTGTTCTGTGCGGTAATCAGCTGATATTCAATATCTGCGAGGTCAGCCTCAATCTGTACGACATCGGCATATCCCTTCTGCCCGAGCTCTTCCTGACGGCGGACAAGGTCCAGGGCATCCCCGATGGTCGTGACCTGCTCCTGCACGATTTCAGCCAGGCTCTTGTAATAGACCACATTGCAGAAAGCCTCGATGGTCGCCAGACAGATCTCCTCGCGAAGCTGCCGGTCGCCCTCCATCCCCATAAGGAGCGAAGTCTTTGCGATTTTCATATTGTTGACAGCCTCAAAGCCGTTGAAAAGGACTATGCTCCCGGAGACGGAATAACCGTTGTTGAAGGAAGTCGTGGAGACATACGTATTTGTCTGTGGGTCAACGCTTCTCCCGAAGTTGCTGTAGGCATATGTGCCGGCCGAGATACTCGGGGTGAATACGCCCAGCACCGCATCCCTGCGCGCAATTGCTGCATCGTCCACGTCCGCCGCCTGCATCTTGAGCTTCGCCGAATTGTCAAGTGCATACTGCATACACTCTTTTAGGCCCAGGCCCTGCGCCGATGCAGCCATCATAAGGGAAATTGCAAGAGTGACTGTTTTATGGTTCATATCAATATTGTTTCAAATATTACCGCCGGGAAGTGATTAAGGAATCTTCACATATTCCATAGGAAACCTTACTACCATTCCCAAACGCCACAAGACAATCACGCACCGTGCCAGAATCATCAAATATCTGACATACAATATTTTACGCCATTAACCACTTTTCGCCGGGTGTAAAAAAAATTTACAGTTTTGTAAAAGACAGATCTCTCCACGCGCTTCGCCTGGTCGAGATGACAATAAAACTTTCGAAAAAGACAAAGCCACTTTATGCCGGATCCGCCTGCAGATGCTCTTCAGCCTGTCACCTCCCGATGGCAATCTCCACTTGGTTTGAGGCCGCAAAGAGCGATTGTCATTTTATAATTATCATTTTATGATTATTATAAAATAGTAAAAAGCATTATCTTTGTACAAAATGTTGCCAATATTATGAGAAATCCCTTTGTAACCAACGGGTATGCCGGTGCTGAATATTTCTGCGACAGAGTGACGGAGACAGCCGACTTGAGGACGCTTTTACGCAACGAAAACAACATAGCCCTGATTTCGCCGAGAAGAATCGGAAAGACAGAACTTATAAACCACGTCTTCAATTGTGATGAATTCAGGAACGACTACCATTGTTTCCTGATTGACATCTATGCCTCCAAATCATTGAACGACCTTGTGAATCTGCTGGGAAAAGCTGTGCTGGATGCATTGAAGCCAAAAGGAAAGGCCGTATGGGAGAAGTTTCTGTCAGCCGTGAGCTCACTGCGCCCGGAAATCTCATTCGACATCAACGGACAGCCGGTCTGGAGCGTAGGCCTTGGCGAAATAAACAACCCCGCCGTGACCCTGGATGAGATATTCACATATCTCCAGAATGCGGACAAGCCATGCATTGTGGCCATTGACGAGTTCCAGCAGATTACCAGATATCCTGAGCCCACAGTCGAAGCGACAATCCGGACATATGTACAGAGGACGACAAACGCCCATTTCATCTTTTCCGGAAGCCAGCGGCACCTGATGAACGGGATGTTCACCTCCCCGTCGAGGCCGTTCTACCAAAGCGTGACCGTCATCAACCTGCAGCCGCTATCGCTTGAGAAATACACGGAATTCGCCATGGAGAAGTTCAGGCAGAACGGGAAATCCCTGGACCCGGCTGTGGTCAAGACGATCTACAACCGTTTCGATGGGGTGACCAGCTATATTCACCGTGTGCTCAACATCTTGTATTCCAAAACGGGAGAAGGCGGGCAGTGCGATGCCGGCATGATTGAGGATGCCATAGATTTTCTCGTAAGGATGTCATCCGACAGCTACGAGTCCCTTCTTTACCAGATGCCCCTCAAACAGCGGAATCTCTTTCTCGCAATAGCCGCTGAAGGGAAAGCATCCAGTATTACAGGCGGAAGATTCATCAAAAAATATTCGCTGCTTTCCGCCAGCAGTGTGAGTGCTGCCCTGAAAGGGCTCCTCGACAAGGATTTCCTGACCGAAGACAAAGGCGAGTATTCCCTCTATGACAAATTCTTTGTCATCTGGCTCGAAAAGAAAGGACTTATCCCCACGACAAAAAAGTGACCGGATTGCTCCGGCCACCAAAAATGGATAAATTGAATATAATGTATGAAAAATCAGAGTGTGTCGAATTTGGATTCGCTCTCGGGCATCGCTTCGTCGCTATAGAGCTCCCTCGGGAGGATGCTCGGGTACTGGTGCCACTGGCGGATGGAAAGGCAGCCGCGGCCTCCGGTCAGGGTGCGGACTGTTCCTGAATTGTCGGTGAAAGTGCCGCGCACGTCTTCGAATACAAGTGTCGCGACGGGGTTGTCAGGCGTCCTGAAGGTCGCGCCCCATACGGAAGCGTTTGCCACTTTGGCACTTATCTCATAGCAGCCGTCCTCGACATTGAAGCGCATCCGGTACGATGTAGGGATGAATCCGTCAAGTTCGCGCAGGAAAGCCCAGTCGCCGTGGATGATTTCCATCACTGAGGTATCCCTGTCGCCGCCCTTAAGTGTGCCGTCGGAGCCGTAGGAACGCCCGGTCACAAGATCATTGATTGAAAAGTCCTTCATTCCCAGACGCATATCGTACATTGAGGAATGGATTTCGTTGAAGGCGACATATCCCCAATCCTCCCATCCGCCGAGCTCGGCAGCACTTGAATCCACAGCCACATATCTTTCCCTGATGCCGAACCCGTTGACTTTGACCGTTTTGCCCTTGAATGAGAAAGAACCTTCAACCGCGCCTGTCCAGTTGTAGCCGTAAGTGATGCTGTGCTGGGTGAGTGCAGACGGGGTTTCCCGGCCGTACCATAGAGGGAAGCCGACAGGACGGTGCCACAGGTCCGCGCTGTAGATGCCGTCGCCGGTGTCTGTCACAATGTGCCATGTGCCGTCCGGATAGCAGTCAACAGTATATTCCGGGCCGCAGGTCACATGGATATGGTCGCCGAGGTCCAGCACCTTGAGTGTCCCCTGCGGATTGCGGAAGAAGCGCTCGGGCATTATGTAACCGGGAAATGCGGCAAATTTGTAGATGGAACCGCGCAGCTGCCTGACGTTGCCGCGTCCTTTTCCGACATTGATTGTCACAAGGTCCATCTTCTCGACAGCCATCGAAAGGATGGAGCCCCCGAGGGAGTATTCTTCCCCATCGTCCCCTTTTACGGAGAATTGATAAAGCCAGTCCAGGAATCCCTGACGGACCTGTTCGCTGACACCGATTCTGGCGTCATCAGCGAGCGTGACTTTTGGATTTGCGATTTTCATTTTCTTTTTTTTGCAAATGTAACGTGAATGGCTATCCGCAAAAAGTGCTATAGTTCCGGCATATTATGCATTTTTTCGCATACATACGCCACATGGTGGCTTTTTTGCATAGATTTGTAGGCAAATTGTGAAAATATGGAATTGCAGGATATATTGGACATGTTCAAATGCCGCGAATGCGGATGGTCAGGTGCATGCGGAAAAGATTTCGTGATGTTCGGGAATCCCGTTTTCTTGACGGAGAGAATGAATCCTTACAAGTCTGAATATACTATTGTGATCCTCTGTGAAGGCGGACAGGCGTACGGATGCGTCAATCTTCAGGAATATCATCTGCAGGAAAACGGACTGATGGTCATCCTTCCCGGGGCCATCACGGAGATGAGATATATCAGCGATGATTTCAGGGCCACATATATTATTGCTTCCGAATCATTCCAGAACAGTCTCGCAATCGGCAACAGTTTCAGGCTGAGGCAGGAAATGCAGCAACGCCCGCTGAGGTTCTTTTCCGGGGAAAGCCTGGATGCTATAAAGACATATTTCACAATGAGCAGGCGGATTTTGGATGCGGCGGACAACCCCAACCGTATGGAGATAATCCGCCTGATGACCAAGGCGTTTTTTCTCGGTCTGGGCTACTATATCCACAAAGATATGGAGCCGGCCAATATGTCCAGGGAAAGTGAGATAACGGAGAGATTCCTGTCTCTTGTGGAAAAGAACTATTCACGTGACAGAAGCGTATCATTCTATGCCGACAAGATGGCAATCACCCATAAGTATCTGTCAATGTGCGTAAAATCGTCCAGCGGGAAAACGCCTTTGGAATGGATTGAGAATTATGTAGTGCTTGATGCACGGGCGCAGCTTGCATCCACGACAAGGACGGTGCAGCAGATTTCGGACAGCCTCGGCTTTTCCTCCCAGTCTGATTTCGGACGGTATTTCAAGCGCGTGACCGGGCTGTCCCCAAAGGCCTACCGCGCAATGATGAAAGGCTGAATGCCCGGCACTGATGATTGTGTTTTGAAGAATCACTGGGGGATAATTTGTAAATCATAATTGCTGGCCAGTAGTGTCAGTGGGAGGTGGAAAATGCAAAGCAGGACACGGCTGCACTCGTGAAATTCACCGGGACCGATGGTCATGCGCACCTGTGAAATCCATCTGGGCCGCCGGGAAAGATTGCAAGCCACTTTCCCCCGTGAAATTCATCTGGGCAGGGAAAGTATGCCAGGAATCGCCCCGTGAAATTCATCTGGGCGGAGAAAGTATGCCAGGAATCGCCCCGTGAAATTCATCTGGGCGGAGATATTTTGTTAACTGATTGATTATAAAGATGATGAGTTTTTGCCAGGGTCCAGATGAGGACAATTTGCCTCCATCGGGAACGGGATAGTGCCCTACAGGTACCTGTAGAGTGTCTGCCCGTGCCAGATGAATTTCACGGGAGGTGGAATCAACGAGAATATGCGTACTGGCACCGCAGCCGGAATATACGCCCTCCGGCTGCTACGGCCACTGCGGGAAGAGCCCTTGGGGCGAGCTCCCAATGGTGGCCGTTTCGTTGAAAGCGACTGAAGTTGAAAGACTTGGCGTTGGCATAGCCAACGTCAGCAATATCATTGACAGAAAGTATCCAAATCAGACCGGACG
>JBJEJU010000024.1:0-46538 GCA_051878275.1 Candidatus Cryptobacteroides sp. | reverse complement strand
TCAAACACGCCAACATCTTCTGCCTCAATGTGTAATAGAGAATAGCCGTTTTGAGAATAGTCCTTGATTTTGAAGCACAAATAAAGGATGACCCTTGCGGGTCACCCTTTATTCGTTTGATGTAATCGGAGATTACTTCACGGTGATGACTGAACGGCGAGCGTCAGCTGCACCAGCGATACCGCCGAGAACCTCGATTTCAATCTTGCTCTCAGAAACGCCCTTCTTCACGAGGTAGTTCTTGACAGCCTTGGCCCTCTGCTCTGCGAGCTGGGTGTTGCGCTTTGCAGAACCGGTAGCCTTGTCGGCAGAACCGGTGACTACGAGAGACTTGCCGTCCTCGAGCTTGCTTGCAACATTGTCGATGAAGTAGTCAAGGTGCATCTTCTCACGGTCAGAGATGGTAGCGCTGCCCATATCGAAGTAAGCATAAGCTTCTTTTGCGAAGGAACCGGTCTCACCTACGTAAACAGTGTCAGGAGCCTGGTTCTTGAGAGCCTCGATTTCATCCTTGAGAGCTGCATTCTCCTTCTCGAGAGCTGCAACACGGTCCTTGAGTGCATTGTACTGCTCGGTTGTAAAAGGAACAGGCACTACAACAGGAGCTACTGAAGAATGACGGTCGAAGTTGGTACGGCCGAGGTTGAAGATAAGACCTGCAGTGATGGTAGGGAGCATGGTGAACTTGTTGAGCTTGCTGGTGGAAAGATTTCCGCTGAATTCAAAAGCGCTGGACTCGCCTACGAGGAATGAGAGGTCAACATAGAGGTCAATGTGCTTGCCGAGACGGAAGTCATTGATGATACCGGCACCTGCGCCATAAGCGAGGTTGTTTGCATTCTCATCGTTGTAATAGTCAAGTACACCTACCTGGGCGTAAGGGATAACATCCCAAAAACGGGTCTCCTTGTAGCCGCTGAAAGAGTTGCTGAGGTTCCAGAGGAAGTCAGCGTGAACAAAGTGCTGGCCGAAAGAGTCACCGTAAACGGAATTTACACCGTCCTGAAGGTTGAGGGCGTTCTTGATACCCTTGTAGCCGATGCGTGCACCGACTGTAGGGGTGAACCATTTGCCTGCATTGAGCTCGACAGCGAGACCGCCGAAGCCGAAATCAACATCTGTACCCACTGCACCGTTGGCACCGGCGCCGACACCGATAAACCAGTTGTCCCAGAATTTGTTGGTCTCATAAGGACCACGGACAATCTTTCCGTTCTCATCACGGTTGCCGTTCTCCTGTGCAGAAGCATTGAGGGAGAATCCGAGGAGACCTGCAACTGCAAGAGCTCCAAGAATAGTTTTGATTGCTTTCATGATTAAAACTAACTATTAATAATAAATAAATTCCATTAATTCCCACAAGGGACTCAAACTATTTGACAAATGTAGAATTTTTTTCAATACAAAGCAAATGAGAAATATTATATTTGCCTTCTATAACGGTTCACTTCCTTATATTTTGTCCGAAATCCGAAAAACAATATGAAATTCCGTCTCCACAGCCCCTACTCCCCTGCCGGCGACCAGCCCGGAGCAATCGAAGAAATCGCCCGTTCCCTCAGCCAGGGAGTGGATGCGGTCACCCTGCTCGGCGTCACGGGCTCGGGAAAGACATTCACAATGGCCAACGTCATCCAGAAGCTCCAGCGGCCTGCCCTCATCCTGAGCCACAACAAGACTCTCGCAGCCCAGCTCTATGGTGAATTCAAGACCTTCTTTCCGGAAAACGCAGTTGAATATTTTGTATCTTATTACGACTATTACCAGCCGGAGGCATATATTCCTTCGACCGACACCTACATTGAAAAGGACCTGAGCATCAACGAGCAGATCGACAAACTGCGCCTGAGTGCAGCTTCGGCCCTGATGTCCGGGAGAAGGGATGTAGTGGTGATTTCGAGCGTCTCGTGCCTGTACGGAATAGGCAACCCGGAAGACTTTCACAGCCAGACCGTGACAGTCACAAAAGGCGAGCAGCGGAGCCTTACAAGATTCCTCTACCACCTCGTGGATGCCCTCTACAGCCGCACGGAGACCGATTTCCGAAGGGGGACGTTCCGCGTAAAGGGCGATACCGTCGATGTGTTCCTCGGAGGGGCGGACGAGGCCGTGAGGATAGAGTTTTTCGGAGACGAGGTCGATGCGATCTCCCTGATCGACCCTGTCACGGGGGCAAGGCTCGAAGACCTTGACAGCGTCCCTATCTACCCCGCGGGCAATTTCGTGACCACCAAGGAAAGAAGCATCAAGGCAGTGAGCCAGATCCAGGACGACCTTGTCAGGCAGATGGAATATTTCGAGGGCATAGGGAAGCACGCAGAAGCCAAAAGGTTGAAACAGAGGGTAGAATATGACCTCGAGATGATAAAGGAAATGGGGTACTGCCCCGGTATCGAGAATTATTCCAGATACCTCGACGGAAGGAGCGAGGGACAGAGGCCGTTCTGCCTCATCGACTATTTCCCAAAGGATTTCATCACATTCATCGACGAAAGCCACGTCACCATTCCGCAGATACGGGCGATGTACGGAGGCGACCATTCGAGAAAATCGGTGCTGATAGAATACGGTTTCCGGCTTCCGGCAGCTGCGGACAACAGGCCCCTGACCTTTGACGAATTCGAGAATATCACGGGCCAGACCGTTTTCGTGAGCGCAACTCCGGCTGAGTACGAGCTTGACCGCTCGGGAGGACTTGTAGTGGAACAGGTTGTGCGGCCTACCGGCCTCCTGGACCCTCCGATTGAGGTCAGGCCAACCAAAAACCAGGTGGATGACCTGCTTGAGGAGATACGCAGGCGTGCCGAAGTGGACGAGAGGGTGCTCGTGACCACATTGACAAAACGCATGGCAGAGGAGCTGGACGCATATTTCGGGCGGATGGGCGTCAGGACAAGATACATCCATTCCGACATCGACACCACGGAAAGGGTGGAAATCATAGAGGATTTCAAGAACGGGCTCTTCGACGTGCTGGTCGGGGTGAACCTTCTCAGGGAAGGGCTTGACATACCGATGGTGTCGCTCGTGGCAATCCTCGATGCGGACAAGGAAGGCTTCCTCCGCTCGGGAAGGGCGCTCACCCAGACAGCCGGAAGGGCGGCGCGAAACGTCAACGGACTTGTAATAATGTATGCCGACACCATTACGGCATCGATGCAGGAGACAATCTACGAGACCGACAGGCGCAGAGCCAAACAAATGGAATACAACAAGTTGCACGGGATAACCCCTACACAGGTCAACGCCCATGGCAACGCCATAATCTCCGAGCTCGGAGGAGGAGGAAAAGAAGAGGGCGGAAAGACTGGGCGCCGGGGAAGGGTGAGCGCAGCAAGCATCTACGACGACCCTCACTACATCCCGGACCCTTCGGACCTCGGAAGAGGAACAGTCACTGTCGGCCTGGGCCACGATGCAAGAAGGGCCACCAACTCCGCTGCCGGCGAGGACGGAATCATCAGGGCGGACCTCGCTGCCGTCCTTCAGGACCCTGTAATCCGCTCAATGTCAAGGCCTCAGGTCGAGAAAAGCGTCCAGGAAGCCAAGCGCAAGATGCAGAAAGCGGCCGCCGAACTTGATTTCACGGCAGCCGCCAAATATCGCGACGAGATGTGGGCCCTCGAAGAATACCTCAAGGTCTGGAAAGACTGATTTTCATCACAAATCCCCCTCCGGGAGCCATCGTCACGGCCACAATTCCGTCAGCAGGCACTTTTGCTGCGACCATCTTCCAGTCGCGGGCAACCCTGTCGGCTTGTATGTACCGTGGAAATCAATCATAAGCCCGTATCTTGCAGTCATTTCGGCGGCACGACGGTGAAAAGCCACCATCTTCTGGTCATCGTGGTCCATAAAATCCACCTTGAATCCCCTGACTCCCATCTCAGAATAATGGCGGCACACCCTTTCCATATCGCTGTCAAAAGCAAGATAGCCGGCCCACAAGATAATCCCGACATTCTTCCCGGAGGCATAGGCCCTGAACACAAGGTCAAAAGTGCTGAAAGTCAATGTAAGCTGGCGGTAATTGTCCCTTACCTGAGCTTTCCGGTACAAACGGGTAGTGATTGTATTGTCGCAGGAAGTTTCCTTTGCCCTGACAAACTTTACAGAGGCATCATATGCCTGTCCTCCTGAAAGATGCATCGCAACCTCCGAAGGGGCAATCATAATGTCCTCCCCGCTGGATACGGAATACTCAATACGCTCATTTACAGATATATTCACGTCAGGGGACGACAGCGCCCACTCTTTCGGTGACGCTGCGGCAGTCATCAGGCACAAAGAAAGCGCAAAAGCAGCAACAAAATGTCTCATGGCATCATCTGTCAATTGTTTGCAACAGGACGGACCCCGGCGCTGCGGCCGTACTCCATCTCCACCTCTACGTAAGAATAATCCCTGCCGTCCATTCCGGTCACATAGCCGGCCGCAACCGGCTCACCGTCAACTTCAATGATGTCATAGACGCCCTCGAAGGACGGCTTCCAGATGAATTTGCCGTCCACATAGCTCTTCATTGACGAGAAGGTCTTTCCCTCGTGGAGAATGTTGACCTTGCCGCCGAAAACAGGAAGGCCTTCGAGGGAAATGAGCTCCCCGAAACGGGAAACGGTTGAAATGGAAGACGATGCGGCGTCCGGGTCAAAACCCATCAGGCCGCACACGACTCCCTCCACGACTCCGTAGGACACCTCCGGATAGTCGCTTCGGTCACGGTGCGGAAGGCTTACAATCTGGTTGTATGCCGCTTTTTCATAGCCGTAACGGCAATAGATTACCGGGAAATAGGAAAGAGTCTCCACGTTCCAGTCCTTTGACTGCAATTCCTTTATGCTTGCTTCAATTCTCTGCCTGTCGCCGGCGATTCCGAACCAGAGGATGTAGGACGTGCCCTCACCCTTGTGGAATTGCCTGTCGGATGTCCAGAAATTGTAATAATGGCCGTCCTTTTCGCTCCACCATTCGTTTTCGAGAATATCACGGTACTGCTGCGCGACAAGGGCATACTCACCGCTCTTTCCGGCGTCTCCGCGCAGTGCAAATATTTCGGCGCAGGCATTGAAGCCGGCATACAGGCTTGCCAGGAGGTCTGCGCTCACGGTCAGGTTGCGGAAATTCTCGACATAGGAAGCCAGGCCGCGGCAGGTATGGAAGTTGTCCCACTCGTCAAATGGTTCAGGTGTGTTGAGGTAGCGTGGTCTTGTCATTATGGTCTGCGGAGAGAGCTGCCAGCGGTCGATATAGTCGGATGTGGAGCGCTCATAGAACTCCACGAATACAGGAGAGTCGATATAGGTCCGGTCTCCGGTCCACCTGTAGAGGCGGAGGCAGGCCTGGGTTACATCAAAATTGGCGTTGAGGTTGTACCAGAATTCCCTGTCGTTGCGGTAATCGGCCGGAGCCGGCTTTCCCTGCCAGTTGATTTCCCACCAGGAGCACCAGTCCTTGCTTTCGGAAATGTTGGCGGCAAACTTTTCCATCATATTGGCATTGAAGGAGGAGAGACCGAGAATTTCGGCCCCTATGCTCTGATGGGAAGCGTCACGCATGCAGAACGCTCCCCTGCCCGGAAGTGCAGCCTCGTACCATTCCCCCACGGGATGGGCATATTTCCTGCCCCTGGTATAGCTCATGGCCATATCGCAGGCCCAGTCAAACGATTCCTTCAGCCTGGCGTCAGTTGTCTCAAAGCGGAACGCATCGGGAGTCTCCCTTACCTTGTCCCCGGAGGCCTGCTGTCCCTGTATCTCGGAAGAACAGCCGCATACAAGCAGAAGAAATGTCAGTAGTCTGTATATCATATACTTGCTCTGTTCATCAAAAAGAGGCCCTCACAGCACAAGCCTGCGGGGCCCCCGGGTCAATAACTATTTTATATTATCAGTATGAAGAATCAAAACAGTATCTTAGTCAACATAGACAATTTCAATGTCCGGGCAATAGGTCTTGATTTCCTCAATCTTTGACTCAGGAAGCGAATTGGCCTTTGAAAGGGTAAGCTTCGTGAGATTGAGATAACGGGGCTCCTGGTCAGGAGAGCCCGGCCTGAAATCGTTGAGAGCATTGTTGGTGCTCAGGTCAAGCTCAGTGATGGCGGTATCGAAGCATACGAGGCCCTGCAGCTCGGTGCAGCCGTCAAGATTGAGTGACTTGAGACCGTAGTTCCTGACAATCTCAAGATACTTGAGTGCAGGGGAACCGGAGAAGTCGAATGACTCAACCTTTGAGTTGTTGATGGTGAGGGTTGCGCGCTCGAGGTTCGGCATTGTACCGAGGATGATATTGGAATGCCAGAAGTCGCCGATTGTCATCTCACGCAGGGCAGTGTTCTTGCTCAGGTCGAGGTCGCCTTCAAACTTCGGTGCATAGTTCATCTGGAGCACTTCAAGATTGACGCACTTGGTAAGGTCGAACGAAACAAGATTCTCATTGTTCTGGAAATAGAGATTGCGGAGCTCGGTGCAGTCGGTCACGTCAAGAGAAGTGAGCTTGCAAAGATTGTTTACACCAAGTTCACGAAGGCTTGTGCAGCCCTTTACGCTGAGGGATTCGAGATTGCCGCAGCCCTGGATGTCAAGAAGCTGGAGACGGTCAAGACCGGTGAAGTCAGCGCTGACGAGTTTCGGGTTGTTCTGGCAAACCACAATCTCAAGGTTCTTGTTGGCCGTGAAATCAACTGAGGTGATGATGTTGTCGGTGATGAAGAACTCGCGCAGTGCAGGGAAATTCTTTATATCCTCGATGGTGCTGATGTCGCCCTTGTTGCGGCAGTCGATATACTCGACGGCAGCAGCCTCTGAAGGAGTGATAAGTCCGTCACCGTTCCTGTCCGCACCTTCTATTGCAAGCACGATGGCCTCGAAATTCTTGTCGGCAAATTCTACTACGCTGCAGGCTTCCTGGGTGATGGCTAGAGATGCTGTCTTGTCGGCGCACCTGAAGACAATGACACCGGTCTGCACGGAAGGAGTGTCGCTCGGAAGTACATTCACAAGGGCATTTCCTTCACTGTCAGCCTCAACCCAGGCCCAGTCGAGATCCTCCTCGGCAGTCCAGGCGCTCGTGCTCTCCACAGCTACGGTCCTGACACCGCCGTCGGCCGTGAACTCAAGCTCCGTAGGATTGATGGAAATTGACTGTTCCTTTGTATCCTGGGTAATTGTCAGCTCGGCTTCTGCCTTTCCGCATACGAATACGAGAGAGACTGCACGCACATCGTAGTCGGCAGCAGTCACGGAAACTGTGACCTTGTCGCCGTTGGAACCGGACTGTGCAGAGAGGCTGTACCACTTGTCGGACTCATAATTCTTTACAGTCCAGTTGTCGGAGCAGGTAACGGTAATTTCATTTGAGCCGGATTCTTCAGTGAAGTGAAGGGAGTTCGGTTCGATGGAGATGGTGCGGTTCGTGACATCCTGGGAAACGGTCAGGGTTGCCTCGGCTGTTCCGCTGACAAACACAAATTTCACTTCGCGGGCTTCATAGGTCGGGGTGCTTACCTCAATGGTGACCTTGTCGCCGCTCTTTCCGGCTACAGGTGAAACCTTGCACCAGTCACTTTCCTTGTAGTCACGGATGTTCCAGTCTTCGCTGCTGGTGACAGTGACGGTCTTGACGTCGCCGCCGGCAGGAATGGTCAGGGTCGCAGGATCAAGGCTGATCGAGCTTTCTACTGGATCGGTGGTATCCTCTTCTTTGTTGCAGGATACGAGCACGGCCAATGCAGCCGCTGCCAAAGTCAGATACTTTTTCATATTACAGAATTATTGGTTGTTTGATTGTCTATTCGATAATGGCTGCATATCCGCCGCCGTCATACATACGGACGGTGATCCTGTCGCCTTTGGAAACCTTCATCGTCTTCTGAGCGAAGTCACGGGCCTGGATTTCGACATTGATTCCGTCCTCCCAGGAGCGGAGGGTCCTGTCGCCGCTGATGAAGTCGAGGTCCACATCAAAGGTGCGTCCCTTGTCGCCGCACAGTCCCCCGATGTACCATTTGTCACCGCTGCGGCGTGCCACAAGCACATACTCGCCTATCCTTGCCTCAAGGACGATGGTCTCATCCCATACCACAGGCACCTGTGAGAGGAATTCCATACACCCCGGTTCACGCATATAGTTGGACGGAGAGTCGGCAAGCATCTGGAGCGGGCTTTCATAGACCACGTACATTCCGAGCTGGTGGCACCTTGTGCCGATTGTGGCAGGTGTGTCGAACCAGATCTTGAAATCCTTCTGGTGGAAATTGGTCATTCCGCCAGGGGTGTAGTCCATCGGGCCGGCCACCATTCTGGTGAACGGGAGGGTGCAGTCGTGTGTCGGAGTGATGAAGTCGCCCCATTTGCAGTTCTCCAGGCCGGCGACACCCTCTGATGTGAGCACGTGCGGGAAGGTGCGGCTCCAGCCTGTTGGCTTGTATGCCCCGTGGAAATCGATGAGCATCCTGTAGTCGATGGCCTTGCGCGCCACCCTGTAGTAGAAGTCAACCATATACTGGTCGTCACGGTTCATGAAGTCGATCTTGAGGCCTTTCACTCCCCATTTGGAATAGAGTTCGAACGCCTCGTCCATCTGCTTCTCGAACGGGGCCCAGGATACCCAGAGGATGATGCCCACATTCTTTGAACCGGCATATGAAATGAGTCCGGGCATATCAATCTCCGGGATGGTTGCGGTCACATCCCATGCCTCCGACCATCCGTCGTCAATCACCACATATTCGATATTGTTGGCTGCCGCAAAATCGACATAGTATTTGTAGGTCTCGGTATTGATGCCGGCCTTGAAATCGACGCCGTAGAGTGCGAGGGCATTCCACCAGTCCCAGGCGATTTTGCCAGGCTTTACCCAGGAGAAGTCATCTTTCACCTCCGGATCCGGGGCGAGCTTGTAGATCAGCTGGCTTTCGAGAAGTCCGGCATCGTCCGGGCTGATGACCATTGCCCTCCACGGATAGTTTCTCTTCCCGGAGGTCACGGCGATGTACGGTGCCCTTTTGGTAGGGAAAATCTGGCGGTCTTCGGTAGTGTATTCTTCGAGAGAGATGCCCGCGAATTTGCCTTTCATCTCGAAGCGTCCCTGTTTCTCGAGGAACATTCCCGGATAGCTTTCAAGGTCGGACTCGCTGACAAGGACCCTCACATTGTCGCCTGCCTTGACGAGAAGAGGCGTGCTGCAGAACCTTCCCGACTGGATCTCCGAGAGTTTCTTCGGATAGAAGAGCGGCTGCTGCGCAGAAAGCATCGACCTTTCTTCGGAAAAGAGGATGTCAAGGTCTTCAGGGAAGCAGAAATCGACCTCCTCACCGAGCACGGTCACCTCCGGGGTGCGGAAATCAGTGCGGAACCGGTAGGCTGCACCGTCATCATAGACACGGAATACAATGCTGTAGTCTTTGGCCCGCAGGGTCATCTCATTGTAATTGTCCCTCAGGGAAGCACATTTCTGCCTGACCACGGGGGCAAGGACCGCATCCCTGGAGTCACGTACCACCGAAGTGACCTTCATTCCGTCACCTATGACCCTTCCGGAAGAGAAAGTCATCGAAAGCGGTGACGGGTCGAGAATTGTCTTTCCGTCAAAGCTTACCGACCAGGTGGTCTTTTCCCCGGTCGAAACTGTCACCAGGATTCTCGAATCCGGAGACGATACGGTATAGTCCTTTGCCATTGCACCGCTGAAGGCGAAAAGCAGGCTCAAAAAGAGAATTGGAAAACGTTTCATACAATCTTGCTTGTTCAAAAACTCCGATTATCAGTTTGTGTTTCGGATGCAAGTTTATCAACGTTCCCTCTCTTTAACGGAAAAAATCGTCTAAAAGACTCCTACTATCGTATTTTATTGGGGTTCTCCGCCCGCCGGGGCGTCCTCCGAATGCAATTTGCGGATATAATCCTTCGGTGTCATCCCGAACTGGCGCACAAAACACTTTGTGAAGTACGACGGCGAATTGAAGCCGGTTATGTAGCAGACCTCGTTGATGCGCGTTTCCCCCTGGTTGAAATAATCGACGGCCTTCCTCAGGCGAAGAAGCCTCACATAGTCGCTCGGAGTCTGGCCCGACACGGCCCTCAGTTTGGAGAAGAATGCCGAACGGCTCATGCCCACATGTTTGGCAATGTCGGAGGCGGTAAATGTGGTCTCATTGAGGTTGGCCTCGATGAATTCGTCCACCTTTCCGATGAATTCGAGGTCCTGGCGGTTTGTCACCAGGGAAGCCACATTCACTACAGGCTCCCTGGAGAATGCATCATAGACCTTGCGCCTGTTCACAAGGAGGCTCTGGATCTGCGCCTTCAGGAAGTCGATGGAGAACGGTTTCTCCACATAGGCATCAGCCCCGCACTCGAGCCCGCGGATTTTGGAGTCCGTATCCACCTTTGCCGTAAGCAGAATGACCGGAATGTGACAGGTATCGATATCCGATTTGATGCGTCTGCACAATTCGGTCCCGTCGATGTCCGGCATCATCACATCGCTTATTATGATGTCAAATTCGTGTTCCCTGCACAGTTTGAGTGCATCCTGGGCATTGCTGCACACGGTCACCTGCCAGTAATCGGAAAATTTTCCGCGCAGGAATGAGAGCATATCCCTGTTGTCATCGACAATCAGGAGTCTTGCAGACTGGTTGTCAGGGTCAGGAAGCTCATTTTCGGCGTCGGCGACAGGAGCCCGCGCGATGTCCTCGTCAGGAACCTCGCTCACAGGTTCGGTCTCCACCACAGGCAGTCCGATCACAAACCGGGCTCCGCCCCACGGCGATTCATCCACCGACACAGTCCCTTCCATCCTGTCAACAAGCGACTTGACAAGGGAAAGCCCGACTCCTGTACCGATGTAGTCTGTCGGCTGGTTGGACTCAATCTGGTAGAAAGGCTCGAAAATCTTTTCCCTTTCTCCCTCCGGAACCCCCGGTCCGTCATCGTCACAGATTATCCTCAGCATATCCCCTTCCCTTTCAAGCGAAAGCCGTATGCGCGAATGTGCAAACTTCAGCGCATTGCTCATAAGATTGCCTACAAGCTTGGTGAGCGAGTCCGTATTGCTCTGCATCCAGAGACTGCCCGCCTTCGAATCGAACACAAGGTCGAGATTTTTCTGCCCGGCCATAGGGACAAACGTATTGAACACCTGGCGGCATACCATCAGGACATTGACGGAAGAAGAGTCCTGCACATCCGCAGTCTTCACCTCCACCTTGCGGAAATCCATCAGCTGGTTGACGAGGGTGAGCAGTCTCCTGCTGTTCCTCTGGATGATCGCAAGGTCATCCCTGACCTCCGAAACTTTCTTGCCCGGCTTGTTGATGATGTGTTCCAACGGACTGATAATCAGCGTAAGAGGCGTCCTCAATTCGTGGATTATACTCGTATAGAAATTGATCTTGATATCGTATATGTCCTTTTCCTTCTTTGCATTGAGCTCGCGGATGTTCTCCTCGTGCTGTTTTTCGATCCGGAGCACATATGCACGGATTGCGATGACGAAGAGGGATATTGCAAGAATGGTATAAAACACATAAGCCATGGTCGTCTGCCACCACGGCGGCTGGACCTTTATCCGCAGGGACGTGCCGGTATTGTTCCACAGGTTGTCGCTGTTGGAGCCTTTTACCCTGAACACATATTCTCCGTGCGGAAGGTTGGTGTAGGTAACTCCCCCGGATGGGACCCTGTCCACATATGTCCAGTCCCTGTCGAATCCTTCCAGCATATAGGCATACCTGTTCTTTTCGGGAGCCACATAACTGAGGCTCACAAACTCGAAACTCACTACCGACTGGTCGTGGCGCAGGGTAATGTCCTGCCTGTAGCTTACAGCCTTGTCGAGGATGCCGCTGTCATCGCCGCACTGTATCCTCTTGTTGAAAAGACGGAGTCCGGTGATGTATATGCCCGGGATCGAAGTGTTTTCGTGCAGCGCGTCCGGGAGGAAACTGTTCATTCCGTCGATTCCGCCGAACCAGAGGGTGCCGTCGGCTGCCTTGAGAGCGGCATTGAGACAGAACTGCTTGCTCTGCAGGCCGTCGTCGGTGCTGTACTGCTTGACATCTCCTGAGCGCAGATTGATGCGCAAAAGTCCGGAATTGGTTGACACCCAGGTCCAGTTGCCGGAGCTCAGCACGGCATTGACAGTGCTGTTTTCACTTTCAGGAATATCAACAGGCGAGAAGCTGCCGCTCCCGTAGTCAAACAGATACAGTCCGAAGCCGTCCGTTCCCACAATTAGACGGCCGTTGGAATCGCAGGTCACTGTGCGTATATTGTCCGTTGCGAGAAAGGCCTGTCCTTCAGCCTCTTCGCAATACCTTGTCCACCTTCCCGCCGCCGGCTCATACCTGAACACGCCCATATTGAAGGATGACATCCAGATGAAACCGTATGTATCTTCAATAATTGAGATTATATCGGCTCCGGAAGTTTCGGGGACCGTGGCAAACCTGTCGGAAGCCGGATTGTAGATGCCCGCTCCCTTCGGAGTGCCTGCCCAGATGTTGCCGTCACTGTCTTTGAGCAGGGCATAGACACTTTCGTCAGGCAGGCCGCTTGCCGGGCCGCTGTAGTGGCGGAAACGCCCGGACCTTGTATCAAGCCTGTCGAGCCCTTTGGAATATGTGCCTATCCACACCCTGTCGCCATCACAGAGCAATGCGTGTATATTCTTGTATGCCAGACTGTTTACAGAGCCGTCAGGCAGATAATGGGCAATGACTCCTCCCTTGTCGGGATTGAATCGTACGACTCCCGAATCATCGGTCCCGACCCAAAGATCACCGCCCTCGTCCTGACGTATGACACTCACGATCTTGCCCGGAAAATACCTGCGGCGCGAGCTGGGACACCAGTGCTTGAAATCGTCGGAGGAATACGGCGAATAGTTGATTCCGCCGAAATAGGTTCCCACCCACAGGCTTCCTTCCGAATCAATGAACAGCGAATGGACATAGGAGTCATTAATGCCAGATATTTCCGAAAGGGAATAGGTAAGTGTCATTGTGTCTCCGGACTCCGTGTCAAAACACGTGAGGCCGTCATCGGAGGCAAGCAGAAGAAGCGAAGGCCAGTATTCGACAATGGCGCGCACGTGGTTCACGTGTCCCCGGCTGTCTGGGAGAAGCAGGTGCTCAAACTCCCCCGTATCCCGGTCCAGTCTCGAAATGCCCTTGCTGTAATTGCCCAGCCACAGCCTTCCGTACGAATCCTCCATCATCACGTCGTAGCGTTCAAGAGGGTCGTCACTCCATCCGAGATAGCGCCGGCACTGCCCGGAATAAGGGTCAAGGCAGGCTATGCCGGCATCGAAGGTGAGTATCCACACGCGGCTGTCACGGTCAACGAAAATGTTCCTGACATTGTCCGAAGGGATTGAGCCTTCGTCAAAAGGATTATGGCGCCACTGCCGGAGAGTCTTGGAATAATAGTCATAGCTGAACACCCCCTGACCGCGGGTAGCTACCCAAACAGTCCCGTCCTGGGAAACTGCAGTGGCGTGCACCGGACTTTCTATGGTTACCCCTCCCGATTGTGTTTCTTCCCTGAAGTAGCTGAATTTTTCAGTCTGGGGATTGAAGATGAAAAGACCGGAGATTGTGCCGACGAGAAGTTCGCCGTACACGCCTTCAGTAAGGCACTGTACATCATTTGCCCTCTTGGAAGGATTGTCGCTGTCCTGCGGAATGAAATTCTTGAAAGAAAGACCGTCATAACAGTTTAGGCCCATGGATGTCCCGAACCACATGAATCCGCGGGAATCCTGGATTATGGAGGTCACTGTGTTGACCGACAGCCCGTCTTCGACTGTATAGTGGTCAAACCTGAAAAAAGGCCACCCGGTCTCCTTCCCCGATGCCGGAGCAAGGAGACAGATGACGGCAACGAGTACGGTCAAATATTTTTTCATCCTTTCAATGATACCGATAATTGCAAAGATAAAAGAAAAATCATCAATGCAATACAGCCTTGACTTTCACGGAACTGCCCTCCGGGATCTTTATGCTCACGCAACTGACTGCAGCTCCGTTGATTACTTCATGAGAAGCATTGAAAAGGGTGCCGTCGATACTTATCTGGTCATATAATCCGTAAAAACGCACATTGCAGCGTATTTCCTTTTTGCCGTCAATATGCTTTATTGTCGTGAATTCACGTCCCTGATGGATGACGCTGACCTTGTGCCCTCCCAACGGAATGTTTTCCACCCCGAGCATTTCCACTTCATCAGGCAGACGCGAGAGCACCGAGAAGGCATTGTGGGGGGCATCAGGCTCAAACCCGAGCAGGTTCTCCACGATGTTGCTCACAAATGTGAAAGGCACCTCCGGATAATTGCCGTTGTTGCCCACAAGCGGCAGGCCGTGGTCACGGCTGCGCTCCTGCCGGATCCTCCCTGTCCACTTCCATCCCTCGTCTATCATATTCCAGGAATAGAAAAGGTCCGGGAGATAAGTCATTGAGCTTATTGACAGTGTTTTGGAGTTTTCACAAGCCTCATCGCAATTCTTCAGGAAAGCCTCTGTCCTTGCAGGCTCGTCTGCAAGCCCCTTCAACGGGATGAAAATGCTGCCCTCAAATCCGAAGCCTCCAACCGGTTTCTCTTTCTGGCCAAGGCCCCTTGCGTAGCAGAATCCGTCTTCCGGAGAATCAACCGTCCAGACCGTATCGAACATTTCTTTAAGGCGCGCAGCTTCATCCCTGAAATGCCTGGCAGCCGGATAGTCGCGTTTTGCCTCGAGCAGGCATGCATAAGAAATGTACGCCCTGTACTGGGAAGCAAACCCGTCACCCGACTCAATCAGCGGACTTATGAAGTCACAATAGGAAGAGATGCCGTCATAAAGAAGACCGCCCGGCGATCCCTCGGCAATGCCGTCCGGGATAAGGCTGTCGTGTAAAGGCACAAACTTTTCCATTATATCGGACACCGGTTTCCAGATCGCAGGATTATCAATCAGGCTGCGGTCTCCGGTCCAGAGATAGAGGCTGTAGAGCTTCTCCACCAGTTCAAATACAGCGGGCACATACCTTGCAAAAGTAGAATCATCCTCATAGTCAAGCTTATAAGGACTTCCGTCAAAGTTCAGCGCCCACAGAGGGTACCAATCCCTTTCTTCGGAGACGGTTGACAGGAAAGCCCCTATCATTGCCGCATTCTCACTCTGGAGACCAAGCAGGTGCGCCCCGCTCATCTGATGACAGAAATCCCTGATATAGAAAGCGGAACGGTACGGAAGACCCGCCTTGTAGCTCGGGATGTAGGTCCAGTCGCCCTCACCTCCGTAAGTTTCCGAAGAATTGATGACGCCTGTTGTACCTGTCATCACAAAAGACATGGCCTTGCGGGCAGCCCAGTCAAAATCCCTTTCGAGAGTCTTGTCGGACGATACAATCCTGAGATTGTACAAATCATCCCTGTCCCGGGCACAGGAGCCCAGGACAAGGACGGACAAAACACACAACGCAATTTTGATATTTGACATCTGCTATGATTCTATTCCTTCACATACTGCGGAGGAGTATGCGCAATGATTTCAGGGTAGCGGACAGACTGTGCGGTTGGAGAATATGACCTCTGCATGGCCTTGTCCTTCTCGATGAAATCGTCGAAATCAAATTCCTTTCCTGCGCTTGACATAATCCTGCGCACAATGGCCTCACGGCTCGGAGCATTGTAATATTCATCAGTCATATTGCGCATTACGCTGCTTGTCTCAGGCATATACACGCCTCCGGCCCTGTACTGTGCACCGCTGTAGTATCCGACGCTCTGATAGCCCGGAATCGTGAAGAAGTGGCGCCACTTGCACTGGGACTTGTCGGAAGCGACATCCACGTTTGGATTGGCACCATAGCCGCTCCACTCGATGATGCCGTCGATTGCACTCTGGGGAGCCTTGTCGTTGCTGAAGATATACTCGTCGGCAAGCCTTCCGAATCCGTGGCCTCCGGCCTCGTGGGCCATTGTCTGCCTGTAGGTATAAGGGGCACTCGGGCCGCAGGCCGGCACAATGGAAACAGACCTTCCGTCAGGATACATCCAGCAGGTTCCGGAGTAGGTCTGGCAGTTGACTATGAGCACTATGGTCGTACCGCGGAGGACTTCCTCCGTGATGCCGGTCACCTTCTTGGCATACTGATAGACCTTGGAGTCGTTTGTAGTCATAAGGGTACCGGTATATCCGTCCCCATAATACTTGGTATCGAAGGCCGTGTTCTTCTGGACCGAATATCTGCCCCTGGACTCATCCCAGATGGATGCTCCCGACTCTTTCGAATAAGCCACCACCTTGTAGGCAGTAAACTCGTTCCTGTAGGTCTTGAACGGCTCCGTTGCGAAGAAATGCTCGATTCCCTCGTCGATGGTCTTGTCCCAATGGCCTCCCTCCTCGAAGTCCGAAATGACAAAGCCCTCTCCGATGAAAATCACGGGCACGCTTCCGGTAAGTCCGCCCTCGGTATATTGCATGAACTCCCCGTCAAGCGGCATATTCTTGTCGTTGGTGGTGAAGGTATAGATGTCGCTCGAGGTATATTCGATGCCGTCATAGGCCTTTACCCTCCAATAATACTTTGTGGAAGGGGCAAGTGCGAAATCAATCTGGGCGCTGATCTTGCTTGTCGTGATGATTTCCGTCCAGGAAGATCCGTCTTCGGAGTATTCAAGGACATAGGTCACGAAATCGGCATCCGCATCAATGGCTGACTGCCACTTGAAATTGAGCACCCTCGAGACACCCGAGGCACCGTTTTCAGGAGAATTGAGCACAGGCTTTTCCGGAGCGGTATTCGGGCCCGCTTCCTGGGAAAGCTCAATCTCGGCAACCTTCTTGTCCGAAACCGACACCGGGAGGACATAATTGCGTTCCCTGTTGATGGTGTTGGCGTCAACGGTGATCCTGACATCCGCGCTTCCCGTCCCCTGCTGGGGACTTGCCGTTATTCCCTCCTGAAGCCCGATTGACCAGGCAGCATCCCTGTCGGCATCGATATGGGCCGTCACGGAGCCTCCGGCGGCCGCTATCATGGAAGACTCAACCTCCACGGCCAGCTGCGCGCCCTTCTGGACAACGGTTACGGTCACGGCATCGATGGAGTTCATCACCACAATCCGGAAAGAACGGTCCTCCCTCAGGGCATATTTCTCCGCCTTGAGCTTGACATCGGTGTTGCCCGAGCCCGAGAGAGGCGAAACGGTACACCAGGAAGCCTCATCCGGGACCTGGATAGTCCAGTCATCCTCGGTGAGTACCATAAAACTGCCGTAATCGGCACTTCTGTTCAACTCGACAACTTCCTTGCTTACCGAAATTGTCGAATCATCTTCGGATTGGCAGGAAAGTGCCAACCCGAAGACAGACAATAGGGCTAAACCTGTATTTCTGATTTTTCGGAACATAGATTATTATAATTAATCCGGATAACCGGGGTTCTGGTCGAGATTGGGGTTCTTCTGCCTCTCGGAGTTAGGGATGGCGAAGAGATAGTGTCTCGGGGCATTGAAGCTTGTCTGGAGAGTCTGGTTGCGGACATAGGTCTTCTTGCCGGTATCAGGGTTCTTATAGACAATCACTCCGTAGATGCACTCCTCGAAGGTCTCCTTCGGCATCTTCCAGCGCCTGAGGTCGAAGAAACGGTGTTCCTCGAAGGCAAGCTCCACCCTCCTTTCACGCACGATGGCGTTCCAGAGGTCCTCACCGGATGCTGTCACTGCAGGAAGAATCGAAGAATCACCTCCGCGTGCGCGGTTGCGGATCTTCTCGAGATACTCCCTTGCACCGTCCTCGTCGCCGAGGTTGTAGAGAATCTCCGCATAGTTGAGGTACATCTCCCCGAGGCGGAAATAGATCCACGGCACATTGCTCTTGTCATTGAAGGACACGCCGATGGACTCGGTAGTGAACTTCTTGCAGTAGAATCCGGTAGCCGAGGCGTTCCACTCCTCGATGCCGCCTTTGTTGGAGTCGCGGCCGCCTCCGGTCACAACCCACTTGCCCTTGTCGTTCTGCTTGCCGATAAGGTAGTATTCGATGTCACGGGTTTTCCACCTGTCACCGTCACAGGCGATTGTGGCATAGAAACGCGGATCCCTGCCCTGCCAAGGGGTGGTGCCGATTTCATACTCCTTGCCGTTCTTGTCGCCATAGAGCTCGGCGGCTGTCGGAAGCTCGCCGGTTGCCGCAATCTCGTATGAATCCACAAGAAGCTGGTTCACGCAGGTCTCGGACCATCCCGTAAAACCGTTAGGCGAGTTGTACTGGTCGAAATAATGGCCGAACTCCGATGAGAAGATCTTTTCGAAGATGATTTCGGAGCTCTTCGGATTCCTGAAAAGTCCGTAGTAGTCAGGGTCGAGCGAATACATCTTGACACCGCTGGTCTTGCTGACCGTGCCGTCAGTATTGAGGAAGATGACATCCTCTGTGGCCTCCTTCGCCCTCTGCCATTTCGCAAGGTCGCCGTCCCCGTTGTGAAGAGGGCTTGCGGCATAGAGGAGCACGCGTGCCTTCAGTGCAAGCGCGGCACCCTTTGTGGCACGGCCGAGCCAGGTGGCATCATATTTCACAGGCAGGAGCGCAGCAGCGGCGTCAAGCTCGTCAACAATGAATTCGACGCAATCCTCATAGCTGCTTCTCCCGAGGAAAATCTCCTCATCGGACATATCCACCTTGAAAGCGGTCGTGGAAAGGATGACTCCTCCGTAGCGTGCCACAAGGTCGGCATAACAGAATGCCCTGATGAAACGGATCTCTCCGACATACTGGTCCACAAGTGCTGTTGACCTGTCGTCAGTCTTGAGGAGCTCGATTTCATCAATCTTGTCCATGAAGAGGTTGCAGTTCTGGATGATGGAATAGTAGCTCCACCATGTTCCGAGCCAGCAGTCATTGTCCGGATGGAGATAGCCCTGCTGGGCATTGTTCTGGCCTCCCCAGTTGAAATTGTTCTGGCTTTCGTCACAGGCAAAACGGAGCGCACGCCTGTCGAGAGGGTCCCATATCTCGGAGTAACGCTTGGTGACATAGCCGTTGAGGGTTTCGAGATTGCCGAAAACCACCTTTTCGTTGAAGGAATCGACCGGATCTATGTCAAGAAAATTGCACGCAGGAGCTCCGGCAAGGATTATCAGGGCCGAAGCCGCCTTTATCAATATGTTTCGTTTCATTTCTGATTCTGATTAAAGAGTGATTACCACACCGATATTGTAGATTCTCTGCTGAGGATAATACAGACCGCCGGAGTTGCCGCACTCAGGGTCAAGTATCTTGATCTCATCGAAAGTGAGCAGGTTGCTGCCGCTCAGGTAAACCCTCATGCCTTCGATGCCTGCCTTCTTGAGGATATTTGAAGGAAGGGTGTATGCAAACTCGAGGTTCTTGAGCCTGAGGAACCAGGCATTCTTGAGCCAGAAATCCGAAGAAAGCGTGTTGATCTGGTCATCTTTGCTGAAAGCGCGCGGATACTTGGCGTTCGGCGTAAGGTCTGCTGAGATCCACCTGTTTTCGAAGTAGTCCATATCCCTGTTGTAGGTGGTAGGGATGATGTATGCGGTGGCGCGTCCCTGTCCCTGGAAGAGGACATTGAGCTCGAAGCCTTTCCATGTGCCGCCTAGGCTGATACCATAGACTATTTCAGGAGTAGGGCTCTTGAAGATGCGGACCATATCGTTGGATGTGAGGTCGCCGCTTTCGTCATAATCGATATGCCTGATGTCTCCCGGCTTGGTTCCAGGCCATTTTGCCGCAGCGTTGCTGACTTCTTCCTTTGTCTGGTAGAGGCCGTCGGTAAGGTAGAGAAGGTACGAGTCGATAGGATGTCCAGTACGCTTCTGCCACTCAGGCACATTGGCAGCCTCGTCGAAGAATACGACCTTGTTGCGTGCGAAAGTGAAGTTGCCTCCCACATACCAGCTGAAGTCGCCGGAGTAGTCACGGTACATAGTCTCGATCTCTACACCCTGGTTGTTGATGATGCCGATGTTCTCGTCAGGAAGGGTAAGTCCTGTGTATGAAGGCATTGAGGCATTCCTTGTGGTGAGGATGTTTTCCCTGTGCGAGAAGAAATACTGGGCCTCGAAAGAAAGCTTGCTGTTGAACATCCTGGACTCGAAGCCGGCATTGTAGGTAGTGGCCACCTCCCAGGTGATGTTAGGGTTGGCCACACGGCCGATGGTGAATCCGTTGTACCTTACAGGATCTTCGCCGAACTGGGCTCCGGAACTGAGGTTGTAGTTGCCCAGATACTGGAAGGATGCCACGCTGTCGTTACCGAGCTGGCCCACGGAAGCCTTGATCTTGAGTTCGTCGAGGAAGGTCACATTCTTCATGAACGGTTCCTCGGAGATGCGCCATCCCAGTGAAAGACCGGGGAAAAGGCCCCAGCGCTTGTCCTTGGGGAAGTTCATCGAACCGTCGTAACGGAGGGTGAACTCTGCAAGATAACGGTCATTGTAGCCGTAGCTCAACCTTCCGAAAATATTCTGGCGGGCAGTCACATAGGCATTGCCCGTTGCATTCTTGTCCTTGTCGGCACCGGCGAAGAGCTGGTCCGGCTCCTGTGTATAGAAGTCCTTGCGGTAACCGCTGAACCAGGTACCGTCCTCACGGCTCTGCTCATATGCGACGAAGGCATTGATGTTGTGCCTGCCGATGCGGCGCTCATAGCCGAGCTTTGCCACTATGGTCTTCATAGTGTTGGAGTTGTTCTGCTGGTAGAGGTCGATGGTCTGGTTGCCGGTGGTCTCGTAGATGTCGTCATAGGTGTCGGTCTGGGCATTGTACTGATAGGCGTGCCACATCCCGTTCTGTGTCTTCTGGTTGCGGAACTGCTTGTCCATTGCGATGTAGGCATTGAAATACAGTCCCTCAGTGATCCAAGGCATCTGCAGGTCCACGGAGAACTTGCTGTTGAGGTAGAAATCCTTTACCTTGTAATAGCCCGTGCCGCCCTTGACGAGGATTGCGAGGTTGTTGCCCCAGGCGATACCGGGGCCCGGGAGACCGTTGTCATAGTAGTCCGGAAGATAAGGATATGCGTTGAAGGCCTCCTTGAAGAGGTTGAAGGTGGAGTAGTTGGATTCGTGCCTGTCCTCCTCCCTCGCCGCAAGCTCGAGGCCCACCTTGAGGTCCCTGCTGATCTTTGCATCCACATTGGAGCGGAGCTGGAAGGTCTGGAAATTGAAATCCGTATCGCGGTAGCCCGGCTTCTGATAGAGATAGGAGCCTGACATATAGTATTTTACATTGTCTGTACCTCCGCTGACTGAAAGCGAATGCCTGGTCTTAGGAGCTGCCCTCTGGAAGACGACGCCCATCCAGTCGGTATCGTCATAGAGCCTGCGGTCATTGGTGCCGTCTATGTACTGGCCCTTGATATTGGTATAGAGCTGCTTGGAAGGGTTGCCCGGATAGTCTGCGGCATTGATCTCGTCGTCATATACCATATAAGAATAGGCATCCATCAGGTTCGGGGTCCTCGTATTCTCCGAAAGGCTGAAGCTTCCGTCGTATGTAATCTTCGGCTTGCCGTCCTTTCCCCTCTTGGTGGTCACGAGGATGACGCCGTTGGCAGCCTGTGAACCGTAGATGGCCGCAGATGCATCCTTGAGGATGGTCATGCTCTCGATATCGTTAGGATTGAGGTTGTCGATGTTGCCCCATCTGTTTGCAACTCCGTCGATTACGAAAAGAGGCTGGGTGTTGCCGAAGGTGCTCTTGCCTCGGATGAGAATCTCGGAATAGTCATTGCCAGGCTCGCCGGAACGGTTGTTGGCGATGATGCCCGGCATACGTCCCACGAGCGAGTTGGTGAGGTTGGCCTCAGGCGAACGCTCGAGCTCCTTTCCCTTTACCGATGCGATTGAGCCGGTCACTGTCTCCCTTTTCTGGGTACCGTAACCCACGACCACCACTTCGTCGAGCAGTTCGGAATCCTCCTTGAGCACGACATTGTAGGTACCGCCCTGGCTTGCGGTAAATTCATAGTCGGAAAAACCGAGGAGGGAGACCCTGACAGTCGCGCCAGCCGGGACTTCAAGGCTGTACATACCGTCCAGGCCGGTCATTGCTGCAAGGGTGCTGCTGCCGTTTGCCTGGACGAAGGCGCCCACAAGCGGCACTCCGTTATGGTCCGTTACTGTACCGGAAACGGTGATGGTCCTGTCCTGGCCGACGGCATCGGAAGACACCTCCGCAGCATAGGCGGATAAGCCGGTTGAGACAAGCACGGAAAAGAGCGCAAGCATCAGCCTGCGTATTCCGCCGAATCTGTTTGCTTCTATTTTAGCTTTGTCCATAATATTTGTTGTTAGTTTCAGTGAACTTGACATTTGTCCGCAAAGCAATCAAAAAGGAGGCTGATTGACTGAAACTATCGTGCAATGATATGCAATTGGCGTCCAAAAACCCTTTTCGGGGCCGCGTGGACGCCTATTTCACTAAAAAATACTCCTGTTACACTCTCCGGAGCGCAAGAAGAGTACTTTCGCCGAAACAAAATTTGAACACTATCCAAATTTAAGCACTATTATGATCAATAACAAATTTCTCGCAGCGCTTGCATTGGGTGCAATGCTCGCAGTCTCCTGCTCTGAAAAGGAAGGAGGCGACAACGGGTCCAACTATCTCAAGATAGAAAAGGACAACTTTGAAATCACCTGGGATGAACAGGAATTCCAGGTAAACGTTGATACCGACAGGGAAGTAATCAACGTTTCCGTCGAGTATCTCTCCGATGACACCGACTGGCTCACGGCACAGTGGGTTTACCTCAAGGACTGCATCAATGTGAAGGTTGACCGCAACAGCACCCTCGATCCAAGGTCTGCGGAGATCAAGCTTTCCGGAAAGAATGTGGATCCTGTGACTTTCATCGTAAGCCAGGATGCAGCTCCTGAGCTTCAGGACCCGTTCGATGACGGCACCGAGCCTGCATTCGAGTGGGATGACAGCTGGGATGTCTATAACTTTACCTACACCAACCAGGGCAACTACTACAAGTGGGAACCGCTCTCATACGGTGAGCTCGGAGTTCCGAAGATGGAGTGGGGCATGGTTTACGGCACCAGCGGAAAGGTATCCGTCGGCCTGAAGCTCGAGAAGGAATTCCTCGACGAGTTCGGCGGACAGCAGATTACAGAGGTTGCACTCTGGGCACCGATGGAGTACACCGAAAACATCTCCTTCGCCCTTGTAGAGATGACCAAGTCACCTGACCGCGACGATATGGCTTCATGGCAGAAGGGCAACTGCTACTCCACTTCAAGAATCATTTGGGAGAGCGGCAACGTAGAGCCTAACAACAACGGCTGGTTCATCGTCAGCGACCGTTCCGTAATGGACCAGGGCGGAGATCCTGAGAAACTCGTGGATGCAGTCATCCCTACCTCCGGCGATGTATTCCTCATGGCTTATATGGAAGGTGACGGTTCCCTCGTTCCTGTAGGAGACGGATACTACAATGCCATGCTCTGGATTTATCCTCAGCCACAGAACAAGTTCGCACCTACCTACATCAACCCTTGGAACAACGAAGGACGCGACGTATATCTCTGCAAGGCAGGTACCTGCGCAATCAACTTCTTCTTCACCAAACCGGAATAATCTTTCTGACCAATAATTCACTTGGCTCCCCGGAGAAATCCGGGGGGCTTTTTTATCGGTATGCGGGCTTGAAGGTTTCCGCCCTTGCATCAAAGCACATTTTTTGTTATCTTTCCGTTTCGGATTGGGGAGCAAGGCATCCCCTCAAATGACGGACTTATGACAGCAGACAGATTTTCCCACTACGATGACGGAGGAAAGGCCTTGATTTCAAAGGCTTACGACATCGCCTCAGCCGCTCTTGCGGAAGATTTGCGCTACGACGGTTCTCCATTTATGGAGCATCCGCTCGGAGTCGCCACCATTGTTTCCGACGAAATAGGCCTTCAGGCCGAGTGCGTCGCAGCTGTTTTTCTCCATGAAACCCTGCGCAAGCATCCTGACACCGACACATCTTCCTGGGATTTTCCGCAGGAGGTTATGGGGATGGTGGAAGGTCTCAACAAGATTGCGACCATCAAGCCCAAAGACACCCGTCTCGAAGCCGAGGTCTATAAAAGACTGATTGTCCAGTACTCGACCGACCCGCGCGTGACCATCCTCAAGATTGCCGACAGGCTCGAGGTCATGAGGCACCTGGAGATGTTTCCGGGGCTTTCACGCGAAAGGAAGATACTCGAGACCCTGATGCTCTACATACCGCTCGCCCACCAGCTCGGACTCTACAACATAAAGGCCGAGATGGAGGACATCTACCTTCGCTTCGCCGAGCCTGAGCAGTACAGGAGCATCACCAACAAGCTGAAGGCCACGGAGAAGGACCGCGAAAAGCTGATGGAGGAATTCATCGAGCCGCTCAAGAAGAAGCTCTCCGACGCGGGCATCAGATACAAGGTGAAGGTCCGCACGAAATCGGCGTTCTCGATTTTCAACAAGATGCGCAAGCAGAAAGTGCCGTTCGAGAAGGTCTATGACGTGTTTGCGATGCGGTTCATCATTGACTGCGACGGCGACAGGAAAGAGGAGCTGGCCCAGTGCTGGAAGGTATTCTCCTATGTGACCGAGACTTACACCCCTGATATGGACAGGCTCCGCGACTGGCTGACCAACCCGAAGCCCAACGGATACGAGTCGCTCCACATCACCGTCAACAACAGGGACAACTCCTTCATCGAGGTCCAGATAAGGACAAAGAGAATGGACGAGGAGGCCGAGAACGGCCACGCCTCCCACTGGTCATACAAGGGCATCCGCCATGAGGAGACCCTCGACAGGTGGCTGACATCGGTCAGATACAACCTCGAGCACAAGATGGACACCAATCCTGAGGACATCCCGCAACCGCCTGACAATGAAATCTTTGTCTATACACCAAGCGGCGAGCTGAGGATCCTTCCGAAGGGTGCCTCGATGCTGGATTTCGCTTTCAGCATCCACACCAATCTCGGCATGAGGTGTACCGGTGGCCTTGTCAACGGCAAGGCGGTATCCATCAGGGAAAAGCTCAGGACCGGCGATGTCGTGGAAATCAAGAGCAGCAAAAACCAGAAGCCTTCTGCAGCATGGCTTGACTTCGTGGTATCGTCAAAGGCAAGGGGAAAAATCCGCCAGGCCGTCAATGAGGCGTTCTACAAAAAGGCGGCAGAAGGCAAGGAGCTGCTGGACAGGAGGTTGAAAAACTGGAAGCTGGAGTTCCCGGACGATATGATGGCGGAGTTCAACAAGAAGAACCACTTCACCACACTGCACGCATTCTACGCCGCAATCGGGGACGGAAGCCTTGACATCAATGTCATCAAGAATTACATAATCGACCACGACGAGATGGTGGCGCAGGCCAATGCCAGAGCAGCGGAAAATGCCCAGGCCGCAGCGGCTGAAAGGCTCCAGCACGCAAAGGAAAACGGAGGTGCAGGCCAGGACGACATCATCATCAACGCAAAAAATCTCAAGGGCCTCGACTACAAGATGGCAAAATGCTGCAACCCTGTCTATGGCGACGACGTGTTCGGCTTCGTGACAAGGGACGACGGCATCAAGATCCACAGGATTTCCTGCCCCAATGCGGCAAGGCTGCTGGACATGTACCCGTACCGCATCCAGAAGGTACGCTGGGCCGAAAACCCGTCCACAGGCAGCTTCCAGGTGGCCCTGAAGGTCATCGCAGCAATGGAGCCGTCGGTCATCAACAGTGTGATGGACACCATCAATGCCTTCAAGTCCTCGCTGAGGACCTTCAATCTTGTGGAGAACAACAGAATAGGGACCTACGAGATGACAATGAAGGTGTCGGTGCCTTCAAACACCGAGCTGGACAAGGTCGTATCCCAGCTGCGGCACGTCAAGAACGTCCTGAAAGTCACCAGGCTTTAGAAGTTTCCCGCTTCCTGGAAAATGCCGGCTTCTGATATCAGTTGCCGGCTTTGGCCCTTTGGCGGGCAGTGAGTGCGCGCTGGAATTCGCGTGCATTGCGCAGATGCTCCTGATACGATACTGCAAAACGGTGGGTGCCGTTGAAATCAGGACTGGCGCAGAAATACAGATAGCCGTGCCTGTCGGGATTGAGCACAGCCTCGAGAGCCGGCTTTGTGGGCACGCAGATCGGCGCAGGAGGCAGTCCGGCATACCTGTAGGTATTGAACGGCGAATCGACCTGCGTATGCTTCTTGAGGATCCTGTTGAGGCTGTAATCAAAGCAATATGCTACTGTCGGGTCAGCCTGGAGCTTCATTCCGATACGCAGGCGGTTGAGATAAACCCCGGCTATGGACGGCATCTCCGGGATATGGAGCGTCTCTCCGTTGACAATGGACGCAAGCACGGCCACCTCATCCCGGGTAAGACCCAACGCCCTGGCTTTTGCCTTATTGGACTCAGTCCAGAATGCATC
Organism: Candidatus Cryptobacteroides sp.; assembly: GCA_051878275.1. Lineage (GTDB taxonomy): Bacteria > Bacteroidota > Bacteroidia > Bacteroidales > UBA932 > Cryptobacteroides. The sequence continues at coordinate 20,103 of JBJEJU010000024.1, read as the reverse complement.
GTAGGCCGCTTTCTGGCGCTCGAGGACCTTCTCCATCGGTTCGGTCCACCAGCATTCGTACGTATCCGGGACGAAAAGTGCGAAGACATTTTCGCAGGTAAATCCGAACTTTGCAAGCAGGGCGGAGTCCCTTATGGCGGCTATTACGTCCGCCGAGTCAAGCATCATCTGCGAGGATATCTTCGAAGCGATGGTGGACTGCCTGCGCAGACTGCCCGACAGGACGAGCTTCACCGGAGTCTGCCATCCGTTTGACAGCATACGCGCGACATAGATGGACGGATTGTCCGGGGTGATGGTGTAATGGCCGGCAGCAACCGAATCCACATCGCGGAACACCCTCCTCACACTCCTTCCGCTCTTCGTGGAGGAAGTCTCCAAAATGGTGGCCACGACACTGTCCACCGGTGTCCCGGGACGCACATAAAGCTCCGACACAGCCTCGAAATTAGGCACCTTGCGGTCGTAATATTTATTGTAAAAAACTACTCCTGCACATGCAGCGGCACCGATGAGGACCACCGACGCAGCGATGATTGCAATTTTCTTTTTCATACTATCAAAAATTTTTACATTTATAAAAATTTTATGAGAGTATGATAGCCGTTCGCTATCGCTCACTCTCACGATGAAAATCATTTGATATCGCCCTTGGGCGAAAATATATCAAAGATTTTCATGTTCGGTTTCATAGCACTATTTCCTCAAAAGCACGGTATCGCCTTCACGGAGATACTGGTCTGCCGTAAATGAATTCATCTTAAGGATTTCGTCAAGCCGCACACCGAAACGCTGCGAGATCGCACGGAGGTCCTCCCCGTCGGTGCCGACAATGTATTTCCCGAGCCCCTTTGCGCCCTGTTTTTTCTTCGCCTGGAGATAGACAATCTCCCCCGGCTGCGGCTCCCAACCTGCCGGAGCATCGTTAAACTTGCGCAATTCCTTGTGGAACAAATGGTTTGCCTTTGCTATGGATGCCACGGTCTCCCCTTCGCAGGCATAGATGAACGGCACTCCGTTGCGCGAATACAGCTGCCTTGAAAGAGGGAAAGTGTAGGTCTCCCTCGCTTCCTTCTGCGAAATCTTCTTCGGCTCCTCAATCGAAAGCGGCGAATCCGGGATCCTGTCGAATGAGACGGCCTCCTCCCCGGCGGAAGCAGACTCGATCCTCGATGATGAGCTCTGTCTCTTGCGTGCCTCCTTTTCAGCCTTGCGGGCTGCCCTGCGGGCCTTTCTCGCCTGGCGTGCAGTCATCTTCCCAGGGGCATCCCCAGTCTGCTGCACGGCCTTGTCCGGAACAGCGGACACCCCTCCGGCAAAGGCCTCGGCCTCCTTCGGGGACATCCTGTCATAGCGTGTCAGGTCGTAGTCTTCGATAAGTTTGATGAGCTTCTGCGGGTAGTTGGGATCAGTGGCATAGCCGGCTTTCTTCAGACCGTATGCCCATGATTTGTAGTCGGTTGTCTTATATTCGAAAAGAAACTTGTACCTGTCCTGATAGCGCAGGAAATCTGAATGGTCGCGGAAGCTCTCCTCCGCGCTGCCATATACCCTGAAGCACTCCCCCTTCCTGTCGTCGTCAACCTTCATCGACCTGCCCTTCCAGTTGTGGCACTTGATGCCGAAATGGTTGTTGCCCTTGGCTGCCAGGTCCGAAAGGCCGTAGCGCGACTCCAGAAGTCCCTGGGCAAGGGTTATGCTTGCCGGGACGCCGCTGCGGTACATTTCGCTTACTGCAATCGGAGCATACTTGGCAATGTACCTCGCCTGGGGGGTATTGTCGGGAGCGGCCGATAAAAAGCACAGGGCTATGACGGAAACGGCCGCAAGCAATAAAAGTCTCTTTTTCATATTCGACACAAGTTGAAAAGGCCCTGCAGGCAGGCGGGGCCACGAACTTTAAAGATACAAAAAAAAGCTATATCTCAAACACGTCACCGTCCGAAGCTGCTGTCGTTTCGGCGAAAACGGTTTTCGCTTCGGCCTCATAGAGGGCTGCATTCTGCTCCCTTGACGAATAATGGCCTATCACGAGTCTTCCGGCCCCGGCTTCGAGCGCACAGGTGCCGGCCTGGATGGCCGTGGAGTGAAACCTTAGCCCGGCCTGGTCCGCATACTTCTCGAGATAGGTCGCCTCGTGATATAGCAGGCTTACCCCGCGCAGCCACTGCGGGAGCTCCGGGAACGGGGCGGTGTCACTGACATAGGCATAGCTGCGCGGCTCATACGGCTTGTAGGCCGCCTCGGCATTGGGGATGACCAGAGGCTCGTCCGTCCCCGAATGGCGCACGAATCCATTCATGAATGTAGCACCCGTATCCTCGCCGGCAGGCCTTACGACATCATCTCCGGCTTTCAGGGCACCGATTTCAGCAAGTGTGAAACCGTATTTTTCAAGCGCCTCCTTGCGGATATTCATCTGGGGCTGCTTCTCCCTGAACATATAGCCGCAGGTCTCGATCTTGTGGTTGAGCGGAAAGGCCAGGACCTCGAATGACTTGGCGTCCATTATGACCTCCGGAGCCTTCATTGAAAGCTTGTGGAAGCGGATTTCATACGGAAGTCCGTCCCCGTGGAACGACTTGAAGAAATTGATTTCCGGGCCGAGGGCAGGCGGGCCGTAGATATCCAGCGGAGCCTGCCTTCCCTTCATCGCAAGGGTTGACAGGAAACCGCTCAGGCCGAAGATGTGGTCGCCGTGGGTATGGCTTATCATCACAGCCTCAATCTTCATCAGGGGCACCCTATACCTTATCATCCTGCTCTGGGCACCTTCTCCGCAATCAATAAGGAACAAGCGCCCACGTACATTCAGTACCTGAGCGCTCTGTATCCTTCCGGGCACCGGCACCGCCGAGGCGGTACCGAGCACCGTAAGCGTAAAATTACTCACCTTTCTCGAGTTTGTCCTTGAGGGCTGCAAGCTCTGAGATGTCACCGAGGGTGGTCTTCTCAAGATTTGAGTTGATCTTCTTGACAGCCTTCTTGGTGTTGTCAACCTCGGCAGCTGCCTTTGCCTCCTTGGCCTCAGCATAGGTCTTTGCGTGGGAGAGGAGGATGCGGCGGGTGCTGCGGCGGAGCTCAACCACCTTGAACGGAAGGGTCTCGCCTGCAACTGCTGCCTTACCGTCTTCCTTGACGAGGTCACGGGTGAAGCAGAAGCCTTCTGCACCGTCCTCAAGGGTGATGTTGGCGCCCTTGTCGGTAAGGGATGCAACTGTACCGTTTACTACGGTACCTGCAGGATACTTGGCCTCGAGTTCATCCCAAGGGTTAGGGAGGAGCTGCTTGTGGCCGAGGCTGAGCTTGTGGTTAGGCTCATCGAAGTCGAGGATGATGACATCGAGCTTGTCGCCGGCCTGAACCATCTCTGACGGATGCTTGATCTTGTCCCAGCTGAGGTCGCTGATGTGAACGAGACCCTCGATACCGTCCTCAAGCTCTGCGAACACACCGAAGTTGGTGATGTTGCGCACGGTTGCAGTGTGCTTTGAGCCGACAGGATATTTTTCGCGGATGCTCTCCCATGGGTTAGGAACGAGCTGCTTCAGGCCGAGGGACATCTTCCTTGCCTCGCGGTCGAGAGAGAGGATCTGGGCCTCAACCTCGTCACCTACCTTGAGGAAGTCGTATGCGCTGTGGAGACGTGGAGACCAGGTCATCTCTGATACATGGATGAGACCCTCAACGCCAGGCTTGATCTCGATGAATGCGCCGTAGTCTGCGATGAGAACAACCTTTCCGGTAACCTTGTCGCCGACCTTGAGGTCAGGATCGAGGCTGTCCCAAGGATGCTGGCCGAGCTGCTTGAGACCGAGTGCGATCCTCTTCTGCTGCTCGTTGAAGTCGAGAACGACAACCTTGATCTTCTCGTCGAGCTTGACAACCTCTTCAGGGTTGTTGATGCGGCCCCATGAGAGGTCGGTGATGTGGATGAGACCGTCAACACCGCCGAGGTCAACGAATACACCGTAGTTGGTGATGTTCTTGACGGTACCCTCGAGCACCTGGCCCTTTTCGAGCTTGCCGATGAGCTCTGACTTCTGCTTCTCGAGCTCTGCCTCGAGGAGAGCCTTGTGGGAAACGACCACATTGCGGAATTCAGGATTGATCTTCACAATCTTGAAGTCCATTGTCTGGCCTACGAATGCGTCATAGTCGCGGATAGGCTTGATGTCGATCTGCGAGCCAGGGAGGAAGGCCTCGAGTCCGAGAACCTCCACGATCATGCCGCCCTTGGTGCGGGTCTTGATGTAACCCTTGACGATTTCGTTGTTGTTGTATGCATCATTGACTTTATCCCAAGCCTTGAGCTGGAGAGCCTTCTTGTGTGAAAGCACGAGCTGGCCCTTGCGGTCCTCTGCAGACTCCACGAGCACCTCTACCTTGTCACCCACCTTGATGTCAGGGTTGTAACGGAACTCAGGAGCAGGGATCACGCCTTCGCTCTTGTAGCCGATGTTTACGATTACCTCCCTCTTGGAGATAGCGGTTACTACGCCCTCGACAACCTCGTTCTCATTGACTTTGGAGAGAGTGTTGTCATAGGCCTTTTCGATGTCCTCCCTGCTGGAGTCGCCATATACGGCGGCCTCATTCTCGAAGGAATCCCAGTCGAACTGGTCAGGGGCCACTGAAGCATTGAGCTTCACGGACTTGGTTTCTTTTGCTGCCTCTGCGGCAACGTTCTTGTTTTCTTCCATTTTAAAAATTGATGAATAAAAAACTAGTTGTTTGACATTATTTTACGTGCCCGTCCGGGCAGACCCGGAACAAAAGCCTGCAAATTTAGTGATTATTTGGCAAAATGCAATGAATTCCAGCTGATTTTGGAGATTTTCAAAAAAACGGTTACATCATTTTCCGTTTCTTGAAAATGAACACGACACCCACGATGGTAAGCAGCATCACCGCCAGGATGATCACCCAGGCCCACGGCGAGTTCATGAGCGGAAGGCTCACATTCATCCCGTAGAAGCTCGCCACGAGGGTAGGAGGCATCAGAAGGAGCGACACCAGAGTGAAGATTTTCATGATGTGGTTCTGCTCCAGATTGATAAGACCGACCACGGTGTCCTGGAGGTACTCCAGCCTCTCGAAGCCGAAATTGGTGTGGCTGATAAGGGACGCTATATCCTGCTGGAGCACGTTGAAACGCGGTTCGAGCTCCTGCGGAAGCTTGTCGCTCTTGATGATATTGGTGATGAGCCTCTGCTTGTCCACGATATTCTCGCGCACAAACATCGTGTTTTCCTGCAGCTGGTTGATGTCCAGGAGGAATTCCTCATTGATGTCTTCCTGCTGGTTCACCCTCTTGCTGTACTGGGAAATCTCCTTGCTCATAAGCTCGATCATATCGGCATCAAGGTCAACCCTCTGGTCGAGTATGCTGAGGAACACCCAGAAACCGTTGTGGAACAGCCTCGGCATGGCCATCATCTTGCGCTGGAGCTCGGTGAAGCTACGCAGCGGGAAGTCCCTCAGCGTGGTCAGGATATTGTCCACAATAGTGAAGGACACAGTCTCCATCGTGTATTCGTCAGGGCCCGGCATAAGGAAGTTAGTGTTGGCGAAGATGGCTTTTTCAGTCTCGGTAAAACGCGATGAACTCTCAATCTCTTCGGCCTGTGCGCGGTTCTGGATCATTGTGCCGAGAAAGTCCTCCGTAGCCCTTTTTTCTTCTCCGGTCGGGCCGAAAAGGTCTATCCAGATGACATCCTCGCGACGGATTTTGAGAAGATCCGCCTCGGACTGGGACATTTCGATTGTTCCGTTTGTTCTGTAGAAGATATCTATCATTGCCCTTCCTCCCTTTTGCGGACAGGTCCGCACTTTGTCCCGGCCCAGTCACCGGGAAGGTTATAAGGCTGTTTACCAGCCCACAATAATAATCGGACTGACATTACGGAGAAGTCAGCCTGCAAATATAAGAAACCGAATTTATTTTACAAACAGACGGAATTTGTTTTTTCCGCGGAACCTTCAAAAAACAAGAAAAACACCCGGCTTCCGCTGCGCATCCGGGATGCTGTCACAGAATATCGAAAAACACGTTTACCCCTATGAGCAGCAGCACAATGCCTCCTGCAAGGGTAGCCGTACGGCCGAACCTGCTCCCGATATGGCTTCCGCTGAACATCCCGGCAACCACGGAGGCAAAAGTGCAGATGAACAGGGCAGCAGTATTGATGGCAACCGTATGGGCGGACTCTCCCGACATCGAAAGCGAGATTCCTACAGAGAAGGCATCGATGCTCGTTGCAACCGCACCGATAATCACATTGCGCAGTCCGTTGAGGTCACGTGTCTCGGATTCGCCGCGGAAGAAGCCCACGACCATTGAACCGCCCACATATGCCAGGAGCAGGAAGCCTATGATCCGGGAAATGCTGCTGAGATAGCCTGCGAAAAGGTCGCCGAACGCCCAGCCGACGGCCAGGAGCCCAGCCTGGACAACGGCAAACACAAGGGCAATCCACATCACCTGCGGCCAGCGCAGCGTCCTGATTGTCACGCTCGAGCACGCACAGACGGCAAAGCAGTCCATACACAGGGACAGGGACAGCACAAAGGCAAAAATGATTTCCATAATGTTATATTGGTATTATCCGTTGATCTTGAATTCGTGGCGGCCGGCAATGGAGCGTCCGAGAGTAAGTTCGTCGGCATATTCGAGGTCATCGCCGAAGCCGAGTCCGCGTGCCAGAGTGGTGACATAGGCCCCGTAGCGCGAAATCTGGCGGTATAGGTAGAATGATGTGGTCTCCCCCTCCACATCGCCACCGAGTGCAAGGATCACCTCCGGAGTGTTTCCCTGCCCCGACAAGGCTGCCACCCTTTCCACAAGGCTTCCGATGGTCAGGTCCGACGGCCCCACCCCGTCAATCGGGGAAATGATGCCGCCAAGCACATGATACACACCGTGGTACTGCCCGGTGTTCTCGATGCTCATGACATCACGTACATTCTCCACGACGCAGATTGTGTTGTGGTCCCTGCTTTTGTCCGAGCAGATGGGGCAGATGTCCTCATCGGAAATCATCATGCAGGTGCGGCAATAACGGACATTGTCGCGCAGATTGTCTATCGCACCGGTAAGATGGTGTACATTGTCCGGGCTCTGGCGGAGAAGATGGAGGGCAAGCCGGAGAGCACTTCTCTGCCCTATTCCCGGCAGGGAACCGATTGCCTGGACAGCCTCCTCAAGAAGCTTCGAGGGATAATTTTGCCTGATCATGTCATTCCAGATATTTTCCGGTGCGCGTCCAGTGGACATATCCATAGGCGGCAGATGCGGTATATGCAAGATAAAGAACTGTCATCCAAGGCATTCCCTGCACCGCACACAATACAGTATAGAGGGCGTCCGCCACTATCCACACAAGCCACTGCTGCGGATAGGACCTGGCGAGCCAGAATGTGCCGATGGCGCTGAGCATGGTCACGCCCGCATCCAGCCAGGTCTCCGAGCCGCCGAGAGCCTGGAGGAGAAACCCCAGGGCCAGTGTACCGGCCGCAAACACCGCCGCGCTTGCAGCCAATGCCCCCGGAGTAAGCCTGTTGAGATGGATTGCACCTTCCGATGCACCGGAATCCTTCCGCCACTGCACAAGCCCCCAGGCCGATACGAACACATAATAGACGTTGAGGCCCATCGACGCATACAGGCCCTGCACCCCGAAAGAATAGGCGCAGGCAATACCGGTAAGAATGCCGAGAATCCACATTGCATTTTTCTGCAGGATTTCCAGCACTATATAGATGATGCCTGTGACAAAGGCAGCCGCCTCTATGATTTCAATCATATCCATTGCACAACCTTCCCGCCTGAAAGGGAATCTTCAAAAACAATCCGCCCCGGATTACAAAAAAAGCGCAGCCGTTTCCGATGTATGGAGTGCCGCGCCTGTCTCTTACAGAACCTTAAGGAGTTCGACCTTGAAAATGAGTGTTGCGCAAGGCGGGATGGCGCCGTTTGAGCCGGTCTCGCCGTAGGCAAGATTGTACGGGATATAGAGCTCGCACACTCCGCCTTCGCCCATAAGCTGCAGGCCCTCGGTCCATCCGGCAATCACCTGGTTGAGCCCGAACACTGCCGGCTCGCCCCTCTTGTATGAGCTGTCGAAAACCTGTCCGTTGATGAATTTGCCCTCATAGTGGCAGCGCACCTGCGAAGTCGCGTCCGGCATCCTGTCGCTTCCCTCCTTGATGACCTTGTACTGAAGACCGGAAGGAAGCACAATTACACCTTCTTTCTTTGCATTTTCGGCAAGGAATTCCTCACCTTCCTTTTTCATTGCCTCGGCAATTTCAGCCTCTTTTGCGGCATTTTCTTCCTGAAGCCCGGTAAAGAATTTGTCGAGAACAGAATTGGCCTCTTCGTAGGAGAGCTTCGGCTGCCTTCTTTCGAGAATGTCCTCGAGAGCCAGTGCAAAATCACCGTATGTCAATTTGCTGACACCTGACTGAAGCATATTGTGGGCGATGGTCATGCCCAGAGCATAAGATATTTTGTCCATTATTGAAAAAATTTGAGCAAAGTTACATAAAATATGGGAAATCCCCATCTGTTTGGGGATTGTCTGCTACATCCTGCAGCTTTCCATCAGGATTCCCTCCGACTCCGCCTGCCGTATCCTTGTCGAGGAGATGTCAACCTCCGCTGCATCAAGGAGTTCCACCATCCCGGGGAATTCCTCCGACAGCTCTTCCACATATGGCCCGGCATCAGTACCCGGACGCGGATACACCGCGATGCCGTATTCCGACACTATCCTCCTCCAGTCTTTCCATCCCTTGAAGCGGACAATGTTGTCGGAGCCCATCACCAGTATGAAATCGCTCTCCGGCTCACGGCTTTTCAGCGCATCCAGGGTCCTTATGGTATAGCTCGGAGGCGGCATGAGCAGCTCAATGTCTTCCGCAAACACTTTCCCGGCAAGCTCGGGATAACGGGCAACGGCCTCCCTTGCAGCCTCATAGCGCTGACGTGCCGTAAGTACATTGTTCCCGTCCTTGAACGGGTTCTGGGGGGAAACCACAAGATACACCCTGTCGTATTTTCCACAGGAGGCAAGGTGCCTCATCACGGCAAGATGCCCGATATGGAGCGGATGGAAGGTCCCGCAATAGACAGCCGTCCTCATCAGTCCGCAAGAAAAGCGTCAATCATCCTTTCCGCCTCGGCAAATGCAGCCTGGAGATCGTCATTGACAAGCACGCGGTCAAACTGCGGGGCATAGGTCATCTCCTCGGCAGCCTTTGCCACCCTCGCCTCTATATCCTCGGGAGAATCCGTCCCGCGGGCCACGAGCCGCTGCCTGAGGACCTCCACCGACGGGGCCTGGATAAATACAGAAAGGGCATTGTCGCCGAAATACTTTTTCAGGCTGACACCGCCCTTGACGTCCACGTCAAATATGATCACATGGTCCTTTCCCCATATGCGGTTCACCTCCGATTTGAGGGTGCCGTAGAACCTGTCGGTATAGACCTCCTCATATTCAACGAATTTGTCTGCCGCCACGAGGGCTTTGAATATTCCGGCCGGGTAGAACAGGTATTCCACTCCGTCCCTTTCCCCGCCGCGCGGGCTGCGGGAGGTCGCCGAGACTGAAAACTCCATTTCAGGATGGAGTCCGAGAATATGGTTAACAATCGTGCTTTTGCCCGACCCTGAGGGGGCTGAGAATATGACTACCTTATTGCGCATTATTTTTTCTTTATCTTTCCGCAAAAATAACTAAATTTGCACTGCATTTGAAATTTATTACCAAATACATCATAGAATTATGGTTTCTTACAAAGAATTGGGTCTTGTAAACACCCGTGAAATGTTCGCTAAGGCCGTCAAGGGCGGATATGCCATCCCGGCTTTCAATTTCAACAACATGGAGCAGCTCCAGGCCATCATCATGGCTGCAGCTGAGGAGAAGTCTCCTGTCATCCTCCAGGTTTCCAAGGGAGCCCGCAACTATGCCAACCAGACTCTCCTCCGCTATATGGCAGAAGGTGCAGTGGCATATGCAAAAGAGCTCGGCTGGGAGAACCCGCAGATTGTTCTCCACCTTGACCACGGTGATTCTTTCGAACTTTGCAAGAGCTGCATCGACCTCGGATTCTCTTCCGTTATGATCGACGGCTCACATCTCCCTTACGAAGAGAATATCGCCCTCACAAGGCAGGTAGTTGAGTATGCCCACAAATATGACGTTACCGTAGAGGCTGAGCTCGGCGTTCTCGCAGGTGTCGAGGATGAGGTTAGCGCAGCAGAGTCCCACTACACAAAGCCTGAGGAGGTCATCGACTTCAGCACCCGCACCGGATGCGACTCCCTCGCAATCTCAATCGGTACCTCACACGGCGCATACAAGTTCAAGCCTGAGCAGTGCACCCGCGACCCCAAGACCGGCCGTCTCGTACCTCCGCCACTCGCATTCGACATCCTCCACGAGATCGAGCAGAAGCTTCCCGGCTTCCCGATCGTCCTCCACGGTTCTTCTTCAGTGCCACAGGAGTATGTTGACATCATCAACGCCAACGGCGGAAAGCTTCCTGATGCAGTAGGTATCCCTGAGGAGCAGCTCCGCGAAGCTTCAAAGAGCGCAGTATGCAAGATCAACATCGATTCCGACTCACGTCTTGCCCTCACCGCAGCAGTACGCCAGGTGCTCAACCAGAAGCCTGCAGAGTTTGACCCTCGCAAGTATCTCGGACCAGCACGCGACGAGATGAAGAAGCTCTACATCCACAAGATTGTAGATGTGCTCGGCTCCAACGGCAAAGCATAAACGACATAACACAGTTAAAGAATCTGAACGGGCAATCCCGTCCAGATTCTTTTTTTTGCCAAAATAATGGATAGACCTGTGTTTGAAAACCGACAAAGCGGACGATGCACCGAAGCACCGTCCGCTTTTATTTCAAAGTGATGGATGATTTGGCTACTGCTCGTCAGGAGTATTGTCCTGCGGACCAGGCTGAGGTCCCGGCTGAGGGCCCTGAGGGCCGCCCTGCTGAGCCTGTGCACTCTGGTACATAGCCTCGAAGGCCTTGTTGAGCACCTCGGTATAGTGGTCTATGTCGGCAATATTCTGATTCTTGACAGCATCCTTGAGGCTTGCAACGGCACCTTCAACCTCGCTCTTGACCTGGGCAGGCACCTTGTCGCCGTTCTCTTTGAGGAACTTCTCGGCCTGGAAGCAGAGGGAATCGGCATTGTTGATCTTGTCAACCCTCTCCTTTTCAGCCTTGTCGGCAGCCTCATTGGCCTTGGCCTCGTCACGCATCCTCTTGATCTCATCCTCGCTCAGTCCTGAAGATGCCTCGATGCGGATCTTCTGCTCCTTGCCGGTAGCCTTGTCCTTTGCGGAGACATTGAGGATACCGTTGGCATCGATGTCGAAGGTCACCTCGATCTGCGGTATTCCCCTCGGAGCAGGTGCGATGCCGTCAAGATGGAACACACCGATCTGCTTGTTGTCCTTTGCCATTGGACGCTCGCCCTGGAGGACACGGATCTCGACTGAAGGCTGATTGTCGGCGGCAGTAGAGAAGGTCTCGGACTTGCGGGTAGGGATGGTTGTGTTGGACTCAATGAGCTTTGTCATCACTCCGCCGAGTGTCTCGATACCGAGAGAAAGCGGGGTAACGTCGAGAAGAAGCACATCCTTCACATCGCCTGCAAGCACACCGCCCTGGATTGATGCACCGATTGCCACAACCTCGTCAGGGTTTACACTCTTGTTAGGCTCCTTTCCGAAGAAATTCTTGACAAGCTCCTGTACCTTAGGTATACGGGTTGAACCGCCGACAAGAAGGACTTCGTCAATCTGGGAAGCACTCAGGTGGGCATCGGCAAGCGCCTTGCGGCAAGGCTCGATGCTCCTCTGGAAGAGGTCGTCGCAGAGCTGCTCGAATTTTGCCCTGGTAAGAGTCTTCACAAGATGCTTCGGCACACCGTCAACCGGCATGATGTAAGGCAGGTTGATTTCGGTAGAAGCCTGGTTTGAAAGCTCGATCTTGGCTTTCTCGGCAGCCTCCTTGAGTCTCTGGAGGGCCATCGCATCGTTCTTGAGGTTGGCTCCGCCGTTCTCTGCAGCAAACTCCTGCGCGAGCCAGTCGATGATCTTCTGGTCGAAGTCGTCACCGCCGAGATGGGTGTCGCCGTTGGTGGATTTCACCTCAAATACGCCGTCGCCGAGCTCCATGATGGAGATATCGAAAGTACCGCCGCCGAGGTCATATACAGCGACCTTCATATTCTTGTTCTTCTTGTCAAGACCATATGCAAGGGCTGCTGCTGTAGGCTCGTTGATGATACGCTTCACATCGAGGCCAGCAATCTTGCCGGCTTCCTTGGTTGCCTGGCGCTGTGAGTCGGAAAAGTATGCAGGAACAGTGATGACAGCTTCGGTCACAGTCTGTCCGAGATAGTCCTCTGCTGTTTTCTTCATCTTCTGGAGCACCATTGCGGAGATTTCCTGAGGTGAATAGAGCTTGCCGTCGATGTTCACGCGCGGGGTGTTGTTGTCTCCCCTCTCCACTTTGTAAGGTACCCTTGCAACTTCACCTGCCACCTGGTCGTAAGTCTCACCCATAAATCTCTTGATGGAGAAAACGGTGTTCTTAGGATTGGTGATTGCCTGACGCTTTGCAGGGTTTCCGATTTTTCTTTCGCCACCTTCAGTGAAGGCAACTACGGAAGGGGTTGTACGCTGTCCTTCGTTGTTGATGATGACAGTCGGCTGGTTACCTTCCATTACTGCTACACAGCTGTTGGTTGTACCGAGGTCGATACCGATGATTTTTCCCATAATATTTATCTCCTTTTTTTATTATTCTTTTTATCCTTTCGGACTCTTGTCCGGCAGGTCGCCTTTGGTTTTATCCAATGTTGTGCCAAATACAGGACTATGACATTTTGGCAGGATACGCAATCATTTCCGCCCCGGGCATTGTCCGTGAACTGACAAAAATGTATATTTGCAGGCCAATTACGACGAGAGCAATATGACTTACAGAAACCTGACAGAGGAGGAGTTCCGCGACCTCGGGAGCCGCATCCTGTATGAAGACAACCATCTGCTGATCATCAACAAGCGCGTTGGAGACATAGTGCAGGGCGACAAGACCGGCGACGAACCGGTCTCCGAGACCTTCAAGGCATTCATTGCAAAGCGTGACGGCAAGCCCGGGCAGGTATTCCTCGGCGTACCGCACCGCCTGGACAGGCCTGTAAGCGGCATCACGGTCCTGGCCAAGACATCCAAGGCACTGGAAAGGATGAACGCGATGTTCCGCGACGGCCAGGTCCACAAGACCTACCTTGCATTGACCTGCAGCGACCCGCACCCCGCCGAGGCGGAACTTGAAAACTGGATGACTCGCAACGAAAAGGCCAACAAGTCCTATATCGCCAAAGGCCCGGGCGGGGAAGCAAAACTTGCGCGGCTCCAATACCGCACGATTGGCAGGACTGAAAGGTATTGCATAGTCGCCATACGCCTTATGACAGGGCGTCATCACCAGATCCGCTGCCAGCTCGCCGGCATTGGATGCCCGATCAAGGGAGACCTGAAGTATGGGGCTCCAAGGTCAAACCCCGACGGAGGAATCTGTCTCCATTCATGGCACATCAGCTTCGTCCATCCGGTAAAAAAAACGCCGGTAGAGGTGACTGCTCCTGTTCCTGCCCAATGGAAAGGAGTTGATCTTCCTGCATTTGACGCGCAGCAGCATTCTCCCTTTCCCTCATCCACTCCCCGGGAGTCATTTTGACATAGAGCTTGAAGGCCATATTGAATGACGGACGGTTGTTGAAACCGGACCTGTAGGCAATGTCGAGCATATTGTGCTTTCCCGGCTCATTTTCCATCAGCGACAGTGCATACCTGATTCTGTAGCCATTGACAAACTGGCAGAAATTCATTCCCGTACAGGTGTTTATCATCCGCGAGACATAGCCCCTGTTGGAGCCTATTGCGCGGGCCATATCGTCAAGGCTGAATCCGCTGTCGAGATATGGCTTCTCCCTTTCCATATATGCAGTCATTTTGCCGAAGAGAGTCCGATAGACACGGGACGGCAGGCTTGATTCATTGAAGGTGGCAACGGCAAGTTTCCTGACCGGAGTATCGCCGGAAACTGTTGCCGGACGGTTGCGGCCGCGTGGAAGACATCCGCGGACCGACATCCACAGATACGGCAGCATGACAGCCACAAAAGACACAATCTCTCCCGCCTTGCCGAGACAGGAAATGACAAAAAACACCGGCAGGGCTATTGACCATATCATCACACCGAGCATCCTTGAGCTGTTGAGTGCCGCCTCCCATCCGGACACGGAAGGCACAAACTTGTGGTCCTCCATCGCCATTTCCATACTTTCGCGCAGGCTCCTGCCGACAAGCGGCAATATGGACAGAAGATAATACAGAAGGGCAAAGGCAATAAACTTTCCGGCCAGGGCAAATCCCGCATCCAGCAAAACGGACAAGATTTCCATCACTGAAGCAGTGAGCACTGTTTTGCCGGAGCGCGGAAGGAGAAGTACCGAGGAAGATACGGCTGCAGCGAACAGCATTGCGTGGAATGTAACATTGTGCGCTATAAGCATGAAGACCGCCTGGGACAGCGCAAATCCGGACAGGGACAATAAGCGGAGAACAGTTCCGCCAGGTTCGTTCACAAGGTCAGAAAGTTTCATAAACTATTAATGTATATGGTTGCTTTATCTATTGGGAAGATGACTTGAGTCCTGACAAATATATAAAAAAAAGCCTCCCCGGACATACATGGGGGAGGCCCTGCATAAGAAATATACGATTCTTTACCTTTTTATTTACCTATTTTTCCACCTTTTTGACTCCTTTGAGCCTGTCGAAACCTTTGCCGTAAACGCTGGACACGGAACCGACCGTAAAAAAGGCGGAAGGGTCAATATTCTTGATGTACTTGAGCATGGGATTGAGGTCAGTCTTGCGGATGATTACCATCAGCACCTGGCCTTCTTCCTTGGTGTACCAGCCTATTGAAGGAAGCACGGTCACGCCCCTGTGAAGATCATTGGTGATGGCGTCGGCGATTTCGGCATAGCGGTGCGACATTATGAACACCTGTACGGACTGTTTTGCACCGGAAAGCCAAATGTCAATCACATAACCGTTCAGGACAACGAATATGATACCGAACACTACCGTGGTTATCTTTTCATAGATGCCCACCTGCTCACCGGTTTCGGTAAATGAAGGCACAAGCAGGGATGAAAGAATGATGACGACATCCATCCAAAGGATGCTCTTTCCGGTCGGGATATTCTTGTACTTATTGAGGATCAACGCAATGATGTCCGTTCCTCCGGAAGATCCGCCGCCATGCATGGAAATGCCGATTCCCGATCCAACCATCAGGCCGCCCATGATTGTACAGAGAAGCTTTCCGTTGTTAACTGCAAGTTCCACAATGATTTCCTGCGGAATGGCAACCTGGGTCCAGTTGAGGCCTGCGGAACAGATAATGATGGCATATACCGTTTTGACGCCGAATCCCTTGCCCAATGTTGCAAATCCGATGATGAGAAGTATAGCATTGATGGCGAAATACGTGTAACCCATCGGGATGTGGGTGGCGTACTGTACCATGGAAGCGATACCGGAGACTCCTCCGCCCACCATATTGTTCGGCACAAGGAAAATGGTCCATCCCAGGACATAGAATGCCATTCCGAGAGTAACCAGTGTGTAGTCCTTAAAAACGGACAATAGTTTTTTCCAATTCATTTTACTCGTTTTTATTTGAAATCTTCAGTTTTTTCCTTTCAATTCCGGTCTTGATTTCCTCAAAGCCCTCACCATATACGCTGCTGGTCGGGGTGATGGTAACAAATGCCTTTCTGTCAATTTGCTTGATAGCCTTTGTAAGGGCCGACAGCCGGTACTTCCTCGTCACTACAAGAAGCACGTCCCTGTCCTTCTTGCTGTACCAGCCGACGGACTTTATGGCCGTTACTCCCCTGTCAAGCTGATGTACTATGTAATCCGCAATCTCGGAAGTCTTTTCGGAAAAGATCATCACCTGCACAGAAGAGGTGCGTCCCATCATGAAGAAATCGAGCATCACGGTGAAAGTCACCATTGCAATGTAGCCGTAGAGCATATCCTGGACGGTTTTCCCCGGGACCAGCAATACGGAGGCTATGATGAAAAGGTCGGTGTAGAGATAGACCTTGCCGGGAGTAACAGGCCAGAACTTATTGAGGATCAACGCTATGACATCGGTACCTCCGGTACTTCCCCCTTTCTGGAAAATAATATTTATGCCTATAGCCTCCAGAAGGCCTCCTATTACCGACACAAGCAATTTGTCGGAAATGAACAGCGGCTGCCCTTCGATGGATGTGAGCCAGGGGAACCTCGGGATCAGGTCAAAGAACAGTGTCGTTATGATGATGACATATATTGTCTTGACTCCGAATCCCTTGCCCAGAATCAGGAATCCCAGCAACAGCAGGACGGCATTGATTACCACAAAGGAGAATGATACCGGCACAAGACCGAACGTAGCGAACTGGATGATTGTGCAGGCACCCACCACTCCACCGCTCGCTATGTCGTGGGGTATCATGAACGATGACCACGCCATACAGTAGACGAAGGCCGCCACCGTGATGACTAAGTAGTCACAAATGCCTTGAAACAATTTTTTTTCTTTGGTCATGAATCTTTACAGTATGATACGAATCTTTACACTGCCGCACTATTACCGGATTACGATATTCACAATCTTGCCAGGGACCACGATTACCTTGACAATCTGCTTCCCGTCAACATATTTTGCCGTCTGGTCCATCGAAAGCACCTTCTGCTCCACGCCGGCCTTGTCCATATCCTTCGGCAGGTCAACTGTGAAGCGTGTCTTTCCGTTGAACGACACTGCATATGTGCAGGTATTTTCCACCGTATATGCCTCCACATATTCAGGGAAGGTGGCGTAATTGACTGTGGTGTCATGACCCAGGTCGTGCCAGAGCTCCTCTGCGATGTGCGGGGCAAACGGGCTGAGCAAAATCACCAGGGGTTCGAGGATTTCCCTCTTGTGGCAGTCGCCGAGCTCGCCTACAGCAATCATGAATGCGCTGATTGTGGTGTTGTAGGAAAATGCCTCGATGTCTTCCTGCTCCTTGCCGATAAGCTTGTGGAGCGACTTGAGCTCTTCCGGGGTGGCCTTTTCGTCCGTGACGATGAACCTGTCTCCGTCATAGAAGAGTCTCCAGAACTTCCTCAGGAAGCGGCTTACTCCGTCAATACCCTTGGTATCCCAAGGCTTGGACTGCTCGATCGGGCCGAGGAACATTTCGTAAAGCCTCAGTGTATCAGCTCCATATGTATCGCATATATCATCCGGATTGACGACATTGAACATCGACTTGCTCATCTTCTCGACCGCCCATCCGCAGACATATTCTCCGTTTTCAAGGATAAACTCAGCATCGGCATATTCCGGCCTCCATTTCCTGAAGAGCTCCGTGTCAAGCCTGTCATTGTGGACGAGATTGATGTCCACGTGGATTTCGGTGGTCTGGTAGGAGTCCTTGAGTCCGCAGGAAACGAAAGTGTTTGTGCCCACAACCCTGTAAACAAAGTTGGAACGTCCCTGGATCATTCCCTGGTTGACAAGCTTTTTGAAAGGCTCATCCTCACAGACATAGCCGAGGTCATAGAGGAACTTGTTCCAGAAACGGGAATAGATGAGATGGCCGGTGGCATGCTCGGTGCCTCCGATATACAGATCCACATTGCGCCAATATGTATTGGCTTCGGAACTTACAAGCTCTTCGCTGTTGTGGGGGTCCATATACCTGAGGTAATATGCACTCGACCCGGCGAAGCCCGGCATCGTGCTGGTTTCCAGCGGATGACCTTCATATGACCAGTTCTTTGCGCGCGCAAGCGGCGGTTCACCGGTCTCGGTCGGCTTGAATTCGTCGATTTCAGGAAGCGTCAGGGGCAGCCTGTCCATCGGCAGTACCTGTGCGATTCCGTTTCTGTAATATACAGGGAACGGTTCTCCCCAATATCTCTGGCGAGAGAAAATGGCATCACGGAGCCTGTAGTTGACTTTCCTGTGGCCGAGTCCGTGCGCCTCCACATAGTCCATGGCTGCAGGGATGGCCTCCTTTACCTCCATTCCGTTGAGGAATCCTGAATTGCACATCTTTCCCTCCTTGGCGTCGAAGCTCTGCTCACTGACGTCGCAGCCCTCGATGATAGGTACTATAGGGAGATCGAATTTCTTTGCAAACGCATAGTCCCTGCTGTCGTGCGCCGGGACAGCCATGATGGCTCCGGTACCGTAGCCGGCAAGCACATATTCGGAAATCCATACAGGGATACGGTCGCCCGTAAGCGGATTGATGCCGTATGCACCGGAGAATACTCCTGTCACGGTCTTTGTCTCGGAGATTCTCTCGCGCTCGGTCTTCTTTTTGACATATGAGACATACTCATCCACAGCCTTCCTGCACTCCGGCGTGGTCAGTTCGCCAACAAGATCGCTCTCCGGGGCAAGTACCATAAAGGTGACTCCGAAGATGGTGTCAACCCTTGTCGTGAAGATTGTGACATCCTTTGTCTTTTCACCGCTTTCCACTTTGAAGACCACCTCGGTACCGAGGGACTTTCCGATCCAGTTGCGCTGCATCTCCTTGAGGGAATCTGTCCAGTCAAGGGAGTCAAGCCCCTCGAGAAGCCTCTCCGCATAGGCTGAAACCCTGAGCTGCCACTGGCTCATCTTCTTCTGTTCCACAGGATAGCCTCCGCGCACTGACAGGCCTTCCTTGACTTCGTCATTGGCAAGCACGGTCCCGAGCTGGGGGCACCAGTTGACGGATGTCTCGCCGAGATATGCGATGCGGTAGTTCATCAGGACTTTCTCCTTTTCCTCCTCGCTCATCGCATTCCATTGGGATGCAGTGAATTCCATCTTCTCACCGCAGGCTGCATCAACCCCCGATGTGCCGCTTTCCCCAAAACGGGAGACAAGCTCCGCAATCGGACGCGCCTTTCCGAGAGAATTGTCATACCAGCTCTTGAACATCTTGATGAATGCCCACTGTGTCCATTTGTAATAATCAGGATCACAGGTTCTTACCTCCCTGTCCCAATCGTAGGAGAATCCGATGCGGTCCAGCTGCTGGCGATACCTCGAGATGTTCTGCACCGTGGTCTTTTCCGGATGCTGGCCGGTCTGGATGGCATACTGCTCGGCAGGAAGACCGAACGAGTCGTACCCCATCGGGTGAAGCACATTGAATCCCTTGAGACGCTTGTATCTTGAATAGATGTCACTTGCGATGTATCCGAGCGGATGTCCCACGTGAAGTCCCGCCCCCGAAGGATACGGAAACATGTCGAGGACGTAATACTTGGGCCTGGACGGATCTTCTACAGTCCTGTACACGTGATTGTCGGCCCAGTAAGCCTGCCATTTCTTCTCAATTTCCCTGAAATTGTAGTCCATATCAATTATTGTTTATGCTTATTTTCCTTTTTGTTCCCCTTTTCTCGAGGATGAAGTCCACAGGTACTGTCACATACGTCCTGACCGCTTTGCCTCCCACCTTGCCCGGCTTCCACCTCGGCGAAGCGGATATGACCCTTATGGCTTCATTGTCAAGCAGTTCATCCACTCCTTTAGTGACCTTCACATCGGTGACATCGCCGTTCTTTTCTATTGTGAACTGCACGTGGACCCGTCCCTGGATGCCCTGGCTCACGGCCTCGGACGGATATCTGAGATAATGGTAAATCCATTTCTCGATGAAATATCTCGGGTCCGGATGTCCCATGAATGAAGGCCTTGTGTCGCAATCATTGTAGGCATAAGCCCTGTCGTCCGTCTTTTTAGCGCTGTCCGATGCACGGAACTGCGGGGCATTGTCCGCATTTGCCAGCGTACGGGTGAATGTATAGACATACTCGAGCTCTCGCTCCATCTCTTCATAGTCGAGTATGGACTGGGTGTCCCTCGGCGTATCGTGCTCGGGATAGATGCCTGTCGTGAAGAAAACGGACGGTATCCCGGATGCATAGAAGGACCTGTGGT
>JBJEJU010000023.1:0-12905 GCA_051878275.1 Candidatus Cryptobacteroides sp. | reverse complement strand
AATTTTGCTTTCATAACGTTATAGAATAAAAAATTGTATTTCCTGTCTGCCTGCCCCGGGCCCGAAAGCCTACGAAGCATCGGCTATTTTAAAGCTCTATTTCATGGCGCTCCTCCTCCCAGTCGTCAACCGTAGGGTCAAATCCCCCTCCGCCAGGAGACGGGTCGGGATCTTCCGGTGGCGGCACGACAATGGTCTCCTCGACAAGCAGCCAATGGTGATTGATACAGTCCTCGGAAAGGAAGAGGTCAGAGATGTCGAAGGTCTTGCTGATGGACCTTCCGTCCGTTGTGCGGAGCTCGAACGTGACGTCGAGATTGTTGGTACTCTCCGGGATGCGCCCGAAGGTGTTGAAGATGTTGCAGACGACCGCTTCCCCGTCGTGGTCCTCGCTCTTGAGCAAGGGGGTGTAGATGGCGCACGGGTTGTCGTAGTCGCGGTCAACAGCTGCAAGAGTGACAGAAGGCGACATGGAGGTGAGCACCGCCTTTGCCGAGCTTACCCACTGGAGGCCGTCCACCTTGACCTGGAGATAATAAGTCTCCACGATGGAGGATGCCTCCGCTGTGATCGTATAGACTCCGGCGTGGTACGGGATGCTCTCGTGTTCGCTTCGTGCCACTATGGTGTGGTCAGGCTGGTACCTGATCGGCTGGTCGTAATTGACATCGGCCTTGAGCTGGAGTGCCTTGAGGGCCTCTTCGGAGAGGGCGTCGGTGTAGGCGGTAGCCTTGTCGAAGGAGGCGTAGTCCCATATCTGGGTGGACTCCGTTCCGAACTGGTAGATCAGCATCCTGTAGTCGCCCGGCAGGATGGAGATGTCTCCGCGGATGCTCATCTGGCCGTTTTCGTCCTGCTGGACGTCGGTGATGAATGATTCGGCGAGCAGCTTGTCGGAGTTGGGCGCGTAGAACATCACTCGCATCACCTCCGGGTTGATGTCCGGAATCGGGATGTATTCGTTATAGACGTCGCAGGTGACGTTGGCAATGGCTGTGATGTTGACCTTGACCTCGATGCGCGTGCTGAAGTCCGGGTCCTCGAGGGGACGGCGGTGGCAGGACAGTGCCCCGAGGAGCATTGCCGTGAGCGTGAGCACCCTGAAGGTAGCCCTTATGTCACTGTGCCGTTTCATCTTGCGCTGAGTATCATCGGTCCGCTTGCGCGTGTCTTTTTGACCGTAATAGGTATTACTAGGCTTGCCTTGAGGCGGGTAGGGCCGAAAAAGTGGTAGGTACCCGTCTGGTAAGGGTCGCGGTAGAGATGTTCGTAGTCCGGCGAAGGCTGGTATTTGCGGTAGTCGGACTGGAGGTAGCCCACGGAGGCCGAAAGCTCGAGGCGGCAGAGGTCTCCGAGCGGCAGCACATAGCCTCCGCTCACTCCCGCTGTCCAGTATTCGCCCTGGGTGGTGATGTCGTAGTCACGCTGGAGGTCGTATTTGGCGGAGGAGAGGTATGGTCCCATGAACCAGCCGCTCATCCTTCCGTCGCGACGCCGCGTGGAGTCTCCTCCCCTGCTGGAAGCATTGAACCAATATCTCGGTTCGATGCCTATTTCCCATATCTGGAAGGCGTATTTCTTGCCGTTCGGGCCCCAAGTCCACCACGGGAAGAGGTCGGAAACGGCTATGGAGAAATGTTCTCCTATCGGTACCTCCACCTCAAAGTTGAGCGCCGTCACTGCGTCGTAGAGCAGGTTGGTCTTGAGGGTGAAGAGGGTTTTCGGTGTTGTGAGAGACCAGGATGCACGGCTGTCGCCTGTCGGAGGGACGGCAAGGGGCGGTGCCTGGATGAATGCGCGCTCAAGCGGCTCCCCCGTGGTTAGGACGAGGCTTTCGGTCCATTCGAGGGTGATGAAGGAGCGGCGCATCGTGACGAAGTATTCCCTGATGATGCGTCTGTAGAGGGCTATGTCCCAATCCTTCATCATCTGTTTCTTCTGGTCTGCCGTGGCATCGGAGTCGATGATGCCGAGAAGGCGGATGCGCTGGTTGTCGGTAAGTGTGCTGTCGGTAAGGACTTTTGCACGGAACATATGCCAGGACTCCCCGTCAGGGGTGACGGATGTGATGTCGCGGTACTGCGGGTAGTGGCCGTGGAGATACTTGAGCATTGCTGCGGCCCTTTGCTCGGAGAGGCGTTTGTTGTAGGACATGCGGCCTTCCGGGGATGAGTATGAGGTGACGAAGATGCTGTCGATGCTGCGGCGGTATTTCGGGTCCGGGGATTCGATTGCAGCGATGGAGTCGGCGAGTGCCTGAAGCTGGGCGGCCGTACCGAGGTAGTCTTCTTTCAATACTGAATTGTCCCAGCGAAAGTCAACGAAAAAGTCGGCCCGAAGCTTTTCTTCCTTCTTCGTTGATTCCTGGGCTGTCGCCTTGCCCGATGAGATGCACAGGAGCATCATCACGGAAACGGCGTGCAGTATTGTAAATCCCCGTTTCAATCCAAATTATCGTTTAAGTTTTCGTAGCAAGTCAGGATCACTCTAAATGCTTTCAATTTTTAGCTTGATTCCCGAGTTGCAAAGTTAGGATATTTGTATTGTAATTGCAAGGATTTCAGGGGTCATTTTTGCCTCGGGGGGGGGTAAAATTTTGTGTTTTTCTGTGTTTTTATCGTTTTAATTGGCGATGTGAACCGACATGAACGGTCCAGCCGATTAATATTGAATTGTTCTAATTTGTAACCGGACACTTCCGGGATACAAAAAAGCGCTCCCGATGGGTATCCGGAGCGCAGGAACTGTTCAGTTAATCCTCTGTCCATTGGGACAGATAAGGCAAAAAACCTTCTATTTCAGAAATTCGATTATCCCCTGGCAGGCGACTTTGGCGCTCTGGACTGCCTGTACGACAGTTTTCGGGCCGAGGAGGAAGTCCCCCGCGAGGAAAAGGTCAGGGAAAGATGTCTGCTGGACCCCGTTGACGACAGGCCAGCCCTTTGAATCGAGCTCCGGAGGGTTCTCCCCGAAAATGGAGAAATCCACGGTCTCGCTGACGGCAAGCACCATATCGTCAAACTCGAAATCGTGCTCCGTGCCCTCGAGGATCTTCGTGGCGATGGTGCCGTCGGGGTTGAAGACCGTCTGGCAGTCGCGTACCACTGCAATGTTCTTTCCGTCAACTGTTTTTATCTCGACAGGCGTCTGGAGGGTCATGAATTTCACTCCGTCCTTCCTTGCCTCGTTGACCTCGCCGGTGTTGGCAGGCATATTTTCGAAGTCCTTGCGGTACATCAGGTATGTGTCGTGCCCGGCCCTGACTGCGGTGCGGCAGGCATCCATGGCGACATTGCCTCCGCCGACCACCACCACCTTCTTGCCAAGCTCGTAGTAGCCAGGTTCGTCAAGATATGAGAGGGCGGGAATCACGTGCGGATTGTCTTCGCCCGGGATCCTCAGGCGGCGCGGCTTGTCGGCTCCGGCAGCGAGGAGGACAGCATCGTGGGCATTGCGTATCTGATTGACCGTCATTACTTTTCCTATCTTGACCTTCGGTCTGAAATGGATGCCGGCCCGGGTGAATATGCGTTCGTAGCAGGAGATGAAACCGTCGTCGAGACGGAACTCCGGGATACCGTAGCGGAGCACTCCCCCGATCTGGCGGTGCTTGTCATAGACGGTCACGTCAAATCCCCTCTTCCTGAGGAAAATGGCGGCGGCTATGCCGGCAGGACCGGCGCCTATGATGCCGACGCTCTTGCCGTTGGACGGGCCGACCTCGATTTCCACGTGGCGGAGATATTCCGTCGAGATTTCCTGCTCAATCTGGTACCAGTGGACAGGGGCTTTCTTGACATTGAGCACGCAGTGGCCGAAACACATTCTGTTCCAGTCACATACCTGGCAGGTGATGCCGCTGAGCGGGTTGTTGTCGAACAGCATTTTTGCGGCTTCCTCGATTTTTCCCTCACGATAGAGCCGCATCACCGTAGGGATGTCTGTATGTACAGCACAATTGTCCGAGCACCTTGCTTTTTTGCAAAGCAGGCAACGGGCAGCATCTGGATGTGTCATAAGATTAATGTATGTGGTTTCAAATTGTGGCGGAAAGGAAGGGATTCGAACCCTTGAGACACTTGCGCGCCTGCTTGTTTTCGAGACAAGTCTCTTCAACCACTCGAGCACCTTTCCAAGTAACGTCCATTTGCAGGCCGTTTTCAAAAACCGGACAAATATACGATTTTTTTCGTCATCCGGTTCGCCTGCGCGGAGAAAAGTTTCGCAGAAGGCGCCATGGGCCTCCCGCAGCCGGTCTATTGCCCTGCAAGACGGTCAAAGAATGTGACTATGTCGTCCCAAGTCCTGTAGGGGTCGGTGCCGTAGCCGATGACCGTACCCATAGAGTCCTGCAGGCGATAACTGTCAGTGTGCCTGTCGATTATGTAGTCTCCGAGGATGAGGTCCTTGCGGTTGGAGACCACGACTTTGTCCCATGCGACGGTGCCGAGGTGGGTTTCAGCCCAGCGGACAGGCCCGGACCAGGCCTCGGGGGTGTTGTAAGGGGCCGATGCAAGTACATATGTGTCATATGATTGCGAAAGGTGCATATAGGCATTGACAGCGCCCTGCACCGGGAGTCCGTCGGGCCCGGCGAGAGTGTCGAGTATGCTCACGAACAGGGTGCGCCGTCCCTTGCCTTCCTGCGCATCGTCTATCCGTCTTACCACGGGCATCACGCTGCGGAGGATGACGTGGTCGTTCATATAGTGTTCGCCGTCAAAGCGGAGGGCGCGGCTGTAGTGGCTGCTGAAAAGCCCGAAGGTATCCACGAGGGTGTCGCGGGTGCCGAAGAGGCCCCACACGTGGTCGTCGTCGCATTCGCTGAAGCACGCGGCGCTGCACTCGCGGTATTCTTCGAGCAGGCCCTTGGTCACGAGGAACGACGTCTGGCCGTCTTCGCGCGGGTTGTGGTAGTCCTGGCGGCCGAGTCCGTTGTTTTTCAGGATGGTGTCGGCAAGGCAGAATGCCGGGTTGACGAGGATGCGGTCGGTTCCGTGCAGCTGCTCGGCGTACATCGCGCCCATCGAGGTGCCTATGACAAGGTCCGGGCGGTCGCTGTCCACAATGCTCCGCAGCATCGCCATGGCGTCGGCGGGATGTTCCGGAAGGTCAGGCGCAATTATCTGTGCCTGGGGGAGAAGCGTGCGGAGGGTCTTGACGGAGCCGTTGCGTCCGCTGGAAGCGAATCCGTGGAGAAAGAGTATTTTTTTGCCGGTCATCACTTCCGGCGCGGCGTGTTCGTAGAGTTCCATTGTGTCATTGCCTTTTTGGAGGGACAAAGATAGTGTATTTTTGGCAATGGATATGAATAAAATGCTTATCTTCGCGCCGGAAGCCGGACCGGAAGATTCAATATGGCATCCTCCCCGCTCAAACGGCTCTTTTAGAATTGAATCCGAAAGATATGAGAAACAAATGTCTGGTAATCTGCGCAATGGCACTGGCTTTCGTGTCCTGCTCCAAAGGGACGCTGCGCAAGGGCAACTGGGAAAAATACAATTATTCCGCCCTTTCGGCCCTGATAAGGGAGAACGGCAACCGCTCCGGAGGCTACGGCGGCAGCGCGCGGCCCTACGCGGTCTTTGACTTCGACAACACCTCCATCATCGGCGACATCGAAGTCGCGACGCTCATCTACCAGCTGGAGCATCTGGAGCTGCGCATCGCCCCGGAGGCCCTCTGGAGCACCCTCACCGATCTCTACCCCGACATCGACGCGCCCGTTGCAGGCCTTGACGGAGTCTCGGCACGGATGCTCGCGACCGACGTGCTCAACGACTATAACTTTCTGTTTGACAAATACATATCCAGCTCCGAGATGAGCCTTGAGCAGATCAGGAAGACCCCGCAGTTTCTCGATTTCCGCGCCAAGACCTATGCGCTGAGCGCCGGCAGCGACGCCCTGGGCTATGAGGCGGGGTGCCTGTGGATACTGAAGCTTTTTGGCGGGATGACAAAGGACGAGGTGCGTGCCCTCGCGGAAAAGGCGGCCGACGATGCGCTGTCACGCAGGAAGCTCTCGCGCGAGATATGGGTGAGCCCTGACATGGGCGAGGCCGGCAGGGTGGAGGTGGGCATCATCCGCGGCTTGGGCATCGCCCCGGAGATGACTGACCTTTACGGCACGCTTCAGGAAAACGGCATCGATGTCTATATCTGCAGCGCCTCGATGAAAGAGGTGGTGGAGGCTGTGGCCTGCAACCCTAAATACGGGTTCAATGTGCCTCAGGACAATGTCTATGGCATCAGGCTCAAGGGCAACGGCATCATCCGTGCGGCCTATGACCCGGCATGGGTACCGACCTTCAAGGAAGGGAAGGTAACCTGCATCAGGACTTCAATCGCCCCGCATCACGGCGGCAGGGGACCTATTCTCGTCGCCGGCGACAGCAATGGGGACTATGAGATGCTCACCCGTTTCGATGACCTGAAAATCGGCCTCATCATCAATTGCGGCAATTCCGGAGGCATCGGGGAACTTGCACTGAAAGCCAAATCGCAGGCAAAGGGAGATGAAGATTTTTCCGGCACACGCTACCTGCTCCAGGGACGCGACGCTTCAAAGAAGAGATTTGTAATGAGCCCTGATTCCAGGAAATTCTGAAACCAGGGCGGATCATCCCATTTCCAGGCTGTTGCCGGATAATTTCTAAAAGCCGATGTCAAATTTCACTCCGGCCTTGAACCATATGCCCGGCTGCGGGATGTAGCCGAAATCATAATAGGTGTGGTCGAGGATATTGTTGGCCTCAATATAGGCCGACCAGCCTTCGGCATTCCAGCAGATGCGGCTGTCCACAAGGCTGTAGGGGTCGTAGCCGTTCCTGTCCTGGAAACGGTATGAGACATTCATGAACAGGCGGTCCCAGATATGTAAATCCACCTGCGCCACAAGCTTGTCTTTCAGATACTCAAGGGCATACATGCTTTCCATGTGCCCGTCGAGCTCCTTGTCCTGATTTATGTGGCTGTAGGAGACATTGATTGCACGGAGGAAGAAATCAGGGTCGGATACCATTGCCGGCAGGTCGAGCCGGAGGGTGAATTCCTCGCCGAGACTGTTGATTTTCGAATGGTTCCAGGACTTCCACGGAGCATCTTCGCCTTCGAGATTGTCCTTTACCCAGTCTATCATGTCAGTCCCCCTGTGATAATAGATGGTGGCGACGGCGCTGACTCCCCCTGCGCTGTATTTCAGGCCGCCCTCGATGCCCTGCATCTTCTCCGGCTTGAGGAGCTGGTCTGCCTTGTAGCCCCCTACCGAATAGAACAGCTCTGTGAAGGTAGGCATGCGGTAGGATGAGCTGTAGGAGGCATAGACCTTCCAATTGCCTGCAAACCTGTAGCTTGCGTCGATGCCCGGATAGAAGCCGAAGCCGTCTTCATTGCCGGTGTTTTTGATTGCGGACACTCCCGCCGACAGGGTGAAATTGCGGAGGATGATGTCGTGCTCGAGGTTGAAGCTTATCTGCGTGCGGTTGAGCCCGACCACGTATTTCCCGTCGGGATTGGCCAGGGGGTTGCCGAGATTGGTGCTGACTATGTCTTCGTTGCGCATCCCGGCGCTGAAAGCCGTCTTTCCGAGGCAGGACTCCACCCAGGAGCTGAGCTCTACGCCTATGACATTGGTTTTGTGATAGTTGAATGGTACTTTGGAGTCATCTCCGCGGAAAAGTTCGAAGCGGTCCTGCGAGTGGTTCCAATAGACCGACGGCTTGAGATGGATGGCGCCCTTTGTCTGGGCAGACACCGCCATGGTGGACTTTAGCGTATGCTCAAACTGCTCGTCATATTTTGCGCTGTAGAAGGTGTTGGAGCCGAAGTCCTTGCGGCTTATGCCGGCCTGGTAGCTTACATCGGCGTCATCCCCCGTATATGAGCCCTGGAAAAAGGCCTTGAGCATATCGAAATCTGCATTGAGATTTCTCTTGTCGCTGCGGCTGTAGCCGTCCGCGCGCGACCAGCTTCCGGAAATGCGGTTGCTCCACCTGCCCTTGCCGAAGCCCAGGGATGCACCGCCGTTGAAATAGCCGTATGAGCCTGTCTCGGCGTGGATGGAGGCTCCCCTGCCCTTTCCGGACTTCGTAACGATATTGATCGCGCCTACGAGGGAGGATGTGCCGTAGATACGTGAGGCAGGGCCCTCGAGGATCTCAATCCGCTCAATGTCTGCCATATCCACAGGGAAGTCGGCCGCATTGTGGCCTGTCTGAGGGTCGCTGACATTGATGCCGTTGACCAGCACGGCAATCTGGTCGAAGGTGCCTCCGCGCACGCTGATGTCGGTCTGCACGCCCATCGTACCCCTCTGGCGCACATCGACTCCCGCGGCAAATTTAAGGATGTCATTGACCGTCTGTGCCGGCATCGAGGCGATCCTGACGCTGTCGAGCACCGTTACAATCCTCGCCGACGTCCCGAGGTCCATCGGGACACGGCTTCCGGTCACTGACACTGATTCGAGGACATAGACTGAGTCCGGACTCATTTCCGTTTTTTCACTGTTCCGGACCGGATTTCCTGCAGCACTTGCACATACGGCTGCAAGAATCATTACACTTGATACTTTTTTTAACATATTGTTGGTAGAACCGCTTTCCCATCATTTCAGAAAAGCGGCTGCAAAGAAAATGAAATCATCGCAAATGTGAAAATATTTGCTATATTCGCAGGTTGAATTAATATACATTTTTGGAAAAATTCACCACTTTTTCATATGAAACGGATTTTATCAACCATTACTGCGCTGGCTCTGTGCGTATGTGCTTTCGCCGGGAGCTATGACAAGACACTGCGTCTTGACTACATTTTTTCAGGCACTGACAAGACTGCGGAGATCTCCCTTGCAAGGATGCATTCCATCGACGGATGGTTCGGAAGGAGCGTCAATATGGACAAGCTTCTCCTCAGGGGAAACGGCCAGATACGCCTCAACGACAAGGCTACCGGCAAGCTCCTCTATGTCAATTCTTTCTCCACCCTTTTCCAGGAATGGCAGAATGAAGAGGAGGCTACCAGGGTGCGCAAGTCCTTCGAGAATGTGTTCCTCGTGCCAATGCCTGAGGCTCCTGCTACCGTTACCGTAGAGCTTACCGACAATTACAACAAGGTTGTCGCCTCGATTACCCACGATGTGGATCCGGCTGACATCCTCATCTCGCCAGTAGAGGAGGCTTATCCTTCGAGGTATCTTCTCAAGTCCGGCGCCAGCGAGGACTGCATCGACATTGCTTTCGTTGCCGAGGGCTACCGCGCCGAGGAGGCCGAGCTTTTCTTCAGCGAAGCGAAGATGGCAATGGAGAGCATCCTTTCCCATGAGCCTTTCAAGTCGATGAAGGACCGTTTCAATTTTGTGGCCGTGGCTGCCCCGTCCCTTGAAAGCGGCACGAGCGTGCCTCACGACCACGCGTGGAAAAATACCGTTCTCGGCTCGCACTATGACACTTTCTATATGGAGAGATATCTGACCACTCTCAATCTCTTCAAGCTTCACGACGTGCTCTCGTCCGTTCCTTATGAGCATATCATAATTCTCTGCAACACCGAGACTTACGGCGGTGGTGGGATATTCAATTCATATATGCTCTCCTCTACCCGCCACAGCCTTTCCAAGCCTGTGATTGTCCACGAGTTCGGCCACAGCTTCGCAGGCCTTGCAGACGAGTATTTCTATGACG
The DNA here is from genome assembly GCA_051878275.1 of Candidatus Cryptobacteroides sp. Lineage (GTDB taxonomy): Bacteria > Bacteroidota > Bacteroidia > Bacteroidales > UBA932 > Cryptobacteroides. The sequence continues at coordinate 3,225 of JBJEJU010000023.1, read as the reverse complement.
ACGAGTTTGTCCAGACCTACAACAATGTAGTGGAGCCGTGGGAGCCGAACATCACCACCCTTGTGGATTTCGGTTCGAAGTGGAAGGATATGATGGAGATTGACGGCATCGTGACCAAGGCTGACCAGGCTGCGGAAAGGGCTGCCGGACGCGACACCCGCAAGATGGACTACACCAAGGCTGACTTCAAGGTAGGTCTCTACGAGGGCGCCGGCTATATGAGCGAGGGTGCCTACAGGCCTTATCCGGAGTGCCGCATGAAGATCAACGAGTATCCGGTCTTCTGCCCTGTATGCGAGAGGGCCATCCGCACGATTATCGATTACTACACAGTAGAGGACAGATAATTATGGACAAAGTCACACTTTTTGACAAGACATTCAGGACTTTCATCCCTTACGGACAGATTTCCGAGGCCATCGGCAGGGTGGCGGACCGTCTCAATGCCGACTACGGCAATTCCGGGGACATTCCGGTTCTGCTTTGCGTTCTCAACGGCTCCATCATGTTCACGGCCGAGCTGATGGAGCGCCTCACATTCCCCCTGGAGCTGGTTTCCATCAAGGTGTCATCCTACAGCGGCACCTCGTCCACGGGCACGGTGAAACAGGTGATGGGCATGACCGGGGACGTCTCCGGCAGAAGGGTCATCATCGTCGAGGACATTGTGGATACCGGAGGCACCATCAGCGAGCTCAAGAGGATTCTCGCGGAGAAGGGCGCCGTGGAGTCGAAAGTGTGCACCATGCTCCTCAAGCCCGATGTCTATAAGGGCAAGGAGGTCCTTGACTATGTGGCAATGGAGATTCCCAACAGGTTCATAGTCGGCTTCGGCCTTGACTACAATGAGCTGGGACGCAATCTGAAAGATATTTACATTCTTGACGAACAGTAATTTATAACAGTAAAATGAAGTATTATATTCTTTTCGGGCCTCCGGGAGCCGGCAAGGGCACCCAGGCATCGGCAATGGTAGAAAAGTACAATCTTTGCCATCTTTCCACAGGCGAGCTTCTCCGTGGCGAAATGGCTGCAGGTACCCCTCTCGGAGTGCAGGCAAAGGCTCTTGTTGAGGCAGGAAGCCTTGTGCCGGACGAGATTGTGGAAGGTATGATCGAAAACAAGTTCAATTCCGTAAAGGATGTGGAGGGATTTCTCCTCGACGGGTTCCCGCGCACGGCAAAGCAGGCAGAGGCTCTTGACGCCATGGTTGCAAAGCGCGGAGAGAGCGTGACTGCAGTCGTTTCGATCATGATTCCGGATTCGATGATCATGGAGAGGATCAGGCACCGCGCTGCCATCGAAGGAAGGGCCGACGATGCCAGGGAGGATGTCATCCGCCACAGGATCGAGACCTATCACGAAAAGACCGAACCGCTCATCGAGTATTATACAAAGGCCGGCAAATATGTGGAAATCGACGGCACAGGCACCATCGACGGTGTGCGCGAGTCGATCTTCAGCGTAATGGACAAGTATTAGCCATTTAGGCCCCCAGGCCGCATAATTGACGTTGAAGGGTGACGGAAATTCTTCTGTCACCCTCTTTTTTTACTGTTTACGATGATTTTTTATGCGGATTCTTCTGCCTGCGAGTCAGGCAAGCGTGTCATTATGAGTCTTGCGACAGAGGCAAAGACAAGCGCCGTGACCGTTCCGACCGCCATTCCCACGACCACGTCGCCGAGATAGTGCTTGCCCACGAATATTCTGCTCACGGCAACACCTACCGCCCACACGAGGCCCAGCACAAAGAACAACCTGTATTTCAACCGTTTGTCTGCCCTTAATCCAATATAGATACAGACAAAGCATCCTAAGGCGTTGGCGGCATGGGCCGAGAAAAAGCCGAATTTGCCGCCTCTTCCTTCGAGCATCCGCAGTCCCCCGCTGACCATATCGGCATTGTAGCACGGGCGCAGGCGCTCCACGAAGTTTTTGACCATTGTGGAAGTCATGTCGCAGGCGGCGAAGGTAAGTCCGACCGCACAGAGCACAATCAGTGCCCTCTTCCAGCCAAGCCTGCAGAAAAGGAATATGACCAATATGACATATAGCGGAATCCACACTGTCTTGTCGGACATGAAATACCACAACTGGTCGGCAAGGCGGCAGTGAAAACTGTTGATCTGAAGTGTCAGCAACTGGTCAAGTTTCTCAAGGTCAATCATATCGGTCATACTTGGGTTTGAGTTCAGATTTCCGCATTGAGGGCTTCCCAAAGGCCGTCCTTGAGCTCGGAAAGGCCTTCCCCGACTACAGATGAAATCATGAAGCAAGGGATTTTCCTCGGCAGGTGCCTCCTGATTTCACTGCGCCTGCCCTCATCGATGAGATCGCATTTTGTCACGGCGAGAACCCTCTGTTTTGCAAGGAGTTCCGGATTGTATTTCTTCAGCTCGGAGAGCAGTGTCCTGTAGCTGTCAAGGATGCTTTCCTCCTCGGCCGATACCATAAACAGGAGGACGGAGTTGCGTTCGATGTGGCGCAGGAAACGCAGTCCGATGCCCTTTCCTTCGCTTGCCCCCTCTATGATGCCCGGTATGTCTGCTATGACAAAGGACTTGTCGTCATAGTATTTGACTATACCGAGATTGGGTTCGAGGGTTGTGAACGGGTAGTTGGCAATTTTCGGCTTGGCGGATGTCACTGATGCGAGGAAGGTGGATTTGCCTGCATTCGGGAAGCCCACAAGTCCCACGTCTGCAAGGACTTTCAGCTCAAGGATGAACCATCCTTCCGTGCCTTCTTCGCCAGGCTGGGCATAGCGCGGAGTCTGGTTGGTGGCGGATTTGAAGTTGTTGTTGCCGAGTCCGCCGCGGCCGCCCCGGCAGAGGATCCTTTCCTGCCCCGGGGTGACCATCTCGAAAAGCTCCTCCCCGGTGTCCCCGTCCTTTACGACAGTGCCCACAGGCACGTCGAGAATGATGTCTTCGCCCTGTTTGCCCTTGCAGAGCGCCGCGCCGCCGGGTGCCCCGTTTTCGGCCCTGACCACCTTGCGGTATTTCAGGTGGATGAGGGTCCAGAACTGCGGGTTGGCCCTGAGGATGATGTGTCCTCCCCTGCCGCCGTCGCCGCCGTCAGGACCTCCCTTGGGGATATATTTCGCCCTGTGGAGATGGCTCGAGCCCGCCCCTCCGTGCCCCGACGCACAGAAGATCCTTACGTAATCTATGAAATTGCTGTCTGGCATAACTTTTTGTTAATCAATGTATTAAGCGGCCT
>JBJEJU010000022.1:0-13122 GCA_051878275.1 Candidatus Cryptobacteroides sp. | reverse complement strand
TTCCAAGGGCGTTTACTGTTTTTTCCATTTGCTCTGTTTAAATTTCGTTCAACTTGATTGTTTTTGGCTGCTGTGCCTGATGAGGATGCTCAGGACCTGCATAGATGTACAGGTTGTTGATGAGCTTGTCACCGAGGCGGGTCTTAGGGAGCATGCCTTTCACTGCCCTCCTGACCAGTTCAGTAGGCCTCTTCTGCAGGATCTCTGCAGGGGTTGTGAAGCGCTGTCCGCCCGGGTATCCGGTGTAGCGTACATAAACCCTGTTGTGCATCTTGTTGCCTTTGAGTGCCACCTTCTCGGCATTGACCACGATGACATTGTCACCGCAATCCACGTGAGGGGTGAAGCCCGGCTTGTTCTTGCCGCGGAGGACAAGAGCAACCCTTGCTGCGAGGCGACCAAGAGCAAGATCCGTTGCGTCAATGACGACCCACTCTTTCTTTACGGTCGCTGCGTTGAGCGATACCGTCTTGTAACTCTGTGTGTCCACTGTCTTGATCTTTAATGGTTTATAAATAAAATTGCGATCCCTACACATTATAGGGACCGCAAATATACGAATTATTTGCGATATCTCCAAACAGGAGCATCCGGTACCGTTATTATATGGAAAGCACGGAGAGGACGCTGATGAGCTCGCGGTCGATCGGCTTGTCCTTCTTGACGGCGCGGGATATCGGGACATAGACAATCTCGTCGTTGGAGATGCCTATCATCACGTTGCGCTGGCCTTCCTTGAGGGCTTCGATGCTGGCGTATCCCATACGGCTCGCAAGAATCCTGTCGAATGCACTCGGCTTTCCGCCCCTCTGGAGATATCCGAGGATGGTCACGCGCACGTCGTAGTCGGGATATTCATTGCGCACGCGGTCGGCATAGTACATCGCACCTCCGACCCCGTTTTTCTGAGCCTCCGACACTATGACTATGGAGCTGTTCTTGCTCTTGCGCACTCCCCTGCCGATGAACTGCGCAAGCTGGTCCACGTCGGTCTGGTCCTCCGGGATGATTGCGGCCTCGGCTCCCGCGGCGATGGCGCTGTTCTGGGCGAGGAAGCCCGCATCCCTTCCCATTACCTCCACGAAGAAAATACGGTCGTGGGATGATGCGGTGTCACGGATTTTGTCCACGCACTCCACGATGGTATTGAGCGCGGAGTCGTATCCGATGGTGGAGTCGGTGCCGTAGAGGTCGTTGTCGATCGTGCCCGGAAGCCCGATGATCGGGATGTCGTATTCGGTGGCGAGCTGCTGGGCGCCCGTGAGGGAACCGTTGCCGCCGATGACGATAAGGGCGTCGATGCCGTGGGCACAGAGGTTGTCATAGGCCTTCTTGCGGCCCTCTACTGTCATGAAGTCCTTGCTTCGCGATGTCTTGAGAATGGTTCCGCCCCTCTGGATGGTGTTGCTGACGCTTTCTGTCGTGAGCGGACGTATGTCATCATTGATAAGTCCTTCATATCCACGGTATATGCCATAGACTTTCCACCCGTTGAAAATCGCCGAACGGGTCACGGCGCGGATGCACGCGTTCATTCCCGGGGAATCGCCTCCGGAAGTGAGCACTCCGATTGAGAAGTTTTCTTTCTTGATCATGATAATATAAACTACCAGCCGTCCTGCAAATTTAGAAAAAGGCTGCGAATGTTTTCCTTGTACACCTCAAATTTTTTGCCTAACTTGCGGCGAAAATAGCACTGGCCGCTCAAAAGGCGGCATTATCCATATAATATATCCAATGAGAAAAGTTACTTTACTGCTCAGCGACGGAACTTCCTTCCACGGCCGTTCATTCGGCTACGAAGCCCCCGTTGCCGGAGAGGTCGTGTTCAACACAGCAATGGCCGGCTATCCGGAAAGCCTTACAGACCCGTCCTATGCAGGACAGCTGATGGCGTTGACTTACCCGCTCGTAGGCAATTACGGAGTACCTCCGAAGGATGTGGACTCCAACGGCATACCGGTATTCCTCGAGAGTGGCAGGATCCACGTTTCAGCCCTGATAGTCAGCGACTACTGCGACACCCCGTCGCACTGGAACTCGCAGGAGACGCTCGGCGGATGGCTCAGGCGCGAGAAAGTGCCGGGCATCACCGGAATCGATACCAGGGAGCTGACCAAGGTGCTCAGGGAAAACGGCGTGATGATGGGAAAGATCATCTTCGACGATGAGCCAGACAACATTCCGGACGCAAAATACGAGGGTGTCAATTTCGTGGAGAAGGTTTCCTGCAGGGAGGTCATCGAATACAACAAAGACCAGGGCGGCAAAAAGGTGGTCCTCGTGGACTGCGGCGTGAAGGACAACATTCTCAGGAACCTCATCAGGAGGGGCGTCCACCTCATCAGGGTGCCGTGGGACTATGATTTCAATACCCTTTCCTTCGATGCGCTCTTCCTTGCCAACGGTCCGGGCAACCCGGAGACCTGCGGTGCCACGGTAGAGCACGTCAGGGAGTTCCTCGCCAATCCTCATGTGCGTCCGCTCATGGGCATTTGCATGGGCAACCAGATACTCGCAAAGGCTGCGGGAGCAAGGATCTACAAGCTCAAGTACGGCCACCGCAGCTACAACCAGCCTGTCAGGATGGCCGGCACGGAGAAATGCTTCGTTACGAGCCAGAACCACGGTTATGCGGTGGATTCGGCAAGCCTCCCTTCCGACTGGCAGGAGCTGTTCGTCAATATGAACGACGGTTCCAACGAGGGTATCCGCCACATCTCCAACCCGTGGTTCAGCTCACAGTTCCATCCTGAATCATTCGGCGGCCCTCTCGACACTGAATTCCTTTTCGATGATTTCGTCAACCTGCTCAACAGATAGTATGAAACAGAACAAAATACAGAAAGTTCTCCTCCTGGGGTCCGGCGCACTCAAGATCGGCGAGGCCGGAGAATTCGATTATTCAGGTTCACAGGCACTCAAGGCCCTCCGCGAAGAGGGCATCGAGTCCGTTCTCATCAACCCCAACATTGCCACGGTCCAGACCAGCGAAGGCGTTGCGGACAAGATTTATTTCCTGCCGGTGACGCCGTTTTTTGTGGAGAAAGTGATCGAGAAGGAACGTCCGCAGGGCATCATGCTCGCTTTCGGCGGCCAGACAGCCCTCAACTGCGGAGTGGAGCTGTTCCGGAGCGGAATCCTCAAGAAATATGACCTTCAGGTGCTCGGTACGCCGGTAGAGGCCATTATGGACACCGAGGACAGGGAACTTTTCGTGGAGAAGCTCGACGAAATAGACGTCAAGACCATAAAGAGCGAGGCATGCTCGGACATCGGCTCCGCCCGCAAGGCTGCGGAAAGGCTCGGCTATCCTGTGATCCTTCGCGCCGCATATGCCCTCGGAGGACTCGGCTCGGGTTTCTGCGACAATGAGCAGGAGCTCGTGGCCCTCGCGGAGAAGGCATTCTCGTTCTCCCCTCAGGTGCTCGTGGAAAAGAGCCTCAAGGGATGGAAAGAGATTGAGTATGAGGTGGTCCGCGACCGCTACGACAACTGCATCACCGTCTGCAACATGGAGAATTTCGACCCGCTCGGCATCCACACCGGGGAGAGCATCGTCATCGCCCCTTCGCAGACCCTGACCAACAGCGAATACCAGAAGCTCCGCTCGCTCAGCATAAAGATTGTCCGCCACATCGGCATTGTCGGGGAGTGCAACGTGCAGTATGCCCTCGACCCCGATTCGGAGGACTACAGGGTAATCGAAGTCAATGCCCGGCTGAGCCGCTCATCGGCCCTCGCGTCAAAGGCTACAGGCTACCCGCTGGCATTTGTTGCAGCCAAGCTCGGCCTTGGCTACGGACTGTTTGAGCTCAAGAACTCCGTCACCAGGACCACGAGCGCATTCTTCGAGCCGGCTCTCGACTATGTGGTCTGCAAGATTCCGCGCTGGGACCTGAGCAAGTTCCGCGGTGTTGACAAGGTGCTCGGCTCGAGCATGAAGTCCGTCGGGGAGGTCATGGCCATCGGCCGCACATTCGAGGAGGCAATCCAGAAGGGCCTCAGGATGGTCGGACAGGGGGTACACGGCTTTGTGGAGAACCACGAGATTGTCATCGACGACATCGCCTCATCCCTCGCGGCACCGACCGACAAGCGCGTGATGGTCATCGAGAAGGCCTTCGCGCACGGATTTACCGTGGACGAAATCCACAGGATCACCAAGATCGACAGGTGGTTCCTCGCCAAGCTCTGGAAAATCCACTGCATAGACCTCGAGCTGAAGAAATGCGACGGCCTCGAAAATCTCCCTGTGGAGCTGCTCGAAGAGGCAAAAAGGGCCGGATTTACCGATTTCCAGATCGGAAGGGCAATCGGGCTCGAGAAGACGATGGACATGGAGAAGGCTTCAGCCGCCGTACGCACTTTCCGCAAGCAGGCAGGCATCGTGCCTTATGTCAAGCAGATCGACACCCTTGCGGCGGAGTATCCTGCACAGACCAATTACCTCTATCTGACATACAGCGGACGCGCCCACGACATAAAATATGAGAATGACCGCAATTCGGTGGTGGTTCTCGGCAGCGGCGCCTACAGGATCGGTTCTTCAGTGGAATTTGACTGGTGCGGCGTGCAGGCCCTCCAGACAATACGCCGGAACGGCTGGCGCAGCATCATGATCAACTACAACCCGGAGACGGTCTCGACCGACTACGACATGTGCGACAGGCTCTATTTCGACGAGCTTACGTTCGAGAGGGTGCTGGACATCATCGAGCTGGAGACCCCTCACGGAGTCATACTGTCAACGGGCGGCCAGATTCCCAACAACCTCGCCATGAGGCTTGATGCCGAGGGAGTCCCGATTCTCGGCACACAGGCAAAATATATCGACAATGCGGAGGACCGCGGCAAGTTCTCGGCAATGCTCGGACGCATCGGAGTGGACCAGCCGCAGTGGAGCGCCCTCACGACCATGGAGGATGTCAACAAGTTCATCGACGAGGTGGGATTCCCTGTGCTCGTGCGCCCTTCATATGTGCTTTCCGGCGCCGCCATGAACGTTTGCTCCAACAATGAGGAGCTCGAGAAGTTCCTCGCCCTTGCCGCCAACGTGTCCAAGAAGCATCCTGTGGTCATAACCAAGTTTATGCAGCACACCAAGGAGGTCGAGATGGACGCAGTGGCAAAGGACGGCGAGATCATCGCATACGCCATCAGCGAACACATCGAGTTTGCCGGAGTCCATTCGGGCGACGCGACCATCCAGTTCCCTCCGCAGAAGCTCTATGTCGAGACCGCAAGGCGCATCAAGAAGATTTCGCGCCAGATTGCAAAGGAGCTCCACATAAGCGGACCATTCAATATCCAGTATCTCGCACAGGACAACAACATCAAGGTCATCGAGTGCAACCTCAGGGCCTCACGTTCGTTCCCGTTTGTAAGCAAAGTACTGAAAATCAATTTCATAGACATAGCCACAAGGGTTATGCTCGGACTCCCGGTATCCAAGCCGGACAAGGAGATCTTCGACCTTGACTATGTGGGAATAAAGGCCAGCCAGTTCTCCTTCAACAGGCTTCAGAACGCCGACCCTGTGCTCGGAGTGGATATGGTCTCGACCGGCGAGGTGGGCTGTCTCGGAGTCGATTCATCCGATGCCCTCATCAAGAGCATGCTCGCCGTGGGACAGAGGATTCCGCAGCACAGCATCCTTCTCTCCACCGGCAACGTCAAGCAGAAGGTCGAGCTTCTCAAGACCGCGCAGGAGCTTCACAGGCACGGGTATGAAATCTATGCTACCCACGGCACGAGCAAGTTCCTTAATGAAAACGGCGTACCGAACATCCATGTGTACTGGCCGGGCGAAGAGGGCGAGCCCAATGCGCTGAAGCTTCTCCACGAAAAGAAGATAGACATGGTCGTCAATATCCCGAGGGACCTTACCGCAAGGGAGCTCAGCAACGGCTACAGGATCAGGCGTGCGGCAATCGACCTCAATATCCCGCTGATTACCAATGCACGTCTTGCAGGAGCCTTCATTTCGGCATTCTGCAATATGAAAATGGACGACCTCGACATAAGGAGCTGGGACGAGTATTAGTCCCCTCCTTTGAGGTTTTCCCGTTTTTTATTACTTTTGTATGGCACGCAGGTTCCCCGGCGCTTGCATTAGTTAGACAAGACTATGTACTACAACGAATTACGCTCTCCGGCCGTCGTTCAGACCGGACGGGACATACTGAAAAACATCGATTGGATACTGAAGGATGCGCATCTGTATTTTTCCAACAAGATACTCATCACCCAGCAGATTCTGTTCGATGAGTACAAGGAGCAGCTCAATGTCAACGAATTCAGCGAAATCATCTTCATCAGGGGAGGAGAGACCGCTGAAGCAGTAGAGGTGGCCGGCAAACTTTCCGGCCTCGATGCCATCCTGCTCGGATTCGGAGGCGGAAGCGTGATAGATGTAGTGAAATACTGCGCCACAAAGTGCGACATCCCTTTCATCACCATACCTACCACCCTGTCCAATGACTCGCTCTGCTCGAGCGTAGCGCGCCTGACCTTCAACGGCAGGAAGAGAAGCTACCCGGCACAGGGTCCCCTGGGCATATTGATAGACTTCGGGGTGGTCCGCCACGCGCCGAAAAAGCTTACTCTCGCGGGCGTTGCGGACGTGGTGTCCAACCTTTCCGCCGTGAAGGACTGGCAGCTTTCCAACAAAAATACCGGCGAACCCATCAACGAGCTCGCACTCATGCTTGCCAAGGCCGCGCCGGCACCGCTTTTCAAGTACAAGGAGAAGGACCTGGATTCGGACGAGTTCCTTCACGACCTTGCCACCGGCCTCATCCTTTCCGGGATGTCCATGATGATGACCGGCAATTCGCGCGGAGCCAGCGGCTCGGAGCACCTCATAAGCCACGCCATTGACGAATATTTCCCCGACAGGTCCACAATCCACGGCCTGCAGGTGGGCTGGGCTCACCTTATGGTGGAGAAGCTCTGCCGCAAGGACAGCGATTCATACAAGACTCTCAAGAAATTCTTTGACAATATCGGCCTTCTGGATATGCTGGAGGACAATGTGAAGTGGAAGGAGGACGAGTTTATGGGGCTTGTGCCTTATGCCAAGACCATCAGGAAGAGGTACACGATTCTCGATACCCTTTGAAAAAAGTTGTCATAGCATCAGATTCCTTCAAGGGAAGCCTGACTTCCGGTGAAGTCGCCCGTGCAATCGCGCAGGGCGTCCATTCGGTGTACCCCGGATGCCGGACCGTCTGCTTTCCGATAGCCGACGGAGGCGAGGGTACGGCAGATGCCGTGGAGGCAGGCCTGAGGGCACGCGGGGAATGCCCTGAAAGGGTGGCCGCGCAGGTGTGCGGCCCGCTGCGGGAAAAAGTCACGGCAGAGTATCTCCTCTGCGGCAGGACTGCCGTGATTGAATCGGCATCGGCCTGCGGGCTCACCCTCGTAAGCCCTTCACGGCGCAGCGCGGCTGACACTACAACCTTCGGTCTCGGGGAACTTTTCCTCGATGCCGAAAGGCGTGGAGCCAGTGAAATCATCGTCGGGCTCGGCGGAAGCGCCACCTGCGACTGCGGCACGGGTATGCTCGAAGCCGTCGGTATTCTCCCGGAAGGAAGCAATATGTGCGGAAGGGCGTTGGAAGGCATTTCGGCAAAAGACCTCGGCGGACATACGCTGAAGGCGTCATATCTGATTGCCTGCGATGTTGTCAATCCGCTCTTCGGACCTGACGGGGCCGCATATGTGTTTGCTCCGCAGAAAGGCGCGGGGCCGGAGGAGGTCGCGATGCTGGACAGGGGCCTGAGGCACTTTGCGCAACTGGCGGGATTTGACCCCATGACTCCGGGCTCCGGTGCTGCAGGCGGCCTCGGATATGCCCTGATGGCATTTCTCGGAGCCGGGATGAAAAGCGGCATCGACATTGTCCTGGACCTGTGCGGTTTTGCGGATGAGATTGGGGATGCGGACCTCGTAATCACCGGCGAGGGCCGTCTGGACAGCCAGACCTCATCCGGGAAAGCTCCGGCGGGAGTGCTTGCAAGAGCCCGTGCGGCAGGAGTGCCGTGCATTGCGGTATGCGGCACCTGCCCGGGGACAGACCTGCCTTTTGATTCGGTGGTCGTCACAAAAAAAGAATCCATAACCCTTTCGGAGGCTATGGATCCGTCAAATGCCTTTCAGAATACGGCCGCTGCCGTAGCCGGGTTTCTAAAGGTTGCCCGCCTCGGCTGATTTGATCATGTTCTCGTTGGCGGAGATGTAGATTTCCACACGGCGGTTCTGCGCACGTCCTTCTGCGGTTGCATTGTCAGCTACAGGGTCGGTGAATGACAGTCCCTGGGCGACCATACGTGATGAAGCGATGCCGCAGTTCTGGAGATATGCCTGTACTGACTCGGCCCTCTGGCGTGAAATCCTTTCGTTGACCTCTGCAGTACCGGTGTTGTCGGTGTGTCCGTAGATGGTGATGTCAGTGTCAGGAAGGTCTGCAATCTTGGTGGAGAACTCCTTGAGCTCGGTCTTTGACTCCTGTGAAAGCGCGGTGCCGTTGAGAGGGAAGAGGATTCCGCTTGCGAAGGTGACCTTGATGGCGGTGAGTCCGTTGTTGTCGGTCACAGTCTCCACGGTGGCGTTTTCGAGGGCTGCGAGCTCCTCGGCCTTTTTGTCCATCTTGTTGCCGATGAGTGCGCCTGTGCCTGCTCCTACGGCAGTTCCGATGGCGGCACCGATGCCTGCTCCCTTGCCGTCCTTACCGATGAGTCCGCCTACGATGGCTCCCACTGCAGCTCCTGCACTTGAACCGATGATGCTGCCCTTGGCTGTGTTGTTCATTGTCCCGCAGCCCGGCATCAGCACGAGGGCGGTCATAAGAATAAGAATGCCTTTTTTCATACTATCAAAAATTATTACATTTATAAAAAATTTGTGAGAGTATGATAGCCGTTCGCTATCGCTCACTCTCACGATGAAAATCATTTGATATCGCCCTTGGGCGAAAATATATCAAAGATTTTCATGTTCGGTTTCATTTTATTTCGTTTTTTGCAAATATAATCCATTTTTCCTTGCAGGCAACTAATCTCCGGTCACATCCTTCACATCATTGAGGTCGGTGACGTCCGAGCCCTCATATACTTCCTTTACGGGCTTCTGGACCTTGTTGACAAGGGTTATCATTATGGTGCCGAGCAAACCTGCGCACAGGGAGCCGAGCAGGACAGCAATCTTGCCCATATCGCGTAGCATCGGTGCCAGGTCAGGGAAATCGCCGAACGAGAGGGTATCGACAAAAATCGACATCGTGAATCCGATTCCGCCCAGGCAGGCCACGGCAAAGAGCTTCGGCCAGGTGGCGTATTTCGGCATTGCCCCGAGCTTTGTCTTTACTGCCAGGAAGCTTGCCAGAGTGATGCCGATAGGCTTTCCGAGAAGCAATCCGAGGAATATGCCCATGCTTACGCTGCCGACTTCCGGGATATAGCGGAACACGTTGAAATAGGAAAGGTCAGTGATCTCGACGCCTGCGTTGGCAAGGGCGAAGATAGGCATTATCAGGAAGTTGACCCACGGATTGAGGGCGTGTTCGAGCCTGAAGCTCATACCCATGCTGTCGTTGGCTATTGCAGTGAGACGGCGCAGGCAGTGCCTCTGCGGGCCGTTGGGGAATCCGGTCGGGTCCTCTATTTCTTCGTATGCCTTCAGGCGCGTGTGGTATTTCCTTGTCTTGGCCTCGAAATACGGTTTGGAGTATCTCGGCTTCATAGGCACGAGGAAGGCCATCACGACTCCCGACATCGTGGCGTGGATGCCCGAGTAGTAAAAGAGCGTCCAGATGGCTAGGCCGGTGACGATATAGAACGACAGGTGCTTCTCTCCCAGATGGTTGACGAGAATTACGATCAGTATCAGGACGAGGGCTATCGCAATGAGCTTCACGTTCAGGGCCCCTCCGTAGAACAGGGCCACTACAAGGATGGCTATGAGGTCATCGGCAATCGCCAGGGCGGTGAGGAAGATTTTCAGCGATACAGGCACCTTGTCCCCGAGCATTGAGAGTATGCCCACGGCGAATGCGATGTCCGTGGCCGTAGGTATTCCCCAGCCCGATGAAGCGGCTGTCCCCCTGTTGATCAGGAAGTAGATGAGGGCCGGGACAAGCACTCCACCGAATGCGGCAATGACCGGCATTATGGCCTTCTTGAGGGTGCAGAGCTCGCCGTATTTGACCTCTCTCTTGATCTCGAGTCCTACGGTGAAGAAGAACAGCACCATCAGGATGTCGTTGATGAATTTTTCCACCGTCATCCCGGCGGGGAACATTATGTCACTGCCCGACGGGGTGTGGATGTTGAGGGCGAGGCTTGTTTCAAGCACTCCGTGATAGATGTCCTTCGTGAAAGGAAGGTTTGCAAGGAGCATCGCCAGTACCACGCAGGACAGGAGCACTACGCCCTGGGCCCACGGCAGTTTAGAGAACATGCGATTCCTGTGCTGGAAATTTCTTATGCCTTTTGTCCAGGCATAAATCGGAATGATACTCATTGTTTTATACGTTTTTGTAGTGCAAACTGAACACTATTTTTCTGTTTCAACGGCAGGTCAGCATCCGTAGAGGTAGCGGTGCTGCTCCGGGGTGAGGGTGTCGATGGTGACTCCCCACGAGGCGAGCTTCCTTTCCGCCACTTCCCTGTCGATGGATTCCGGGACATTGTTGAGCATTTTTCCCGGCTCCCTTGCAATCGCCGCCCTGTTGTCCACAAGGTATTTGGCGCTGAGCGCCTGGATGGCGAAAGACATGTCCATTATCTCTGCCGGATGTCCGTCACCGGCTGCCAGGTTGACAAGGCGTCCCTGGGCGATGACATGGACAGTCCTGCCACCAGGCATATCGTAGGCGGTGATGTTGGCACGCGCCGGGCGCTCTGCGATGGCGTATTCCCTGAGGGAGGCCACTGCCACTTCCACATCGAAATGACCTGCGTTGCAGAGGATTGCCCCGTCTTTGAGGAGCGGGAAATGGGCAGGTCCGATGACGTCGGCACAACCTGTGACCGTGATGAAGAAGTCTCCGAGAGGCGCAGCCTGTGCCATTGTCATCACGCTGAATCCGTCCATCACGGCTTCGAGGGCCCTGACCGGGTCGATTTCGGTGACAATGACCTGTGCTCCGAGGCCTTTTGCCCTCATTGCCACGCCTTTGCCGCACCATCCGTAGCCTGCCACGACCACAGTTTTGCCCGCAACGATGAGGTTGGTCGTCCTGTTGATGCCGTCCCACACGCTCTGGCCGGTGCCGTAGCGGTTGTCGAAGAAGTGCTTGCATTTGGCGTCGTTGACAAGCATCATCGGGAATCTGAGGGCTCCCTCCCTGTCCATTGCCCGGAGCCTGAGGATGCCTGTCGTGGTCTCTTCGCAGCCGCCGATTACGCCGGGGATGAGGTGCGGATAGTTTTCGTGGATCATGTTGACAAGGTCGCCGCCGTCGTCGATGATGATGTCGGGACCCGCCTCAATGACACGCCTGATGCCGCTTTCGTATTCCCGGGGCGTGGCGCCGTGGACCGCAAACACGTTGAGGCCCTCGTGGACAAGGGCTGCCGCAACGTCGTCCTGCGTGCTCAGGGGGTTGCTTCCGGTGATGAACATCTGTGCCCCTCCGCCCGCGAGGACTTCGCAGAGGCGTGCGGTCTTGGCTTCAAGATGGACTGACAGGGCCACCTTGAGTCCTTCGAACGGTCTTGTACGGCGGAATTCAGTGTCAAGGCCTTCGAGAAGAGGCATATGGCGGCGCACCCAGTCGATTTTGAGCGCTCCGCTTTCCCACAGATTGATGTCTCGGATTTCTGATGTCATACTCGTTTGTTTTGGGACTGCAAAGATAACAAATTAAACCCACTTTCGGAGGCTTCCGGATTCGGCTTGCCCACTTTATGTATTGACCCTCCGGACATCAGGACGGGGCGGTTTAACGGCCGTTTTTGAAATAAATTTGGCGAATGGGCTGATTACTATTAACTTTGCAGGCCGGTTATGCGTCCGGAAGGGACACAGGCCGTGAAAAAGACTCCGTTTCCCGCCGTTTGCGGGAGCGCGTGACAGAACCAAAACCTGATATTTATTGTAACAATTATGGGACTTTTAGACGGAAAAGTTGCTCTCGTTACCGGAGCAGCAAGAGGCATCGGAAAGGCGATTTGCCTCAAATTCGCATCCGAAGGCGCAGACATCGCCTTCACCGATCTTGTAATCAATGAAGCAGCCGAAGAGACTGTACGTGAAATCGAGGCCTATGGCCACAAGGTTCGCGCCTACGCTTCCAATGCGGCGGATTTCGCCCAGACCGAGGAGGTGGTGAATGCAGTTCTCGCAGATTTCGGCCGTGTGGACATACTTGTCAACAATGCCGGCATCACCAAAGACGGGCTCATGCTCAGGATGACCGAGGCCCAGTGGGATGCAGTAATCAATGTCAACCTCAAATCCGCATTCAACTTCATCCACGCCCTCACTCCGGTGATGATGCGCCAGAAGGGCGGCTCCATCATCAATATGTCCTCAGTTGTAGGTGTTCACGGCAATGCCGCACAGTGCAACTATTCAGCTTCAAAGGCCGGACTCATCGGTCTTGCAAAGAGCATCGGACAGGAGATGGGACGCAAGGGCATCCGTGCCAACGCCATTGCTCCGGGATTTATCGACACCCCTATGACACAGGCACTTCCGGAGGAGGTACGCAAGACCTGGATTGAGAAGATTCCTCTCCACAGGGGCGGCACCGTCGAGGACATCGCCAACGTTGCGACCTTCCTCGCCAGCGACCTCAGTTTATATGTCACAGGTCAGGTCATCCAGGTTGACGGCGGCATGAACATGTAGTCTGTACGGAAACTCTCCGGTGGCATCGGCAAAGGAATATTATCCGGCCTGATGTCCGAAGATTTGTACTATAAATCATCAGGAGGCAAACCCGCGTTTGCCTCCTGATGATTTTGTATTCGCTAATCAATCGTGCTTCAGTTTTATATCTGCATATGTCGGACCTGAATAAACGCTCAAATACAGAGTTTCTAATTTCCCCTCAGTACGGTAAGCCTCCGGTGAAGCACGTATTGCAATTAGTCCCGATTTGTTGAGATTAGG
>JBJEJU010000021.1:11838-13311 GCA_051878275.1 Candidatus Cryptobacteroides sp. | reverse complement strand
ATGTCCATCTTGACGAACCTGTAGTTGGGCCTGTCCTCTATGTCCTTGAGGTTGGTGAGGTTGCCTGCGTAGGTGAGTTTATCGAGATTGATGATCCTGTAGTCAGGGTATTTGTTGACAAATAGCCTGACTACATGGCTGCCGATGAATCCGGCTCCGCCGGTGATTATGATTGTCCTTTCAGGCACTTTCCCCATATCCTATTTTCTGAACATGTCAGAATTGATTTCCTGCTTCTTCTCTTCGATTACCTTGAGAAGATACTGTCCGTACTGGTTTTGGAGCATCGGCTTTGCGAGCTCGTGCATCTTGTCTTCGTCTATCCAGCCCCTGCGGTAGGCTATGGCTTCAAGGCAGGCAATTTTCAGACCCTGACGTTTCTCGATGACCTCGACAAATGTCGATGCTTCGGAGAGGGAGTCGTGGGTGCCGGTGTCAAGCCAGACAAATCCCCTGCCAAGATTTTGTACCCTCAATTGTCCGTCATTGAGAAAAATTTGGTTTACAGTCGTTATCTCGTATTCGCCACGTGCGGATGGCTTGATGTCCCGTGCGATTTCCACTACTCTGTTAGGGTAGAAGTATAGTCCAGGGACAGCATAGTTGCTCTTTGGTTTTGCAGGTTTCTCTTCGATGCTAAGGCAGTTGCCATCTTTGTCAAATTCTGCGACTCCGTATCTTTCAGGATCGTCCACCCAGTAGCCGAAAATCGTTGCCTTGTCATCGTGCTCGGCTGCCCTTACAGCTTCCTTCAACATTGGCGTGAAAAAGCTTCCGTAGAATATGTTGTCTCCAAGTACGAGGCAAACACTGTCATCGCCTATGAAATCAGCCCCGATTGTAAACGCCTGGGCAAGGCCGTCCGGGGAAGGCTGTTCGGCATATTCGAAGCGGACACCATAGTCGGATCCGTCACCGAGAAGCCTTTTGAAGCCGGGGAGGTCAAACGGCGTGGATATGATGAGTATGTCCCTGATCCCGGCAAGCATAAGCACGGAGATGGGATAGTACACCATAGGTTTGTCGTAGATAGGCATAAGCTGTTTGCTGATGCCTTTGGTGATCGGATAGAGGCGGGTTCCGCTTCCGCCTGCGAGTACGATGCCTTTCATTCTGTCTGGGTTTAGCACTTGGGGCAGTTGGTTCCAGGGTACCGGCCATCTGCAATATTGCGTATGCATGCCTCGAGGCTATCCACCCAGTATGGAATGGCGAGGCCGAAGGTGTCTTTGATTCTGGTCTTGTCGAGGACGCTGTAGGCAGGGCGGGTGACCGGCGAGGGGAATTCGCTGCTGTGGCATGGACGGATGTCGCAGACTGCCGGCGGTTCTCCCTTTTCGGCCCTGATGGCGTTGGAGATGCGCATGATCATCCGGGTGAAGTCGTACCAGGAGGTGACGCCTTCGTTGCTGTAGTGGTAGATGCCGGTTTTGGGGTATGGAGATTTCTCCACTCGCTTTTGCTCGGTCGAAA
>JBJEJU010000021.1:0-11738 GCA_051878275.1 Candidatus Cryptobacteroides sp. | reverse complement strand
TGACAGCAGCGGGAGCATCAGCTTCGGTCGAAATGACAGCAGCGGGAGCATCAACCCCGGTCGAAATGACAGCAGCGGGAGCATCAGCTTCGGTCGAAATGACAGCAGCGGGAGCATCAACTTCGGTCGAAACGGCATACGCTGAATAATCTTTCAATACAGCTGCTATCGCCCTTGCGAGGTCCAGCGCATATGTCGGTGTGCCGCACTGGTCGAAAACGACATTCAGCTCCGGCTTGGTGGACGTGAGGTTCATCATCGTTTTGCAGAAGTTTTTGCCGAATTCGCTGTAGAGCCAGGCGGTTCGGATTATCACGTAATCGCATCCTGTAGCAATAATCTTCTGTTCTCCAAGGAGTTTGGTAGCTCCATAGACTCCTGTCGGCGTGCCTTTCCGGTCTTCGCTGCAAGGGGTGTTGTAAGGTTCTTTGCCGAACACATAGTCCGTGGAGATCTGTATCAAGAGGCCGCCGGCTTCCTTCATTGCCGTTGCGAGGTTTTCGGGGGCGGTGGCGTTGAGCTTTTCCACAAGTGCGTATTTTTCAGGGTCTTCGGCTGCGTCCACGTTGGTCCATGCTGCGCAGTTGACGATGGCCTTGATGCCGCCATCTTCCACCATCCTGCGGACTGCTGCGAGGTCGGTGATGTCGAGGTATGCGGTCTCGAGGCCTTCCACCTGGTTGACATCGGTGAAGATATAGTTGTCTGCGGATTCCTTCGCAATGATCCTCATCTCATTGCCGAGCTGCCCGTTAGCTCCTGTCACAAGTATATTCATATCAACAATTATCCAGTGCTTCGTATTTGCTCTGGCGGCTTCTGTATTCGGGGACGATCTCCTTCATCACCTTGACGATAGCCATATCGTCGAAGGAGCGGGAGACTTCCATCAGGCGTTCCTCGTTGGCACAGGCAGTGGCATAGTCGTAGGAGCGGACCTTCGCCACCTTGATCTTAGGATGGACCGTCGGCACGGTGTTCTCCTCGTCGCCGAGCACTTCCTCATAGAGCTTTTCGCCGTCGCGGAGTCCGGTGATCTTTATCTTGACATCCTCAGCTCCGGAAAGGGCAATCATCCTCTTGGCGAGGTCAATGATTTTCACCGGCTTGCCCATGTCGAAGACGAAGATTTCCCCGCCCTTGCCCATCGTACCGGCCTCAAGCACGAGCTTGCACGCCTCAGGGATGAGCATGAAGAAACGGATGATGTCGGGATGGGTGACGGTCACAGGGCCGCCCGCCGCAATCTGCTCTTTGAAAATAGGAATCACGCTGCCGTTGGAGCCGAGCACGTTGCCGAAACGGGTGGTGACAAACTGGGTGACACCCTCGACCCTGCCTTCCTGGATGGCCTGGTTGAGGCTCTGGCAGTAAATCTCGCAGATGCGTTTGCTGCAGCCCATCACATTGGTCGGATTGACGGCCTTGTCGGTGGAGATCATCACAAATTTCTTTGTCCCGTACTTGACGGCAAGGTCAGCGATGACGCGGGTGCCGTAGATATTGTTCTGCACTGCAATCGCCGGGTCGTCCTCCATCATCGGGACATGCTTGTAGGCGGCGGCATGGAAGACATAGTCAGGCTTGTGGGCCGCAAAGATGCGCTCCATATGTTCCCTGTTGGTGATGCTCGTGACTATGGTCTCGTTCTTGATCTGCGGGTACTGTTTCTTCATCATCAGGCGCACGTCGTGCATCGGTGTCTCGGCCTGGTCGATGAGGATCATCTCCGCGGGGTCGAACTTTGCCACCTGGCGCACCATCTCGGAACCGATGCTGCCGGCCGCTCCTGTGATGAGGATGCTTTTGCCCTTGAGGAGCTCGCCGATGGCGTCCATATCCACCTCGATCTTCTCCCTCGGCAACAGGTCTTCGATTGCCACCTCGTGAAGCTGTTTGTGGGAAAGGGTGGTGTCGCTGCCGTCCCATTCTTCGGCCGGGGACATCATCATGATCTTGATGCCGGCTGAGAGGAATTCGTCCACCATTGCTGCGTTGTCACGGAATTTGTCGCTCTTCAGAGGTGATACCAGGAGCACCTGCACGCCGTCGCGGGCAAACTTCCTGGCGAGGCCCGGGCGGTTGAGATAGACAGGCTTTCCCATCAGATATACTCCCTTCATCTCCACTCCGTCGGAAATGAATGCGCGAAGCGAGAATTTCTTGTCTTTCACGACATTGAGACTCTTGGCGAGGCTGATGCCGCCGGCCTTGGTGCCGTAGATGACCACCGGTTGGGCGTTGTCGATGTGGAAGGAGTCGTAAAGCCTCTTGACGGCAATCCTTTCTACCCACATCAGCATCGAGCTGAGGGCGAAGGTCACGAGAATGGCCCTGAGGTCAGGGAACCAGAGCGCGTCCTGCCCCGGCCAGAGGACACCGGCCAGGAGCCCGAAAAGGTAGAATGCGGCCGAGCCCACAAGCGAGGCCAGCCCCACCCGCTGCAGGTCAACGAATGAGGAATATCGCACGATGCCCGAATAGGTCCTGAATATGCGGAAGGCTATCACATAGAATATCAGGCCGATAAGTATGCCGAGGGTTGCCTCCCGGAAATTGGCCGCAAAGCCCTCACCTCCGGTGCTCGCATAGAGACCGACATAGCAAGAAAAAGCCACCAGTGCACAGTCCAGAAGGAGCAGGCACCAGTATGGCATTGCCTTTTTCGTGAAGTACCAGTCAGAGATACGTCGAATAATGTTCATCAGGTGTACAGATTGGTTATCGTAAATCCCGCCGCGCGGGACAGTATCAATTCTCTTCTATTCGGATGAAATCGGGACAGACTTCCGGGGCGGCGTAAAGGTAGCCCGTGAGCTCGACTATCAGGCGCTTTTCCCTGTTGCCGCGGACTTTGAGCAGTCTGCCGGAGTAGCCGTCAAGCGGTCCGCCGACAATGCTCACCTCCCTGCCGAACATCTGCGGAGTCACCTCGTCCGGAGTGTAGTAGCGTACATTTTCGCTGCTGCGCACGGCGAGCATGAACCTGTCCATATCGTCTTCCGGGACTGTCATCGGCTGGCAGTAGCCCGCTCCCCTTGCGTAGCGGTACTGCAGCGTGGGTATCTCCCCCACAATCGGGTCCAGCACCGCCCTGGTGTCCCTGACGAACAGCAGGTCGGGAATCACAGGGCTCACAAGCCGCCTGGTCCTGCCGCATGAGGTTACAATCCTGGTCCTGAGCGGTGTAAACACATTGAGCCCCTTCTCCGCAAGGACGGAGTATGCACGGTCACGGGCATTGCTGCGCTTGAGGTCGCGGAGGACGAACCACTGCGGTATGTTCCGGCTCTGATTGGTCATTTTGGTTGTATCCGGATCCGTTGCTTTGCCATGAGGCCTTGGGCTTCATTTTTGCCCAAAGACAATTCTTCTAGTCCTGCAAGACTACGAAAGATTCTGTTAGTCAAGCAGTTAGAAATCAGGTTAAGCATCTGAATCCTTACTTTCATCTGTCTTTGAGGCGGTCGTCAAATCTGCCTTCCGCAACCGCAGGGCCAAACCCTGCGGACCGGTGCGGTCAACCTTTCTTCTACCCGGATACAAAGATAATTTTTTACTTCTAATATTGCAAAATTGAGACATAAATGAACCATATCTGACCTGAAATGAATAAAAAAAACCGGCCCGAAAGTCGTGTCAGGACTCTTGAGCCGGCTATTGATGACGATAATTGTCAGACGGTGCCGTAGAAAGAGGCGTACCACTGTGCAAAGCGTCGCAGTCCCTCACGCAGAGGGGTGGAAGGTTTGAAACCGAAGTCACGCTCGAGAGGGGCGGTGTCGGCATAGGTCACAGGCACATCGCCCGGCTGCATAGGGACGAGCTGCTTGTGGGCCTCGAAGTCATAGTCGGCAGGAAGCACCTTTGCCGCAATGAGTTCCTCCTGGAGGATGGTCACGAAATCAAGCAGGTTCTCCGGAGAGTTGTTGCCTATGTTATAGACCATATACGGAGGCTCGGGGAGGCCGTCCTCGCCGGTGCGTTTTTCAGGAGCATGCCTCATCACGCGGACCACTCCCTCCACGATGTCATCGACATAGGTAAAGTCGCGCCTGCAGTTGCCGTAGTTGAAGATCTGGATGGTTTTTCCGGCGCGGAGCTTGTCGGTAAATCCGAAATAGGCCATGTCGGGACGGCCGGCAGGGCCATAGACCGTAAAGAACCTCAGGCCGGTGGAAGGGATGTTGTAGAGCTTGGAGTAGGCGTGGGCCATCAGTTCGTTGCTCTTTTTGGTGGCGGCATAAAGGCTCACAGGGTTGTCCACTTTGTCGTCAGTAGAGTAAGGGGCCTTTTTGTTGGAGCCGTAAACCGATGAGGACGAGGCATATACAAGATGCTCTACCTCGTGGTGGCGGCAGGCTTCGAGGATGTTGTAGAAGCCTATGAGGTTGGACTCGACATAGGAGTCGGGGTTGGTGATGGAGTATCTCACTCCGGCCTGGGCAGCAAGGTTGACGACCACTGCCGGGGCATGGTCAGTGAAGATTTTTTCGAGAAGGTCCCTGTCGGCAATGCTGCCCTTGACAAAGGTCCAGTCACGGCCGAGCTCCTCTATTTCCTTGAGACGGCCGTATTTGATGTTGACATCGTAATAGTCTGTGATGCTGTCGATTCCGACGATGCGTATGTCATCGCAGTCGGCAAAGAGCCTTTTGACGAGGTTGGCGCCGATAAAGCCGGCGGCTCCGGTCACGAGCACCGTCTTGCCCTGGAGGGATACGTTGTTGTCAAGCATTGTATTATGTGTTTTATAATTTGAATATTTCTTTTATATGCTACAAGCTGTCCATCAGCTCGCGCAGGCCTTTGCCGTAGTAGTTGTCCCTGAAATACGGTTTGGGCAGGCTGCCAGGGGCAGACGAACCCGGGAAGGCTCCGTCGCGGACCATGGACCTTGCGAGGGACTCCGCTTCTTCGGGCGACGGGGCCACACGGAACCAGCCGTCACAGATGCCCTCAAACCATTGTGCCCCGGTCACGACCTTGTGGTCGGTAGTGCGCAGGATCACTACAGGAGTGCCGGCAAGGAGCGAGAATACGGTGCCGTGGTATTTGTCTGTTATCACTACCCTCGCGGAGGCGTATTTCCTGAATTCTTCGAGCAGTATGCGCCTGCAGTCGGCGAGTATGCGGCGGTAGTTCATCTTGCTGATGGTGTCGGTACGGCGTACTGTATCAATCTCCGAGAGGTTGGCGGCGAGGGCTTCAAGCTGGCTCTCGGAATAGTATTTTTCCCCGTCGTGGCGTGTGCAGAGAAGGATTCCGCTCTTCGGCTCCCGGAAAGGGATGGTGCCGATGAGGGTTGTGACTATGTCGGGATAAAGTATCACCCTGATGTCAGGGAACATCTGCTTTGCCGTTTCATAAGAGACTTTGTCCCTTGCGAGAAATAGCATCCTGCGGGCACGGTTGTATGATACGGAGGTACGGCGCCGGTTGTCGCTGCTGCCGAAAAATACGGTCTGGGGCAGCATCAGGATCCTCGCCTGCGGCATGGCGTCGCAGACCATCCTGTGCATCAGGTCGTGGGATCCGCCTAGGTCCTGGGTGCAGTAGCCGCTCTGGAATACTATGACGTCCCGCTCCGAATAGACTCCGGAGAGTGTCTCCACAAAGCCGCAACGGGAGTCGGCCACCGTTTTCGCACCTGCTTCAAAGACTTGATATTCAGGGCAGTATTGGGTCATCCAGTCCTTTATGCAAAGGTACTGGGCGATGTCTCCGAGATTGGAGTGGTCCGGGACGCCGAGCCAGTAGATTTTCGGGGCATCGCAGGAGGAGGCGAAGCGGCGCATCTTCCGGGTTTCCCTGCGGCGGACAATGAGCAGCAGGAAGCCTCGCACTGTGCGGCGCAGGGGTTTGGTCCGGGCGTAGAGCCGGGAGAATATGCTGCCGGAAGGATTGTCAGCCATTGTCATGTGTTTTTGAAAGTAATGTCAGTATACCCCTGCGCTGGCGGGAGTCCATCCCTATGAATCCGACGCACAGGGCCGTCAGCAGCAGGCTCAGGAGGAAGGATGCAAGGTGCGGAAGGCGCGATACGGCGGCGGCGCAAAGCCACGCGACCGCAGCGACAACCACGGCCTTTGCCACGACTTCGCGGAGATACCTCCCGACATTGAGCCCGGCCATCCTGCGCAGAAGTGCCACCCTTGCGAAAAGCTGGACGGCGAAAACGGCGATTGCGGCATAGTAGCAGCTCTGCACCGGTGCTCCGGCGGCGTAGAGGGCCCAGGAGATGAAGAATACCATGAGCCCCAATCCCCCGACAATCAGCTGGTAGCGTTTAATGTCGCCAGTTGCGTTGGCGGCGGTGATGAGGGTGCACGAGAGCGAGGCGACAAGCTGCATCGCGAGGGTCAGGCGGACAAAGAGCGGGGCCATCGGGGGCACCGTGTCAAGCCACAGTCCGAGCAGCCATGGGGCCTGGAGCATTATCGGCACCGACAGGACAAGCATCATATAGAAAGAGTAGCGCGATCCGAGGAATACGAGGCGGAACATCGATTCGCGGTCGCCGCACGAATAGCTCTTGATTATCTGCGGGTTGAGTGCGGTGGTGAAGTTGTTGACAAAGGATGTGACGACGTATTCGACCTGCACTGCGACTCCCCTTGCGGCGTTCATCACGACTCCGAAAAATACGTTTATCAGGAGGTTGATGCCCGAGGTCTGGAGGACATACGAGCCGTTGCCGAGGAAGCTCCACGAGGCAAATGAGAACATTCTGCGGAGCAAGTCCCTGTCCCAGAGCAGTTTTATGCCACGGCATTCGTCGAAACGGCGCCGGCAATAGATGCCGTAGATGATGCGCTGGGTGATCTGGATGGCCATCAGCATCAGTCCGTAGAGGACGAGTTTGTCGCCTCCGACCACGGTCAGCAGCCACACCGCCGTGAGCTTGAGGGCTGCGTCGAGGACGCTGATGTAGGCGAATGCGCCCATCCGTTCGTGGGCTATGATGGCGGCGTTGTACGGGATGCTGAGTATGTTGACTATGAATGTCGCTATGGAGCATTGGAGGACGGCATTGGCGGCTCCGAGGCGGCCCGGAGGTATGTCCATCCGGGCGTTGAGGAACCACAGACCGAACACCTCCCCGAGGATGAGGACAATCCCGGCGAGCACCATCTGGATGGTGACTGAGGATGCGAATACCCTGCGGACGGAGGCGTCGTCGCCGCTTCCGAGCTCAAAGGTGATGAACCTTGATATTGCTGCGGAGAGGGCTCCCGATACGAGGGCAAACGATGCCACGACTCCTCCTACGGCATTATAGACGCCATAGTCCTCCACGCCGAGGACTTTCAGGACGATGCGCGAGGTATAGAGGGATATTGCCATTGTGAGCAACATCCTCATATACAGCATCATGGTGTTCTTTGCCACCCTGCGGTCATCTGTATGGAGAAGCTGTCTTGAATTGTCCACTCGCGTTGTTTATAGGCTGTTTCCTGCCGCCTCACGGGGTACGGGGCTGATCGCATCAATATGAATCTTTCATTGTCTGCCGGGCTTCATTCCGTTTCGCCGGTTGCGGGGCTGTTCTCCTAATCGCGTTTGAAGATGTCACGGGTATAGACCTTGCCGGCCACGTCGCCGAGCTCTGCGTCGCTGCGGTTGGCGATGATGGCGTCGCTCATTGCCTTGAATTTGGCCAGGTCATTGACAACTAGGCTTCCGAAGAAGGTGGTGCCGTCCTGGAGGGTAGGCTCGTAGATGATGACGGTGGCGCCTTTTGCCTTGACGCGCTTCATGACGCCCTGGATGGAGCTCTGGCGGAAGTTGTCGGAGTTGGATTTCATCGTGAGGCGGTAAACGCCGATGGTGACAGGTTTTTCGCGTGTCTGGTCGAAGGCGCTGGAGGCTGTGTAGTAGCCGGCTTTGCGGAGCACGCGGTCGGCGATGAAGTCCTTCCTGGTGCGGTTGCTGTCCACGATGGCCTTGATGAGGTTTTCAGGGACGTCGGCGTAGTTGGCAAGGAGCTGCTTGGTGTCTTTCGGGAGGCAGTAGCCGCCGTAGCCGAAGGACGGGTTGTTGTAGTGGGTGCCGATGCGCGGGTCGAGGCAGACGCCGTCGATAATGGACTTTGTGTCAAGGCCTTTGAGTTCGGCATAGGTGTCGAGTTCGTTGAAGAATGATACCCTCAGGGCGAGGTAGGTGTTGGCGAATAGCTTGACTGCCTCGGCCTCGGTGGTCTCCATGAAGAGTACCGGCACGTCCTGCTTGATTGCGCCTTCTTTGATGAGGGCGGCGAAGGTGTGGGCGGCTTCTTCAAGGATAGGGTTGGAGTGGTCGTATCCGGCGATGATTCGCGACGGGTAGAGGTTGTCGTAGAGGGCCTTGGATTCGCGGAGGAATTCCGGGGCGAAGATGATGTTTGGCACAACTACCTTCATGGTGCCGTCCTGCTGGCGTTCGCGGTAGGAGAATTTTTCTCGCACGTGGGCGGTGTAGCCTACCGGAATGGTGGATTTGATGACCATTATGGCGGAAGGGTTGACCTCGAGGACGAGCTCGATGACCTCTTCCACATGGGAGGTGTCAAAGAAGTTCTTCTGTGAGTCGTAGTTGGTCGGGGCGGCTATGACCACGAAGTCGGCGTCCCTGTAGGCGGAGCGGCCGTCGGTGGTGGCTGTGAGGTTGAGGGTGACCGGTGCGCCGAGGGCGTCTGTGCCGGCGAGGTATCTCTCGATGTAATCGTCCTGGATCGGTGATTTGCGGTTGTTGATGAGTTCGACCTTTTCAGGGATCACATCGACTGCCACGACTTCATTTTTCTGGGCCAGGAGGGTCGCGATCGAAAGACCCACATATCCTGTTCCTGCTATTGCTATCTTCATACTTTCAAGAGTTATGTTGTGACTATGTTTTTCGGCGGTTGCGCGGGGTGCCGGGGCTGTGTCGCGGTGCCGGAGCGGTTTCGCGGTGTCGGGGCGGTGGTGCAGTGCCGGGGCGGCGGTGCAGTGCGCGGGCATGGCGGTTGCGCTGGACCGGTGCGCGGGCTGTTTCGGTGGGCCGTGGTACCGGTGCGGCAGGGCGGTATGCCGGTGCGCGGGCTGTTTCGGTGGGCCGTGGTACCGGTGCGGCGGTGCAGTGCGCCGGCATGGCGGTTGCGCTGGACCGGCGCGCGGGCTGCACGTGGTTCGTTTTGACGCCCCGGCATGGCCTACTCCGCCGCCCCGGAGACATCATTTTTACAAAGTTAACATTTTTTTTCATACGGGCGGCAGTTATCATTTGAATGCAGTGTTTTGGACCGTTTTGGTTTGGTCGGTTTGTAGCAGTTTGGCCGTTATTGCCGATATGTGTCGAATTGGCCGGGTTGGCCGCAGCTATATCCCGGCTCAATGCTTCTCCCTATATGACAACCCCATGGCACCTACCCCAACCGCATGTATTTTAGGCAGAATACTGAATCACTTCGGGCGGCACAAGGCGCGGTAGGCTGTAAGCAGCGATAATCAGCAATGCTGATTTTCTTTGGCAATCCAGCCTGCCCTCGTGAAATTCATCTGGGCGAAGGGCCATGCGCCCTCGTGAAATTCATCTGGACCACTGGATTTTGCTAAATGATTGATTATAAGAATAATGGATTTCCAGAAGGGACCAGATGAGGGCAATTTGCCTCCATCTGGAACGGGATAGTGCCCCACAGGTACCTGTAGAGGGTCTGCCCGTGCCAGATGAATTTCACGGGAAGTGGTATTGACGAGAATATGCGTACTGGCACCGCAGACTGAATATACGCTCTCCGGCTGCTACGGCCACAGCTGCGGGGAGCTCGCCCCAAGGGCTCTCCTCGCAGTGGCCGTTGCGCTATCAGAGACTGGGGTTGAGAGGCTTGCGCTGTCCAGGTCAACGTCAGCAATATTATTGGTAGATGGTATCCACATCAGACGAAGCAAGGCAGGCTTTGCCTGCATCAGCCGCCGTGGCTGAACGTCAGGGAGATTTTCTTTGAAAATCGCAGCAGTGGAGCCACCCGCTGGAATGAAATGCAGGCGGTATCCCCTTGAAAGGAGGAAGTCGCGCAGCGACAGAGGGTTAAGAGGCTTTTGCAGGCGAAAGCCTGCCTCCTGGAAGGGGTTGTCAACGCAAGCTGATTGAGGTTGAAAGGTCTTCGTTGGTGAAACTGGGCCCCACGATTCCCAGGCTATGCCATACCCACATAATTGAAAGGTAATATGACTGGCCGAAAAATATTAATTCAAAACAACATCTGTTTTTCGGTAAAAATGCGTATATTTGGAAAGACCGGAATTGTCCGGTAAGAATAACGCACCTCGGGTTCATGACCGTGGTGCATTTTTATTACAGACTTGAACTATGTTGAATAAAGAAAAGTGTTATCCGGAAATTATTGCTGATCTGGGACTTGAGCGTCCTGCAGTCAAGGGTCAATCCATTCCGGTAAGGAACTGCTGGCATTTTTATACCTCCGGAGATTCCGTAGATGCTATGTACAGAGATGAGGAGGATTTCATTGCCGGGATGAACCGGATTCTTACTGTTGCCGAAGGATATGAGGTGCTGATTCTGGCATTTGTCCTAATGGATACGCATGTGCATTTTGTCGTATACGGGGAGTTTGATGCCTGCAACAAGTTCATTCACGAATATGTACGGAGAACTTCTATTTATCTTTCTTCCAAATATCCGGAGCGGAAGAGTTTGAACGGAATCGGGATAAGCCATCAGGTTATAGCGGATGACCGCTATCTGAAAACTGCCATATGCTATGTGTTGAAGAATCCGGTTGCGGCAGGTCTGCCGTACAATCCATGGGATTACCCGTGGTCAAGCGGGCCGTTGTATTTCCGCCGGACGGATTCATGGGCAAGTCCAGTATGGATGCTCAATGGTGAAAACAGTTATTTCACGAGAAAAGAACTGAAAAGGCTTCTGAAAAGTCATTATAGGGTAGATGATTCTGTACCAATTATTTCCGGAGTTGTATTTCCAGGAGTGTACACGGATGTGGATATTGTGGAGAAAATTTTCAGAACTCATAAAGCTTTCAATTATTATATGGGCATTTCCAAAGAGATCGATGTCGAATCAAAGGAAGGGGTTCTGTCGCATCTCAGTATTCCTATTAGTGCGCTCCGGGAATACCGTAAGCAATTGTCAGCAGAACTCTTTGGTAACAGAAACCTTCGTGAATTGGATGTAAATCAACGTGTCAGACTAGCAAGGGCTTTGAAGGGAAGGTATAACAGTTCGTTGAAACAGATTGCAAGAACGTGCGGATTGGTTTATGATGAGGTGAAGGGGTTGATATGAGAGTATTGGTAGAACGAAGTAAACAAGGAGATAAGCCTCTTTAAATTCACCTGGGGCCGGTCAAGCGCCCTCGTGAAATTCATCTGGGCCACTGGATTTTGCTAAATGATTGATTTTAAGAGTAATGCATTTTCCAAAGGGTCCAGATAAGGGCAATTTGTCTTCATCGGGAACGGGATAGTGCCCCACAGGTACCTGTAGAGGGTCTGCCCGTGCCAGATGAATTTCACGGGAAGTGGTATTGACGAGAATATGCGTACTGGCACCGCAGACTGAATATACGCTCTCCGGCTGCTACGGCCACAGCTGCGGGGAGCTCGCCCCAAGGGCTCTCCCCGCAGGGGCCGTTGCGCTATCAGTGACTGAGGGTGAGAGGCTGAGCAGGCTTCAGCCTGCCCTCGTGAAATTCATCTGGACCACTGGATTTTGCTAAATGATTGATTATAAGA
>JBJEJU010000020.1:0-110226 GCA_051878275.1 Candidatus Cryptobacteroides sp. | reverse complement strand
GGCTGATGCCGCCCGGTTTATTGTGGATACCTTCTACCAAAAATCTCGCTGACACGGTGCGACGCGTGATGACGCCGGGTTCCGCTACGCTCCGGCCGGGGATGTGGACCCTGCAGTGAAATGTAACTCAAAAGCCATTCTCAATTTGCGAATGCATATCATTTCATTATTTGCTATTTAGATGTAAAAGTATTAATTTTGGCATTTACAATAGGTTTAGTCTTTATAATTTGACAAGCAAGAGATGAAGCATTTTTCCAATTTGATTGTTTCCGTTGCACTTATGCTCATATTTGCAGGATGTGCACAGGTCAAGAATATTGCATATTTCCAGAACAAGGCAGTAAATGAGCCGGAAAAGCTTGACAAGCACGCCGGTATCGTAATCGAGTCCAAGGATATGCTTTCCATTGTCGTCAATGCCCGCAATCCTGAGCTCTCGGCTATGTTCAACCTCCCGGTTGTAAGCTATCAGGCCGGTTCCGAGGCAACGACGACCACCAGCCAGTACCGCCTCCAGGCATATGTTGTGGACAATGACGGCTGCATCAATTTCCCGGTTCTCGGAAAGATCAGTGTAGTTGGCCAGACCCGTTGGGAGCTCGCCGAGCATATCAGGAAGCTGCTTGACGAGGGTGGGTACATTTCAGATGCAGTCGTGAGCGTTGAATTCATGAATTTCAAGGTCTCAGTGCTCGGAGAGGTCAACTCCCCGGGTACCTACACAATCCAGGGCGACAAGGTCACTATCCTCCAGGCAATTTCCCTTGCCAGGGACCTCACCATCTTCGGACAGCGCGAGAATGTCACCGTAATCCGTGAAAAGGAGGGTGAAAGGGTTATGTATGAAGTGAATCTTTGTGACGTCAGCCTTTTCAAATCGCCGGCTTATTACCTTCAGCAGAATGACATTGTATATGTGCAGCCGAGTGACATCAAGGCCCGTCAGTCCACAACGGACGACAAGACCCTCCGTATGACCAGCATTGTCCTGAGCGGAACCTCAGTGGTTGCCTCCCTCGTGTCGCTCCTTGTAAATATTCTTAAGTAAAACAGAAGCTTAACTATTCAACTTATTCATCATGTCGGAAAATACAAATACGAACAGTTTCGAGGGACCGAAGCCTCTGCAGATGGGTACCAGCAGATCTGTTGGTGAAGAGGAAAATTCTGTCCAGTTTGTTGACATAGTCGCATCGGTTTGGGCAAACAAGTGGTGGTATGTGCTCTCCGTATGCTTATGCCTGATATTCGGAGTCTTCTATCTCTACAGGACGCAGAAAACCTATGAACGCACAATGAAGGTGCTCGTTGATGAAAGTGAGCAGAAATCGGCCCTGAGCAGCCTCGGTCTCGAAATGAGCGGAGTGCTCAAGGGAACCAATACTGTCAACAACGAGATGGAGGCTTTCTCTTCTCCTGACCTTATGCAGGCCATTGTACGCCGTCTTGGCCTGGAGACTTCGTATGTGGAGGACCAGCTGTTCAGAAAGGTGGAACTTTATCAGAACAAGCCCGTGGAGATGAAACTTGCAGGAGACAATCCGTCTTCTTCATTCTCCTTTCATGTGCACAGTTCAGGCAAAAAACTTGTCCTGTCCGATTTCAGGATCAAGAAAGATGAATTCAAAGACAGGGTTGAAGCTGCGTTCGGTGATACTGTCCAGACTCCTGTGGGCAAGATGGTCTTCTATCCTACGGAGCATTTCAATGCCGAAGAAGGCTTGAAACATCATCTCACAATTTCTTGGCGCAACAGCATGAGCGTAGCCAAGTCGTATTGCAGCAGGCTCAATATCAGCCTTTCCCAGAAGCAGTCATCCGTTGTGTCCTTTACCCTGAAGGATGCATACCCGGAAAGGGCCAATGCCATTCTGACTTCCCTTATCGATGTTTACAATGAGACTTGGATAAGCAACCAGAACAGGGCTTCCGTCAATACGTCTGAATTCATAAACGATCGCCTTGTCATCATCGAGAAGGACCTCCAGTCTGTGGAAGAGTCATTGAGGCAGTATAAGGAGGCCCATCAGCTCGCTGACATCAAGACTTCAGCCAACACTTATATCCAGGAATCCAGCCAGTACTCTGCCAAGGCCTTTGAAATCAACAACAGCATTACCGTCGCAAAGTACATACGCGAGTACATCAATGACCCGGCCAACAATATGAAGCTCATCCCGAGCAATCTCATGCTCAACAACTCGGGCATTGATTCGCAGATCAATGAATACAACGGCTTGATTCTCCAAAGGGACAGGCTCATTGCTTCGAGTTCCGAGACCAACCCTATTGTGGTTGACCTCAATGCTTCAATCGTAGCCCTCAAGCTTGCAATCCAGAGTTCGGTCGAGAACAGCATTGCCACCCTTACGCTCCAGCAGGAGAAGATTGAGGCCCAGGAGAAGCAGATCATGAACAAGATTGCCGCCAGCTCCGGTCAGGAGTTGCAGCTGCTTTCAATAGAGCGCAAGCAGCAGATTACGCAGGATCTCTACATGTTCCTTCTCCAGAAACGTGAGGAAAACGAAATCGCTGCCCTTGTGAATGTGGGCAACACACGTGTCATCATGCTTCCTAACGGCTCCGACCTTCCTATTTCGCCTTCTTCAGCCAAGATACTTCTCATCGTGCTTGTCCTCGGAATAGGTCTTCCGTTCGGCTATTTCTACCTGAGTATGATGATGGATACCAAGGTCAAGAGCAAGAGCGACTTCGACAAGATATCCGTTCCTTTCCTTGCGGAGATACCTCTATACAGGTCAAAAAAGCTCAAGGGCCTGAAAAAACTGCTCAATAAATACTCTGCAAAGGAGTATGACAACTCCGCTACGCACATTTATGTCAAGGCGGGAAGCCGCAATGCGATAAATGAGGCTTACAGGCTTTTGAGAACCAATATTGATCTTGTGCTCAGGAGCAGGGAAGGCTGCAAGGTAGTCATGCTTACTTCCTTTAACCCCAATGCGGGCAAGACCTTCACGAGCATCAATATCGCCGCTTCAATGGCCATCAAGGAATCGAGGGTTCTCCTTGTGGACCTTGATATGCGGAAAGGTACGATGACAAATGTCCTCGGCCTTGACCACAAGGATGGAATTGTTGATTTCCTCACCGGCAAGACTGATGACCTCAAGACCGTCGCCATAGAGAAAAATCTCGAGGTGCTCCCTATGGGCACTATGCCGCCAAACCCTTCAGAACTGCTTCTGGGCGACCGTTTTGCACAGTTTGTGGAGAAGGTGCGCGGAGAGTATGATTATGTATTCTTCGACTGTCCTCCTGCAGAGATTGTCGTTGACTCCACCATCATTACAGGTCATGTTGACATGACCATTATGGTTGCCCGTGCCGGATTGCTTGACAAGAGGGCTCTCCCTTATGTCGAGAAACTCTATCGTGAAAACAGTTTCAAGTCAATGTGCCTGCTGCTCAACGCAGTTGACATGGAAAGCAAGTCCTACGGTTACGGCTATGGCTACGGTTATGGTTACGGCTATGGCTACGGTTACGGTAATCAGGATGAATAGCTATGGGCTTGGGTGATTTGTTTTCAAGGAAGCAAAGCATATTCAGCAGCGGAATCCTCCAGGGTGCCACAGACTGCCACAGTCACATCCTTCCGGGTGTTGACGATGGCTTGAGGTCCCTGGAGGATTCTCTTGAAGTGCTTGGGTGGTATGAAACTGCCGGGATTTCCGATTTGTGGTGTACCCCGCATATCATGGAAGAAGTGGCAAACAGGACCGCTGACCTCGAAGAACGTTTTGCCGTGCTGCGAGATGCTTACAGGGGACCGATAAGACTGCATCTCGGCGCCGAGTATATGATGGATGTCAATTACGGGCAGAGACTTGCCTGCGGTGATATCATCAAAAGCATTGACGGCCATGTCCTGCTCGAGACATATTCCGCAAGTCCTTTTGACCCGGTCCTGGAAATCATCCGGAAAACATTGGATGCCGGCTATACAGTAGTGCTTGCACATCCCGAGCGCTACCGTTATTTCGGCGAAAAAGAACTGGGAATGTTGTATAAAATGGGAGTGTATTTCCAGTTGAACCTGCCTTCCCTGACCGGATGGTATGGAGAAGGCCCTCTGGGGAAAGCCGAACTCCTGCTCGGAAACAGATGGTATTCATACTTCGGCTCGGACTGTCACCGTCTGTCTGCCCTCCAGGACCAGTTCTTCAAAAAGTGTCTCAAATCCAAGACTGTATCCGGATTGCAGTCCCTGTAGTATTCCCGGGGTACCGGATATCCAATTTGGACAAAATGTTGTCCCAATACTGCCGTTTTGTTGAATTTAAGGTACGAAAAAGTTATTTTTGTATTCATAAACGGTATTCCATACAAATTGTCCCGATAAGGGGATTGCATTTTTATGAGCAACAGGACATCACAATACGATTTTACTATAATAGTTCCGGTCTATAACGAGCAGGACAACATTCTCAATCTTGAACGCGCCCTTGGGGATTTCCTGCCCAAAAGTGTCCGCAAGGCCTGTGTCCTTTTTGTAAACGATGGCTCTTCGGACGGCAGCCTGCAGGGAATAAAGGAAGTCTGTGCGCGCAACAGCGACTTTTATTACATCAGCTTTGCTAAGAACGCCGGACTCAGCGCCGCCATCAAGGCCGGTATCGATTACACCGAATCCCCATTGCTCGGCTATATGGACGCCGACCTGCAGACCACTCCTGAGGACTTCAACCTCCTTTTGAAGGATATCGACAGCTACAGTATGGTCATCGGCATTCGTGCAAACCGCAAGGACACTTTCTTCAAACGGCTCCAGTCCAGGATAGCCAACTCATTCCGCAGGATGATGACCGGTGACGGAGCTGCCGACACGGGCTGCCCGCTCAAGGTCATCAGGACCGATGCCGCCAGGCGTCTCCCGCTTTTCAAGGGACTCCACCGATTCCTCCCCGCACTCATCCTTCTGCAGGACGGAGGGACGTACAAGCAGGTGCCTGTCAGGCATTTCCCGCGTCAGGCCGGCAAGTCCAAATTCCACCTCTGGAACCGTCTCTGGGGCCCGTTTGCCGACTGTTTTGCCTATCGGTGGATGCGTCCGCGATACATCAATTACACTGTATCGGAAAACAACACAAACAATTAGCCTATGGGCAATATCCTCCCGTCCTGGCTTGTTTTCGGCATCGGTTTCCTTGCACAGATCTTCTTCACTGCGAGGACTCTGATACAATGGCTCAAATCCGAAAAGTCCAAACACATAGAATCGCCTTCTTCCTATTGGATATTCAGCGTTCTCGGTGCCTGGACAATGTTTTTCTACGGTGTGCTGAGAAATGATTTTGCCATTATCCTCGGCCAGCTGATTTCATATTACATCTATCTGTGGAATCTTGTTGCAAAGGGCGTATGGAAAAAAATCTCTGTTGTGATAAGGATTGTTCTGCTGCTTACCCCTGTCGCGGCCATTCTGCTGCTGCTCCGTGACGCCGGTGTTTTCTTTGACAACCTTTTCCGCAACAGCGAAATCCCGCTTGGACTTGTCCTTTTCGGCTCTGCCGGCCAGATAATCTTCACACTCAGGTTTATCTATCAGTGGCTTTACTCCAAATCCAGAGGTGAATCCTCACTTCCTGTTGCATTCTGGATCATTAGCCTTGTCGGCTCGTCCGTCATCATTGCCTACGGTATCTTCCGCAAGGACCCTGTCCTGATCCTCGGCCAGTCTTTCGGCTTTGTGGCATATGTCAGGAATGTGATGATCGGGCTCGGAATCACCTCAAAAAAACTCCCTGAAAAAGATGATTAGCAACAATAGCATATTCGCAAAGTATCCGGTGGTGACGGCACTGGCTTTTTCTTTCATCTGCCTACTTCCCACAATGATACTGAGGGACTTTACCCCTTCAAACGAACTGCGTTACCTCAGCATTGCCGACGAAGCCGTCCGTGAAGGCCACATTTTCGCTTTCACCAACCACGGCCTTGCCTATGCGGACAAACCGCCGCTCTACATCTGGATAATAATGCTGTGCAAACTCATAACCGGCCGGCACAGCATGTTTCTCCTGTCACTTTTTTCCATGATACCCGCAATCGTAATTGCCTGCGTTATGGACAGATGGACAAAATTTGAAGACCCGGGCAAGCGCGCCGCATCCGCACTTATGCTCATGACTTCTGTTCTTTTCCTCGGGATGAGCGTTTTCCTGCGGATGGATATGATGATGGTAATGTTCATTGTGCTTGCGCTCCATTCTTTCTATCTGATGTACACCGGCGATGGCAACAGCCGCAGGCAGGGCATTCTTCTTCCAGTCTGGATATTCCTGGCGCTGTTTACCAAGGGCCCTGTGGGGCTTCTGATGCCTCCTCTTGTGATAATCTGCTTCCTTCTTGCACGCGGGAAAATCCGTGAGACGGGAAGGTATCTCGGGTGGAAGACCTGGGGCATTATTGCCGGCCTGAGCGCAATTTGGCTGCTCGGAGTGTATATTGACGGAGGAAAGTCATATATTGAAAACCTGCTTTTCCATCAGACATTCGGTCGAGCCGTCAACTCTTTCCATCACTCGGAGCCGTTCTGGTACTATCTTGTGTGCATCTGGTATGTGATTGCTCCATATTGCTTTGCGGCAATCGGTGCGCTGGTTGTGTCTGTTGCGGCCTTCTGCCGTAAAAAACAGATTTCCGACAGGGAACTCCTTTTCTCGACTGCCGTTGTGGTCACCACTTTCATGCTTTCATGCTTCAGCGGGAAGCTTTCGATCTATATCGCCCCGGTAATCCCGTTCATCATCTACCTTTTTCCGGTCGTGGAAGAGCGCATCGGCTGGAAGAAGTGGATGGGGCCCGCCCTATGTGTGCCTGCGGGCATACTTGCAGCAGCCGGACTTGCCGTTGCCGCGGTAGTGTGCACAAGGCCGGCAAAGATTATGGAACTTGTCGGGGATTATGGTTTTGCGATAAACAGTCTCACCCTTGTTGCAGGCCTGACGCTTGCGGTGGCTTCCATTGTCGGAATCGTTGCCATCGCCAGACGCCGCTATTGGGTAAAGGGCGTTTTCTACATTGCCACGGGTATGCTCCTGACGGTCTATTGCGCCTCGATGATGATGCCGCAGATCAATGACTTTGTGGGCTACGGCAATCTTTGCCGCTATATTCCGAAGGATACCGAGGTCGTGACCCTGCGTCTTCACAGACCGGAGAACATTGATATCTATACCGGTCGCCAGGCAGTTGATTATGATCGTGATTTCGAGCGTTTCATCTCGGAGAGGATTGACGGATTTGACGGCACTCCATACACCCTTCTCATCAGGGAGAAAAGGGCGGACGATTATCCGCAGGTGATGGCATTGATAAATGCCAACACTTCGGTAAAGGTGGGGGATTTCCTGGAGGTGGATGTGGAGTATGTTCCGGAAGAGATAAAAAGTTCGTACCATGGCGGAGAGAATCACTCTGAAGTGGCTCCTTGAAAACTGGAGCAAGACTGAACATATGGTCCCGATGCGCGACGGGACCAGGCTCTATACTGCTGTCTATCAGCGCAAAGGACTGCAGGGGAAGCATCCCGTGATGCTGATGCGCACTCCGTTTTCGCTCAAGCCTTACGGAAAGGGCTTCAGCAGGAGGCTCCGCTACAAGCTGTCCAATTATGTCCGCAATGACTATATCATTGTGTTTCAGAATGTAAGGGGGACATATCTTAGCGAGGGAATATTTGAAAATGTCCGTCCGGGCTCTACAGAGGCCGATGACTCCTGGGATACTGCCCAGTGGATTGTTGCCTCTACTCCCTGCAATGGGCGCGTCGGTGTCCAGGGTATGTCCTATCCCGGGTTCTATGCAACCGTCGCGGCTGCCTGCGGCCATCCTGCCATTAAGGCTGTGTCTCCTCAAGCCCCTGTGACTGACTGGTTCATGGGAGATGACCTTCACCATAACGGTGCACTGATGCTTGCAGATACCTGCGGCTTCGGCAATTTCTTTTTCAAGAACCGCCGTCGTCCCTCTGGCCGCCCGCTTCCATGCAAGCCTTTGACGGACAGTGATTTGTATTCATTTTACAGGGGTCGCACAGCCGAGGAGATTTTCAGGCCGTTTGCCCAGCGTAAAGGCTCTTTCTGGGAGGATCTGCTGGAACATCCTTCATACGACAGTTTCTGGAAAGAGCGCAATCCGGCTGCCCGTCTTGAAGGGGTGAAGCCGGCGATGCTTGTCGTGGGTGGTCTTTTCGATGCCGAAGACAGTTACGGCCCGCTTGAATGTTACCGTCGTCTCAAGGCCCAGTCGCCTGATACTGATGTGTTTATGTGTCTTGGCCCATGGTCGCACGGCTCCTGGCTCGAGGAAGGCTTCGACAGGCTCGGGGATTCGTATATGGGAAGCGGACTGACGGACTATTATCTTGACAGGGTGGAGTATCCGTTCTTTGCTTACTATCTTGAAGGAAAGGGATCCGGACTGGACAAAGAAGTCACCGTGATTCCTTCCGCGGCGATTTCGGCAGAGGCCCCGGCACTGACGCGCCCGGCAGGGGAGATTGTACGGCAATATGACTGCTGGCCCCCGAAGGGCGTGCAGACGAAAAGGCTTTATCCGGCGGTGTCAGGGGGAAGGAAGTCCCTTTCGGATGTCCCTTCCGCAGAGGAGTTCAGCTATGTCTCGGATCCTGGCAATCCTGTACCGTATTTCGGGGAAGAGGGGAGTTGGGTGTCGCGTGACCATATGGCAGCGGACCAGCGTTTCCTGCGGCGCAGGGGCGATGTGCTCTGTTTTGCTTCGGGCCGTCTTGCGGAGGGCCTGCACCTTGCCGGCCCTCTGAAAGTCCATCTTGAAGTCGCCGTGCAGGGGGATGATGCCGATTTTATGGTGAAACTCATTGATGTGAGGGAAGATGGCTACAGGATGCTTGTGCGCGGGGATATGATGCCTGCGCGCTTCAGAAGCGGCTTTGCGGAGCCGGAGCCTCTTGTCCCGGGTGAAAAGACGGTAGTGGAGTTTGTGATGAATGACGTTGCCCACGAGTTCCTGCCTGGGCACAGGATAATGCTTCAGGTCCAGAGCAGCTGTTTCCCGCTTTTTGCCATGAATCCGCAGGTGTTCACTTCCAATCCGTATGCGGCTGCCGAATACAGAAAGGCTCGAATAACCGTTTTCGGTACTTCTTATATCGAGCTCCCTGTGTTGTGACAAGGCTGGCGTGAACGCCGGCTTGCAGGAAGATGGC
This sequence comes from Candidatus Cryptobacteroides sp., assembly GCA_051878275.1. Taxonomy (GTDB): domain Bacteria; phylum Bacteroidota; class Bacteroidia; order Bacteroidales; family UBA932; genus Cryptobacteroides. Next base: position 101,009 of record JBJEJU010000020.1, on the reverse strand, counting down.
AGACCCGCCCGGAAAGACAAAAAAGGGGGGAGGTTTTCTGTCACCTCCCCCCTGATAACCGTCGGTTTACGGTACTTATTTCACAAACTGGTTCTTGAGGGCAACAAGCTTGTCGTCGGCATCGGCACCCTTTGCGCCGAAATAGAACTTTATCTTCGGCTCAGTACCTGAAGGGCGTACTGATACGACATCGCCGGCCTCGTCAAAGAACTGGAGCACATTGCTCTTCGGCTGTCCCGTCTTTTCAGGCTCGAGATAGTCGATGACTTTCACTACAGGCGAGCCCACGAGCTCCTTCGGAGGGTTGTTGCGCATATCGGCCATGATGCCCTGGATTTCCTCTGCACCGGTCTTGCCCTTGCGTACGAGTGAGGTGAGGGACTCCTTGCGGTAGCCGTATTCGCTGTAGATCTTCTGGAGAAGCTGGTAAAGGGTAAGTCCCTGGTCTGCAGCCCATGCAGCGCATTCAGCCACAATCGAGCAGGCTATCTGGGCGTCCTTGTCACGTACAAACTGTCCTACGTTGAAGCCGAAACTCTCTTCGCCGCCGCAGATGAATTCTCCCTTGCCCTCGTTGCGCTTGACAACCTCGGCGATGTATTTGAAGCCTGTCAGCACATCGTAGCACTTGACCCCGAAGCTTGAGGCAATCTCGCGGAGAAGCTCCGTGGTGACGATTGTCTTGACGATGTACTTGGTGCCGTCGAGCTTGCCGAGCTCCTTCCAGCGGCTGAGGATGTAGTAGGTCATGATGGAAGCGGTCTGGTTGCCGTTGAGCTGGACCATCCTGCCTTCATTGTCGCGAACTGCTATGCCCATACGGTCTGCGTCAGGGTCGGTGGCAAGCACCACGTCGGCACCTTCGCGCTCTGCAACTTCGAGGGCCATCTTCATTGCAGCCGGCTCCTCAGGGTTAGGGGATACCACGGTAGGGAAGTCCCCGTCGCTTACGTCCTGCTCCGGCACGTGGTAAACATGCTCGAACCCAAGCCTGTGGAGGCATTCCGGCACGAGGCGCACGCCGCATCCGTGGAGCGGTGTATAGACAAACTTGAGGTCCCTGTGCCTTGCGCAGGCCTCCGGGCTGAGGGTGAGCGAGAGGATGTCGGAAAGGTAGCGCTCATCTACTTCCCTGCCCATCATTTCAATTTCGGCACAGTCGTCGGTAGGGGTGAATTTTACCTGTGAAGGGTCTGTGATCTTTGCGACTTCTGCCACAATCTCGGTATCAACCGGGGATGTGATCTGACCGCCGTCGGACCAGAATACCTTGTAGCCGTTGTATTCCTTGGGGTTGTGGGAAGCTGTCACCATGACTCCCGCAACCGCTCCCTTGAGGCGGATGGCGTAGCTGAGCTCCGGCGTAGGGCGGATGTTGTCGAAAAGATATACCTTGATGCCGTTGGAAATCAGCACGTCTGCTGTGATCTTGGCGAATAGCTTGCTGTTGTTGCGGCTGTCGAAGGAGATGCATACTGAAAGGTCGCCGCTGACGTGGCTCTTGATATAGTTTGCAAGTCCCTGGGTGGCCATTCCGACAGTGTATTTGTTCATCCTGTTGGTACCCACGCCCATTATTCCGCGAAGTCCTCCGGTACCGAATTCGAGGTTGCGGTAGAAGGCGTCTTCAAACCCGGCCGGGTCGTTGTTGCGCAGTTCGATGATTTTGCATTTGGTTTCCGGGTCGAAATCGCCCTCGAGCCATTGTCTGGCTACTTCTTTATAGTCCTGTGCCATAATTATAATGAGTTTTGGTTTGTCAGTCATAACGTCATCAACAAATATAGTTATTTTCAGGCAATAAACTGCATCCGGAAAGCAGTTTTTTCAAAACGGGAAAAGGGCACCCGAAGGCGCCCCTTTGTTGTAATATCCTGTGTCTATTGTCCGGACAGCCTACTTTGCGGCACCGAAATGAGTCTCCGGCGCAGGTGCGGACCAGGTCTTTCCGTCAACTGTGAGCGAGGTGTTTACGATGGAGATGAGCGATGCTCCGTCCGCAAAGGCTCCTTCCGGAAGGGTGACCGCGGTAAAATCCCACGAGGAATCATACTCCGGATTGTCAAGCGCGTTGCTGCCGGCAGGATAGCCGGCGAAGGCAACAAGCGGGTCGTCGGCTCCCTTGGCTATCACGCTGTTGGCATCGACTGCGTCAGCGTAGTTCTTGTTGGACACATAGTTGAGGTACGGAACGGTAGTGCCGTCATCGATGTCCTGCTGGAGCGTGCTCGTGATGGAACTGCTGGCGTAGCAGTTGTAGTCGATGAATGACTTGTCGTCGCATCCGTCGGAAACGCCCGGAGTACCCCACTTCGGGGCCTGTGCGCGGTATTTGCAGTTGACCATCAGGTTGTTGAATACATTCACGAGGATGTTTTTCTCCACATAGATGCATCCGCCCTTGGTGCCGTCACGCCTCCATCCGGCATTGATGATGGTGTTGTTGTAGGCTGCGCACTTTGCCTGTCCGCGTCCCGATGCGTCATCCTGGCCGGAGCTTGAAAGCTTGAGGCCGTTGGTGTTGGGGCTGTACATTATGTTGAAGGCCACGAGTGTGCTTGTGCCGGCCTTGACATTGACTGCCTCTCCGCCGGTGGCCCCGTTGCCGGAGAATATGTTGCCGGTGATGATGCCATTGCCTCCCTGCATATAGATTCCGTCGGCAAATCCGTTGCGGATGGTACATCCTGTCACAACAAGGGAACCCCTGAATACCGGGCTTGTGGTTATCTGCACGCCGTAGTCCTCACCTGCCGAATATATTCCGGCCACAACCGAAGGCGATGTCTCTGTCATTGGCGAGCCCGCATATTCGATGATGCAGTTGCTGAAGAGTGCTTCGGCATTGTCGGCGGAGTTGTTGAGCATAAATCCGCCCCAGAGATTCCTGCAGTCTGTTACATTGCTGTATTTGCGTTCTCCCGATGGGATCGAGAACAGTACCGGGGCGTCTTCCGTGCCGTAGCAGTAGATGTTGCCGTCCACGGTGAACTCAATGCCGGCACCGCTCTCGTCGGAGGAGTTGAAAATCACCTCAACGCCTTCCTCAATGGTGAGAGCCTTTCCGGCAGGAACCCTGATCTGGCCGCTGACGGTGATTGTGGTATAGGCTTCCCATACTCCGGATACCTCTCCCGATACTGTCATGGCCTTGTTGGCCACGCTGATGCTGAGAGTCCTGGCAAGGGAAGGCTGTGCCTGCGGTGTTGCCGTGACAGTGGCCTGTCCAGGTTTGATGGCAGTGATCACACCGTCTGCAACGGTTACTGTCCCTTCGTCGGAGGAGCTCCAGATAATAGTCTTGTCATCCACGTTTTCCGGGAAGAACTGGCAGCTGACCGTAAGGGTTTCTCCCGGTACGAGAGTGGCTGCCGTCGGGTCCACCGTAAACTTGGACAGTTCCACGGTCTTTCCGTCATCTTCTTTGCTGCACGATGAGAGTGTCAACGCTGATGCTGCGGCCATTGCCGCGATCATCAATAGGCTGAATCCCTGTTTTTTGTTCGTTTTCATAAGAGTTGTTTATAAAAATGTTGTTTCTTTACCCCAAATACGATTTATTACTTCAATACGAATCTTTATTTTGTACCTCGGATTCCTACAACTTCAACCTTACTCCAATAGATCCTCCTTACAACTTCCACCTTATTCCGAGCACAAGGCTGACGCCGGTCTTTTCCTCGCGTTCCACAACTCCTCCGTCATATCTCCTGACATTGGGGAATGCGGCATTGCGCTCATTTGCGTTGTAATACCTGATCAGAGGGGTGTCCAGGAGGTTGCCTGCCTTTGCAAACATGCTGAATCCGCTGCCGAACTTCTTTTCCACGCTTGCGTCCAGCTGGCAAAGGGGAGCATCCCAGAGGTCATTTTCATAGAAGCGGTCAATCACCGCAAGGCGTTTCCCTGTGTATGAGAAGGCGATCTGCCCGTCCCATCCCCGTTTGCTGTCCTTAAAGAGTACCGAACAGTTGAACACATGTGCAGCCTGTCCGAAAAGCGGCCTGGCCTGCTCTGCGTGGTCCGTATAGACCGTGCCGTCCGGGTCTTTCAATTCCCTGAGCTTTACGGTGGTGATTGAGGAATGGGTGTAGGTGTAGTTGGCCTTGAACCCTATGAAACTGAAGTATTTCATCACGTCGATTTCAAGCCCCCAGTTGGATGCGTTGCCGTAATTGCCGGGCATATAGAAGGTTTCCTGCCCTATGGCTGTCATCCCGTATTCGATGGGGTCGTGGATGTCCTTGTAGAACAGGCAGGCCATTATCTGCTCGCTCTGCCCCGGGAAATACTCGTACCTGAGGTCGAAATTGTGCGCCACGGTGTGCTTCAGGTCCGGATTGCCGCATTCATTATAGTCCTCGTTGATGATGTGGTAGGGTACTATCTCGAAGAAGCTCGGCCTGTTGATGGCCTTGTAGTAGGAAAGCCTGAGGTTGGCTCCGCGGTGGATGTCCCACCTGACCTGTGCGTCCGGAAGGAGGTCGGTGTAGTCCTGCATTCCTTCGTTGGCATTGCCCTCGGTGGCGTAGAGCAGGGTGAATCCCTGGGAAGTGTGTTCCGCGCGCAGCCCGGCCACAATCTGCAGCTTCTCCGTCGTGCAGGTGATCTTCCCGTATCCTGCCGAGATCTTCTCAGTTGCCCCGTAGTTCATCGGGTCCGTGAGACTGCAGCTTTTCAGACGGAAGGATATCTCGTCGTAATTGTCCCAGTCACTCCCTTTGAACTGGTCGTAAGGACTTGATTTTGAGCTGTCATATGGTTGGAAGGTATATTCGTGGAAAAAACTGTCGCGCTTTTTGTCGCGGTACATTGCTCCTGCCCCCAGTTCAATGTTCTTTTCTCCGCAGCAGAGCTTGTATGCGAGGTCAATATGTCCGGAGATGTCGCGGTCGGAGTTGTGTTCCCAGCGCCTTATCGCCCCTACGTTCTTGTTGACCCAGGTGCTCGTCCCTGCGGAATTGGTGTTGAGCATAATCTGCGTGTTGTCCGGAGTCTGTTGGCCCGCGCGTGCTGCGTTTGCGCTCCATCTGACTGTGAATGTGTCGTTTTCCCCGAACCTGTGTTCTCCAAGCAGTGAGGCGTCGGCGATTGTCTGTATCTGTCCGCGCATCCTCACCGTCTCTTCCTGCTCGCTGAAGGCATCCCTGACCTGGGCATTGCGGAAGTCCATATAACCTCCGTAAAGGGCTATTTTATGATTCTGGGTGATGTACCAGTCGGCTTTCAGGTGTGCCCCGAGCCGCGACTGGCTCTCCGAGTAATATCTTTCAGTGATGCGCTGCAGACCGTCATTGTCTGCAGTGGAGTTGTACATGTCGCTGATTTTCCCCTTGTTGGCGTTGCGCCAGCTCAGGGCGGCGACTATGCCGAGATGCTCCGAGAAGAACCTGTCGCCCCAGGCAAATCCGGCCGCGATGTCGGGGAGGGGCTTTCCGGAACGGACATGCAGGCTGCTGCCGGAGAAATCGCTTTCGTCGGCAGGATAGGCGCTCCCGAATATCTCATTCGGGCTTTCCGAGGCAGACTTTCCGTGTGCAAATGATTGGAAATCATTGCTGAAGAAATGGCTCCCGTAGCCGGTCTGGAGATTGAAGGTGAGCATTCTCCTTGACGGGGCATCCTTCATCACCATATTGACCGCCCCTCCTATTCCGTCTCCTTCCATATCCGCTGTCAGGGATTTCGAGACTTCAAGCCTGTCAAGAAGTTCCGATGGAAAAATGTCGAGCGGCACGAATCTGTTCTTGTTGTCGGGGCTCGGAATCTTGAGGCCGTTGACAAGGGTGTAGTTGTATCTCTTGTCCATTCCGCGCAGAATCGCATACTGGCCCTCTCCGGAACTGCTGCGCTCCATCGTGACTCCGCTCATCCTCTGGATGACATTGGCCACGGTCAGGTCCGGAGACAGCTCTATGGCCTTGGCACTCATTATGTTTACTACTTTCAGTGCGTTCCGCTCGATGAGCCTTGCGCCTGACTCGGTGCATCCTGTGTTTTCGGCCACGATTGTCGAGCCCCCGAGGGCGACCGCATCTTCTTCAAGCAGGATGCTGATGCTGTCTTCGCCCCCGCTCACTTCCACTTCGAACGTCCTGTATCCGATGTAGCTGCACACAAGTGTGCACGGAAAGTTGTCTATGTCCAGCTGGAAACTCCCGTCCAGACCGCTTGCGGCACCATGGAGTGTGCCTTTCACGAGGACGGCGGCCCCGATTATCTCTTCACCCGAAAACTTGTCGAGTATCTTCCCCCTGATGACCTCCGCACCTGCCGTATGGGCTGCGAGCATCATCATTATTATTGCAATCAAACCCTTTTTAAGTGTCATTGCCGCCGAGGTTGAAGATTATTTCCTTTTTGTCACCCTGTGCAGCCCGGTGCCTGTCCTGTCCACCATTATAAGGTCAAGCCTTTCCTTTGTCGCTGATATTACGGAGAATCCGGATTGGTCCGAGCAGAATACCGTTCCCTCTGCAGGGCTGACAGGGCGGGTGAGCGAACCTGAGGAATTGACGATGTAGTCGATTCCGTCGCCGCCGCGCCTGAAGTGCTGGAAATTGTGGATGTGGCCGCAGATGTACATCGAAACCTTGCCCCTGTATTTCCTGAGGATAGGGAGAAGCAGCCTCTGCATGTCTGCCTGCTCTATTTCATCCTTCTTTGTCTGGGCGTACATGGGGTGGTGTCCGGCCACGATCACCCAGTCTTCCGTTGCAGCATTCAGGGTGCTGTCTATCCAGCAGAGCTGCTCCTGCACGTCCTGCGGGTCAATGTCGGGATAGGTCGGGTTGCCGTGATAACGGTCAATCATCGGTGTAGTGTCTATGAATACTATTCTTACGCTCAGTCCGTCATCTTCGAATACCTTCGAATAGTATCTGCCTTCCATTCTCCATCTGCGAGATATGCCGGCATAGTCAAGGACGGCCTGTGTGTTGCCCCTGTATTCGTGGTTGCCGAGAACCGGATACCAGGCAATCATCAGCTCGGGGTGGCTGTAAACCAGTTCGTAATTGGTCATCCATAGAGGGTCGGACACGGACTGAACGCCATTGAAATGATGGACGTCGCCTATTGCCAGAATGGCCTCAGGACCGATTTCTTCGGCCATTTCACCCATCATTTCCGCAATGGGCTTCTGGTCGTAATATCCGTTGCGTCCGAGGTCGTTGGCTACAAAGAGATTGATGTCCCCCTTCATTTCTTTCCACTGCTCCGGAGTCTGGGCAACGGTGGCCAGCCCCGTGAAAAATGCTGCGGCAATTGTTGCAAACAGCCTTAAAAAATTTATCCTGTCCATTTTTGTCATTTTGATTATCTGCTGCAAAATTCCTCCAATATTGTTTCAGAAATGTTTCGGATTTTGAAAATAAATGCGTCAATAATGTTAAGAAACTGTTGCATGGAGCCGTTTTGAGACAGGATTCTTTATGTGTATATTTGCAGTTCCGCTATATTGGGAAACTCCAGTCCCGGGCGGTTTTTTCAACGATGCAAAAGGAAATTGAATTCATAAGGGAACACTCCGATGCCGACACCTCGCGTCTTCTTCTTTCGCGCAACAGGTGGCCGGAGGTGGATATGGACCTTGTGGTCAATACCATGGAGGGGAGAAAGAGAATGGCTCCGAAGGTCCCGCAGTGGGCCGGGAGGGATGACCTCCTGTATCCTACGAGGCTGTGTACGGAGCAGTGCAGTTCGGCCGATACGGCATCCTGCAAGGCGGATGTGCTCAAAAGGCTCGGGGCAAGGAGGGTTGCGGACCTTACCGGAGGCCTCGGGGTGGACTCGTGGTTCTTCTCGTCCGTGGCCGATGAGGTGCTGTACAATGAGATGAATCCCGTGCTCGCCGCTGCAGCAGGCCACAATTTCTCCGTTCTCGGGGCTGCCGGGGACGGCGCCCGCATCACTGTGGAAAGCATGGAACTGCGACCGGATACCGTTGACAGCATATTGGGAGGCTTCAATCCCGACTGCATTTTCCTTGACCCGGCCAGAAGGGACTCCGCAGGCAGGAAGGTCTTCCGTCTGGAAGACTGCACCCCGGACATCCTGCTTCTGAAGGACGTACTTCTGGAAAGGGCCCGCTTTCTGGTGGCCAAGCTCTCTCCTATGGCAGACATATCGTTGATAATCACTGCTCTCGGCAATGTAAGCGAGGTCCACTGCATCTCTTCGGGCGGGGAGTGCAAGGAACTTATTGCCGTAATGGACAGGGAGGCGCCGTCAGGGGTGCCGCCGGCAATCATTGTTGCAGACAGGGATGGGGAGGTGCTGCGTTTCCGCCGGGAAGACGAGAACAGCGCCCCGCTTGTGCTGGCAGATACCCTTCCGCAGGGCGGGATTCTGTTTGAGCCTTCAAAAGCCGTGGCCAAGGCCGGATGCTTCAAGCTGCTTTGCTCCATCCATGGCCTTGTAAAAATCGGTCACCATACCCATCTGTATCTCCTTCCGGAAGTGGAAGATGAGGAAAAGCTATCACCGCTGCGGCGCCTGGGCAAGCTTTTCAGGATCCTGGAGGTGGCGCCCCTCAACAACCGTTCTGCAAAGGAAACCGGCAGGAAGTGGCCCGGAGCCGACCTGACAGCCCGCAATCTTCCGATGGATACGGACACACTCTCCAAAAAGATGGGCCTTGGCAGAAAGTCGCACACGGCTTCTGCGGCACGTCCTCCCCACATTTTCGGTGTCCGCGCTGATTTCTCTTCTTCGGAACAGTCCGCCAATTATCTGATAATCACCTCTCCTCTGTAGAAAGACGGCTTTTCTCCCGGCGACACCACGGCAGGCCCCGCAGGGCTTCCTGCCGGCTCTTGTGTCCTGATTGTCCATCTTTGCCAGCCTGTTTGTCCACAAAAAAACTGTGCATACAGGAAAGATAAAAAAGATATTTTTCTATATTTGCAGATTGTACGAGTACTTAAAACCTATCAAAATGAACCTTTTAGAAGAAAGGATGGCCAAGTATGACCAGCCTCAGAAAATGAAAGAACTCGGGATTTATCCCTATTTTCGTGAGATTGAAGGCAAACAGGGGACTGAAGTTGATATGCAGGGACACAAGGTACTGATGTTCGGTTCCAATGCCTATACGGGGCTTACCGGTGACGACCGTGTCATCAATGCCGGTATCGAAGCCATGAAGAAATACGGTTCCGGTTGTGCCGGTTCGCGTTTTCTCAACGGAACCCTCGACATCCATGTCGCTCTCGAAAAGGAACTCGCCGAGTTTGTAGGCAAGGAGGAGGCACTCTGCCTTTCAACCGGTTTCAGCGTGAATGCAGGCGTGATCCCTTGTCTTGTAGGTAAAAATGATTTCATCTATTGCGACGACCGCGACCACGCTTCGATCGTTGACGGCAGGCGCCTGTCGTTTGCCAAGACCGTCAAATACAAGCACAACGATATGGGTATGCTTGAGCGCTGCATACGCCGTGCCCCGAAGAATGCAGTGAAGCTCATAATTGTTGACGGTGTGTTCTCGATGGAGGGCGACCTTGCCGATCTTCCTGCAATCGTCGCAATCAAGAAGAAATACAAAAATGTGGTGATAATGGTCGATGAGGCGCACGGACTCGGAGTTTTCGGAAGACAGGGCCGCGGTGTATGCGACCATTTCGGGCTTACGGATGATGTTGACCTCATTATGGGCACCTTCAGCAAGTCGCTTGCCTCAATCGGCGGTTTCATTGCAGCCAACAGCATCATTATCAATTATCTGCGTCATACTGCGAGGACCTACATCTTCAGCGCGTCCGCAACTCCTGCAGCAACAGCCTCGGCAAGGGAGGCGCTGCGCATAATCAAGAGCGAACCGGAGCGCCTGCAGAATCTCTGGGACGTGACCAATTATGCCCTTGACAAGTTCCGTGCTGCCGGATTTGAAATCGGTGATACGCAGAGCCCGATCATTCCTCTCTATGTCAGGGATCTCGAAAAGACTTTCCGGGTCACCCAGAGGGCATTTGAGGAAGGTATTTTCATCAACCCCGTCATTCCGCCGGCCTGCGCACCCCAGGATACCCTTGTCCGCTTCGCCCTTATGGCCAACCATACCCGTGCCCAGGTGGACACCGCGGTCGAAGCGCTTGTGAGAGTGTTCAAAGAAGAAGGCCTGTTGTAAGGATTTTTGGAGATAAACGATTATCTTTGTGCCGGAGAACGGATTCTCCGGCTTTTTTGTGCCTACGCCAATCCGGCTCCACGATAAAAACATACATTATGATCAAATCGATGACCGGATACGGCAAGGCGGAGGCCGTACTCGAAGGAGGAAAACTCACTTTCGAAATCCGCACTCTCAACGGCAAGAGCGCCGACATCAACATCAAGGGTACACTTCTTCCCAAAGACAGGGAACTTCCTGTCCGCCAGATGGTTGCCTCATCTCTCCAAAGGGGCACGATAGATGTGTTCATCACCTGGGAACCCAATGCCGCAGGCAGCGCAAAGACTATCAACGCCGCTCTTGTTGCAGAATACTACAACCAGGTGAAGAATGAAGTCTGCCCGCTCATAGGCATTCCTGTTCCGCAGGGCGAGGTCCTTTCCACCATTCTCAGGCTTCCCGATGTCATTGATGCCAAGAAGGCGGATATCGTGACGGAGGAGAACTGGCCGGTGGTGGAGGAAGCTGTCAGGACAGCACTGGATGCAGTCAATGACTACCGTTCAAAGGAAGGGGAAGCCCTCTACCGGGATGTCACTGCAAGGGTGGGCAATATTCTTGCCCTTGTCGATGAGGTGGAGCAGTATGAGGCAGAGAGGATCGGCACGGTACGCAGCCGGATCCTGAAGAATCTCGAGGACCTCGCGCAGGCACCTGACCCGAGCCGTTTCGAGCAGGAGCTGGTGTATTATCTTGAGAAGCTTGACATCAATGAGGAGAAGGTCCGTCTCCGCCAGCACTGCAGGTATTTCATGGACACGATAGACGGCGAGGAGTATCCGGGCAAGAAACTCGGATTCATCATCCAGGAAATGGGCCGCGAAATCAACACCACGGGCTCCAAGGCCAACCATGCACTCATCCAGAAGGCGGTAGTCAGGATGAAGGACGAACTTGAAAAAATCCGCGAACAGTCAATGAACATTCTCTAATCATATCAACTTATGGACGCAGCTAAGAATATGGGCGCGGAAGAGCCGCGCAAGCTCAATTTCCTCGAAGAAATCATCGAATCCGACCTCCGGGAAGGCAGGGTGGACAGCATAATGACAAGGTTCCCTCCGGAGCCGAACGGATATCTTCATCTCGGCCACGCCAAGAGCATATGCCTCAATTTCGGACTTGCACAGAAATACGGCGGAAAGACCAACCTCCGCTTCGATGACACAAATCCGACCAAGGAGGATACCGAATATGTGGATTCCATCAAGGAGGATATCAAGTGGCTCGGTTTCGACTGGGCGCAGGAGCTTTATGCATCCGACTATTTCGACCAGCTTTACGAGTGGGCCGAGGAGTTGATAATGAGAGGATTGGCCTATGTGGACGACCAGACACAGGAGGAAATCAGCCGCGGAAGGGGAACGGTGGACAAGCCGGGAGTCAACAGCCCGTACCGTGACCGCACCCCGGAGGAGAACCTCAGGCTTTTCAGGGAGATGAGGGACGGCAAGTATGCCGACGGCGAGAAGGTGCTTCGCGCGAAGATTGACATGGCGCATCCTAATATGATGTTCCGCGACCCTCTTCTCTACCGCATCAAGCACGCGAGCCATCACCGCACCGGCGACAAGTGGTGCATATATCCGATGTATGACTATACCCACGGCCAGTGCGACTCCATAGAGCATATCACCCATTCCATCTGCACCCTCGAGTTTGACGTGCACAGGCCTCTCTATGACTGGTTCATACAGACCCTGGGCATCTTCCCGTCGCATCAGTATGAGTTTGCAAGGCTCAATCTTACCTATACCCTCATGAGCAAGCGCAAGCTTCTCGAGCTCGTCCAGAAGAACTATGTCAGCGGATGGGATGACCCGAGGATGCCTACCCTTTGCGGTGTGCGCAGGAGAGGCTACACTCCGGAGGCCCTCAAGGCGTTCTGTGAGAAGATCGGCGTCTCCAAGAGGGACCAGCTCATGGACATCCAGCTTCTCGAATGGTGCGTGCGCCAGGACCTCAATGCAAGGTCAAACAGGTATATGGTAGTGCAGGATGACCCTGTCAGGCTCACCATCACCAACTGGGAACCGGGCAGGGTGGAGTGGTTTGACTGTCCGCTCAATCCGGCCGAGCCTGAAGGAGCGACAAGGGCCGTTCCGTTTACCGGCGAGCTGCTTATCGACAGGGCTGACTTTATGGAGGATGCCCCGAAGAAGTTCTTCCGTCTCAAGCCGGGCGGGGAAGTGCGTCTCAAATACACCTATATCATCAAGTGTGAGGAAGTTGTCAAGGATGGGGACGGAAAGGTAGTGGAGCTCCGCTGCACCTATGACCCTACGACCGGAAAGGACGGGGAGTACAGGGCAGTGAAAGGCACAATCCATTGGGTTTCAGTTCCTCACGCAAAGGAAATCGAGGTGCGCCTCTACGACCGTCTGTTCACCCAGGCCGATATGAACTCGATTCCCGAGGGACATGACTACAAGGAATACCTCAATCCGGATTCCCTCATTGTAGTGAAAGGATATGCGGAGCCTGCCCTTGCGCAGGAAGCAAGCGGGATTGCAGTGCAGTTTGAGAGGAACGGTTACTACTTCAGGGATCCGGACAGCACGGAAGAAAAACTTGTTTTCAACAAGACTACTTCGCTTAAGGATTCATATCGACCGGAATAATTTGGTTACTGATTGTAATTTTCCTATCTTTGCGGCCCAAACTTAATCCATTATTTTTTAATAATATGAAACTGACAATCATCGGCGCCGGAAATATGGGTGGCGCCATTGCCCGCGGTCTTGCACAGGGTTCCATCGTATCTGCATCCGACATCACCGTTGCAGATCCTTACACACCGGGTCTTGATGCCTTGAAGGCTTTTTGTCCGGAAATGAACGTAACCACAGACAATCAGGAGGCTATCAAGGATGCCGACATCGTTATCGTAGCTGTCAGGCCGCGCCTCATTGACAAGATCCTCGGCGGTATCCACCTCAATTCGCGCCAGGTGCTCGTGTCCATCGCCGGAGGTGTCACCTTCGAGCAGATTGAGAAGAGCGTGGGCCCGAAGCAGACAGTGTTCCGCCTGATCATCAACACCGCCATCTCCCAGCTTGAGAGCATGACCCTCATTGCAGGAAGAAATGCGTCAAAGGAACAGGAGCAGGCAATTCTTGATATTTTCAATGAGCTCGGAACCGCAATGGTGATTCCGGAGAACCTTATCCAGGCTACCACGGCCCTCACCTCCTGCGGCATTGCCTATGCCCTCAAGTACATCCAGGCCTCAATGCAGGCAGGCATCGAGCTCGGTATCAGCCCTAAGGATGCACAGAAGATGGTTGCGCAGTCTGTCAGGGGAGCCGCTTCCCTCATCCTCAATACCGACACCCATCCGAGTGTCGAGATTGACAAGGTCTGCACTCCTGGAGGTATGACAATCAAGGGTATCAACGCACTCGACCACCAGGGATTCACATCCGCTGTCATCAATGCGATGAAGGCTTGCCTCCAGTAGCCCCTGGGGAATCAGGCTGGTTTGCCTGCAATCAGATTTGGATGCAATATCGGGAGATGTCTTTTACAGGGCATCTCCTTTTTTGTGTTTGTCCCGGAAAAAGGTTATATTAGCATTTTAAACAGCTTCTAAATCCTCACATCATTTTACGACTATGCGGAATGTGGCGCTAATAACCGGTATCACCGGGCAGGACGGCTCTTATCTGGCGGAATTGCTGCTGGATAAAGGCTATGAGGTCCACGGTGTGCTCAGGCGCAGTTCTTCCTTCAATACCGGAAGAATCGAGCACCTGTATCTTGAGCAGTGGATCAGGGACATCAGGAAGGGCCGGAGCATCAATCTCCATTACGGGGATATGACCGATTCGAGTTCCCTCATCCGTCTCATAAGTGAAATAAAGCCTACGGAGATCTACAATCTCGCGGCCCAGAGCCACGTCAAGGTAAGTTTCGAAGTACCTGAATACACTGCCGAGACCGATGCCACCGGTGTCCTGAGGCTTCTTGAAGCGGTGCGCATCTGCGGCCTTGAAAAGACTTGCCGCATCTATCAGGCTTCCACCTCCGAGCTCTTCGGAAAGGTACAGGAGGTTCCCCAGACCGAGACAACCCCGTTTTATCCGCGTTCCCCTTACGGCGTAGCCAAGCTCTATGGCTACTGGATTGTCAAGAATTACCGTGAAAGCTACGGCCTGTATGCCGTCAACGGAATACTTTTCAACCACGAGTCTCCGCGTCGCGGGGAAAATTTCGTCACAAGGAAAATCACCCTTGCCGCGGCTGCCATTGCGCGTGGCCGCCAGGACAAGCTGTACCTCGGCAATCTTGATGCAAAAAGGGACTGGGGGCACGCCCGTGACTATGTCGAGTGCATGTGGCTGATGCTGCGTCAGGATGTCCCGGACGATTATGTGATTGCCACAGGCGAGCAGCATTCCGTGAGGGAGTTCTGCACTCTTGCATTCCGCTATGCCGGGATGGAGATCCGTTGGGAGGGAAGCGGAGTTTCGGAAAAGGGAATAGTGGAGCGCGATTCCACCGGCAGGGGGCTTGAGGGCAGGACTGTGGTGGAGGTAGATGCACGTTTTTTCCGCCCGTGCGAGGTCGAGTCCCTGTTGGGAGACCCTTCCAAGGCAAGGCGCGAGCTCGGATGGAACCCGCGCAGGACAACGTTTGAGGAGCTTGTGCGCGAGATGGTCGAAGAGGATATGAAATGATATGGAAAAGGATTCAAGGATATATGTGGCGGGCCACAGGGGGATGGTAGGGTCTGCGATAGTCAGGCATCTGGAGCGTCTGGGCTACCGCAATGTCATCACCCTCACCCACGGGGAGCTTGACCTTACCCGCCAGGAGGCCGTGGAGTCATTTTTCGAAAAGGAACGTCCTGAATATGTGTTCCTTGCGGCGGCAAAGGTAGGGGGGATTGCCGCCAATTCGGAGGCTCCTGCGGACTTTATGTATGAAAATATGATGCTGGAGATGAATGTCATCCATTCCGCCTGGAAGACCGGATGCAGGAAGCTCGAATTTCTCGGCTCTTCGTGCATATATCCGCGTCTTGCCCCCCAGCCCATGAAGGAGTCATGCCTGCTCACCTCTTCGCTCGAATCCACCAACGAGGCATATGCCCTTGCAAAAATAAGCGGTCTCAAATACTGCGAATATCTTGACCGTCAGTATGGTACGCAGTTCATTTCCGTAATGCCCACCAATCTCTACGGCCCCAACGACAATTATCATCCCGAGCATTCACACGTGCTTCCTGCGCTTATCCGGCGTTTTCACGAAGCAAAGGAGTCCGGCCGCACCGAGGTTACCTGCTGGGGTGACGGCAGCCCTTTGAGGGAGTTTCTCTATGTGGACGACCTCGCCGATCTGTGCGTTTTCCTGATGAATAACTACAACGGTGTGGAGACGGTCAATGCCGGTACGGGCAAGGAATTGTCAATCAGGGAATTGACCGAGCTTGTGGCGAAGGTCGTGGGCTACACCGGCCGGATACTCTGGGACACTTCGAAGCCCAACGGTACTCCGCGCAAACTGCTCGACGTCTCGAAGGCGAAGGCTATGGGATGGCAGTATAAAACAGAACTTGAAGACGGCATACGCTTGACCTACAGGGATTTCCTTGAAAACCCGATGCGTGCCGAAAGATAGTGGCCGAAAAGGCACATAAAGAACAAGAGTAAATATTTCAAAACAGCTTCTAAATGCGTGTTCTCTGGTTTGCCAATACACCGTCGAATTTCTCCACGGAGGGAAGTTCCTACAACGGGACGGGCTGGGTGTCCGCCCTCGAATCCGAGATAAGGGACAAGGTCGAGCTCGGCCTGTGCTTTATGACCGTAAAGCCTTTGGAGTCCTTGAGCAGCTGCGAAATACACCGTAGCGACAAGGGCCGTTGCTGCTGGCTCAGGGCCCGCCAGCACGGAGTGGACTATTATCCTGTCCACAACGCCTATGACCGCCGCCGTTCCGACCGTTTCAAGAAGCTTCTCGGTTTCAGCAACGGGGAGAATGACCTTGTGAGGTGCTTTACGGAGGTCGTGGAGGATTTCAGGCCGGACGTCATACAGATTTTCGGCTCGGAACACAGTTACGGCCTTGTGGCAAAGCACACCGACGTGCCCGTGATACTTCATCTCCAGGGTATCATGAACCCATATTTCAAGTCTTTCTTCCCTCCGGGAGTGTCCTGGAACAGCTATATCATCTCCCCGTTCTCACCGTCGAAGATTTTCCAGAAACTCTATCTCAAAAAGAAGTGGGAGAGGGCGTGCGACCGTGAAAAGACCATTTTCTCGGCGGTGAAGTATTATCTCGGAAGGACTGCCTGGGACCGTTCCGAAGTGCTCAAATACAATCCTTCCGCCGTTTTCTACCACGGTGACGAGATCCTCCGGCGGCCGTTCTACGATGCGGACATCAATGCCACCGTGATGCCTTCGACGCTGAAACTCGTCACCACCATTTCGGAGCCTACCTACAAGGGCTACGATGTGGTGCTCCGCGCCGGAAAGATTCTCAAGGAGGTCTATGGAATCGAGTTCGAGTGGAAGGTCTATGGCAACATCGACCCGAGATTTTTCGAAAAGATCACCGGTATCCGCACATCCGATGCGGGAATCACCCTTGCGGGCGTGGCCACTGCCGACGAGCTTGTGGAGGCAATCAGCGGTGCTTCGATGTATGTCCATCCGTCCTATATCGACAACTCTCCCAACAGTCTCTGCGAGGCACAGCTCCTGGGTGCGGCCGTCGTGGCTACCTCCGTCGGGGGGGTGCCGAGCCTCATTGAGGACGGGGTGACCGGCTTCCTTGTACGCTCCGGCAATGCCGACGATATTGCAGAGAGGGTTGTCGCGATGTACCGTGACAAGACGACGCTCCGCCGCATCGGACGCCAGGCAAGGGAAGTCGCGCTGCAGAGGCACAACCGTGACAGGATTGTGGCGGACCTTCTGAAGACCTATTCGGAATTGGTGAACAGATAGCTTTTTATTATATTTGCAGGTTCTTGCTTTTCCGGACCCCTGCGGCCGGATAATTGCAGGAAGCTCCAGATTTGAACGAATATAAAAAATCAGAAATATAGATGGCACTCGCTGACATTATCAAAAAAGTGTTCGGGTCTAAGTCAGACCGCGATATGAAGGCTGTGAAGCCTGTTCTTGACAAGATTCTCGCTGTATATCCTTCGATAGACGCCCTTTCCAACGATGAACTCAGGGCACGCACCGAGATGCTCAAGACCAGGATCCGCGAAAAGGAGGAACCGTTTGAAAAGAGGATTGCCGAAATCAGGGCTGAGCTCGAAAAGGATATCCCGGTAAATGAAAAGGAAAAGCTTGCCACCGAATCGGACAAGCTCGTGAAGGAGGAGGACCAGGCTATTGAGGACATCCTCAACGAGGTGCTACCGGAGGCTTTTGCAATCATGAAATCCACTGCAAGGCGTTTTGCAGGGAGCGAAACCGTGGAGGTCACCGCTTCAGAGTTCGACAAGGCCCTCAGCACCAATCACGATTTCGTGCACATTGAAGGGGACAGGGCCGTCTGGCAGAACCATTGGGTGGCCGGCGGCAACGATACCAGATGGGATATGGTCCACTATGACGTCCAGCTCATCGGCGGTATCGTGCTCCATCAGGGAAAGATAGCCGAGATGGCTACCGGTGAGGGCAAAACCCTCGTTGCTACCCTTCCTGTTTTCCTCAATGCCCTTGCCGGCAAGGGAGTGCACGTGGTCACGGTCAATGACTACCTGTCAAAGCGTGACTCCGAGTGGATGGGCCCCCTGTATATGTTCCACGGCCTCTCCGTTGACTGCATCGACAAGCATGACCCTAACAGCGACGCACGCCGCCGCGCATACAACTGCGACATCACCTTCGGTACCAACAACGAGTTCGGCTTCGACTACCTGAGGGACAATATGGTGATGAGCTCCAGGGACCTTGTCCAGCGCAAGCACCATTATGCCATTGTCGATGAGGTGGACTCCGTGCTCATCGACGACGCCCGTACCCCTCTCATCATTTCCGGTCCGGTGCCGAAAAAGGCTTCCGACGACCAGTATGTCGAGTTCCGTCCGCTCGTGGAGGCCCTCTACAACAAGCAGCGCGCCTTCGTGACACAGACTCTCAACGAGGCCAAGAGGGCTATCGCGGCCGGTGACGAGAATGAGGGCGGAAAGCTGCTCCTGAGGTGCTACAAGGGACTTCCGAAGTATCAGCCTCTCATCAAATATCTCAGCGAGCCGGGCATGAAGCAGCTCCTCCAGAAGGCTGAGAACTTCTATATGCAGGACAATGAGCGCGAGATGTACATTGTCACCGACCCTCTCTACTTCGTAATCAACGAAAAGCAGCATTCGGTGGATCTCACCGACAATGGTCATGACCTTCTTGCCCACAGCGCCGGCAACGCCGATTTCTTCGTGCTTCCTGACGTGGGTGCGACCATCGCCGAGATCGAGAAAGGCGACTTCACTCCGGAGGAGAAGGCGGAAAAAAAGGATGCCCTGATGGAGGACTTCGCGCTCAAGAGCGAGCGCGTGCACGCGATGATACAGCTCCTCAAGGCCTATGCAATGTTCCAGAAGGATGTGGACTACATCATCGTGGACGGCAAGGTCAAGATTGTCGATGAGCAGACTGGCCGTATCATGGAGGGACGCCGCTGGAGCGACGGACTCCACCAGGCTGTGGAGGCCAAGGAGAATGTGAAGGTTGAAGACCCTACACAGACATTTGCAACGATTACCCTGCAGAACTATTTCCGTATGTATCACAAGCTTGCCGGTATGACCGGTACGGCCGAGACCGAGGCGGGAGAGTTCTGGTCCATCTACAAGCTCGATGTGGTCGTGATCCCTACCAACCGTCCTGTAATCAGGGTGGACGAGCAGGACCTCATCTACAAGACAAAGCGTGCCAAGTATGCCGCAGTGATTGCCCGTGTGCTCGAACTCCGCAAGGAGGGAAGGCCGGTGCTCGTGGGTACTACGGACGTTGAGACTTCGGAGCTTCTCCTGAGGATGATGGAGCGCGCCGGCATCAAGGATGCCCAGCTCCTCAATGCCAAGCAGTTTGCCCGTGAGGCTGAAATCGTCGCACGCGCAGGCCAGTCCAGCACTGTCACCATCGCCACCAATATGGCGGGCCGTGGAACCGATATCAAGCTTTCTCCTGAGGTAAAGGCAAAGGGAGGTCTTGCAATCATCGGTACCGAGCGCCACGATTCACGCCGTGTGGACCGACAGCTCAGGGGACGGGCAGGACGTCAGGGAGACCCTGGCTCATCCACCTTCTATGTGTCCCTCGAGGACAAGCTGATGCGTCTTTTCGGCTCGGAGAGGATTGCCTCGATTGTGGACAAGCTCGGTATGACCGATGACGATGCACTTGAGAGCTCGATGCTTTCAAAGAGCATCGAGAATGCGCAGCGCAAGGTCGAGGAAAACAACTTCGGCATCCGCAAGCGCCTTCTCGAGTATGACGATGTGATGAATTACCAGAGGGAGGCGATCTATTCCAAGAGGCGCAATGCGATTTCCGGAGAGAGGATTGAAATCGACGTGATGAACATGATGCTCGACATGGCTTCGGTATTTGTCGAGAAGAACAAAGGCCTCGTCTTCGAGGAATTCTCGAATGCACTTATGGGCCAGCTCTCGATTGACTGCGGCTTTGACGAGGCATTCTATTCCAATGCCAAGGACGAAGAGCTCTCGCAGAAGATTTTCCAGCAGATGCAGGCCGTATATGCAAGGCGCATGGATGCCCTTGTGGCAAAGACCTATCCTGTAATCAAGCAGGTCTATGAGACAAGGGGCTCGATGTATGAGAATATTGCCGTGCCGATTTCGGACAAGCGCAAGGTGCTCACCCTGCCTGTCAACCTCAAGAAGGCATATGAGTCCGAGGGAAGGGAACTTGTGAAGATGCTCAGCAAGACCATCATCCTCTGGCAGATAGACGAGCACTGGAAGCAGCACCTCAGGGATATGGATGACCTCCGCCAGTCCGTACAGAATGCGGCTTACGAGCAGAAGGACCCTCTCGTGGTATATAAGCTCGAGAGCTACAATCTCTTCTCCGAGATGCTCGAGAACCTCAACCGCGACGCCCTGTCGTTCCTTCTCCGTGCTGAAATCAATATCCGCGAGGATGCACCTCAGAGAGAGGTTACCCGCAGCAGGGCTGACATGGGACAGATGCAGACACGCCGCGACCTGACCACCAACGGCGAGCAGAAGCAGAATACCCCTGTCAAGGCGGAAAAGAAGGTCGGGCGCAACGACCCTTGTCCTTGCGGCTCCGGTCTCAAGTACAAGAACTGCCACGGAAAAGGCATAGTATAATGACACTGCCGGATACGGCTCAATAGAAATCGACAAGAAACTTCCAAGACATGGCTAAAATTGTAGAAACCGCAGTCAACGTGAACGAGGTCAGCAGGATTTCGTCCGGGACTGTCATCAAGGGTGAGATCAATTCACCCAGCGATATCCGCATCGACGGTTCGTTTGAAGGAAAGATTATTTCGAAGGGCAGGGTAGTGGTAGGCGACAAGGCTGTAATAAGCGGTGACATCATCTGCGAAAACCTGGATTTCTGGGGCAGGATGACCGGCAGCATCTATGTCAAGGACACTCTCACCCTCAAGGAGGGATGCACTGTGGCAAGCGACATCCACGTCCGCCGGCTGGTCGTGGAGCTCGGCGCCCATTTCGACGGCAACTGCAAGATGCTTGCTGACGGTGAGTTTGACAAGGTGACTTCGACCGCTGTCCCGAAGTCCTCGGCAAAACCTTCCGTGGCTGCTTCGGAAAGCAAGGTGAGCGGAGGCATTTCGCTTTAGAGAAGTATTCCCCGGCTCTTCAGCCGGGTTGTGCTGAAAACTGACATCCGGGCTTGGAAGCTGCTCTAAACGCTTCCGAGCCTGGATGTTTCGCCTGCAAACCAGACAGTGTCGCCTGCGGCGAATTTCCAGTCGGCAGGCGGATTGGCTATGAAATCCGAGTCTCTCTGGATGCTTATGACCATGCACCTGTATTTTTTCAGGTTGACTTCACGAAGCGTTTTCCCCACAATCGGAGCATCTTCAGAGAGGGCCTGCTTCAGTACGTTGAAATTGGCTTCTTCCTGATTGTCAGCCAGTTCTATGGAGCCTGCAACCATCTCGCCAAATCTCTCAAGCTGCGTTTCGGTCCCCACTGCAAGAAGAATGTCTCCCGGATATACGGTCTCTCCGGCGTCCGGAATCACGATATGCCTTGAGCCCCTCGTGATTTTGATGATGCTTACCCCCGTATCGGCCCTGAACGGCAGTTCCTTCAGTGTGTGTCCGATGAACCTGGAATCTGCCGGTATGAGAAAATTCCTTGTCATGGCGTCATAGCCGGCCATGTTGGCATTGACCGAGGACATCACCGGGGCCCGTTTCCAGGCAAGCCTTTCTTTTTCATTGAGATTGGCGAGAAAACGGTCTTCAAGCACCGAATACTTGTGCATATTGTACCTCGCCATGAAGAGGAATGCCCCGGAGCCTCCGATAATCAGCAGAATGGACCATCCCGACAGCTGCATGTAGCTTGCAATTATGCCCAGGACTATGCTCACACCGATGAAGATCCTTGCAAACAGAAGGAACAGGAGCGGCCACTGGTTGCTCTGCTTCTCGCCCAGGAGCTTCATCGCCGGGTCGTTGACTGCCTTCGAACTGACGGTCATTCCGTAGAGGAACGGGGCAGAGGCTGCAAGGGTGATGGCGGCACAGAGCAGGTCCAGGGACTTTGGAGACCAGGATTCCAGCACCCTGGCAAGAAGCGGGTCTATGAACCTGTTCATGCCTATGACTATGGCGACAATCACGACTCCGTAAAATACAATCCTGACAAGAAGTGCCTGTATGAGCTTTTTCCATTCGCTGTCCTCCGACATTGTCCTCTCCCCGTGTTCCACGCTCTGGTCAATCCGTTCCACCCATCTTTCCGGAAGCTTCTTCTTGATCCACCCGTAGGCTGGTTCAGCCATCTTTATGAAATACGGCACGGTGAAGGTCGTGACGACTGAAACGGCGATAACCAGTGGATAGGTGAATTCACGCATCACCCCGAGGCTTACCCCGACACCTGCGAGGATGAAGCCGAACTCTCCGAGCTGTGCCAGGCTGAATCCCGTGTGGACGGCGTTGCGAAGGCCCTTGCCGGCAAGAATTACACCCGCACCGGCGAAAACTATGTGTCCCGCAATCACAATCACCGAGAAAAGAAGGATGGCAGCCCAGTTGGCGATGATGACCTTCGGAGAAATCATCATTCCGACCGAGACGAAGAATATGGCTCCGAATACATTCTTGACCGGCACCACAAGCTTGTTGATTGTCTCGCTTTCAACGGTTTCGGCAAGTATCGAACCCATCACGAACGCTCCGAGCGCCGAGGAGAATCCGGCTGTAGTGGCAAGGGTGACCATCCCAAAGCACAATCCGAGGCTTACTATGAGCAGAATCTCTTCGCTGAGGTACTTGCGGGCCTTCTTGAGCAGGGTGGGGATGGCATAGATGCCGACCAGGAACCACAGTATGAGGAAGAAACCTAGCTTCAGCAGGTTGCCTATCAGTTCACCGCCGGCGAACTTGTTGGATACGGCCATTGCGGAGAGAATCACCATCAGGAGGATGTCTATGAGGTCCTCGATGACCAGCGAACCGAACACGATCCCGGCATGAGGCTTGCCCATCAGGCCGAGGTCTTCGTACGATTTGAGGATGACAGTGGTGGATGTCATCGACAGTATGCTGCCCAGGAATACGCTTTCCATCGCTGTCCACCCGAGGGCCTGGCCGGCGATGTATCCGATGACGAACACCCCGAAGAATTTGCTTATGGCGGCCAGGCAGGCTGCACCTCCTGCTTTGAGCAGCTTCTTGAAGCTGAATTCAAGCCCGAGGGCGAACATCATGAAGATCATTCCTATTTCAGACCATTGGCTGACGGTCAGTGTGCTTTCTATGCCGAAGAAATAGGGCATGTTGGGCCCGATCAGGAAACCTGCGAGTATGTAGCCGAGAATCAGCGGCTGCTTCAGCGCTTTTGATATTATGGTGAATATGCCTGCCGAAATGAGTATTATGGCAAGGTCACGTACGAGGTTCAGTTCGTCGTTCATACAGGGTCGTAGGATTTGAATTGTCTTGGTCAGCCAGACAGTGCATGCAAAGATACGAAAAAAACTTGCCGGCTATGTAACGATTTGCATCAAAAAAAATTTGATTTTTCCATCTGAAATTTTTTATCTTTGGCCTTTCAAATTTCGCGGATATATGAATCTGACTGTCGAAAAGAGGGAAGTCCCCGTCCTTTTGCTCACCGGGTATCTCGGGAGCGGCAAAACAACCCTGCTGAACAGAATCCTATCCAACAGGCGCGGAATCAAGTTTGCCGTGATTGTCAATGATATAGGTGAGGTCAATATCGATGCGGACCTTATAGAAAAGGGTGGCATTGTCGCCCAGACGGACGACAGTCTCGTTGCCCTCCAGAACGGATGTATCTGCTGCACTCTGAAAATGGACCTTGTCGCGCAATTGAGTGACCTTGCCCGAAGCGGGAAGTTTGACTATATCGTCATCGAGGCAAGCGGCATCTGCGAGCCGGCCCCGATTGCACAGACCATATGCAGCGTGCCTGTACTCATGCCGCAGTATATTGATGCCCCGGTACCGAAACTTGATGCCATTGTATCGGTTGTGGATGCCCTGAGGATGCAGAGCGAATTTGAATGCGGAGAATCCCTGCGCGGCCATTCTCCGGAGGAAGAAGATATCGAAAGTCTTGTAATCCAGCAGATTGAGTTCTGCAATATTGTGCTTCTCAACAAGGCTTCGGAGGTCACCCCGAAGGAGCTCGGCAGGGTGGAGAGCATAGTGCACGCACTCAATCCGGGCGTGAAGGTGATCCCTTGCGACTTCGGCGACGTGGACCTCGACCTGATAGTCAATACCGGTATGTTCGATTTCGACAGGGCTGCGACCTCCGCCGCCTGGATCCGTGCTATCGAGGATGGGGAACTGCCTGAAAATCACGATGATGACGATGACCACGACGAAGACGGCCATCATGAAGAGCATCACCACGAAGAACACGGCGGCAGCCATCACCACGAAGAAGACCGTCACGAGGGGGAGGACGGTGTCCATGAACACCACCATCATCACCATCACCACCATGATGACGGTGACACGGAAGAGTACGGAATCGGGACATATGTCTATTACCGCCGTCCTGCATTCGACATCAACAGGTTTGACGATATGGTGGCACGCCGCTGGCCTTCCAATGTGATCAGGGCCAAGGGAATGTGCTATTTCAGCGACGACCCGGACAAATGCTATCTCTTTGAACAGGCAGGTGTGCAGAAATCCATCAAGGATGCCGGACTCTGGTTTGCAGCCATGCCCGAGGACGAGCTTGAAGAGATGATGAGCAGGGACCGCAACCTGCGCCGTGACTGGGACCCGGACTACGGTGACAGGATGATAAAGATTGTGTTCATCGGCCAGCACCTTGACCGTGAATCGCTTGACAAGCTTCTTGACAGTTGTCTCGAGGCTTGAGGAAATATGCCAGGGTTCGCGACTTGCCGGTCGTGAACCCTTTTTGCTTAAGGAAGTATTGTTTTTCCCAATTTTTATTATTTATGAGCTTTGACAGATTTAACCTTGTGAAGGAGTCGTTCGGGAAGAAGGCCCTTCCGTTTGTCGCTCCTGAAGGCCGTCCGTCGGACTATTTCGGAGAACTCGTGTTTGACCGCGAAAAGATGCACAAGTATCTTGACGCCAAGACCCTCGCAGCTCTCCTTGATTGCATCGACAATGGCCGCTCCCTTGACCTGGCAACAGCAGACGGTGTTGCCGCCGGTATGAAGACCTGGGCGCTTGAACATCATGTGACCCATGTTACCCACTGGTTCCAGCCGCTTACTGACTCTACTGCAGAGAAGCACGATTCCCTGATTGACTATGACGGCAAAGGCGGAGTCATCGAGACATTTGACGGAAAGTCCCTCGTCCAGCAGGAGCCTGACGCTTCTTCCTTCCCCAACGGAGGCATCAGGGCTACTTTCGAGGCTCGCGGATATACTGCCTGGGACCCTACCTCCCCGGTCTATATCATGGGTGACACCCTCTGCATCCCTACGGTTTTCATCTCCTACACGGGTGAGGCCCTTGACTACAAGGCTCCTCTCAAGAAAGCTCTCAAGGCTGTTTCGGATGCTGCAGTAGAGGTATGCAGGCTGTTTGACCCGAAGGTCAGCAAGGTGTATTCATATCTCGGATGGGAGCAGGAGTATTTCCTTGTGGATGAGGATCTTTACTCTGCACGCCCGGATCTTATGATTTCCGGCCGCACCCTCATGGGACATGCTTCCTCAAAGAACCAGCAGCTTGAGGACCACTATTTCGCCTCCATTCCTTCGCGCGTGGCTTCATTCATGCGCGATCTCGAGGTGGCCGGCCACAGGCTCGGAATTCCTCTCAAGACAAGGCACAACGAGGTGGCTCCAAACCAGTTTGAGCTTGCTCCGATCTACGGCGAGACCAACCTTGCCAACGACCAGAACCAGATTGTGATGAACCTCATGAACGATATTGCCCGCAAGCACGGCTTCGTGGTCCTTTTCCACGAAAAGCCTTTCGACGGCATCAACGGTTCCGGAAAACACAACAACTGGTCCCTCGGCACTGATACCGGCGTCCAGCTCCTCGCCCCGGGCAAGGATGCAATGGGCAACCTGCAGTTCATCACATTCTTTGTGAACGTGCTTGCAGCAGTCCAGAGGCACAACGGCCTGCTCAAGGCAACAATCGCCTCCGCTACCAATGCCCACCGTCTCGGCGCCAACGAAGCACCTCCTGCAATCATCTCCGCTTTCCTCGGCAAGACCATGACAGATGTGCTCCATCAGCTCCTCGAAAGACCGTCAGGCACTCCTGTCGAGATTGCCGGCAAGAAGGGCAAGAGCCTCGGAATCATCGAAATACCTCAGATTTTCGTGGACAATACCGACCGCAACCGTACCTCTCCGTTTGCATTTACCGGCAACCGTTTCGAGTTCCGTGCCGTCGGCTCATCAGCCAACTGCGCAGGTGCAATGACAACCCTCAATGCTGCCGTTGCGGAGCAGCTCAAGGATTTCAAGGCAGCCCTCGATGAGAATCTTGCTGCGGGAAAGTCTCTTGAAATCGCCGTTATGGATACCCTCAAGCCGATTATCGCATCCATCATCGATGTCATCTGCTTTGACGGCAACGGTTACAGTGAGGAGTGGCAGAAGGAAGCCGTACGCAGGGGCCTTGACACCGAGACCTCTGTCCCGGAAATGTTCCTCCAGTTTACCAGGCCTGAGTCAGTGAAGATGTTTACATCGACCGGCGTCTATACCGAGAAGGAACTCCAGGCACGCAATGAGGTGAAGTGGGAGACATATACAAAGAAGGTCCAGATCGAGGCCCGCGTGATGGGAAGGGTTGCAACCAACCATATCATCCCTGCCGCCCTCGAATACAAGGCAAGGCTTCTGCGTGAAATCCGCGATGCCAAGGATGTTTTCGGCAACATCGGGGGATGCAATACCGAGGTCAGCCTCGTGTCAAAGATCTCCGACCTTGTCGCTGACATCCAGGCAAAGGTGGACGAGATGGTGCTCGCACGCAAGGCTGCAAATGCAATCACCGACGAGTATGAGAAAGCTGTTGCATATCACGCAATCGCAGAGAGCCTCTTTGCAATCCGCAAGCCTATCGACAAGCTCGAGGAGATTGTGGACAACAAGCTCTGGCCTCTCCCTAAATACCGTGAGCTGCTGTTCATCAGCTAGGCGGTAATATCGAATAAGACGGGCCTCAGCGCCCGTCTTTTTCTTTTTTACCAGCTCCTCTTTTCCTGTATTCGCGCGGGGATACGCCCAGGCGTGAGCGGACGAATTTGCCGAACACCGACACATTGGGAAAGTCGTATTCGGCCGCAATCTCCTTGATTGACTTTGTGGAGTATTCAAGGTCCATTGCAATGCCCCTCGTAGCATTTTCGAGGATCAGCTCAAGGGCGGGCTTGCCGCTTATGCTCCTTGTGACATCGGACAGATATTTCGGTGTGACGCACAGTTCCCTTGCATAAGTGGATACCTTCCTCTGCCGATAGTTGCCGTTTGCGAGCATCTCGACGAATTTCTTGAAAATAAGGTCTTTGTGGCTCATCGTGTTGTCTTTTTCGCCGGGTGCCACGCTTCGGCTGATGACCGTGCAGACCTCGTAGATGATGCAGCTGAGCAGTGTCTGCACAATTTCGTTGTAGAAAAAGTCTTTGCCCGTGGAAAATTTGAGCTTGAGGATGTTGTAGTAGCTCCTGGTGATGCCGAGCTCTTTCTCATTGAGGTGATAGACAGGATTGTCTTTGGCGTAAGTCATTATGGACCAGATGCTTCTCCCGGAGCTGAGCGAGCCTAAAATGTGGGAGTAGCTGAGCCCGATGGAGATCATCTGGCAGGTCCTGCTCTTGTTGATGCCCCCGGTCACCACCCCCGGAGGGCAAACGATCAGGTCGTTGGTCCTTATCGGAAACTTCCTGCCCTCTACCTCTATGGTGCCGAAACCGGATTCGACAAGCCCTATGACAAGCATGTCTATTTCCTGCTTCCTGCCTGTGGAAAAGTAGTCCGAAAGCTCTATTATATCAAGATATTCGTCCATTTTAATTCATTTTTTGCAAAGATATGAAAAATACGGCATAAAATAGGAAATCCATACCACTATTACCCAAATAATTGTTATATTTTTGCAAAACAAAATTGAACAACTATGGATTTTTCATCTCTTAACAAACTTTTCGAGAAAAGTTTCAAAGAGAATTGGGACAGGCCGGCCCTTTCCAACTATCAGGGCGCTACCCTTTTCTACCGCGATGTGGCAAGACGCATAGCAAAGCTTCACATCGCATTCGAGCAGTGCGGTCTCCAGCACGGTGACAAAGTGGCAATCTGCTCCAAGAACCAGGCAAACTGGGGTGTGGTATATCTTGCCGCAATCACTTACGGAGCTGTTCCGGTGCCGATCCTCCACGAATTCAAGCCGGGCAATATCCACTATCTCGTGAACCATTCCGAGGCAAAGGTGCTTTTTGCCGATGAACTTACGTGGGAAGGCCTCAATATAGAGGAAATGCCTGATGTGCAGGTGGTTGCGCAGGTCAACAATCTTCGCTTCCTCTTTGCCAGGACTCCTGAGCTTGCAGCCGTGCGCGAGCATCTCAACGAGTCTTTCGGCCGCAGGTATCCGGATTTCTTCGGCCCGTCCGACATCAAATACTATGAGGACAAGCCGGAGGAGCTTGCCATGATCAATTATACTTCCGGAACTTCCGGATTCTCAAAGGGTGTGATGATCCCTTACAGGGCGCTCACTTCAAATGTGAAGTTTGCCCGCGAGGATGCCTTCCCGATGATGGACAATACCTGCCGCATCGTGGCAATGCTTCCTTCCGCCCATATGTACGGCCTCACATTCGAGTTCCTCTTTGAGATGGTAATCGGTGCCCACGTGCATTTCCTCACCCGCACCCCGAGCCCGAAGGTCATCACGGAGGCATTCGCAGCCATCAAGCCGAGCTTCATCATCGCAGTGCCGCTCATCATCGAGAAGATCTACAAGTCAAAGCTCAAACCTCTGGTTGACAAGACAAAACTCCTTTTCCATATGCCTGTGGTCGATAAGATCCTCGAGGGCAAGATCCGCAGCGAGCTGGTCAAGACCTTCGGCGGCGAGTTTGAGGAGGTCATCCTCGGCGGAGCAGCATTCAATCCTGAGGTGGAGGCCTTCTTCAAGAGGATAAAGTTCCCTTATACGGTAGGTTACGGCATGACGGAGTGTGCTCCTATCCTTTCCTACGCCCATTGGGACAAGGCCAAGCTCTATTCCTGCGGAAAGTGCGTCCAGAATATGGAGATGCGCATTGATTCCCCTGACCCGCAGCACGTCCCTGGAGAGGTGCAGGTGCGCGGAAAGAATGTTTTCCTCGGCTATTACAAAAATGAGGAGGCCACAAGGGAGATGTTCACTGCCGACGGATGGCTCAAGACCGGTGATATGGGCGTGATGGACGAGGACGGCTATCTCTTCCTCAAGGGACGCTCCAAGTGCATGATTCTCGGCCCTTCAGGACAGAACATCTATCCGGAGGAGCTCGAGGCTGTCATCAACAATTTCTCATACATCGTGGATTCCCTGGTAATCGAGGACAACGGCGGACTTACAGCCCTCGTATATCCTGACGCCCAGAAGGCAAGCATGAACGGGATTTCCTACGAGGAGCTTGAGGCCAAGATCCAGGGCACCCTTCCGGAAATCAACAAGATAGTACCTAACTATGCTAAAATCCGCAAGATAGAGATTATGCCGGAGGATTTCGAAAGGACTCCGAAGCGCAGCATCAAACGTTATCTTTACCAGAGGAAGTAAACATTTTCTTCCTCAACTCTTCATAATACGCGTGGCGTCTGGGGTTCTCCGGGAACCATCCTTTCGCTACGCGTTTTTCTTGTGAGAAAATCTCCCCGATGCCCCAGAAGCAGGAGAATGCGGCTGCCCCGAAGATTGTGGATAGCATCTTTGAAGCAAGAAATACTGATACGGCTGCAAGGACAAGTCCTGCACCGAACATTATCCACCAGCTTTTCCTGCCGAGGTGGTATTCGAGCTTGATTACGATTGGGTGGCAGATGCCGATGATGAGGAAAACGGCAGCACCGATAATGATTCCTGTGAAGTTCATTCTACTGAGTTTATGTCAATAAGGTTGTTCAGAAGTGCATAGACCGTGAGCCCCGCCACTGACTTTATGCCCGTTTTGCGGGTGATGTTCTTGCGGTGGGTGATGACGGTGTAGATGGAGAGATTGAATTTGTCGGCAATCTCTTTGTTGAGCATTCCCTGTGCCACGCAGACGAGGATTTCCTTTTCGCGGGCGGACAGTTCGTCGGAGTTGTCCTGCCTCGTCCCGTCCTGCGGGCTCATCGCTGCACGTACAATCCGGATAATCGTGGGAGCGTCATCGTAGAGGCTTATTATTCCTCCGTACTGGCGCAGTTCGTCCGAGGAAAGCACGGAGTTCCCGATGACGACTATGGGTGCATCACAATAGGCTGCAATGGAGCTTTTTGCGTTCTTTCTCGAAGAGTGGTCGAGGGCAGTGGGGTCGAGTATGACAAAGTCCGGGTCGAGGCTGCGCAGCCTTGAAAGCCCGGAAGGGCCGATGTCTGGGACGGAGCCGCATACGTGGATGCTTCCCGAGTCTTCGAGGATGGCCTCAAGTCCGCGGGAAACGATTGCCGAGGGTGTGACGAGTGCCGCTTTGATTCTATTGTCCATTGTCTTCCATTCTCTTTGTCATTGGCACGAGCACGCTGTTTTCCACGGTGGTGTGGTAGTGGAGGTCGTCCTCGAGGTGATAGATGAGGGTCAGGCATCTGGCGCGGAGTGCGTTGTCGCAGCTTCCGGGAAGATAGCGCATTATGATGTTCTTGAGGTCGCGCAGCTTCGTCTCGGCGTTTTCGTGCTTTTCAGCGTAGATGTCAACACAGTAGCTGCTGTTGCGGTCGCCTCCGGCAAGTGAGCGGATGTAGGGGAAAAGCTCGTTTTCCTCATATTCGAAGTGGCTTGCAAGCTCGTCCTTGTAGCCTTTGACGAACCTTGCCACGATTTCCTTCTGCTTCTGCGGAAACGCCTCCATCAGCTCGTCAACCGTCTTTTCAAGCTTGACGAGGGCGTCCATGTTGTAGTAGATGTGCGAGTCGTGAAGATACTTCATGACGGTCTCGGCGTCAGCTCCTTCCATCTCCGGGTCGGACGGCGTGTAGCCGTCGAGCGAGTGGGCGTTGCATATCATCAGGGTGCTTTTGGGATCGACCCCCGAAAGCAGGCAGGCCTGCCCTACGGAATGGTCGCAGTACTGCAGGTCCACCCCGATGCGTGTCAAAACCCTCAGGAGGCGGAAGTTGGCGTCTATCATGTCCGAGAGTCTTGTGTTTGTCTGGAAAATGTGCGTCATATGGGCAAATATAGCAATTCCTTCCCTTTTCCGGAACAGGTCCATCCATTCTTGCATTCAATCTAATTATTTTTTGTTAGTGCACGTCCTTCGGGATACCAATTGTTGAGTAACAATATTTTGCGATTGACAGGAGACGGAAATGGGGATAATTTTGCATCCGGTTTTTGACAGGCCCGCAAGACTATTTTTATACCCGGGCAACAGAATTGCATTATGAGAAAATTGATTGCCGCAGCTTTTGCTGCAATTACAGTCCCTCTGGCTTTGTCTGCGCAGAGGCTTTCGCTTGGAGGCTATGGAGAGGTGGTGATGACCAGGAATTTCTACAGCGACAATGTCTATCGCTACACCAATCCGCAGCAATATGCCTCCGACAGTTCACACGGCCGTTTCGATGTCCCGCACGCCGTGTTCTACATCGGATATGATTTCGGAAAAGGCTGGACGATGCAGTCCGAAATCGAGTTTGAGCATACCGGTACCGGATCTTCCGTCGAGAAGGAGTTTACCGAGGCGGGGGAATGGGAGGTGGAGACCGAAAAAGGCGGGGAAGTGGCTCTTGAGCAATTCTGGCTCCAGAAGTCCTTTATGCCGCAGCTCAATCTTATGGTGGGGCATATTGTGGTGCCTGTCGGCGGGCTCAACAATGCGCACGAACCTCTGAATTTCTTTACCGTATATCGTCCGGAGGGCGAGGATACCATCCTTCCCTCCACCTGGCACGACACCGGCATAAGCCTATGGGGTGACCTGGGCGACTGGACATACAATGTGATGGCCATTGCCGGTCTCGATGCCTTTCTCTTTGACAGGGACAATTTCGTCGGGGGCGGAAACGGTTCGCCGTATGAGTTCAAGGTGGCAAACAACTACGGGTTTGCCTTCCGCATCGACAACAGGTCGCTGAAGAACCTGCGGCTGTCGCTCAGCGGCTATGCTGGCAATTCGATGCACAATTCCTATCCCAATGACATGAGGGACACGCGTTATGCCGATGTCAAGGGTACGACGCTGATCGGTGCCTTCGATTTCGCCTACATCTCCGACAATCTGATTGTCAGGGGTAATGCCGACTTCGGCCACCTGTCCGATGCGGCAACCATAAGCACCATAAAGAGGAACCTGACTTCCAACAATGCTCCTTACGAAAAGAATCCGGTAGGGGAGGCTGCGTGTGCCGCAGGCGTGGAGGCAGGCTACGACATACTGCACCATCTGGTACGCAATCCCGGGCAGAAACTCTTTCTTTTCGGCCGCTACGAATACTACAATTCCTACATTCCGGAGGCCGGACAGCAGGTCTATGATTTCACGGCAAAGAATAGGATTGCATTGGGACTCAACTGGTTCCCGATTCCGGAAATTGTAGTGAAAGCCGAATTCAGCGAGCGTTTCATGGACCCTAAATACAACAATGAGCCTTCCGTGTCCATCGGAATCGCATATCAGGGATTTTTCAGGAGATAATAACTTAACAAATAGAACAGGTATGAAACCGAACATGAAAATCTTTGATATATTTTCGCCCAAGGGCGATATCAAATGATTTTCATCGTGAGAGTGAGCGATAGCGAACGGCTATCATACTCTCATAAAATTTTTATAAATGTAAAAATTATTGATAGTATGAAAAAGTGTTTTTTGTCATTGTCGGCCGCTGCCCTTGTCCTTGCGGCATCCTGCACGAAAGAGGGTGCTGCGGACGGTGCCGGCACAGGTGAAACCGAAAAGGAAATGGAAGCCATTGTGGGACGGTATGTCTCTTCGGTGGTATATTCTATCTACGGTGACCTTGCTGCGGAGTCTTCGGAGCTTTATCAGCTTTTGAGCGCCGCTGCAGAAAAGGGTGCATCCGCCCTTGTCCAGGATGAATTGGATGCAATCGGAGCTAAATTCCTTCAGGCCCGCCAGTCCTGGGAGGAGTCTGAGGCCTTTCTGTACGGTGCCGCAACCGATTTCGGCATCGATCCCCACATCGATACCTGGCCGCTGGACGTGGATGCGCTTGCCACATCGCTGTCAAATGCAGACCAGGTCGATAAACTTCGCGGCGAAGACGGTATCATCTATGCCTCCGGCAAGCTCGGCAAGGAACTCCTCGGCTTCCACGGGATTGAGTTCGTGCTGTTCCGTGACGGAAAGGTGCGCAGCGTGGAGGATTTCCTTTCGAGGGAAAAAGACGGGGCTTTTGCCAAATACAATGTCACCGGTGAGCAGGAACTGATCTATGCTGCCGCCGTGGCCGGGGACCTCAGGGACAATTGCTGGCAGCTATGTGCCTCGTGGAATGCCTCATGCAGCAGCGAATATCTTGCAAGGTGCGTGGAACTCGAGGTCAATACCACAATGTCCGGATCGGGCCGCAGCTATGGCGAAAACATGCTTGGAGCAGCTTCTGCGGGCAGTTCCTATGCCTCTTGGCAGGAGGCCTTGAGCTCCATTCTCATTGCAGGCTGTTCCAATATTGCAAACGAGGTCGCCAATGTGAAGATGGGAAATGCCCATTCCGGAGAGGATGTCAACTATATCGAGTCCCCGTACAGCAAACAGTCTTTCCAGGACTTTATCGACAATGTGCTGAGCATACGCTACAGCCTCTACGGAAAATCCGGGGCCGATGTGCCTCAGGACAGTTCCATCATGAAGTTCCTTTCCGGCCACGGTTATGCGGATGCATCCGCGCTTGACGGTGCCATTGAGGGTTCGCTCTCTGCCCTGAAGTCCTGTATGGCAAAGGGTGCTTTTGTGGACATCTATGCCGATGACTGCGTGCAGACGGCAATCGATGCAGTCAATGAGCTTGACAGCCAGCTCAACAGGGCTGCCGCGTGGATTGTGCTGCAATAGGCTTTTGTATGGATCTAAAATTGATTTGAAGATGAATATCAAATATTTGACAATCATTGCAGTGTGCCTTTCGGCGGCAGTGTCCTGCAATATCGGGAGCAGCGCCGGAGGAGACGATGAACTCCCTTCCTACGAGGTGGATGCACATTATGTGGGACAGGTTGTGGGCAATTTCGATGCTTCGGAATGGTATCCCGGCGGCCAGCTCGGCACCACGACCAATGTGACCGAAGGGTGCTATGAGGACGAGACCCCTGCCGTTGCCATCATGGGACTTACGGCTGCCTTCAATAACGGTGAAGCTTCTTTCGAGCGCAATTTCACAATCAATACAGAGCCTTTCAAGGGCCTCGGACCTGCCTATGTACGCTCCTCCTGCCTTGACTGCCATCCGGGATACGGCCACGGCAAGCGCCAGGACGAGTATCGCGCACAGTTCGGAAACGGCTATCTGCTTGTCGTCTATCATCCTGCGGACGGGGCGGACAGCAACGACGGCCCCTATATTGCGGAAGTGACAGGAATGCCACAGACAAAGGCTGTCTCGCCGTTTCTTCCCCCGATTGACGAGGAGAAGATAGTTATCAACTGGATTCCGGTTTCTTCGATGAAGAGCGGCATCCCGATGGAGTTCCCGGACGGCGAAAAATATTCACTCATCTATCCTGAGCTCTATATCCCGCAGGATGCGTTCAATACGGACCCGGTCCCGGAGAACCTGGCTTTCCGCCTGGAGTCCACCATCGGCATCATCGGATCGGGACTTCTGGATGCCATTCCGCAGGACAGCATCCGTGCGCAGTATCTGAAAGAGGCCCGGTTCATAGAGCTCAACCCGGCTTTCTGGGACAAGGAGAAGGGCGATTTTGCCGACGGAGCCTGGTACACGCTTGCGGCCGGCCGTTATGCTGACGGCAGCGAGGCCCCCGCAGGGACAAAGATGCTCAAGCGCTTTACGTATGCGATGACCCGTGCAAGCCTCCAGGACGGCCCCGGCGCCAATGCAATCTGGAACATCACCAATGTCACGAGGCCCGACAGGATGAATCTCTATACTACGGCAGCGTGGGCAAAGGCGATGTCGCAGAACCCGGAGGTGATTGCCGCAATCAAGGCGGACCCGGAATCCCCGTACTACGCAGACGGGACCGATGAAGGGATTTCCGCTGCCGTGCTCGCCCTCCTGAGCCCAACCACGAACCAGTTTGACAATGAGTTCCACAATTTCACCCCGGAGATGTCCGCAACACAGTATTACAATTTCCTTGTATGGCAGAGGGGACTCTCCATCCCGAGGGCGCGCAATCTCAACAGGGAGTCTGTCCAGAAGGGAAAGACGCTTTTCACGAAGCTCGGCTGTGCATCCTGCCACCGTCCGAAATGGACTACCGGGGACGACAACTACTGGGCTCCGGAAATAATTGAGGGAAAGCCGCTTCCGCGCTATCAGAACCAGGAGATCTATCCTTACACGGATCTTATCCATCATCGCCTCCATATGGAAAAGGACATACATGGCTCCTGGTGCCGCACCACCCCGCTGTGGGGAAGGGGACTGTCCCGGGCCAATACCGGAGCAGAGGAGAGGCTTCACGACTGCAGGGCGAGGAATGTGGTGGAGGCCATCATGTGGCACGCATACAGCCGCGAAAGCGAGGCTTATGAAAGTGCATACAACTTCTATCTGCTTCCGAAAGAGGACAGGGATGCCGTGGTGGAATTCATCGATGCAATCTGACAGGTTTTTTCATAATCAGCCTATAATAAGGAATTAATTGTGTTTCTCTCCCGTCGCTGTTGCGGCGGGAGTTTTTGTCAAGTAAGATGAAAATGTTAAATTTGTTGTTTTGAAAACTCTGATAATCCTGAAAACATTATTGATATGATAGCAATGGTAACCGGGGCTACAAGCGGAATCGGCCGCAGCTGTGCCCTCAGATTTGCCCGCGGGGGCTACGATATAATCGCAACCGGAAGAAACTCCGCCAATCTTGAAGAGGTCGCGCGGGAGATAGAATCTTTGGGGCGTAAAGTGTTGACTCTCAGATATGATGTGCGCAGCAGGGAAGAGTGCGTCAGGGCAGTGGAGAGCATTCCGCAGCCGTGGAGGGACATCGATGTGCTTGTCAACAATGCCGGTCTTGCCCTGGGGCTCGAGCCTGAATATGAAGGCTCTTACGATGACTGGGAGACAATGGTGGACACCAATATCAAGGGTATGCTCTATATGATCCGTCTCCTTGTCCCGGGCATGAGGGAGCGCGGACGCGGCCATGTAATCAACATCGGCTCCGTGGCGGGGGATGCCGCCTATTCCGGAGGCGGGGTCTATTGCGCGACCAAGGCTGCGGTCAAGACAATCAGCGATGCCCTGAGGATTGAACTTGTGGATACCCCGATACGTGTGACCAACGTGAAGCCGGGCCTGGTGGAGACCAACTTCAGCAGGGTGCGTTTCCACGGCGACAATGACCGCGCCGACAATGTGTACAAGGGCATTGAGCCTCTGACGGGCGATGATGTGGCTGACGTGGCTTTCTATGCCGCAAGTGCTCCTGCACACGTGCAGATTGCTGAAGTCCTGGTGCTTGCCACCAATCAGGGCAGCGGCAGCGTGGTGTTCAGGAACAATCAGCTTGAAAAGAAATAACGCGTGGCAGGCAGGACCATATATGACCCGCTGCGCCGCAAGGATGTGGCCCTGACTCCGGAGGAAGCTGTGCGCCAGTGGTTTATCGGTGTGCTGCGGGACCAGTTGAAGGTCCCCATGCTGAAGATGATGAGCGAGGTGGGCATTTCTTCGGGCGATGATGCAAGTGCCCTGGGAAGTGGTGGAAAGAAGGTCAACAGGGCGGACATCATGGTCTATGACCGTGAAAGCGAGCCTCTTATGGTGGTTGAATGCAAGAGGCCGGATGTGGAGCTGACCCGCAGCGTGCTAGAACAGGCAATCCGCTATGCTGCCCTTTTCGGGGCTGTCCGCTATCTGGCGGTCACCAACGGAAAGTCCACATATTTTGCTGAAAGCATTGACGGGAATCTGGTTTTCACCGACAGGATTCCTACTTATCAGGAAATGGTTTTGAAGTGATGGGAACTAATATAACTCAGGGCTACCTTGATGCCCCGGTGTTCGGAATAGTGTCGGAGGCTGCGCGCCGTATCGGCGTAAGGGCCTTTGTGATAGGCGGCTATGTGCGTGACTGTTTTCTCGGCAAGCCGGGAAACGATATTGACATCGTTGCGGAAGGCAGCGGGATAGCCCTTGCGGAATCCGTTGCCCTCGTTATAAAGGAAAGGGAGGGGAGAAGGTGCAATGTGTCTGTCTTCAAGAATTTCGGCACGGCCATGCTCAAGTATCACGGCATCGAGCTGGAGTTTGTCGGCGCCCGCAGGGAGTCATACAGCCATGACTCGAGAAAAC
The DNA here is from genome assembly GCA_051878275.1 of Candidatus Cryptobacteroides sp. GTDB lineage: Bacteria > Bacteroidota > Bacteroidia > Bacteroidales > UBA932 > Cryptobacteroides. The sequence goes on along the minus strand of JBJEJU010000020.1, from coordinate 63,488 downwards.
CGATTGTGGAGGACGGCACTCTTGAGGACGACCAGCGCAGGAGGGATTTTACTATCAATGCCATGGCTTTCAGCCTGCAGGAGGAGGACTACGGGGCCCTGGTGGACCCTTTCGGAGGCATCCGTGACCTTGCTGCCGGCATAATCCGCACACCGCTCGACCCGGAGGTCACATACAGCGACGACCCATTGAGGATGCTCCGCGCAATACGTTTCGCCACGAGGCTTTCAACGGATGAGCTTGAGTTCAGGATTGTCCCGGAGTCCCTCGATGCGATGCGCAGGATGAGGGACCGCATCTCCATACTTTCAAAGGAGAGAATAGTCGAGGAACTTGGCAAGATGCTCCTCACTGCCCGCCCGTCGAAGGCATTCCTGCTTATGGACGAAACGGGCCTGCTCGACCTGATCCTGCCCCAGCTGTCCCTGCTCAAGGGAGTTGAGACAATGGAAGGCCGCGGACACAAGGACAATTTCTCGCACACACTCCAGGTGGTTGACCATGTTGCGGAAGACGAAATTGCGGCAATCGCCAGGGGCACCCTTCACGATTATGTGCCGAATCCTGACGGTAACGGCACGGTAGAGGTCGTGAGGACTTCTCCCAATGTGTGGCTGCGCTGGGCGGCGCTTCTTCACGATATAGGCAAGCCTTCTTCCAAGCGTTATGACCCAGCAGTGGGCTGGACTTTCCACGGCCACGAGGTGCTGGGCGGAAGGATGGTCCCGAAGATTTTCCAGAGCCTGAAGCTTCCGATGAACGAGAAGATGAAGTATGTCCAGAAGCTCGTTTCCCTTCATCATCGTCCTGTTGCGCTTGTGGATGAGGAGGTTACCGATTCGGCTGTGAGGCGTCTTCTTTTTGATGCGGGCAATGAAATTGAGGATCTTATGCTCCTGTGCAATGCCGACATCACCTCGAAGAACCCCCAGAAAGTCCAGAGGCTCAAGAAAAATTTCGTGCTTGTACAGCAGAAACTCCGTGAGGTCGAGGAGAAGGATGCCATCCGCAATTTCAAGAATCCGATTACCGGTGAATACGTGATGGAGGTCTATGGCATTGAGCCGTGCAATACCATCGGAAAGATCAAGGAATATGTAAAGGAGGCCATACTCGACGGCAGAATCGGCAATTCTTTTGAGGAGGCCGATGCCCTGATGAGGGAGTATGCCGCATCTGTTGGACTTCAGGCAGTCAAGTGATATGGACTTGATAGACAATTATATAAGCTATATCCGAAGCGTAAGGCACTATTCCGTGCGCACACAGGAGATTTATGAGGGTGTGCTGCGGAGGTTTGTCCGTGAGTGTGATATCCGGAGCGACGATGAGCTGAAGGCCTCGCTGACAAGGGATGTCATCCGCGGATATATGGTCACCCTGCTCGGGGACGGAGTGTCTGCAAAGGTCAAGACCGTGGACCTTCATCTGTCGGTCCTGAGCGGATTCTGCCGGTATCTTGTCAAGGAAAAGGTCATTGTGGCCAATCCTGTCAAGACTGTCAAAAGGCCGAAGGATGCCAGGCGCAATCCTGTTTTCTACCGCAGCGATGAGATGATCGGGTATTTCCGAAGGACGCACTCTGATGTCTCACCGGAGAATGCCCAGCTTGTGACGGGTGACGACAAGGTGTCGGTGGATCTGTGGCGGAGAAGGCGCGACCGGCTGGTAATCAGCATCCTTTATGGGGCCGGAGTGCGAAGGTCCGAACTGATCGGGCTGAATGTCGGCTCGGTCGATTTTTCACGCGGTGCCATTACCGTCCTCGGAAAAGGCAACAAAATGAGGGAAATTCCTCTTGTGGATGCTTTATCTGAAGAAATTTTGCTATATTTACAAACGACAGCCAGGATATTGGGAAGCGAAATGACTGCGGACAGTCCCCTGCTGGTGACGGAAAAGGGCTCGAGGCTCTATCCGATGGCGGTGGAGAGAATTGTCAAGGCGCAGCTCGGGAAGGCGGGAGTCTCTGCAAGAAAGTTTCCTCACGCCCTGCGGCATACCCTTGCCACGGAGCTGCTGGGAGACGGAGCGGACATCAGTTCCATAAAGGAGCTTCTTGGCCATTCTTCGCTTGCTGCGACGCAGGTCTATACGCATACCTCTATCGAGAAGCTGAAAGAATCATATCTAACAGCCCATCCAAGGGCAAAAAGAGGAGGTTAATATGGATATCAGAGTTAAGTCCCTGAAATTCGATGCAGACCAGAAACTTCTTGATTTTGTTGAGAAGAAGGTAGGCAAACTTGAAAAATTCGATGAGCAGATCACTTCCGTCGAGGTGGCCCTGACTCTTCTCGAAAAACCTGACAACAAAAGTGTGAAACTTCAGGTACACGTACCTGGCGGCGACCTCATTGTAGAGAAGACCGCACCTTCATTCGAAAATGCCGTCAATGAGGCGGCTGACGCGATGAAAGAAAAACTCGTGAGAGCAAAGGAAAAGAGAAACGAATAAAGATAGTCCGGCTGCCGTCACTGCGACGGCAGCCTTTTTCCGTTGAACGGTCCATCGGAGATTTAAGGAATCCCGATGTGGATGCAGCGCAATTCAGACCACCGGATGGCAAAGACTCAGGATGCAGCCGCGCAGAGCAGGCAGATAATTGAAGATGTCCGCAAGGGCATCTTCGCCCCCGTTTACCTCCTTATGGGTGATGAGCCGTATTATCCGGAGATGGTTTGTGACGAAATCATTGCCAATGCCCTCGATGATTCCGAGCGGGATTTCAACCAGACGGTCTGCTATGGCATGGACACGGATGCGGCCTCTGTCGGAGCCGATGCGAGGAGTTATCCTATGATGGCGGAACGCCGTCTCGTGGTCGTCCGTGATGCCCAGAAACTTTCCCGACTTGAGGACCTTGCGGACTATGTGGCGGAACCTATGGAATCCACCGTGCTTGTGCTCCTCCTAAGGGGGGCATCTGCAGACAAAAGGCGCTCGCTCTACAAGAATTGCGTCAAGAAAGGCGTTGTGCTTGAGTCTGTTGCGAAGAGGGATTACGAGATGCCGTCGTGGATTATGTCTTATTACGACAGTCTCGGGCTCAGGATAGATCCGGATGCCGCGTCTCTTCTTGCCGAGTATGCCGGGACCGACCTCGGCAAAATAGCCCTTGAGACGGAGAAACTGAGGAAGAATCTGCCTGAGGGTGTCTCTGCCGTGGGTGTGGCAGATATTGAGGCCAATGTGGGTGTCAGCCGCGAGTTCAGCATCTTCGAGCTTACGAAAGCCCTGTCGGGGCACGATGCTGCCAAGTCGATGAGGCTTGCCGCGCATATCGGACAGGCTCCTAAATTTGCAATGCCCATGGCTGTAAGTGCTTTATATACCCATTTCTACAGGATACTGAAGTATCAGGCCCTGCGCATGCGCACCACTTCTCCTTCTACGTCGGACAAAGCCTCGGTTCTCGGTGTAAACCCTTATTTTTTCAGGGAATACGATTTGGCGGTGACAAAGTATCCGCCAAGGAAATGCATGTCCGTCATTTCCCTTCTGGAGGAATATGACTATAAGGGCAAGGGCGGCGGTGCAGGGGAGGCGGATCCTGCCGATCTGCTGACGGAACTTGTCGCAAAGATACTCTCATGATTTTTTTTGAATAAATTCTTTAATAATACAACTATTTAACATACAACAATCTATGGAAATCATTAAATGTCAGGACATCTGCAAGTCATTCGGCGAGAAGGTTGCGCTTGACAGGGTGTCGCTGGATATTCCCAAGGGACAGATATTCGGCCTTCTCGGTCCGAACGGAGCCGGAAAGACCACACTGATCCGTATCATCAACCGCATCACTATCCCCAATTCGGGTACTGTCCTCTTCGACGGCCGCCCGATTACTTCGCAGGATGTGGCGCGAATAGGCTATCTCCCGGAGGAAAGGGGACTTTACCGCAAGATGGAGGTCGGTGACCAGGCCATGTATCTTGCGCAGCTCAAGGGTATGAGCGCCCGCGATGCCCAGGCCGAACTCAAGAAATGGTTTGTGCGCTTCGGCATCCAGGACTGGTGGAAAAAGAAGGTCGAGGAGCTTTCCAAGGGTATGGCCCAGAAGGTCCAGTTCATCACCACGGTGGTCCACAAGCCTTCCCTTATGATTCTTGACGAGCCTTTTTCCGGATTTGACCCGGTCAATGCCGAACTCATCCGCAAGGAGATTCTCCGCCTCAAGGACGAGGGTGCCACCATCATCCTTTCCACCCACAATATGGAGTCGGTGGAGGAGCTTTGCGACAGCATTGCCCTCATCAACAAGTCAAAACTTGTGATAACGGGGGGCGTGGATGAAATCCGCCACAAATACGGCAACAACAATATCGAGCTCATCTACACCGGTGAATCCGCCGTGGAGCCGGCCGAGGGAGTGTTCTCCGTGCTGTCCGATGTCAACAATGCGGGGCGCCACACCGCAGTGCTTTCGCCCGGCGCCGGCGTCCAGACCAATGATGCCCTTTCTGCCATCCTTTCTGCGGGTATCCAGGTCAATTCATTCAAAGAATTGATACCGAGGATGAACGATATTTTCATCAAACTTGTAACAGAAGGAGAATAAGCCATGAACCTGCATATCATCAATGTCATCATCGGACGCGAATACATCACTCGCGTAAAGAAAAAGTCATTCATTCTTACGACATTTCTCGTCCCTATCCTGTTTGCCGCAATGTGCATCCTTCCTTCCGTCATAATGATGGCAGGCAAGGACAAGACACAGAAGGTTGCAGTTGTTGACCGTTCCGGAATTGTGATGCCTGTACTGACGGATGACGAACTTGCCCAGTACAGCGATTATTCCGCATTCGAGGCTGATTCGGTGAAGAACAATCTCGAGTCCCTCGGAATGGACATTCTACTTGTGGTTTCCCCGCTTGACTCCGCCAATGCCGTTGCTGTGGCCTCATACTCAAAGAAGCCTCTCGGTGTTGACCTTTCTGCAAGCATTTCAGGCAGGATTGACGAAGCTGTGGAGCAGTACAGGATTGCATCCTACAATATCGACAATCTCGAGCAGATCATGGCCTCGGTCAAGTCTGATGTCCATATCCTTACCTATACCCTTGACGATTCGGGCAATGAAAAGATCTCCTCCTCGGAGATTTATATGCTTGTGTCGATGGTCCTCGGCATGATCATCTATATGTTCATAGCCATTTTCTGCGGTATGGTGATGTCTTCTGTCATAGAAGAAAAAGCCAGCAGGGTTGTCGAGGTGCTTGTATCCTCGGTAAAGGCTACCGAACTGATGTTCGGAAAGATTATCGGAGTGGCCCTTGTTGCCCTTACCCAGTTCTTCATGTGGGTTGTTGTCACTGCTGTCCTTGTGGGCGGCGTCGGTGCCATTGTCGGCTTTGACAGCATCGCCCAGGGTGCTGCCGCAACCGCCTCCGTGGACCCTTCAATGGCAGCCGGGATGACGGCGGAGATGACGGATGCCATGCCGATGCAGTCAATCATGGGCACGCTCTCAGGTCTTAACTACGGTCTGATTATCGTATGCTTTGTCATCTTCTTCGTGTTCGGATACCTTCTCTACGCCTCCCTGTTTGCCGCTATCGGTTCTGCAGTCGAGAATGAGGCTGACAGCCAGCAGCTCCAGATCCCTGTGACCATTCCTCTTCTCATCGGCTTCTTCATTGCCATCTATGTGTTCAAGGCACCGGAAAGCGGAGTCGTGTTCTGGGGTTCGATTATCCCGTTCACTTCTCCTATCGTGATGCTGGCAAGGATTCCGCTTGGCGTACCTGCCTGGCAGCTGATCCTTTCAATTGCACTTCTTGTCGGTACCGTTATCCTGATTGCGTGGTTCTCGGCCAAGATCTACAAGGTCGGCATCCTTATGTTCGGCAAGAAATCCACTTTCAAGGACCTCTGGAACTGGATGAAGCAGAAATAATCGGATAATTATTGTTATTCATTCCGGATGAAACATTTTTTATCAGTGCTTGTCCTGGGGCTTGTCTGCCTGCAGGCTTCTGCACAGAAGTTTTCCTGGGAACGTACCGTCATGGACGGTTCCCGTACGGGAGTGGTGGCCTCGACGGCCGACAATGTCTCCGAGGCCCTCGGGCGTATGGACGGCGAATCGGTATATCGCGCGCCCAACGGCAGGGTATTCAAGGGGGGAGTGACACCGAAGGTCGCTTCCCTCCTTCTTGCCGCCCAGGAGCAGATGGCTCCTGTGAAGCAGGTCATTGCGCATTCTACCCGTGAAATGATCCGCCGCGGGCCGGAGTGTGAGCTTTCCGACTGGTTTGTGGATGCACTGATGGCCGCAGCAGAAAGACTGTCCGGGAGGAAGGTCAGCTTCGGCATAGTCAATTTCGGCGGAATCCGTGTTGATATGCCTGAAGGTGACGTGCTTCTCGACGACATCATGTCCATGTTCCCGTTCAAGAACAATCTCTGCTATCTGGAGCTCTCAGGAAAGGATATTCTTGCCCTGTTGCAACAGCTGGCCTCTTCGGGCTGGCAGCCGGTCGGGGGAGCGCGCTGCAGGGTGCGTGACGGAAGGCTTGTCTCTGCGGAGATTGACGGACGTTCCATTGAAGAGGGCCGTTACTACGGGGTTGCCACCATATCATTCCTGCTTGACGGTGGTGACGGGATTGCTGTTGCAAAGAACAGCCGCAACCTCATGATTTTCGACGAGTACATCCTTGATGTGATGCTCCCTTATGTGCGCAGCCTCACTGCTGCCGGAAAGCCGATCGAGTACTGTACCGACGGCAGGATTGTGTTTGAAGATTAGGTCATCTTCAAAAAACTAAAGAGTTCACATAATGAAACCGAACATGAAAATCTTTGAAATATTTTCGCCCAAAAAATATTGTTTGTTTGTCCTGTCAGTGCTTGCCCTTGTGTCCTGCTCGGGTCCCAGGCAAAGGCTTGTAATCCTGCATGTCAATGATACGCACAGCCATTTCGAACCGGTCCGCTCCGGTGAGGAGCAGGGACTCGGGGGAGTAATCGAAAGGGCTGCCTATATCGACAGCGTCCGCGAGGCGGAGGGCGCTTCCAATGTGCTCCTTCTCCATGCTGGTGATTTCAATCAGGGTACTTCCTATTATACCCTGATAGGGGGGAGCCTCGAGGTTGCGACCGTAAATGCGATGGGCTATGACTGCATAACTCTCGGCAATCATGAGTTTGACAACGGCATCGAGGACCTTACTGAAAGGATAAAGGACGTCGAATGCCCTGTCGTGTGCGCAAACTATGACTTTTCGTCAATCGGGCTCGGACAGTATGTAAAGCCTTACGCCATTGTCCGCAAGGCCGGATACAAAATCGGCATATTCGGTATGCTTACCGATATACTCAAGGTCGTGAGCAGGGATATTGCAGACCGCATACCGAAATATGACGATATAGAGACTGCAACCAGGTGGGCCGACTATCTCAAGAATGAAGAGAAGTGCGACCTTGTCATCGTCCTTTCCCATCTCGGGTATGAGAACGAGGATTTCTGCGATCCGGAGCTTGTGGCGGCAACCCGCAACATAGACCTTGTCGTAGGCGGGCATTCCCATACCTTCCTTGAGGAAATGGTCTATGTTGACAATCTAGACGGCAAACCTGTCCCGATTGTCCAGGACGGCTGCTGGGGCGAATGGGTCGGAAAGATCACAGTCGAAAAGTAAGCAATACCGTTCATTCTGCCCATGACAGATAAGGGTCGTGGGTGTATGTGTAGCTGCCGTTGTAAAAACCGAGCATCACATAAGGCAAGCCCGAGTAACCCTTCTCGTCCGCTTTCAGATAGTAGTACCGGTAGTCTCCTGATACGGTGTATCCCACATCAGAGCCGGAAAGCGAGGCCTTGGTTATGTCAACTGCTATCTGCGGCTTGAACATGGTATAGGCAGTACCGTCCTCTCCGGTCCAGCCGGAAAGATCGCTGCGCCCCACGTGCAGCCTGTAGATGGTTTCTCCGGGTTTGGCCCTTGTGGAGCTGTTGTATGCCACAAGGTCGCACCAGGAACCCCAGGTGTCGAAATCTCCACTTGTTGGTGATACGGGGTCGCCGGTATCATCGTGGGCATTGTCATAGACATATCTGCTGCTGTTTCCCGGATCGGGGATTGCCGAGTCGGAGTTGCCGTATGTAAATATGGCGGAGTTTGCCAGGGCGTTCCCGATTTCAGCGACCTTTCCGTCTGCCACTCCCTCGGGAAAGACTGCCGAGACATTGTAGTCAATGCTCTGGACCGCCTTCCCGTCGATGCCGCATATCAGATGCACATCCAGATAGCCGATTGTCACAGGAGTAGTGGCTCCGCCTGCCGAGGTGTTCAGTACCGACCCCTTCACGGCTACCTTTCCGTAGGACGGGGCTGTGCCGCTTTTACGCTTGATGCCCAGGCCTGAAGAAGAGGAATAGGTCAGGCTGAAATCCGAAGCAGCCGTTGTAAATGATGTCTGGAGCGAGGATGATGCGACAAGTCCGGTTGTCCCTGTTATTGCCGTGGAGGTTGATGTGATGTCCACGGAATTGCTGATTACGCCCAGTCCGGCGTGCCATCTGTTGCTGACGGTACCGAGCCTCCTTGACGATGAAGCTCCCGGGAACGGGTCTTCGATATAGACCGACATCGTGGCCGATACGGTCCTGGCTGCTTCCGTCCCTTTTGGCTTCACGGTCATCACTCCGGCTTTCGACTCTCCGAAATAATTGGTCACATCCATTCCGTACCTGTTCAGATATCCGACATAAAGGCTTGTGCCCGTGCTTTTTATGAAAGCTGTTACCGAACCGTATGCTGACCCTGAAAAGACTGGGACAAGCAGTTCTGTATAGAGGTCCGGATCAAAGAAAGTGTTTCCTTTTGTCGGGCTTGACACCATACTGTTGCCATCTTCATCCTTATAGGCTGTCGCCGTACTTGTCCTGGCACCGCTTACCTGAAGGACCACGGTAGGTTTGCACGATATGACAGGAGACTTGATGCCCAGGCTTTCCTGACATATTTCAAACTCCTCGTCTCCGGATCTCCCTATAATGCTGATGACTGCAGTCCCTGCGCCGAGGCAGGATACCTTTGCACTTTTCCCGTCGGAAAGATTTTCCACACGTATCAGGCTCTCGCTTCCGGAGGCTGCCTTGAAGGATATTCCGTCAAGCACAGACGGGATTGATACTGCAGTTAATGTCCCGGACTGCGCAATGTAGGACGGGGTAAACGATCCCCACGATACAGGAATCGATGACATAGTAACGGTCACTTGGGAGAGATCCTTGTGAATGCTGTCAAAAGTCTTTATTTTCAGAGGGATGACTTCGCCTAAGGAGACTTCTCCGGCAGCCGCCCTTATCTTCAGTTTCCCGGAAGCCTTGCTTATCGTCAGCCTCGGGTCACTGTCATAGAAATCCCATCCGCCGGTCGCCTGGTAGAATGAGTAGTCCGTGTCGTCCAATCCTCCAAAAGTGTATGTGACTCCGATTTCCGTATCCGCCCCTGCAACTACATTGTAATTGTCTTTGGTGAAACTCAGGACTCTTGTATCTTCAAGGTCAGAATTGTCCACTTTCCAATTGTCCGACAGGTTCACCCCGTCACTTGTAAGCGACAGGCTTACCGTGTAGTTGCAGTTGCGTCTTACATCAAAGTTGCCGACATTGTCCCCACCGAGATAGAAGCGGAACCGCCTTTTCCCGGACACCCCGTATGTGTCCTGCTGATCCAGGACAACATCCATATACGAGCACAGGTCAGGATCTGCTCCGGCAGACACAAGTTCATCCCTGTTTTTTCTGTATGGATCCGTGTTGGAAGGAAGCAGGCTTCCCTGGAGATTTCCGGAAGATAGAATACCATGGGGTCGGAAAGGGTCACGGTGTAATCGCCGGAGATAATATCATCAGCCGATTGCGCGGCGGAAGAACCGAACAGACTGACTCTTGAGTTGGTATTCATCACACTGACGCGGTCAAAGCTGAAAAGCATTCCTTCAGGGAAGTTGCTGTCAAGGCGGAAAGTGACTTTTGCCAGTATCCTTTCAAGCCGTAAAGCCAGGTCTGAAGCTCCTTTGGACAGGCTTGCACGAGCGACCATGGGACATCCGCCGGCCTGGAGTTTGTCCCAGGAAAACAGGTATTCTTCCTGCAGGGCATCATCCAGTGAAATCTGCTGGAGGGCTGACCTGTCCCCGAAATTGCCGTATGCAAGGACCGTATGGCTGCAACTTCTGTCAACAAGCAGTGTCATGTCGCTTCCAATGCCGTCCCAATATCCGGTTGTCTCAAGCCTTCCGGAACCGTCATATACCGCAATGAACACATTGCCGGCAATATCGGGGGAGATGCTGACGGCATCTCCCCGTGTGGAGACTTCATTCCCGTATTCCGCTTCCGAACTGTCCGGCCCTGATGAATAGCCGCTGCAATCCTCTATGCAGATGTCCAGCGGATAAAGGTCGGAGACCGGGTCCTTTTCCGTCTGCATACAGCCTGTTGCGACAAGGCAGGCGGATGATACCATGCTAAATAATCTCTGTAATCTCATATCCTTCCCTCCAGGAAACAATTTCAACAGTGATTTCGGATCTGCCGAAATCGTAGTCAATCCATAAATCGTCAAGGTCTTCTGCCGACCAGTCAAATCCTGAAGACTTGACCGGTTCTCCCAATTCAAATCTTTTGAGGAAGCCTTCTCCGGTGTAGGTGTCAATTACAATCCTGCCGTCAGAAAGCCTCGGAAGCCTGACTTTGAAAAAGCCGTTTTCCCCGGCAGAATTGCATCTGAATTTGCCCTCTACAGGTGTAAGGGTCCTAAGGTCAATTCCTTTGCTTGTGGCAGTGACTGTGATTGATGTGATGTCCGAATCCACACCGTTCTGCTTTCCGAAAGAGACAGTCATATCCGCGAACTGCTTGTGAAGACGGACCGTGTCGGATGCAGTTTCACCCAGGGCATGCACTGTGGCCGAACAGGCGAACAGCGGATCCGACTGTTTGCCGGCAGGGATAATCACGCAGCATCCGTCAAGAAAAGAATCCTCAAGCGGGGAACAGGCAATATATTCCAAAGTCCCTTTTCCAATCTTCGATTTGAATATTCCTCTTTCCAGCTCTCCCGGGACAATGTTTTCCGAGAAACAGACGGCATCTTCCCTCCATCCCTGCAGCGTCATCGCTTCTTTGTATAGCGGACACTCGGAAAAATCTATCTCCAGGACGCACGGGCAGTCGTGCCGGTCCTCCTTGATGGAACAGGAAGCCAGCGCCGCTGCAAACAGAACCGCTTTTATGACTGTCGGTTTCATGGCCGGTACGGATTAGATGACCTCCTCATATGAGGCCCCGGAAAGCCATCCGCTTACGCTGATTGAAATGTCCATCGAGCCCTTTTCCACCGGTTTGTTGGGGTCGGTGGAGCCGAATCCGGTAATCTCCACCCCGACGGTATAGGTCTTGTTCCTCTCAAGTATTGCATTGTCGAGTACTATCGGATAATAGTTCAGTGTGCCGTTCAGTGTGGCTGCAATCACAAGAACGCTTCTCTGCGCTGCCATTGTGGTATTGAATCCGTTTCCGGTAGTGGTGGAACTGTTGGGGAATGTGTAGAACAGATACGGTGAGCCTGACAGGGAACCCATCTCACTGCCGTTCGCAATGCTCGAAGCACCGGCGTTTCTGTAGGTAAGTGACTCTGCGGATGCCTTGTATGTGGTCCCGTCAATGATATGGGCGGAATTGCGTGCAGCCTCGTCGGCACGCCCCTCCTGATTGTACCATTTAGTTGCGGAAGCCGTCCCTGCAATATTCTGGTTTGCAACTACATTGGCAAGGAATACCCTCTGGATTACAAGCGCTCCGTATGCAGGCGGAATACTGTTTTTTATGCCGACAAGGGCTACTCTCGACACCAGCCTCGATACTTCAATGCTTATGGCCTGGTTGCCTGTCCCGAGGTTGAGTTCTTTGTATCCGCTCATTATGAATCCTTTGGCTTCATCCGTGCTGTTGGCCGTAAGGTCGAGTGCGTAGTCCTGCAGTTCCGTCACAGTCTTTATGCTCTTGAGATCCGGACCGTTTACAACAGCCCAAACTGTCTTATGGCCTGTCGGAATGTTGGCCGAGCAGGATGTGCCTGTCCCGAGATCCTTGTAATAATGGATCAGTCCGGTCGTTTTGTCAAAGACAAATACCTGGACATTGTTGACATTTCCCTCATAGGCCTTGACATCCGTATAGGTTGTCACTGCCTTTGTGTCCGAATCCGATGAGGTTCGGCAAATGTCAATGAATATAGTCCCTGTCCCGCCCGGTTCCGGCTGAAGCATTTCGTTGATGAATTTGTTGCAGGATGTCATTGCGACGGCAAGTGCAGCCATCATAATGATAAAATTTGTTTTCATAGCTGTTGATAAAATAATTGTTTGGTTTTTAAATGGATTCTTTGTTACAATGCATTCAGGGGGCTGCCAGACGGTTTTGCTGCCTGTCAAGCCCGTATCTGTCAACAAGAGTTGATATTTCCGGGTCCAGGTTGCCTCTGCTGACAAGTGACGGATTCTTTTCACAGGCCTGCCTGTAATACATCACGGCCTTTTCATCTTCATTCCTCCGGCTGTGGATGAGGGCAAGCATATAAAGAACCTTGTCCGTCTTCTCGAGGTTTTCCAGTATTTCAAGTGCACTGGCGTTGTAGTCGAGTGCACAGTATGCCAGGGCTGTGTTGAAGTCCTTGTAAGGACGAAGTCTTGTTGCTGCTTCTTTGTAGTCAAGGTCCTTCAATGCCTGCAGGCCGTTCATATAGACAGTGTCAAGCTCCGTCGTGTGGACAGTATCCTTAACCATTCCTTTGCGGTGGAGGTAAAAATCAAATCTGACTGTCCGCAGCGAAGGATAGATTTTCTCCCTGAGGTATCTGTAGTATGGCCGTAAGGACATTGCTTCCTCCCTCTCATCCTGATTGCCGTGGCTTTCGGATATGGCAAAATAGTCCTCCTTCTGCTCCGGGGTCAGGATACTGTCCCTCTTGACGGCGCTGTCAAGCATCGGCCAGTTCTCACCATTGCTTCTGGACAGGAAACGGATTGCGTTTCCGCTTCGTCTGGTGACATTTCCTGCCATATCCATAAGGACTCCGTCTTCAATCTCAAGAGAATCCCTGCGTCTTGACAGGAAGTCCCGGAAGAAGGCGGATACGCTCTCTGCCCTTGCCTGTGAAAGCCTGGAGTTGTAGCGCTGATCCCCTTCAGGAGAGCACCAGGCACTGACAAGTATCGAATCCATATCGTACTCCCTGTTCTCAAGAAGTGAGATGAGGTTCTTCCTGATGGTTGATATTGATTTCCGGTTATCTCCGAGACCGGGATCCACTTTGTCATCTCCTGAAGGAAATTCGATATAGCAGAAGGTGTTGTCCTCTACGCGTCGGCTCACAACCTTTGAGACATATCTCTTCCTCTCATCCATCAGGGTGCTGAGCGAACTGATATAGAACGTAAGCGGATCGCCCGGAGGGATATGGTAGATAACCCTGTCCTTGTCCCGGATTTCTCCCGGAAGCTCTATGACAGCCTTTTTCAATCCGGGTCTGACCTTAATTGTCTGGACATACCGGTAGATGACATCATCGCCGATTCCGGCAATGACGGTATCAAGCCTCAGACCGTCGGTCTCAATGGGGTTTTTGACATATTTGCCGAACATCACGTCTTTTTTTGCCTCTTTCCTGCGGTTGTGTTTCAGCAGAAGAGATTTCGTGTAATGCTCGACAGCCATCCTTTCATTGATACCATATCCGGAATAGAACTCCTCGTCGCATACGTGCGAAGTGTCATCCCGGAACCGGTAGATCTGAGGCAGGTTCCTTTCCAGAAATACTTCCAGCTGGTGGATATAAAGAAATCTGGCCGAATCGGTAATAATCGATGAAATGAATTTCCCGTACTGCTCGTAACCTCGCAGCTGCGCCTTGCGGAAATCCCTGCCGGTGATGATTACGGGCTCAAGCTCCAGACTGTCGCCCATCATATGGAGAACGGGGAAGAACCTCAGCTGCCAGCGGCTGTCCTGCAGCGGGGCCGGGACAATCACATCGAAGACCAGGTCCACCTTTCCGTGCCTTTCCGCCACATTCCTGAACCTCGACACTACCCTGGCAGGTGCAATTACATCCGTAGCCACCATTTCCCCATCTTCGTCCCTTACTGCCTTCATGATAAGGACTTTTTTCCCGTCCCCGTCTTCTACCGACAGGGTATCGCCGCCACCGGCAGGTGTCAGGCCGATTTCAGGAAGTTCCCTGTCATCGGCCACTGCAAGCCTTGCACGCAAATCGCTGCGCGTGATGTTCTCAAGCTTGCGTTGTGCGGAACATCCTGCAACGCATAGCACAATCAATACAAGCGAAACCCTTTTCATCTTTCTTCATCATTTGACCTTGTCCATTTCGGAAACAATCTCGACGCTGTTTGCAAATACTTCGGTTATCCTCTTGATGCTTCCGTCATTAGCCGTGTATTCCCTTTCCCTTACCCTTCCGGTAACATGGACTACACAGCCTTTCTTTATGTCCGCCAGGTCTTTAGGCATATTGCCGTTCCTCCAGGCGCATACGTTGAACCAGGTAGTCTCGATGACGGCTTCTCCCGACTTGGACTTGTACATATAGTTTGTGACTACAGAGAAGTTGGCTGCCTGTGTGTCCTCAAAATTCTGGATCCTGATACTGCCCACGTTTCCGCGGATTTCAATTCTGTTGATCTGTTCCATAGCAAGTTGTTTTGTTGTTTGTAATTGTTGTCGGCCGCCTGCGCGCCGGACGGCACGGCAAATAAAAGCATCATTTTGTTGCATTAAGTATATGGTAAAATAATCTGCGCATATTTTGTACGAATTTTTACTCTGCCACCGGATAAAGATTCGTACATTTCTGTTTATCATCAGATAATACTATTGGAACATTGCTCCGTTTTCCCCTTCTTTGCAGGGTCTGGTTCAAGATGCGCAGGCGGCACAACCCTCGTGGTCTTGAACGTGTCTTATGGAACTTCAATATTATTGTGTCAATGGCAAAGAAGTACAAGATAAAGGAAGAGCATCCGCGCTGTCTCGAGTGCGGGGACGAGATAATATATGGACGCTCTGACAAGAAATTCTGCGGGGTTTCGTGCAGGGCGCGTTACCACAACAGGGAAGCCGGTTCCTCAAAGTCCAGAATGAAGATCCTTTCCATACTGGACAGGAATTATTCAATACTTGAAGGTCTTCTGACCATGGAGATAACGAGTATCGGCAATGCTGAACTCGGGGCACTGGGATTCAATCATGAAGTGATCACTTCATCAGCTAAAATACGAGGCCACACCGAGGTGTCATGCTTCGATATCAGGTATTTCCGCAGCGAAACCAAAATATTCAACATCCACAGGGCAGTATCCGCCCCGCTTGCCGGATGCCAACCGGCCGGCAGTATGAATAAACGGCATTGACAATAGGTGAACGGCACTGACAACAACAAGTGAACAGCATTGACGACAGGAGAACAGCATCGGCGACAGCCGGTATGCAATGCCCTGACTCAAAAATACAGTGAAGATTGCTAACTTTGCACACTGAAACAATAGTGTCCTGCAAATGCGGGACTTGAACTTTGTCAAAAGAAAGACAGTATCATATGAATCCATTGCTTGAAAAAACGGATGCTCCTTTCGGGGCGCCGCGTTTCGATCTTATTGAGAAAGAACATTATATTCCCGCTTTTGAAGAGGCCATAAGAATGGGAAAGGCTGAAATCGATGCCATTGCATCCAACCCGATGCCCCCGGCATTTGACAATACGGTTGTTGCTCTCGAATATGCTGGAAGGGACCTTCAGAATGTGGAAAACATATTCTTCAATCTGCTTGAAGCGGAGTCGGATGACCGCATGCAGGCGATTGCAGAAGAGATTTCTCCCAAATTGACCGAATTCGGTATGTATGTGAGCCTCAACGAGACCCTTTTCAACCGTGTCAGGCAGGTGTATGACAATCCTCCTGAAGGACTGGGAACGAGTGAAAAAAAGCTTCTTGATGACTGCTACAGGGGGTTTGTCAGAAGCGGGGCCTCCCTGCAGGGTGAGGCGCGCAGTGAATATGCCTCCCTCTGCGAAGAACTCTCACTGCTGGAGCTCCAGTTCGGCAACAATGTCCTCAAGGCGACCAATGCATTTGTGCTGCACCTGACCGATGAGAATGACCTGGCGGGACTTCCTGGCTATCTTGTCAGTGCCGGAAGGCAGAATGCAGCAGAAAGGAATATGGACGGATGGGTGTTCACGCTGAATGCGCCGGACTATATGCCGTTTCTCAAATACAGCGAAAGGCGTGACCTTCGTGAGAGGATGTATATGGAATACAACTCCCGTTGCCTTTCTTCGCCCAACGGCAATACCGCCGTGCTGAAAAGGATTGTTGACATCAGGGCGAGGATTGCTGCGCTTCTGGGCTATTCCACATATGCCGACTATGCCCTTGAGAACCGTATGGCAGGGAGCAGGGAAAATGTGGACCGTTTCCTCGAGTCGCTGATGGCTCCTTCTCTTCCGAAGGCAAGAAGGGAAATGGATGAACTGGAAAGATTTGCAGCAGGACACGGCTTTGAGGGAGACAGGATAATGCCGTGGGACTTTTCCTTCTGGTCGGAAAAATACCGGCTGGCATGCTATGATTTTGACGAGCAGAAACTGAAGCCTTACTTCCGGCTGGAAGACTGCATAGATGCAGTCCTGGGACTTGCCACAAGGCTGTACGGGCTTTCGTTCATCCGCCGCGATGATATACCTGTCTATCATCCCGATGTCATTGTCTATGAGGTAAGGGATGAAAGTGGGGAGCATCTTGCCCTTTTCTACGCCGACTTCTTCCCGCGTGAGGGAAAAAGGGGAGGGGCCTGGATGACAGCCTTCAGGGAGCAGTATATGGAGGGTGACACCGACTGCCGTCCGTTCATCAGCATTGTGACCAATTTCTCCAAGCCTTCTGCTGAATCCCCGTCGCTGCTTACCCACAGGGAGCTTGAAACATTCCTTCATGAGTTCGGGCATTCGCTGCACGGAATGCTTTCCAGGGGGAGGTATCCTTCGCAGTGCGGGACTTCGGTTGCAAGGGACTTTGTGGAGCTCCCGTCCCAGATAATGGAGAACTGGGCATATGAAAAGGAGTTCCTTTCCACTTTTGCCAGGCATTACCTGACCGGTGAGGCGATGCCGCAGGAATATATTGACAAGATAGTCAGGGCAAAAAATTTCCAGTCCGGATACCAGCAGGTGCGCCAGCTCCATTTCGGAATACTGGATATGGCCTGGCATACTGCGGGTGCGGAGGCGGATGAGAGTGTCGAACAGTTTGAAATGAGGGTTCTCGGACCTTATGCTACGCTTCCGCATATTGCCGGGACTGCAATCAGCCCTTCTTTCGGGCATATATTCTCCGGGGGATATTCGGCCGGTTACTACAGCTACAAATGGGCGGAAGTTCTTGAGGCTGATGCCTTTTCCCTTTTTGAAGAAAAAGGGGTGTTCAGCCGTGAGGCAGCAGGGGCGTTCAGAAAAAACATCCTCGAACGGGGATCGTCCGAGGATGAAGAAATCTTGTACCGCAGGTTCAGGGGGCGTGATCCGAAGCCGGAGGCCCTCCTTGTGAAACTCGGGATTATCGGGCCTGCTTCTTGCGGGGATCCTCAAAAAGGATAGCGAAGAGGATTCCGACTACAAGCGAATAGGCTGCAAATATGTACCAGGCTGTTGACCAGCTCGGCTCGGCGGCATTATAGACAAAGTGGTTTACAACGAGTCCTGCCACCCAGGTACCGATGGCGGCACCGAGCCCGTTGGTCATGAGCATAAACAGTCCCTGTGCGCTGGAGCGTATGCTCTCGTCGGTATTGTCATTGACATATAGCGAGCCGGAAATGTTGAAGAAGTCGAAGGCGAATCCGTAGATGATGCAGGAGAGGACAAAGAGCCAGACTCCGCCTCCCGGGTTGCCGAGCCCGAAAAATCCGAAACGGAACACCCACGCGAACATTGCGATGAGCATAACGTTCTTGATGCCGAACTTCTTCATGCAGAACGGGATGAACAGTATGCAGAGAGCCTCTGAAATCTGGCTGATGGAGATGAGGGCATTGGCGTTGCGTGCACCCCAGGCATTGGCATATTCCGGAATTTCCTTGAAGGATGTGATGAATGTATTGGCATATCCGTTGGTGATCTGAAGCGCTGCACCGAGAAGCAGGGAGAATATGAAGAATACTGCAAAGTTCTTCTGTTTGAACAGTTTGAATGCTGTAAGGCCGAGACTGTCGGCAAGCGACTGGTTGCCCTCGGAAGAAGGTTTGCAAGGGCAGTCCGGAAGGGTCAGCGCGTAGAGGCAGAGGACTATGCCGAGGATGCCCGATACGAGGAACTGGTTGTAGGTGTGCTGGAACTGGATGCCGTCCCCGCCTTTCATGAAGTTGACATACAGCATGCTGCAGATGAATCCGATGGTGCCGAATACCCTGATTGGAGGATAGTCGTTGACCGGGTCCTTCCCCGCTTTTTCAAGCACGTTGTAGGCAACGGAATTGGCGATTGCGATGGTCGGCATAAAGAAGGCTACGCTGATTGTGTAGAGAGTGTAGAACGGTCCGAACTGGATGCCGGCACCTGCCTTCATTGCATAGAGTCCGGCTGCGAGCATTGCGGCTCCGGCAATACCGTGGCACAGTGAGAGTACCTTCTGGGCCGGAATCCATTTGTCGGCGATGATGCCGATCAGGGCAGGCATGATGATGGATACAAACCCCTGGGTCGCAAAGAACAGCCAGATCTGTTTGCCCATTCCCGCGTTGGCGAGGAAACTGCCCATTGAGGTGAGATATGCACCCCATACTGCGAACTCGAGGAAGTTCATCAGTATCAGCTTAAGTGTGACGGAATTGTTTTTCATTATTGTGATTATTTGTTTGAATCGTGAAATTATGCAAATATAATTAAACTTTTTTTCGATGAGTTTGATTATCTTTGAAGTTTGAATAAAAAATGCAATGAGATTTCAGAAAATCAGACAGGACCCGCAGTCATCCGCCAGGTGCGGCATCATAACCACTGACCACGGGACGATACAGACGCCGATCTTCATGCCGGTAGGTACCGTAGGATCGGTAAAGGGCGTGTATCACAGGGATCTCAAGGAGGACGTGAAGGCAGAAATCATTCTTGGCAACACATATCATCTTTATCTCCGTCCGGGACTTGACATACTCCGCGCTGCCGGAGGACTGCACAAATTCATTGGATGGGACCGTCCGATCCTGACGGACAGCGGCGGCTTCCAGGTATTTTCGCTTTCCCCAATAAGGAAGCTTACGCCCGAAGGTTGTACATTCGCGTCCCATATCGACGGATCCAGGCATACATTTACCCCTGAGAACAACGTTGATACCCAGAGGATCATAGGTGCCGACATTGTGATGGCCCTCGATGAGTGCTGCCCGGGTGACGCCACATTCGACTATGCAAAGAAATCCCTCGCCCTCACACAGAACTGGCTCGAGCGTTTCATAAGGCATTTTGACGAAACCGAGCCCCTCTACGGATATTCACAGACGCTTTTCCCGATAATCCAGGGATGCATTTATCCCGAACTCCGCAAGCAGGCCGTGGAGCATGCCCTCAAGTTTGACCGTGAAGGATATGCCATCGGGGGACTTGCCGTAGGCGAGCCTACAGGCGAGATGTACCGTATGCTCGAGCTTGTGTGCCCTCTCCTCCCCGACGACAGGCCGAGATACCTGATGGGCGTCGGCACCCCGGCGAACCTTCTCGAGGGCATCGCAAGGGGAGTGGATATGTTCGACTGCGTGATGCCTACCCGAAACGGCCGCAACGGAATGCTCTTTACGTGGAACGGCATCATGAATATGCGCAACAAAAAATGGGAGAGCGATTTCTCCCCCCTGGACGAAAGCGGCTCCTCATTTGTGGACAGATACTACACCAAGGCATACCTGAGGCATCTTTTCGTGAGCGGGGAGATGTTTGCGGCAATGATTGCGAGCGAGCACAACCTTTCATTCTATCTCGACCTTGTGCGCGCCGCGCGCGAGCACATCATGGCAGGGGACTTCAGCTCCTGGAAGGACGTGACCGTGAAAAGAATAATGACAAGGCTCTAATGAAATGGACCTGAGACCAAAGAAACTCGACAAATACATAGTGGGGAAGTTCATGGGAACATTCTTCGTTGCCCTTCTCCTCATCATCGGAATCGTCATCATCTTCGACATCAGCGAGAAGGTGGATGACTTTGTGCAGAGACAGGCGCCGCTCAAGGCAATAGTCTTCGATTACTATATGAATTTCATACCGTATTTCGTGAATATGTTCAGCCCCCTGTTCGTGTTCATTACGGTCATATTCTTCACGTCACGCCTCGCCGCCAATTCCGAAATCGTGGCAATCCTCTCCTGCGGAGTGTCGTTCCACAGGATGATGGTCCCGTATGTGTTCTCCGCCACCGTGATTGCCCTCCTGTCGCTGTCGCTCAATCTGTGGGTTATCCCGAAGGCCAACCTGCAGAGAAACCAGTTTGAGGCAAAGTATGACAGGCACCACAGCAACAAGACTGCCGACCACAATGTCCACTACCAGCTTTCCCCGGGCCTTTTCGTGACTGTAGAGTCATTCAGCAAATGGAACAATACCGCCTACGGCTTCACGCTCGAGACAATCTCCGACAACAAGCTTGTGTCTCAACTCCACGCAGAAAGCGCCGTATGGGACAGCACTGCAAGCGCCTGGAGGCTCAAGAAATATTATATCCGCAGTTTCGAGGACGGAGTGCTTCAGGACAATGTCGTCACCGGTTCGGAGAAGGATACAGTAATCAGCCTCAATATCACCGACTTCTACCGCAAGAAGAGCACTGTGGAGAATCTTACCCAGTCCGAGCTGCTTGAGCTTATTGAAGTCCAGAAGATGAGGGGTGACGCCAATGTCAAGTACTCGCAGATTGAGCTTCACAACCGTTTCTCGCTCCCTGTATCAGCTTTCATTCTGACATTGATGGGAGTCGCGCTTTCGTCAAAGAAAAAGAGGGGAGGCATCGGATGGAACCTTGCAATAGGCATTGCGCTGAGTTTCTCGTACATCTTCTTCATGCGTTTCAGCCAGATGTTCGTCTATACGGGGGCGCTGCCTCCCGCAGTTGCAATCTGGCTGCCCAACTTCCTCTATGCCATTATTGCGGCCGTGATGTACAAGGTGGCGCCAAAATAGTGATAACTTTCTATAGCACAATATTTTATGAAAGTAAAAATTGTAAACAAATCTGCTTATCCCTGTCCTGCATATGCGACCGGGCAGTCTGCAGGAATGGATTTGAGAGCCAATATCCAGGAGCCTCTCACGCTCGGTCCGCTTGAACGTGCCCTCGTCCCGACCGGGATTTATATTGCCCTTCCGGCAGGATATGAGTGCCAGGTCCGTCCAAGAAGCGGTCTTGCTGTCAAGCACGGCATTACAGTCCTGAACTCTCCGGGCACGGTAGATGCCGACTATCGCGGAGAACTCAGGACCAATCTTGTCAATCTTTCCAACGAACCGTTTACAATCAATCCGGGAGAAAGGATTGCCCAGATGGTTGTGGCAAAATATGAAAAAGTGGAGTGGGACGAGGTTGAAGTCCTCGACAGCACCGAAAGGGGAGAGGGCGGATTCGGATCCACGGGGACTAAATAGCATGCGTCGGTATGGAAACAGAGAAACTGTATGAAATATTCCGCAGCTGCACAGGTGTCACTACAGACAGCCGTACAATCCGCGGAGGAGAATTGTTTTTTGCCCTGAAGGGAGAAAATTTTGACGGCAATGCATTTGCTTCCATGGCTCTGGAGGCAGGAGCCGCATATTCTGTCGTTGAAGAGGGCTCGGCGTTTGCCGGTGCAGGGGACAGGTATATTGCCGTTCCGGACACCCTTGCGGCCCTTAAACATCTCGCTGCATATCACCGCAGGCACGTCCGCGAGGGACTTCCTGTCGTGGGTCTTACGGGGACCAACGGAAAGACTACCACCAAGGAGCTTGTCCGTGCAGTGCTTTCTTCAAAGTTCAGGGTAACGGCAACCGAAGGCAATTTCAACAATGAAATAGGTGTGCCGCTGTCCGTGCTTCGCATTACTCCGGACTCGGAAATAGCCGTCATCGAGATGGGCGCGAGCCATCCCGGGGACATTGAGTCGCTTGTGGCTGTCAGCCAGCCTGATATGGGGCTTATTACAAATGTAGGAGTAGCCCATATCGAGGGATTCGGCAGTTTTGACGGGGTAAAGAAGACGAAGGGGGAACTGTATGACTATCTGTGTGCCCACGGTGGTCTTGCATTCGTGGATGTTGACAACAGGGACCTTGTGGAGATGGCCGCGGAGCGTCCCGGCCTTGCCGTAAAGGGTTACGGAATGTCGGTTTCGGAAAGCATGGTATTGCCTGCAGATGCCTCGCACCCATACCTGAGGATGGCGATTCCGGAGAATTACGGGGTGCAGGGAGAAACCCTTTCAGACTGTCTCCCGGTGCTTGAAACCCGCCTTGTCGGCTCTTACAACGCGCCCAATGTGCTCGCTGCCATTGAGGTAGGACTCCATTTCGGTGTAAGCCTGTTTGAAGCTATAGAGGCGATTTCTGCGTATGTGCCTTCAAACGGAAGGTCACAGATGGTCCGTACGGAAAGGAATGTCCTTGTCGTGGATGCCTACAATGCCAATCTCTCGTCGATGAATGTCGCCCTCGACAACTTTGCGCAGATGGAGGGGGAGCGGAAGATTGTGATGCTCGGGGATATGAAGGAACTCGGCAGCGCTTCGCGTTCGGCCCATAGCGCGATACTTTCGAAAGTAGCCTCAATGGGGGTTGAATCGTATTTTGTCGGACAGGAGTTTGCCGCCGCAAGAGATGAAGTCCCGCAGCTGAAGGATGCACGTTTCTTTCCTTCTGCAAAAGCCCTGTCGGAACATCTTTCCTCCTGCAGGCCCGACGGGGCACTGATCCTCGTAAAGGGTTCACACAGTACCGGAATGTATGGCCTTGCGGATGTGTTGTGATGCCGTTTGTGTCCGTTGTCCGCAATGTGATATGAATGAACGGATGCGGCAGCCCCAAACAGATTATATCTTTTGATTATTTGATATTATGAACAAGTTTATGTCTATATTGGCAACAGCGCTGGCCGCCGTATCCTGCGGCCAGGGACAGCCCCTGCAGACAAAGTCGCAGGTTGTCGAAGATGTTATCATGACCCGCAGAAGCATCAGGAATTACAAGCAGGTGCCTGTGGCGAGGGATACCATGGAAGTGATTCTCAATGCCGGGATCAATGCCCCGAACGGCCAGAACAGGCAGTCCTGGGAAATCAGGGTGGTTGACAATCCGGCCACTCTTGAGGAATTCAGGGAGGCTATGGCGGCAGCCAATCCGGAAATGCCGATGGCAAGGGACTGCTTCAGGGGCGCCCCTGTGATGGTGTTCATAGCAAGGGACAACAGCTATGATTTCTCCCTGATTGACTGCGGCCTGCTTGCCGAGAACATGATACTGTCCGCCTGGTCGATGGGCGTGGGTTCCATCTGCCTCGGAAGCCCGGTGAGATTCCTTGACGGGACTCCTGAAGTACAGGCCAACCCTCTTGTGCGCAAGGTGATGGACAGGCTCGATTTCAGCGAGGGGTATTCCCTTGTACTGTGTGTGGGATTCGGCTACCCTCTCGAGGAGCCTGAGGCGAAACCGAGGGACCCGTCGAAATACCGTTTTGTGGACTGATATGGCGGCACCGGTATTCAGGAACGCAGGTGCGCTGGAGGTGCAGTCGTGCTACCGGGTTCTCAGCGATGCGAGGGAAAAGATGTGGCGCGAGGGACGCGACCAGTGGACTGCCGACTACCCTTTGCCGCGCGACGTCAAGCGTGACATCGATAACGGTTGTGCCTATGTCCTCGACCCGGGAAGCGGCCCTGTGGCATATGGTGCAGTCATTTTCACCGGTGAGCCTGCTTACGCGGGGATAACTGACGGACAGTGGCTGGGCGACCTCCCGTTTGTGGTCGTGCACCGTCTGGCGGTCTCTCCGCAGTGGCAGGGAAGGGGACTGGCAAAGGAGTTTATCCGCAGCGTGGAAGAGCTTGCAGTTGAACGGGGTTTCAAATCCTTCAGGATTGACACCCGTGAAGACAATGCTGCGATGATCCGTCTTCTGCTGCAGTCAGGCTTCACAAGGTGCGGGACCGTTATCCTTCCGGTCAACAAAGTGCGCATCGGCTTTGAAAAACTCCTGTGAGGAAGCCGGAAGTGTTTCCGAGAATTTCTGAAGATTTTTTTAGACCAAACCAATTACTAACTAATCATTAATGACAATAGCCATGTACAAGAGAACATTTTATGCTTTGATGGCAGCCCTTGCCATCCCGGCCTGCGGCAAGCAGGAAAACGCAGATGAACAGAAAGATGTCACCCTGGCGGAGACATTTTCCGTCTGGCCGTCCTATGAGAACATTGACTACGATTTCCTTCAGGACTATGAAATGCCCCAGATGCCACAGAAGAACATGACGGGAGCCGTAAAGGGTGAGGCGTGGAGGTATGATGACAGGTGGTTCACCTTCGTCCAGGGACCGGACGCCAATGCGCTTGTGAAGGAAAATGAGGAGGCCGCAAAGAATATGCTTGCAAGGCTCAATGAAGATTTTGCCTTTATGCGTGAGGAGATGGGATGGCTTCCTGACAGGAATGCAATGGAAGGCTACCGCAGCGCCGTCTATCTCTACGGCTCGGGACTCAGCACTGACTCCGAACCCAATACCGCTACCGGAGGCTGGCAGGGCTCTGTCTATGACGGAGGCAAGGAATATCCGATGCTCCTGCTGTCCTACTATCCCGTCTATTGTTTTGACCCGGGATGCAAATACAATGACATAGTTTATCACACTGACGGAGTGGTCCACGAAGGCATCCACTGCCTTTTCTCATCGCGTCCGGCCGGCAAGAAGATAAGCTGGTTCCACGAAGGCTGCAATACCTGGCTGCAGAAGGCAATGACCATCAGAAAATACAATCTGGGCGCTTCCGACATCGATTTCGGATGGCTTGCAGCGGGCACTGCACTGGCACCTTTCATCCCGATTGAGTGTTACGGAGGATGGAGGACTGACGGCAGCTGGGGCTCCCCGAACTGGATGGATACGATCACGGGAGACAGCCGCAACATCCTCGGAGGCATCCAGTATTCCGAGATCTTCCCTTCATTCCTTGAAGTAAGTCTCGGAGACGGTTCCATCAAATGGATTTGGGAAAACTGCAAGGGGTACCTGCTTGATGCGTTTGCTTCGCAGCTCGGAGAGGAGCAGCTGCAGAGAATGATCCTCGAATACCGTTCCCGCATCTGCCTTGCCGACCTGGGCATTTATTCCGATGCCCTCCTGAGGCTCGAGAACAGCTATTTCAATACAAATGTGGCTTCCGAGGGCAGCAGCAAATGCGACCCGTGGAGGATGACCCCGTACGTAGTGACGGAAGAGGGTGATGACGGATGGCTTGTACCTGAGAAAAGAACTCTTCCGGGATGGTCCGGTGCCAACATCATCCCTATCAAGGTAAGCGGTAGCAAGGTCACGATCTCCTTTGACCCTCTCGAAGAAAAGAATATGGTATGCCAGCTGTGCTGGAGGACAAAGGACGGAAGTCCTGTCTATGCCGAACCGTTTGAAAGCGGGGACTGCATGGTGTCTCTTGAAGGCAAGACTCCTGCCAACGACGTCATCTTTGCCGTTGTCTGCAACCGCACCTACAAGTTCTCTCCTGCCATGAGGACAAAGCACTTTGACTACAGGCTCAGGCTCGGTGAAGGTGCCGTGTCCACGGCGTCCGTCAGCTCAAAGTGGTTCAATTACAAGAATACCGTGAAATAGTTTCGTGCCTCTTCCGAAAGGCGCGGAATATGAAAAACCGGCCGGGAAGCCCATTACAGACTTGCCGGCCGGCTCTGTTTATAGCTGAAGCCGACAGTTACTGTTATGTCCTCTGGATACTGAAAAAGAGTATGCCGATATGGAGTATCTGCTCGCGGAGCTCGATATTACCGGCTAACCCAGCGCGACGTCAAGGGCCATCATCAGTGAGAATCCGGCTGCGAACATGATTGTGCCCACATTGGAATGGTGTCCGCTTGACATCTCCGGAATCAGTTCTTCCACAACCACATACAGCATTGCTCCGGCTGCAAAGCTGAGCAGATAAGGCATATACGGGACGATTGCCGAGGCGAGAAGTATGGTAAGGACCGAACCTGCCGGCTCCACTATGCCCGAAAGCAGGCCGTAGCCGAAGGATCTGTGTCTTGATGCTCCGGAGGACCTCAGCGGCATCGATATGATTGCGCCTTCCGGGAAGTTCTGGATTGCTATTCCGATGGCAAGGGCAAGTGCACCGGACATTGTGATTGAGGCGCTTCCTGTGAGCCATCCTGCAAATGTGACGCCCACGGCCATTCCTTCCGGGATGTTGTGGAGCGTGACTGCGAGAACGAGCTTGGCAGTGCGGCCGAGCCTGCTTGAGGGTCCCTCATCTTCGGTGCCGTTGTTGTGGAGGTGCGGGATGATGTGGTCAAGAAGCAGAAGGAACAGGACTCCCGCCCAGAACCCCGCTACGGCAGGGACGAACGACCATCCGCCCATATGGCCCGCCTGGTCCATCGAGGGGATGAGAAGGCTCCAGACCGAAGCGGCCACCATCACCCCTGCGGCAAATCCCGACAGGGCGCTTTCCAGACGGAGGTTGATTCCGTCTTTCATGAAATACACGCAGGCTGCACCGACCGCAGTCCCCAGAAACGGTATGAATATTATCCAGATGTTTTCCATATCAGCACTGTTTGACGTGCAAATATAGAAACTTTTTTAAGAGTGTCTGACTGAAAAGCGCTTTTTGGCATCCTTCTCAAATACGGCTGAGAAGGGCTGGGGGCAGGGGATTGATGGCGCCGTGGCAGGTGCATACATAAGCCGAGACCTCAACTGCAAGGGCGTGGGCCTCCGAAACGGTCTTTCCTGCAAGCCGCGCGGCAATGTATGAAGCCGTGAACGAGTCACCGGCCCCGACGGTGTCAGCTACCTCCACTTTCGGTGTAGGAAGGCCAGACAGCAGCCCCGATGCATCGAAAATGGCGCTGCCTGTGGCCCCCTGCGTGAAGATGACCTCCTTCAGGCTGTATTGTACGATAAGTTCCCCGACAGCCTTTTCACGGTCTTCCGGAAGATTGAGCATCTTCTGCAGAAGCGGAAACTCGTCTTCATTGAGCTTCAGTATGTCCGCCCTGTAAAGAGAGTTCTCCACAAGAGACCTCGAGTAGTAATCCTGCCTTATGTTGATGTCAAAGACTTTCAGGCAGTCCTCTCCTGCTGCATCCACGAGTGAAAGCAGGCTTTCACGCGAGCGTGTGCTTCTCTGGGCAAGCGAACCCCAGCAGATTGCATCGGCTATGGCGGCAAATGAACGGGCCTTCGGGGTACACTCTATGCCGTCCCAAGATACATTTTCGACAATATTATAACTTGGAACACCTGCATTGTCAAGGCTCACCAGAACCCTACCCGTAGGCAGCATGTTCTCCTGCACAAGGTCAAGGTTGAGCCCTGTTTCAAGCAGCTTCCCGTATGCCTCTTTCCCGAGGCTGTCATTGCCCAAAGCCGTAATCGGACAGGCCTCTGCTCCGAACTGGGCAGCATAAAAAGCAAAATTTACCGGTGCACCGCCGAGCTGTCTTCCATCCGGAAGAATATCCCAGACAATTTCTCCGAATGACGCAATCTTCATCATATTCTTCATAATGATTCCCCTTATCATTTCATCATACACTCAAGTTCCGTATTCCCGAAACCCAAGACCTCAATTAAAGGTCAATGATGACCTTCATTGCCGTGCCTCTGTTTTCGTCGATATACCTGTAGGCATCATCGTATTGATCAAATGGAAAATGCCTTGAAATCAGAGGGTCAAGCATTATTTTTCCGTCAGAAACCATCTGAACAGCAGTGAGATAGTCCTCGTGTCGGTACATCATTGTCCCAATCAGTGTCAGCTCGTGTTCTCCAAGGTGGAACATACTCAGTGCCGGATCCTTCTCAAAAACCGCTACAACCACAATACTGCCTCCTTTCTCAATTCCGGCCATCAGGGATCGGATGCTCGATTCAACACCTGCCACTTCAAATCCTACCTGAAACCCTTCTTCTCCGAAAAGTGCTTTCGCACCCTCTTCGAGCGGTGTTTGTATCACATTGAGAGTATCCGTAATGCCGCATTTGCGGGCTACTGACAGTCTGAAATCGCTGACATCGGTAATCAGAACCCTCCGTGCCCCGCGTGCCTTGACGAACTGTGCCACAAGAATTCCAATTGTGCCGCTGCCCGACACTACGACATTCTTACCCTTCAAATCTCCGGCACGGGCGCTTGCGTGTGCTCCGACGGACGCAGGTTCAATCATTGCGCCCCAGTCGAGGGACATCCCCTCCGGAAGCACGACAACCCTGTCATCATCGACCACAAAATAATCTCTCGCAGCACCGTCAGCCTGAAATGCCTCCACTTTCAGATGCTCGCATACATTGTACTGTCCCCTGCGGCATGGATTGCATTCCCTGCATACGAGTTGTGGTCTTGCGGTCACCCTGTCTCCCTTGCTGCAGACGGTCACTGCACTGCCGATGGCCACAACTTCTGCAGAATATTCATGCCCCTGTACCACCGGGTAAAAAGTTGCCGGGTGCTTGCCGTGGTAAGAGTGGATTTCGCTTCCGCAGATGCCTATGCGCTTGATCCTGAGCAAAACCTGATGTTCCCCGAGATTGGCCGCCTCGGGAGCGGGAACTTCGCTGAACTCTATGTGCCGTGGCGAAACCAATGTTGCCTGTCTCATTTTATTCCGTATTTTGCCAATATTGCCAGTACTTCATCTTTGATCGAATCTGTCCAGATTGTGTAGCCGTAACTGCCCGGATGTGTGCCGTCCACCGATGTCTCGTGATTGTCGGAGGCATTTGGAGTGATCAGATAGACATCCTTGTACCTTTCTTTGCCGAGAATGTCCCTGAACATTTCCTCCACGGCATTTGCCTTGGCCCTTTCCCTGGCATCGAGGGCAGTCTCGAAATTGCGTCTCTCGCGATAGATGGTCCTCTGGAAAATGAGGGGAACTCCCGGATGAGCCGCCACCATCCTGTCCAGGAACGGCATCAGGCGCTCCCTTATCATGGTCGAATCCGGATTGGAGAATGTATCGAATATGAATGCATCCGCCTGCACATCCTCCAGAACGTCAGTCATATATGGCTGCATAAGGCACCTGCCGCTCGTAGCGAGGGAGACAACCTGCATCCCTGTTGCCCTCATCAGCTGCATCGGCCAGCTCATGCCGGAACGGCCCACTCCCACGCCCTGCGTAAAAGAAGAACCGTAAACTGCAATCCTGTGGCGGAACCCCGATTCCGACGCTTCAATCACGGCATCCTCATCCACACCGATCCTGCAGGAGCGCAGCTCGGAATACATCGGAAGGTAAAGCATGCATTCGTGCATCGAGCCGTCCATATTGCCGATGAGCTTCAGCTCGCCCGGGCCCTTCCTGCCCTCAGGCACGGCACCTGCACCGCTTGCGGCATATTGCCACTTTCCTTCGGAATTGAGGATGTAGAGGTCGAAGCCTTTGACGGCTACCGGCATTGTCCCGAGACCGCCGTAGATATAGCCCCAGTCTGCCGCCACGCTGATGCTGCGTGAATCCGTCCTGAAACGCACAGCCATTCCTGCCGGGCATCTCAACTGACGGTTCTCTGTGGTATTGAATCCCTTGTAGACAGCGGTGTCCACCCTGTGATAAGGGTTCGGGGTATCGGGAAACGGCTTGCCTATGAGTTTGAGGTCAGAGGCCTCGACATATTTCTGTGCGGACAGTGGAATGCTGAATGCCGCCAGGACCATGGCTGCGGCCAGAATATTCTTTATGTTCATATATGCCCAATTATTTATCAATCTTCAAAAACTACTTTAGAACTTCTTTCAGGCCTTCGGCTGTGCTGAGCTTTACAAACTTGTGATAATTGTCCATAAATGCCGAATTGCCGCCAAGAGCGAGCCCTGCAAAAGGGGAGAGCGAAAGGAATTTGTCGGGATCGGCGCCTGCAACGGTTTTCCTGTCTTCTTCCGTGATGTGCGGCTCAAAGATATCAATTGCCTCTCCGCTTTCCGTCTTTGCCTTGCAGAGATACTTGCAATAGCTTGCAAGAAGGAATGCCTCGATGGTGGTGTCGCGGCCGTCCCGGAGCATCTTGGACAGGGTAGGGACCACATAGACTGCAAATTTGGCGATGCCGTCCCCGCACAGGCGTGACACCTGGTCGCTGATTGCCGCATTGGAGAACCTCCTGAGCAGGGTTGCCTTGTATTCTTCAAGGTCAATGCCCTGTGCGGCCTCAACATACGGAGTCACGTCCCTGTCCATGAACAGTGCTATGAGGCTGCGGTACCTTCCGTCGGCGAGCACACTGTCCACCTTGCGGAATCCTTCGAGATATGACGGATAGCTCAAAAGCGTGTGTGACGCATTGAGAAGGCTCAGTTTCATGTTCTCATACGGGGTCACGTCAGCGGTAAACTGCACCCCTACCTTTTCGAGCGGCGGCCTTCCGGCAATGAAATCATCCTCCACAACCCATTGTATGAAGTCTTCGCACATCACATCGGTGATTTTTCCCGACTTTGTGGCCGGAGTGATCCTGTCCACCATCGAATTGGGGAAGGTGACATTTTTTCCGGCCCATAGTGCAAGTTCCGGACATTCCCTCTCAAAGTAGGACATAAATGCCCTGCGTGCGGTGTTGCCGTTGTGCTGGAGGTTGTCGCAGGAAAGTATCGTGACAGGCAGCCCTGCCTTCATCCTTCGCTTGAGGCCTTCTGCAACATACCAGAAAACCGACCCTTTTCCGGCCGTATCGCTCTTGTATCCGCCCTCGGTGATGGTAAGGGTAATGATTTTGATATCAGGTGAAGCAACCTCTGAAATGATGGCCTCAGGGTTCTCTTCACCCCATTCGAGCCCGACAAGCGAGCCGATGCTGTATTGCTCCTTCCTGCCGTCGGCACTGCATACGGTAAGCCTATAGACTCCGCCGTCTGCCTTGAGGGCTTTGTAAAGCGGGCCGTCAGTCGGCATGACCATTGCCCCGAAAACGCCCCAGGAAGTCTCTCCCTGCCCCAGAAGGCTGTTGATGAAAAATTCAAGATGAGCCCTGTGGAAATTGCCGACTCCGAAATGGAGGATGCCGGGGGTTACTTTCCCCCTGTCATATTCAAAATTGATCATAATCCAGTTTTTCTGTCTCTTCGAGCAGCTGTTCAGCCCTGTCGCAGTGCCCGATATAATGTTGATAGACTTTCTTCCAGTCATAATAGGCGCCCTCGACCGGTTCCAGAGGAAGGGTCAGGTCCCTTTCATTGAGCATAAGTTTTACAAGTACGGTTCCAGGTTGAGCAGCGTTTCTGTAGAACACCATCTGGAGATTTGTCCCCATGGGGATATCCCAGTATTGCCATTTTTCAAAGGCCGATTCAGGGTCGGATGCCTCTTCGGCCCAAGTACCGGCACCGAGGTTGGTCATAAGCGACATCAGTACCCCGTCATGTCCGAAATTGAGGTCAATTCCGTGCCTGCCGGCTTCAATGTCCGCGCGCGATTCCTCGAGAAGATGCCGCAGGGTCCTTGAACCCCGTGCCCAGCTTCTGCCGTGATTTTTCGGCTCCGGACCCTTCTGGGCGAAATATCTGTAATTTTCGGCCACCGTCCAGGCCCGTATTTCCTCCTCAGTGAACATGTCCCAGAGGGGTACCTGCCGGTCAAGGCACTGCATCAGCGACGCCATCAGCCAGAATCTCCATTCCACCTCCACTCCGTCATACGTTGCCTTCACGGTTCCGATGTCTTTGAACAGCCTTGAAAGGAAGGCATCCGTGTCGATGTTGTCCCTGACATAGGCATCGTAGGTCCTGCGCCAGGATGCGTCCCTGCCGCTGATTATGTACCTGTCGATTTCAGGCACGTCCGGACATTCCCCGCCGTAAGGGTTCAGGGCAGGGAGAAAGGAACGCGAATTGGAAATCTCGTCCCATCCGATGTCCGGGCGCAGCGAAACAATGCCCGCATAGAGCGACTGCATCGTCGCCGACACCCTCAGCACATTTGTGGCATTCATCTTGACATAGGCGCCTTCGGAGAATACTTCCGGGTAGTTCTCCACCATCCTGCGGCCGATTGCCGCACCCTGGCGGTAGCCGATGCCGGTGAGGTCGCCCTCGCAGTACCCGATGTTCTTCCTGAACGGCTCCAGCCTTTCAAGTATTGCCTTCCCGAAGTCGGTGAGATTGTCCGGGGAGCTTTCAAGGACTTCATATACAAAAGGATAGGTCTTTTTGTCGTCAATGTGTCTTGCCCCGTGGCGGAAATAGCCGTTGATATAGAAAGGTTCGTATCCCTTCGGTGCGGGCGAGGCGGGGTAGGAAAGGTCCGTCACATAATACACGCCTCCGGCCCTTTCCGGGTCACCTGCAAGCTCTTCATCGGGACTCTTTGGCAGCGGCCTTGGCTTCGGAAGGGACACCCTGTAGATGCACGGAGTCTCCCCGCCTTTGGCGGCATTGGTGTTGGCATTGACATACATCCATCCGTCCTTTACCACTATGTCCTCCGGCTCCTGCAGGATCATTTCCTGCATCTCGTAGCGCGCGGTGATGGTGCGCGTGCCGGTGTCGAAAACCCTGATTCTTGACGGACGGTCCCTGTCGCGACGGCCGATGCCGAAGCAGAAGTAGATCTTGCCGTCGTGCATGCATCCGGCCTGCGTAAACCAGCTCTCGAACGGGAACACGGCCTGGTCGAGGATATCTGCCGCACCAAGATGCACTTCGGGGCCTTCGGAAAGGCTTGGAAGCCTTAATCTTGTAGCCACATACTGGTTCTCCCAGCTGTGGGCAGTCACGGCCTTGACCGTCCTTTTGCGGGCGGAAAACACCCACAGCTGTCCGCGCTCGCGGTCAACGAGCCAGCTCGGGGCCCCGAAAATCCCGACGAAACCCCTGTCCTCCCATCCTGCCCCGTCAAGGACAATGGTCTGGACAATTTCGGAAGAGAAACGTTTCCCCCTTCGGCTTATACTCTCGACAAAGCAGGTCCATTCAATGTCGCTGCCCACCTTCCCGTTGGTGATGTAAAGCAACGGAAAAGAGCCTCCCTTTGCAGTCTCCGTACCGAAACAGACGTTGTTGACATGGTTGTCGGGGCGTGACGATGCAAGGTCAAATCCGGCAACGGGCAGGGGAGAGGCAGTCCTGAAGTCATAGACATTGACATGTCCTCCGTCTTCGCACGAAAAAATGAAATCATCCCATATTTCAAGCCCCTGCTGTGCCCTTCCGCGTCCCTGCTTCTCCATGAATACCGAGCATTCCACATCACTTTCAGGCTCAACATGGAGCTGGGCGTAAAGCGGTGACAATGCCAGGAACGAAATGGCGGCCAAAAAGAGTCTCTTTCCCATAATTGCAGTAAATATAATTAATTACCCGGGATTATCGGCATTTGTAAGAGCCCGAAACGGTCTTGACGGTCATCTTGCCGTCCGAATCGGTGGTGGTTGCCACGACATAGCTTCCGCCGCCTTCGGCAACCCTCACGACCACGTGGCCGTCATATCCCTTCACGCGTGCAGCCTCTGCATCGGTCACCTTGTCGTCAACCCCGTCGGGACGCTCACCCTTCCAGAAATTGGTGATATAGATGTCGGCGGAAGGAAGCACGGTCTCCATATTGTTGAGCACCGCTGTCCTCGGATGGCAGTCAACCCACGAACATACCACGATGGCCTGCGGGTCGAGGACCTTCAGCGCATCGGTCTGGTTGGTGTTGGTGGTCCCGTGGTGGTCAGCCTTCATAAGCTCCACCTGTCCGGCAACCTGTGCGCAAGGCAGTTCCGCGTCTTTCCACGCATGGGTTGATCTTCCGTTGTACTGGAGATCTGCCCCTGCGAAAAAGTCGAATGCCCCATAGCTGATTTTCATCACGCAGCTGTTGATATTCTCAGGAGGGCAGTTGTCCGCCGATGTGATGTTTTTTGAATCACTGTATGAGACTTGCTCTTTTGTCGGGAATGTCATTTTCGTGGAGGTCCCGCTGCCTGTCCATATTTCTCCGTTTACGGCAATGTTCTGCACCTTGACGCCAGGGTACTTGTCGGCCTCGTATTTCTCCACAATCTGGGTACTTACGCCAGGCTTGAAGATTTCAGCAGTGAAATTGCCCTGTGCAACGTGGTATTTTACTGCATTTATGTAGTTTGTGCAGGCCGAAGCATTGTCGGCCATTGTGGCCATGTCAAACGGATAATCGTAGTCCGGATAGCCCCTGTCAATGAGCTTCCCGATCTTGAAATTGTCGAAAATCTCGCTGTAACCGTTCAGCCTGTAAGTCGAAGATTTCTCCGATACCGGCAGGGTAGTGGAATATCCTCCGAAATGGTCGCTGTGAAGGTGTGTCAGGACCGCATAGTCAATCGTGCTGTTGCCTGTCCACTCCATACATTTCCTGAGGTAGCCGGAGATGATCTCGGAGCCGCGTGTCCCTGTCTTGGTAGGGTCCCAGCGGCTGCGGATGCCGGTGTTGGTTGTGTTGCTGTTGCTGTTGGTCGCAACAAGCGAGCTTGCCGCATCAATCAGCATCTGTGTTCCGTCAGGGAAGATGACGAAAATGGACTCGCCCATTGTTGTGTTGATGAAATGTATGTCCATCTGTCCCTTCTGCCATGCCGGAATGGTCTTTCCGACCTCGATTGCCTCAGCCTGGGGCTTGTCGGGGTCATCCGGCTCCGGATCAGGAGTCGGAGTAGGCTTGATGGCAGGAGTCTCTTCCTTTTCGCTTGAGCAGGCCGTGCATCCCGATGCAAGAAGGCCTGCAATCAGTATCAGACAAGTTATCCTTTGCATGCAATATGTAGATTTAAAAACATTTCTCCGCCCTCAATGTTTACGGCAAGGCGGATATAGTTGCCGAAATTGGGCTGGACCTTAACTATGTGCTGGCCTAGTCCCCTGATGACGGAAGGTGTGCTTCCGTCGTCGGCCCAGTGCACACCGTCCTGGGACAGTTGCACTTGCGCCGTCATAGTCGGATCGCCTTCCAGTTTTTCGACCATTATGAAGAATATAGCCTCGTCAGCCCATCCGGCTTCGTAGGGATGGGTGCAGAAACTGCCTGTAAAGAACTTCTTCACCTCAAGATGGGAATCGTTGAACATTTTCATAATCTGGATTTTTATGGTCAAAACACTATTCCTGCGATACTACTACCGAATCAACATAGAAGAACACCCTCCGGTCGGTGTCCGCTCCTACCCAGAATACAGGGTTGATGAGATTGTCAATGCGGTGGTATCCGTCCACGACATCGATCTTGATGCCCCGCATATCCCAGATCCTGTCCTGGCACTGGAATTCCACGTATTCGTGGTCCCTGGTGTCAAGCTTGAGCCTCATGTACTGCCAGTTGAGCTTGCAGTCGGTCTCATTGTAAATCAGTTTCTGGCCGCCGTCCGGAAGGTCCCTGAATCCGTCGTGGTCACCGTTTGGATAGCGGCGTCCGAACCACCACGGGTCAATTCCCTTTTTGCACCAGTCACCCTCCAGGCCAAAGGCCCACTCCTTGTCCGTGATGCCGTCCCTGGAGTGGACATACTGCCACTTCTGCGTCATCTTTCCGTCCACGGAGTTGAGGTATCTGATGCCCGTAAAATATCGTCTTCCGCCTTCCTGGGTGTCGAATCCCATGCCGAACTCACGGATGGAATTCTCGTGCAGTCCCGGCTGCGGACGGTCGCCTCCGTCCACCTTGTCCTGTTCTGCCGTATAAGAGAACCAGCATTCTATCTGGAGGAACCGGCTTCCCGGCCTTGAAAAGGACATTCGTTTTATGGCGTGTCCGAGCGAGCCTTCTGCCGGCTTTTCACAGTAAGGGGCGGCTACCGGACGGGTGGAGAGTTTCAGCGAATATGTGCCGGACATGGCCCCGTGCGTGCCGGGGTACCTGTAGGTTGCCGAGCTCAACATCACCGGAGGCCACTGGTCTTTGTTGACCAGGGTCTTCGGGACGTCGAAATCGGGATATTCGGTGAAATTCGGCATAAGCGTCATCCAACCGTTGAATCCGTTGTTGAAAATATCGTAGGACAGTATGCGCTCAAGCGGCATGAACCTGCTGCGCAGCATTAATTCGTCAACGCTCATTTTTATCCTGATTTTCAAATGATACTAATAACCCGGATTCTGCTCGAGCTTACCGTCCATTATGAGCACGTCGTCGCTCGGGATAGGCCACAGATACACCTTTTCGTCGAAATGGCGCACACCATGCTGTACGATGTATGTGCCGTCAACCATATCCTCGAAGCAAGGGAATCCGTCTTCGTCAAACTTCGGGATGCTTGGCCAGAACCATCCTCCGTTTTCTAAAAATTCTTTGGCTGTCGCAGCAGTACGTGTAAATCCGAACATGTTGTGCCCGAATGCATTTTCGAACTGATGCCAGCGGAGAAGGTCATAATAGCGCAGGTTTTCCCACGCAAACTCCACGCGGCGTTCCCTGCGGAGTACTTTCCTGAGCTGGGCCTGGTCGGTAGTGGTGATTGCAGGGTAGAGGGATGTATCTTCCCTTTTCACGCCGTAGGCGCGTGCCCTTACGTCGTTGATGCAGTTCAGCGTGAGTTCATCGATGCTGCCGGACTCGATTTTTGCCTCGGCATACATCAGGAGCACGTCTGCGTAGCGCATGAGGATGACTGGGTTGTCGTTGCGCTTTTCGGTACGCCACTCGTCGCGCGCGCCTTTGCGGAGGCAGCAGCCGTTGTAGGCGGCATTTGCCGCGTCGGAACCGCCCTTGGAGTCCTTGTTGGTGATGTAGGCGTTGGTACTGTAGTCCCAGGTCTTGGTGACATCAGGAGCCGGATTCCAGTCGATGTTGTAGATCTTGGTGCCCGGTGCCGCGAAGGTCTCGCAACAGCGCGGATCCCTGCCTGCAAACGGGTCGTGAGGGTCAAAACCGCTCTCCGGATCGTCGATGGTCTTTCCGTTTGTCATTTCGTAGGTTGCAAGAAGCTCCCATGAAGGCTGTGCATTGTGGGTACCTCCGGCTGAACGGGCGATGAAAGTTGCGATGTTCTGGGTAGTCGGATTACCGTCTTCGTCAAGCTCCAGCTCGTTGGAGTGAGGGATGGACATAATGACTTCGCAGTTCTTTGTCTGGTCGCGGAAAAGCTCGCCGTAGCCTTCGTAGAGGGCATAATGGCCAAGGTCCATACATGCTTTCGCAGCCTCTGCGCAGGTGGCATAGTCCTTCTGGTAGAGGGCGATGCGTGCCTTGAATGCGAGTGCGCAGCCCCTGTCAACGCGGGTGAGCCCGCTGGCGTTGTTCTCCAAAGGAAGAGTTGCGGCAGCATAGTCGTAGTCCTCGTAGATTTGCTTGAGAATCTCTGCCTTGTCGGTGCGTCCCATTTCAAACGCCTCCTCCGGAGTGATGGAGGTGAGGAAGAAAGGCACGTCGCCCCAAAGGGTTATGAGCCTTGAGTAGGCATAAGCCCTGAAAAACCTAGCCTCGGCGCGTAGGTTGTCCAGCACGTCTGCGGAATACTTGTCCTCCAGATTGTCAAGCGAGGCGAGAATGCGGTTGGCGCGGCTGATGTTCCTGTAGGTGTATGTCCAGGTTGTCTTGATGTTCGGGTTGCTTGTGGAGGAAGCATCAAGCGAACCTGCAGCAATGGTGTAGATATTGGTGCGCTGGGACCAGTCGTCGGTGTTCCTGTCCAGGGTCCATCCCTGCTCAATCATGAAGAATGTGCTTCTGTAGAAGTCATTGAGGGAAATGCGCACTTCCTCCGGGGTGGAATACCAGTTCTCGCTCGAAGCCGAGGAGAGAGGATTCAGGTCAAGGTTGGCGCAGGAAGCCGTCATCATCAGTAGTCCGGCTCCGGCTATTGTTGAATATATTGACTTTTTCATATCATCTTAGAATTTGATGTCCAGTCCGATGGTGTATGTTCTTGCAATGTAGGTAGAGGCTCCGGCTTCAGGATCCCATCCCTTGAGATAGTTGTCGAAGCAGAACGGGTCGTCGATGTTGAAATAGACTCTCAGTCCACTGAGTTTTGCCTTTGAAATCAATGACTTAGGGAAGGTATATCCGAGGTTGATGTTCTTGATGCGGAGGTATGAGCTGTTCACGATCCAGTAGTCGGACATCTTGTAGTTGTTGTACTCCCCGCTTTGATGGCTGAGTCTCGGGTAGTCAACCTTTGCATTCTGCTCATCGGTGTTGTAAACGCTCCAGTAGTTGCGGGTGCCGTCACTGTTCATGAGGACGGAAGGAGCAGGGAGCCACTGGCCCTGGAACGGCCGGATCATGCTTTCGGTAAGACGTGAATACTGTTTGCCCACACCGTTGAAGAGCATCGAGAATGAAATGCCTTTCCATCCGAGGCTGATGCTTCCTCCGTAGAGATAGTGAGGCAGCGAACTTCCGAGGATCACGCGGTCATAAGTCTCGTTGATGATGCCGTCAGGAGTACCGTCAGGACCGCTCACGTCCACATATTTCACGTCTCCCGGCTTCACTGAAGAAACAAGAAGCGCGCTGCCTTCGATTTCTTCTTCGCTCTGGAAGAGTCCGTCGGACTTGTATCCGTACCAGGAGTTGTATTCCTCACCTTCAGTGATGATGGTTCCGTCAGGGTTGAACACCTGCTTGCCGTTGAGGTTGCCCATGATGGACTTGTAGTCGGAAATGTTGGCGCTGACTGCATAGGTGAAGTCACCGATTTTGTCATGCCAGCCGATCTTGACCTCCCAGCCCCTCGTGTGCATATCGCCTGCGTTGCGCTCCGGTGCGGCATAGCCGGTAAATCCCGGAATGGCAACGGAAAGGAGCATGTCGGTGGTCTCCTTGAAATAGTAGTCGGCGGTAAAGTCGAGCCTGTTGTCAAAGAATGCTGCATCAATGCCGAGGTCCCAGCTCCAGGTCTTCTCCCAGTGGATGTCCTCGTAGGCATAGCCGGCCTGTGCACCGGTCAGAACCGATGTAGGCGTTGTGCCTGTAGCGTCATACATAATTGCCTTGTTGAAGGATATGTAGGTCTGGTAAGGGTAGTTGCCGATACGCTCGTTTCCGAGTGAGCCCAGCGATGCGCGCAACTTAAGGTAGCTGACCGGCCGGACGTTGGACATGAACTGCTCATTGGAGATTACCCAACCGAGCGAAACAGAAGGGAAGTAGCCCCAGCGGTGATCCTTGTGGAAGCGTGAGGATGCGTCGGCGCGGAGGTTGGCCTGGATGTAGTAGCGGCTGTCATAATTGTACATCAGGCGTCCGAAGAATGACCTGTAGGCATTCTGGTAGGAGCTTCCGCCTACGGTGAGTGCGTTGGTGTTGGCAAGGTCGAGGTACGGGAAGGTGGCAAGGTCCATCTTGTCTGAGGCAGCGTTCACGGACTCGTAGGTGTACTGGTAATCCTCGTAGCCGACCATGGCGTTGAAATTGTGCCTGCGTCCGAAGGTCTTGTCGTAGGTGGCTGTTACCTGGGTCTCGAGAGCCTTTGAGTTACGCCTTTCCTCGCTGAGGGAGTTGGTGTTGTAGCCGGAGAGATATCCGAGCATGACGTCAGTGTCGTAGGCATCATAGATAGGCACTGCCTTTTTCATCTCTTTGATGCCCGTGAAGCTGAAAGTCGGAGTCACTGCTGCCGTGATGTCGAGACCGTCAACCGGCTTGAGACTGAGTGAAATCTTCCCGGTGATGTAGTCGCTGGTGGTCTTTTTCTCACCGCCTTCCCGAAGTGCCGCGAGAGTGTTGCTGAGGCTGCCTTCCTTTCCTGGACCCATACGCCCGTCAGGATATGTTCCGAGATAGATCGAAGGGTACATATAGGCTGCCCTGAGAGGGCTTCCGGATTCGGGATCATCCTTTACTGCGTGACGGAACGAGAAGTCGAGGGCTCCGGAGAGGAAATCGTTGAATTTGATGCTGTTGCGCGCACGGAGTGAAATGCGTTCGTGGCTTGAACCCTCGTAAAGGGCATCGGCATTCTCGTAGCTTGCGGAGATGCGGGTCTTTACGACTTTGTTGCCGTAGGTCATGGTCACATTGTGCTTGTGGCGCGGTGCAACCTTGTTGAGAATCTCGTTTTTCCAGTCGTAGTCAGGATAGGTGATCGGGTCATACTTGTTGTTTTTAAGGTAGTTCTCGATGTATTCCTTGCTGAATGAAGCATACTCGCCGCCTTCAGGGTTGCCGGCATCGTTCCATGCCCACTCGTTGTACATTGTCATGTAGTCGGTCACTCCGGTGAGGAATGAAGGGAGCTCAGTAGGTGTGTAGAGCGAGAATTCGCCGTTGTAGCCCACTGTGAGCTGTCCGTCGCTTGCCTCCTTCGTTGTGATGAGGATGACTCCGGCTGCTGCACGTGCACCGTAGATGGAGGCCGAGGCCGCATCCTTGAGCACTGTAATCTGCCTTACATCCTCGGTAGCCACCTGGTCAAGGCTGCTGACGACCATTCCGTCCACAAGGATGAGCGGGCTTGAATCACCCATGGTGGTCACACCCCTGACGGTAACGGTTGCGCTTGCTCCCGGCATACTGCTGCTTCTTGATACCTGGAGTCCAGGGATGAGACCCTGGAGGGATTGAGACAGCTGCGAGGTGCT
This sequence comes from Candidatus Cryptobacteroides sp., assembly GCA_051878275.1. Lineage (GTDB taxonomy): Bacteria > Bacteroidota > Bacteroidia > Bacteroidales > UBA932 > Cryptobacteroides. Next base: position 22,664 of record JBJEJU010000020.1, on the reverse strand, counting down.
CTGCCGGGAGATGAGCTCGTCATTGACAACGCCCACTGAACCGGTGAGATCCTTTTTCTTTACGGAGCCGTAACCGATGACCACGGTCTCTTCAAGCTGCTCATAGTCTTCGTTGATGAGGATGTTGAGCGGAGTCTGGCCGTTCCACACTACCATGACGGTGGTGTAGCCCAGACATGAGAATTCGAGTGTGTGGCCCTTTGCGGCCTTTTCGACGGTGAAATTGCCGTCCAGGTCAGTGGTTGCCCACTTTCCGTTGTCCTTGTCAAGTACCATAACCCCTGAAACAGGGCCGGAGGCGTCTTTGACAACTCCCTTGACGACGTCCTGCGCAAAGAGGGCGACGCTCATCAAAAGTGCGCATAAAGCGCTGAATATCATTCGTTTCATATGTCTTCCATTTATTCTTTAACACAGCGTACCGAATATCCGGCAGTACGTCCGGAAGCAGCGCCTCCGAAGTTGACGGCAGTAGTGTGCGACCTGATGCAGAGCGCGTTTACGCCGTTGGTGCTTGATGAGGCATAATAGCAGTATGTTCCAATGTTGCCGATGACACCCTGGTCATAGAGCAGGCCTCCAGCATATGTGAGCCAGAACTCCTCGCTTCCTATTCCGTAATGGTCTTTGTCGATTGCGCTCTTTGCAAAGGCAACGTTCTTGAGCTGGAGGGCAGTAGGGACGCAGTATCCTGCAGGGCAAGGGTCAAACATTGTCTTGGCTGAATTGGCATTCACAGGATTCTTGGCATCAGATTCAGGACCTCCACCCCAGAGGTCATCGTACTGGACGCCCCAGAACCAGTCCTTGTTGTTGTATGATGCCCCTTCTGCATAGAGGACTACCTGAGGATTCCTGATTGCAAAGTCAAGGCTTCCGTTTTCTTCCACGGTAAGCTGAGGGGATGGCCAGGTGCCCGTGGTTGCCATATCGTTGCTTTCAGGCTGGGCCTCATAGGAGAATGAACCGCGCATAGGATCCTTTCGACCCCACTGGAAATAGAGTCCGCAGGCGAGCGGGTCAACAGTCTGGTATGAGTTCGGCGCGAGCGCACCCACGTTGCGGTCCATCCAGGTAGAGCCTCCATAGACCACATCAGCACCAGGTACGGTTACCCAGATGTGCCAGCTCCAGATGATGTTGCCGCTTTCGTCGTATGCAGCCACTACAGCATTGCCTTCCACAAGGTCGGTAAGGGATGCCGTTGTGAACTGCACATAGCCGTCTTCGAGTTCCACGCCGGCAATGATTGCATTGTCGTCTGCAGGAGCCACATCGGTGTTGAATGAAGACCAGAGCACTTTTGCCGAAGCAGGTGCAATGGAGGCTGATATTGACTGGGATGCCGGGACAATACCGTTGCCGCGCACTGTTGCGTTGAACTTGTAATATCCGACTTTGCTGATGATATAGCAGTTGGCTGTGCCATCTGCGCTCAGGTCGGTGTATTCAGGCCTTGGAGCACCGTCCTGAGTGATCTTTACGGTGTAGTCCTTTCCGTTGATTGTCACTGTAATTGTGGCTGTACGAGGGTCGTAGGACTCATTCTGGGGGAAGGTGACGGTGACCTTTGTCTCGCCGGTTCCCTGCGAAGCGCTGAGGGTGAACTCAGGATTGTCGCACGAAGCTGTCCAAGGCTTGTCTCCCAGGACTGTGAAAGAAGCTTCGGTATCTGTAAATCCCGCCGTGATCTCGTTTTCGGACACACCGACAGGGACAAGAGCCTTCTGCTTTATGGTCAGGGCGAGCGGAGTCACGCCGTCACCGATGAAACGGATACGGCCGGATCGCACCTCGGCAACCGGATTCGGCTCAACAGTCAGCGTAAAAGTCGTTACGTCACCGTTTTTTTCAGTGCCGCTGATGACAGCCCAATAAGAGTCCGCACCGTCGGTGCAGTCGTTGTTTACCCTGTAGTAAACATTGGTAGTCAGGTCAACAGTGGCTGTCCCGCCGTCTGCCGAGACCTCAAGCTCTTTTGCCGAGAGAGTCATCACTGGATCAGACTTCTCCTGACAGGCTGTGGATAGCGCAATTGCAGCCATCCCGGCCAAGATTAAATGACTTTTCTTCATTGCTTGTAGTTATGAGTTATTGTTTTTTCTGTCGATTATCCTGTATGCTGCATAAACCGCAATCATGGCAGCTATGCCGCCGCAGAAGCCGAGCACGATGCCCTTGACTGCCACTGTCTTGGGGTCACCGGCAGCAAGAAGCCCCATAAGCAGCAGGGCTACCGCGCCGAGCGTGATGCAGAAGCAGTCCACAGCCATGTGGGAATACTGCTTGACCGCTTTCTTTTCCTTCGGTCCGGGCTCGACTTCCGCCTGCGGGTCGGTATATTCTTCAATCGCATCATATCCCTCGCGCCTGATGCCCTTGCAGGCAGACCAGATCTCCATTCCTGCAAGAATCACAATAGGAAGGACACAGCCCGAAATGGATTCGATAAGGCTCGGGCTGAGGACTGATGCAGGCACGGTGAGCTTGGCGGTGATGCCGATTACCCAGGTCGCTACCATAGCCCATATCAGCTGGTTGCCTCCGAGACGCTTTGAGAACAGGCCCCAGATGGACGGGATGTAGAGAGGGCACATGACCATTGTCAGCAGGGTCACCACCACTTTCTCCGCACCTCCGGCAAACGGAACCAGCATCGAAAGGCCGATAATGACAAGCCCGAACACCAGGGTGAACATCCTTCCCACCTTGATGCGCCTGCGCTCGTCCGCGCCGCGGTTCTTTTCCTTGTGACCCCAGATTTCATATGTATAGACATTTGCATACACGTTGAGTATGCCGGAGACATTGCTGAGCGTTGCCGAAAGCATTGCGGCGAGCATCATTCCCACCATACCGCCCATCAGCACGAGCTTGCTCATATTGACATAAGCGTGTTCACCGTTCCATGTCAGTGCAGCGGCATCAAGCTCCATTCCGAGGCCCGGCTCCATCACGCGGTAAACCATAGTAGGGAGGTACCAGATGAGAGGCGTGACAAGATACAGGGCGCCAATCAGATAGGTGCTCTTCTTTGCATCCTTTACGGTCGGCACGCTTATGTATCTCTGGACGAACGGCCAATCGCCTCCGATCATCGACACATTCAGCACAATCCACAGTGCCAGCCATAGCCATGTGTAGGTCGGAGAGGTGCCTGACAGGAAGCCCGGAATCTGCGAAGCACCTTCAATGAAACGATTCAATCCGCCGACAGCATTAAAGGATAGAGGTATCATAAAGACAACGACGGCGAACAGGACCCCGAACTGTATGACATCTGTCATAAGCACTGCAAGGAATCCTCCGGCTATGGTATAGACAAGTGCAATCGTGCCGAGAATCAGCAGTGCCCACCATATGCTGAGGTATCCGGCAGGGGAGTCCCCGGCCATTCCCGTACTTGCAAGTATGCTTGTGTCAGGTACTTTAATCAACGCACACATCACCACGGCAACTGCATAGAGGGCAACGGCCGTATGGACTGCCCTGGCAATAATGCCTGAAATGGTGTAGAAACTCACCGAGCTGTGCCCGAACCTGATGGTAAGGAATTCACCCGGGGACTTGATGCGGAGCTTTCTCCAGCGTCCGGAAATCCATTTTCCTACAATGAATGAGGCTATTCCGAGACAGATGGCGACAACTACCGCCACCAGTCCGGACTTGTAGGCCACTCCTCCCCACACCACGAATGTGCTTGCGGAGAAGATGGTCATATAGGACGATATGCCGGAGAGCCACCAGGATGAGTTGCGCCCGGCTATGAACATGTCCTCGGAGCTCTTGATCTTGCGCGACATGATGAGGCTCACGGCGATAAGGCCGAGGAAATAGATTAAGATAACGATGTAGTCAAGTGTTCCCATACTATCTATATTACGGCTCCAAATGTCCTGAGGGTGTCGCGGAGTTTGCCGGTATCCGCGTCCTGTACCGTTGTGCCTGCGGCTGCACACTGGGCGGCTGCAATGCCTGCTGCCTGTCCCGTCCCCATGCAGCTGGCCTGTACCCTGAGCGAGGCGAATGCTATCTTGTCAGCACTCAGGCACCTTCCCGCAACAAGCAGGTTGGGGAACCCCGGTGCAATGAGGGAGCGGTACGGCACATAAGCCGGTTCCTTGAGAAAGGTGACGTTCTGTTCGGCTCCGCCCGCCTTGTGGATATCGATCGGATGGGCTCCGCGCGAAATGCTGTCGGGATATTCGAATGCACCGAGGTATTCCTCTGCTGAGATGGTATGCACGCCCCTGATACGCCTTGTCTCGCGTATGCCTCCGTGCACGGCAATGGCGCTCACATAGCAGTCCCTGAATTCCTCCACATTCTCCCTGAGCACGCGCGCCATCTTGAACACATCTTCGCGCAGGCGGCATTCGGCTGCGGTAAAGTCACGGTTGTCGGTGGCGTCGGCACTCGTACGGGTCATATTCACGGCAATGCATCCGGGGTGCAGGGTGGTGCAGAACCACGGCCCGCCGAACTCCGGGATGCCGAGCCTGTCCTTGAGTGCAAGCAATTTCTGCCGAACGGGGAGGCAGTGGCAGTTCTCGCCCTGTTTGTTGTGATGTATGGCCTCCTGCATCATCGGAGTGCTTGTGTCAACCCCGCCGAGAAGGAAATAGCTTGAAAGCGGCTGCAGCGGGCGGCCTTCACTGCCCTGCATCGGCACCCCGGCGGAGGATGCGAGGTCGGCATCGCCTGTACAATCGACAAATACCTTTCCCTCAATGGCTTCGGTGCCGTTCTTGTTGTCCATGAGGATATGTGTGATGCGGTTGCCGTCCTTGATGCATCCTGTAAGGAAGGAGTGCATATACATATCCACTCCGGCCTCGAGCACCATTCTCTGGCACATCAGTTTGTACATTTCGGGGTCGAATGCCACGTTGCCGAGCGGATGCTCGACCTGTGCGCCGCCGATTTCGCAAAGGCGTCCCACAAACTCCCACGGAATGCCTCCTATTACGAGTTTCCCATTGTAGGTGAAAACACTGATCGGAGTGACATAGCTTGTGGTGGCCATCCCTCCGAAAAAGCCGTACTGTTCGACAATGGCCGTCCTTGCGCCCTGCCTTGCAGCTGCAATCGCAGCGATGAAGCCTGCCGGACCTCCTCCGCAGACCACAACGTCATAGCTGCCGGCTGCCTTTGCCGTCCTGTTTACCTGAAGTTCTTTCATTTCCATATCAATCATTTTCCCGCAAAATGCGGAGTCTGTGCTGTCAATCGTTTACCAACACCGGTTCGAGTACCTTTGACCTGACCTCACGTCCTTCAATCAGGTCAATAAGCATCCTGAATGATTCTTCCCCGAATTCCTTTGTTGACTGGCTGATGTGGGGAATCCTCGGGGAATATACCTCAAACACGTCGCAGTCGTCAAATCCGAGATATGCTATGTCGCCCGGAATGGAAAGCCCCAGGGAATTGGCCACCGCGAGTCCCTTTACGGCTGCATTGTTGGAGGGGAAGAAAAGTGCATCGGCCCCGCTTCCCACTACCGTCGAGATGGTAGTCTTGAACACCTCCGTGTCGCTGTTGTAGGGGAGGAAAGTGACGCAGTGTTCCATACCGAGCCTGTCCGCTTCCTGCGTGAATCCCTCGATGCGGTCCCTCAGGCTGGAAATCATCGTGTCATAGCAGATTACCCCGATCCTGGTGCATCCTTTCCGCGAAAACGACCTGGCCGCCATTTCGCCTGCCCTGATGTTGTCGAGGGCGATTGACGGGATCTGGTCGAGTCCCGGGAGGAGTCGGTCCATTATTACGATCTTTATGCCCATTTCTGCGGTTTTCCTTACAATCTGCCCGCTGTTGGCGCAGGGAGCTATTATCATCCCGTCCACATTTGAGCTGTAGAGGCTGTCCACAAGGCTTGAGAGCCTTTCGACGCTCTCTGAGGAGCTGCAGAAGATCACGGTGTATCCTTCCTTGAAGGCTGCTTCCTCAAGATGCCCTGCAATGTCAGCGAAAAATTTGTTGGAGATATCCGGGACTATGACTGCAATGGTCTTCATCTTGCCTCTTCTCAGTCCTGCAGCCTGCCTGTTGGCCTTGTAGTCGAGTTCGCGCACGGCGTCAAGCACTTTTTGTGCGGTCTCTTCCTTTACCGGACAGTTGAATTTTCCGTTTTCATCGCGTTTGGCGTTCAGTACCATCGATACAAGCCCGACAGATACCCCGGCTTTGTTTGCGACATCTTTTATTGTGGGACGGTTCATTGTTCTGTACTTTGTATTAGTGTTACGGCACAAATATATGAATTAATTTTTGAAACGATTCAATTTTCATAAAAAATTTTAAAAAATGTTTTATACCTTATATAATGCGATTCCCGCTAAGAATCTCCGGAGTTTGTTTACTGCAGGCAAAAATACTCAGACGATATTGCAGAAATGTTAAGAAAAATTTTCTTTTTCGGTAAAAGTGCATAATTTTGCATTTGTTAACTGCATTGTTAAACAATAAGGTTAAATATGTCAAAGGACAATAAAGAACAGGATATCCTCAGGGCGGCGGAGAAGATGTTCGTCCTGAAGGGATTCAAGGGGGCGACAACCAACCTGATTGCCGCCGAGGCCGGAGTCACCCATGCGATGCTCCACTATTATTTCAGGACCAAGGACCAGATTTTCCTCAAGGTCCTCGACTTGTATGTCGAGCAGATGCGTACCGAACTCAAGGCGCTCATGGAAGAGGATGTGTATGACATTGATGTGATCGGGCGTGTGACGGAGGTCGTATTTGATTTCTTCAACAGCCACCGGCGTCATGTAGCCCTTTTCCTGGAGGTTGCCGGGGACAGGCCCGACCTTCTCGATTCTTATGTCTCCGATTTCGGCAGATTCATCGGAACTGCCTTCACGGCCCACTCGGAGAGGACTCGAAGGGCAGTGGAAAAAGGCCAGATCAGGGACATTTCCTTCCAATCCCTTTTCGCCGACATAGTGAGCGTATGCTCTTCGACACTTTTCTTTGAGCCGGTGCTGGACAATCTCTTCAAGCTTGACCCCAAGGCGAAGGAGAGTTTCATTGCCGACCGCAGGAGGGAAGCGGTGCTTCTGATCACAGGCAGATTGAAAACAACTGAATGATATACATTTGCGAAATTTGAGTGATTGATATGCGTAGATTTTTGTCCGTCATGCTTACAATGGTCGCGCTGCCGGCATTTGCCCAGCCCGATCTTTCCTCCTGCATAGAAATGGCATATGACAATTATCCCCAGATAATGGAATATGAGCTCATCGACAGGTCGGAGGCTTATGACCTGAGCAATGCAGCAAGGTCATGGATACCGCAGCTCGGCCTCTCTGCAAAGGCTTCCTGGCAGTCCGTAGTGGTGGAGATGCCTTTTGATATACCGGGCATCGAGTTTGACATTCCCCACGACCAGTACGGGGTTACCGCCGACCTCACCCAGCCTGTCTGGGACGGAGGTGCGAGTGCCGTCAAGCGTGAAAGCGCGGTAGCCGGAGCCGATGTCAGGCGCAGGCAGCTCGACGTCAATCTCTATTCCGTCCGCTCCAGGGTGCAGTCGGTCTATATGGGCATCATTCTGCTGGACAAGCAGCTCGGGCTCAATGATGTGCTTGCCGACAATCTCCGTCGCAGCATTGAAGAAGTCTCTGCCCTGATGGAAGGCGGGATTGCCCTGCAGTCCGACCTTGACCAATTGAAAGTCAGCCTCTTGTCCTGCAGGCAGCAGCGCTCTTCCCTTGAAGCCGACAGAAGGGCTTATGTGCGTATGCTCGGTCTTCTGACAGGGGCGGACCTTACCGGGGCGACATTTGCCGAGCCTCAGGTCGGGTATCCGTCCGCCGACGGGGAGATTTCCCGACCGGAGCTTGCCCTCTACGATGCCCAGCTCAAGCAGACCGGGGTGCAGCGCAGGCAGCTTGATGTCAACTGGCAGCCGAGGCTGAACCTCAACCTCCAGGCTGGATACGGCCGTCCGGGCCTGAACATGCTTTCCGGTGAATTCGATCCATATTTCATTGCCGGCGTGAAACTCCAGTGGAATTTCGGTCCGCTGAGTACCATCAGGAATGACAGGAGAAAACTCGATGCGGAAGCCTCGAGGGTGGAGCTGATGCGCAGGTCCTTCCTGCTCAACACATCCGTGGAGGCCGAGCAGAAACGTGGGGCGGTGGAAAAGGCCGCGGAAGTCCTTGCCGGGGACGAAGAGATTGTGGAGCTCCGCCGGAGCATCACGGAAACGGCATCCCGGCAGTACAGGGAGGGCGTAATAAAGATGAATGACTACCTGGGCATCCTCGACGATGAATTCACTGCGAGGCTCAACCGCAACTTGCATGAAGTACAGTACATTATGGCAGTATTTGATTTGAATTATACATTGGGAAAATAACTATGGCACGCAAAGTAACACTATTGGCTCCCGCTGCAGCACTGCTTGCAGCATGTTCCTGCTCCCGCAGCATCAGTTTTGACGCCTGCGGACAGATTGAAGCAGTCCAGGTAACTGTCTCCGCACAGGCCGGGGGAATGATTACCTCGCTTGACCTTGAGGAGGGGGACCGTCTCGAGGCCGGGGAGGTAATCGGGGTCATTGACTCCGTGCAGACTTTTCTCCAGACCGAAGAGCTGCGGCAGAGGATCGAGGGTGCTTCTTCGCGGCTGATTGACATCAAAAAGCAGTCGGAACCGAACTGCAGCCAGCTCCGGAGCCTCTCCCACGACCTCGAACGCTATTCCAGGCTCCTTGAAAGCAACGCCGCTTCACAGAAACAGGTGGAAGACCTCGAGGACCGTATCGACCTGCTCAAGGCGCAGACTGACGCCCAGATCCAGAGCTGGGAGAGGAACAATGAGTCGGTAAGGTCTGAAATCGCCACATACAGGGTACAGCTTGCCCAACGTATGGACCAGCTTGAAAAGTGCAGGATCAAGGCCCCTGTAAGCGGCACCGTGCTGACAAAATATGCCGAGAACGGAGAAAATGTGACCATTGGCAAGCCCCTGTTCAAAATGGCCGATATGGACAATATCTACGTACGTGCCTATCTTACTACGGCCCAGCTTGCCGGAGTGAAGCTTGGTGACCGCATGACTGTCATTCCGGACGACGGCAGCGACTCGCCGAAAGAATATGAGGGCACGCTGGCCTGGATAAGCGAGCAGTCGGAATTTACTCCGAAAAACATCCAGACGCGCGATGAAAGGGCTGACCTTGTCTATGCGGTAAAGGTCTCTGTCCCCAACGACGGCAGTCTCCGCCTGGGAATGTACGCCTATGTCCGCAGGGCCGTAAAATAAACGTCAGATATGGCAAACGGTGCAATAGAGATACTGGGAGTGAGCAAGTCCTACAGAAAGACTCTTGCCCTTGACAATGTGAGCCTGGAGATCAGCAAGGGCGAAATCTTCGGCCTCATTGGTCCTGACGGGGCGGGGAAGACCACCCTGTTCAGGATTCTCACCACCCTTACCCTCCCGGATGCCGGTACTGCCTATGTCGAAGGCCTGGATGTGGTCCGGGACTATTCCTCCATCCGCTGCAGCATCGGCTATATGCCGGGCCATTTCGCCCTGTACCAGGACCTCAGCGTGGAGGAGAACCTGAAGTTCTATGCAACCGTATTCGGGACCACGATAGAGGAAAACTACGACACCATAAGGGATATCTACAGTCAGATAGAGATGTTCCGTGACCGTCGTGCACGCGACCTTTCCGGGGGAATGAAGCAGAAACTCGCCCTGTGCTGCGCCCTGGTCCACAAGCCTTCGGTGCTGTTTCTCGATGAGCCTACAACCGGAGTAGATGCGGTCAGCAGGAGGGAGTTCTGGGCAATGCTCGGACGTATCAGGGAATCAGGGGTGACCATCATGGTATCCACCCCGTATATGGACGAAGCCGGGCTATGCGACAGGATTGCCCTCATCCTCGGAGGAAGGATAATTGACACGGGCACTCCGGAGGAGATCGTGTCCAGATATCCCGAAAGGCTCTATGCCGCACGTGGAGGCGATATGTTCGGAATACTGAAGATTCTCCGCAAGGTCGAAGGGGTGACCAGATGCTCCTCTTTCGGATGCGAATGTCATGTGTCCGTGCCTGAAGGCGGGCCGGATGAAAGGGTGCTTCTGCGCGCTCTTGCCGAGGCCGGAATGACCGGTTGCTCGGTAGTGCCGATAAAAGCCGGAATTGAAGATTGTTTCATGAGTTTGTCCTGACATTATGGAAGAGAAGACGGTCATAATACGGAACCTTGTAAAGAAGTTCGGCTCCTTTACCGCTGTGGACAATATCTCCTTCGAGGTGGCCAGGGGGGAGATTTTCGGATTTCTCGGGGCAAACGGGGCCGGGAAGACCACCGCAATGAGGATACTGTGCGGACTGAGCAGACCGACCTCGGGAGAAGGTACCGTGGCAGGCTTCAGCATCAATTCGGAGCAGGAGAAGATCAAGCGCCACATCGGCTATATGAGCCAAAGGTTCTCGCTCTATCCTGACCTCAAGGTGTGGGAGAACTTCGAGCTTTTCGGAGGGATTTATGGACTGGATGACAAGCAGATACGCATAAAGACAGACTCGATGCTCAAGGCCCTTTCCCTTGAAGATGCCCGCAATATGCTTGTAAGGGACATGCCTTTGGGGTGGAAGCAGAAACTCGCCTTCAGCATTGCGATGGTCCACGACCCGGAAATCGTGTTCCTCGATGAGCCTACGGGCGGAGTGGATCCGGTCACCAGGAGAAATTTCTGGGAGATGATATACGATGCCGCCTCGAAGGGAGTGACGGTTTTCGTGACAACCCACTATATGGACGAGGCGGAGTATTGCGACAGGGTGTCCATAATGGTTGACGGAAGGATAGAGGCTCTCGGATCCCCCGCAGAGCTCAAGGTGGCCTACGGTGCCGCCGATATGGACGGAGTGTTCACCAAAATAGCCGGTAGGGCGGCAGCCAGACAATGAGACAGATTTTTGCATTCATACAGAAGGAGTTCCGCCATATCTTCAGGGACGTCAGGACGACGATGATCGTGCTGGTGATGCCTGTCGTGCAGATTATACTGTTCGGATATGCCGTCAGCACGGAGGTGCACAATGTGGTTGTGGATGTGGTGGGGGATATGACAGATCCGGAGGTGCGCCGCATAGTGGAGAGGATCGATGCCAATGAGTATCTCCGGATTGGGGAGGTCCTGCCGTCCGCCAGGGAGATTGACGGGAGGTTCCGCCGGGGAAGTTCGAAGGCCGTCCTTTGTTTTGAAGACCGGTTCGATTCGCAGGTAGGCAGCGGAAAGGGGGCCTCGCTGCGCATTGTCGCCGACGGGGCAGACCCCAACACCGCACAGACCGTCACAGGCTATATCAAAGGGGTGCTTGCCACCGAGCAGATGGAAATCGCAACGGCCCTTGCCGGCAGCAGGGGGCCGTCCTTCAGCCCCAGCATCCAGCTGATGTACAACCCTGCAATGAGCTCTTCCTACAACTTTGTACCCGGAGTCATGGGACTTATCCTCATGCTGATATGCTCGATGATGACTGCGGTGTCGATTGTGCGTGAGAAGGAGTTCGGCACCCTGGAGCTTGTGCTCGTGTCGCCGGTAAAGCCGTTCTGGATTGTGCTCAGCAAGCTCGCGCCGTATCTCGTACTGTCGCTTGTCAACTATGTAAGCGTCCTGCTGCTTGCACACTATGTGATGGGCGTCCCGGTCAACGGCAGCCTCACCCTGCTGACGCTCGCCTCGCTGGTGTTTGTAGGCTCATCGCTCGGCCTGGGTCTTCTCGTGTCGGTGATTTCAAAGACGCAGCAGACCGCCCTGCTTCTCTGCGGAATGGGCCTTACGATGCCTACGATGATGCTTTCGGGCATCATATTCCCGTGCGAGAGCATGCCTGCCGTCCTGCAGGCCGTATCCTGTATCATTCCGGCGAAATGGTATGTGATAATGGTCAAGAAAATAATGATACAGGGAGTGGGGTTCGCCTCCGTGGCAAAGGAATTTGCGGTCCTCACCGGTATGATGGCCTTTCTGCTCCATGTGAGCATCAAAAAGTTCAAGACGAGATTGTAGTATGTGGAAGTATCTGGTAAAGAAAGAGTTCAAACAGTTCTTGAGAGATCCGGGAATGCCGCGCATGGTGATGATGTTCCCGCTTCTCATCATACTTGTATTTCCTTTTGCGACCAATATGGAGATACGCAACGTACGTCTTGTGATGGTGGACAACGACCATAGCGAAAGGTCGCAGCTGCTGATGGAAAAATGTGCTTCGTCAGGGTGGTTTGACGTGCTTGATGTCAATGCCACGCCGGAGAGTGCGCAGGCCCTGATGGACAGGGGACGTACAGATGCAATCCTTACCATCGACAGCGGCTTCTCGCAGTATCTCGAGGATTCCAAGGGTGGCGGCGGGAACGTCCCTGTCGGCATCAAGGTCAATACCGTCAACGGCACGAGGGGCAGCATTGCCGGCCAGTATCTCAATTCCTGCGTTACCGGATTCATTTCCGCCAATATGGTATCTTCTTCCGGTGCCGCCATGCCGGGCTTCGACATCAGCGAGTCATACCGTTTCAATCCCTATCTCGACTACAAGCTGTATATGATTCCTGCCCTGATTGTCATAGCAATCACCATGATGTGCGGCTTCCTTCCGGCGCTCAACATCGTGTCTGAAAAGGAAAAGGGCACCATCGAGCAGATCAACGTGACTCCGGTCAAAAAGACAACCTTCATCGCCTGCAAGATGGTCCCTTATGTGGCCGTGGCCTATTTCATGGTGTTTTCCTGCCTTCTGCTGGCATATCTTGTATTCGGCTACAGCTGCAGGGGGAGCTATCTTGCAATCATTGTATTTACGTTCGCGCACATACTTGTAATGGCCTCTTTCGGGCTACTCGTCTCCAATTTCAGTGAGAACACCCAGCAGGCGATGTTCGTGATATGGTTCTTCAGCATGATTTTCATGCTGATGAGCGGGGTATTCACCCCGATAGAATCGATGCCGCAGTGGGCCAAAATGATTACCTATGCCAACCCTTTGAGATATTTTGCCGATGCGATGAGGGCTATTTTCCTCAAGGGATGCGGCATCAGGGAGACCTGGACTGACCTTGCGTGCCTTCTCGGCATAGGCTCCCTGACGATGACCTGGGCTGTGCTCAGCTACAAAAAGACAGCCTGAGGCCACCGGAGGTTCTTTATCATCATAAAAATGCTTACATTTGCCTTCGGCGGGCTTCCGGTTGTCAATCAGGGGCCTGCCGGAGGGGGGTCATTGCATGATCCCCGGGACAAAACAATTACAAAACACCGATATTGATGAAAAAAAATTTTGCAGCACTCGTCGTTGCGGCAGGATGTGCCGTGACGTCTTTTGCCGGTACACCGCTGTGGATGAGGTACAATCGCATCTCTCCGGACGGCAGGCAGATTGCATTTGCCTACAAGGGAGACATCTATGTGGTCCCGGTCACGGGCGGACAGGCAAGGCAGCTTACCACATCGCCCTCATTCGAATCCAACCCGGTATGGTCAAATGATTCAGGGACAATAGCTTTCCAGTCCGACAGGGAAGGCTCCACCGACATCTACACGATGCCTGCCTCCGGCGGCCCGGCCACAAGAATCACCACCAACAGCGCCACCGAGACCCCTCTTGCCTTTTCTCCGGACGACAGCGAGATCTACTACAGCGCCTACATCCAGAATCCTTCGACCAGCTCGATGTTCCCTGCTGCATGGTACACGCAGCTTTTCAGGGTACCCGCCGGCGGCGGGCGAAGCCATCTCGTTACGGCTGCCCCTGTGTGCGGAATGGACTTCGACAAGGATGGAAAGTCCTTCATCTACTACAACCGCAGCGGAAGCGAGAACATCTGGAGGAAACACCACACCTCATCCGTTGCGAGGGATATTTTCTACTATGACGCCGCAAAGGACGAGCATACTCCACTATGCCTCAACCCGGGCGAGGACCGCGACCCATATTTCACTCCCGACGGAAAAGTGGTCTTCCTCAGCGAAAGGGGAGGCGACTCGTTCAATGTCTATAAGGCTCCGGCAGATGACATGATGAATGCCGAGAAGCTCACTTCCTTCGAAAAACATCCTGTAAGGTTCCTCAGCCAGGCCGACAACGGTACTCTCTGCTTCGGATATCAGGGAGAAATCTACACAATGGTTCCCGGTGGCAAACCTTCCAAAGTGGCAGTCAGCATTACTGAAGACAGGTACGGGAAGCCATCGACACTCCGCTCCGGCTCCGTCTCGGAGATCTCGGTTTCAGACAACGGCAAGGAAATAGCGCTTCTCTACAGGGGCGAAGTTTTCGCAACGACCGACAAATACGGCACCACAAAGCAGATAACCCGCACTGCAGCGGCGGAAAGCGGCATCACGATGTCACCTGACGGGAAGTCCATCGTCTATGCGAGCGAACGCACAGGCACCTGGAACCTCTACAAGGCCACTGTCCGCAGCAAGGACGAGCTCCACTTCGCCAATTCTACCCTGATCGACGAGACCCCGCTTTTCCCGGACGACGGCACCGAGAGGACCGTCCCGAGCTATTCTCCTGACGGAAAGGAAGTTGCATTCATCGAAGACAGGCATTTCCTCAAAGTCCTCAACCTTGAGAGCGGAGCCGTAAGGCAGATTACCGACGGCACACAGCACTACGGCAACTATGAGGAGGGATTTGAATACAGCTGGTCCCCGGACGGCAAATGGTTTGCACTCACGCTGATAACCAACCGCAGGGACCCATATACCGATATCGGCATCGTGTCTGCAACCGACGGAGGCCGCATCTGGAACATCACCGAGAGCGGCTACATCGACGAGAGCCCGCAGTGGGTCATGGACGGCAATGCCATCATCTTCATCACCAACAGGTACGGAATGCGCTCGCACGCCTCCTGGGGCAGCCAGAATGACGTATGCATCGCCTTCATGAACCGCAAGACCATGGAAGAGTTCTCCATGAGCGAGGAGGAATATGCATTGTTGAAGGAGGCTGAAGACGCAAAGAAGGATGCGGAAAAGGAGAAGGCCGAATCTTCCAAAGACAAGAAGAATAAGGACAAAAAGGCTGCCGGAAAAGATGCGGAAGAGGATGAAAAGTCCATTGAAATAGAGCTTGAGGGCCTTTCAGACAGGGTTGCAAGGCTTACCCCGATGTCTTCTGACCTCTGCGGTGCCGCCCTGACAAAAGACGGCGAAACTCTCTATTTCCTCTCTTCATTCGAGAAGGGTTTCGACCTCTGGAAGACAGAGACAAGGACCGGAAAGACTTCGCTTGTCCAGAAGATGAGTTCTTCATACGGCTCGCTCCTTCTTGACAAAGAGGGCAAGAATCTCTATGTGCTTTCCTCGCGCCCGTCCGTAATCAGTCTTCCGGGAGGGTCCCCGTCCCCGATTTCCTTCGACATCGAGATGCAGCTTGACGCTGCCGCAGAAAGGGAATATATGTTCGCCCACGTGGTCAACCAGCAGAAAAAAATGTTCTACAATGTCAATTACCACGGAGTTGACCTCGACCTTCTCAAGGCGGAGTACGAACCGTTCCTGGAGCACATCAACAACAATTACGACTTTGCCGAATTCCTGAGCGAATTCCTCGGAGAACTCAACGTCTCCCACACCGGCTCTGGCTACCGCGCTCCTGCCGCTGCGCAGCCTACTGCCGAGACGGGCCTGTTCTTTGATATGAGATACGAGGGCAAAGGATTGAAAGTCAGTGAGGTAATTGACTTCGGCCCGTTTGACAGGGTCTCTTCCAAGGTCGTCCCGGGTACAATCCTCGAAAAGATTGACGGGGAGGAAATAGGGGAGAATACCGATTATTTCGCCCTTCTCAACGGCAAGGCAGGCAAGCCGGTGCTTTTCAGTTTCCGCTCCGATTCGGGCGAATGCTGGGACGAGACTGTCAAGCCGATTTCCAAGTCAAGGCTCAACAACCTGCTATATGACAGGTGGGTCAAGAGCCGTGCGGAAGAGGTCGAGAGGCTTTCCGGAGGAAGGCTCGGCTATGTCCACATCAGGTCAATGGATGACGGCAGCTACCGTGACGTATATTCCGATATCCTCGGAAAATACAACCTCAAGGACGGCATTGTCATCGACACCCGTTTCAACGGAGGAGGCAGGCTTCACGAAGATATAGAGATCCTGTTCAGCGGAGAAAAGTATCTCGAGCAGGTCATAAGGGGAGCAGTTGCCTGCGATATGCCTTCACGCCGCTACAACAAGCAGTCCATAATGATTGTAGGCGAGGCCAATTATTCCAATGCCCACGGTACTCCTTGGGTCTATAGATACAAGAAGATGGGTTCCATTGTGGGTATGCCTGTGCCGGGTACCATGACCTCCGTCAATTGGGAAACCCTCCAGGACCCGTCCCTTTACTTCGGTCTTCCGGTCATCGGATACCGTACGCGTGACGGCCAGTATCTTGAAAATTCACAACTTGAGCCTGACATAAAGGTACGCAACGTCTATAATGAAGTCGAGCAGGGACGTGACGGGCAGCTTGAAAAGGCTGTCGAGGAACTCCTCAGGCAGATTGACGCCAATCAGGACAGATGGTAATTATTTTGCAAATTTTAATAATTCTAATTTGTAAATTGTAGAATATTTCTTATGTTTGTATCCGGAAGTGCCTGGAAATCCATTACAGGCAGACTTCCGGATACTTTTTTACAACAACTCAAAAGAAACACACATTATGAGAAGCATCACTACTTTCGACCTTCAGTACGCCCACAGGTTCTATGGATTCCAGGGTGAGGCACAGTATCTTCACGGTCACACCGGAGTCCTCACAATCGAGGTCGAGGATTCAGTCAATCCGGGCGTCAATATGGTTTATCCTTGCAATGAGATCCAGAAAGTTGCCTGGGATGTACTCAAGAATTTTGACCATGCGCTCATCCTCCGCGAGGACGACCCGCTCCTTCCTGCAATCCTCGACGTATATGAGAAGCAGGGCATCAGGAATGGCCATCCGCAGAACAGGATGAAGGGAGAGGCTTTCAAGACTGAGCTCGCTACCGCATATCCTGACTCACGTCTTGTAGTCACAAAGGAGACCATGACCGTTGAGGGCATGATAAAGATTGTATATGATCTTCTGAAGGACAAACTCAACATCGCAAAGATCACCTTCACAAGCGGTGTCAATGCTGCTTCCGCAGAGTTCGACTCCAGAAAGGAAATCGACCGCTGCCCTCTTTGCGGAATTGCCCTTGACGAAAACGGAGTCTGCCCTAAGTGCGGCTACCGCAAGTAATTGAAATCCTATTTCAGGAAAACAAAAAACACAGCTGCTATCAGGCACAGGAATGCTGCCAGGTGATTCCACTGAAGCGTCTGTCCCTTGAACAGCAGCGTCACTATCAAGGTGAATACAGTGAGTGATATCACTTCCTGTATCACCTTGAGTTGCATTAGGTTGAACGGCCCGCCGTTGCCGTTGAACCCGATTCTGTTGGCGGGAACCTGCGCGCAGTATTCAAACAGCGCGATCCCCCACGAAAAAGCGATGACCGCAATCAGCGGCCAGCTTGTGGAGATCTTCATATCCTGAAGCTTAAGATGCCCGTACCAGGCAAACGTCATGAAGATGTTAGACGTAATCAGCAGAAGAATTGTCCAGAGTGCTTTCATAGGCATATATCAATCTTCAATAATTGACTCCATAATTGATTTGGAGAATACTCAGTCAAACTTCCTGACGCGGATGTGGCAGTAGGGCTCTCCACCCGTCTTTTCGTAATAGTGCTGATGATATTCCTCTCCGATGTAGAATTTCTCTTCGGGGAGGAGTTTCGTATTGACTTCGTATCCTTTGCTCCGGAGCAGTCCGATGGTCTTTTCCGCTGTCAGGCGCTGGGCCTTATTGCGGTAGAAGATGCAGCTGCGGTACTGCGGGCCGATGTCCGGTCCGATGCCGTCGGTCTGGGCCGGGTCGTGGATCTCGAAAAACAACCGGCAAAGAGTCTCATACGAGACTTCCGAAGGATTGTATTCCACGATTACCGCCTCTACGTGGCCGGTTTTGTGGGCCTTGACCTGGGTGTAGGTAGGAAATTCTTCCGGACCGCCCGTGTATCCGACGATTGTGTTCAGCACGCCCTTTTGGCGCGAGAACTGGTACTGTGCTCCCCAAAAACATCCGCAGGCAAATATTGCCACTTCAACTGCGGGATCTTCCGGAGCCCTGTAAAGACCTGTCTGTTCCATTTTCTATTTGTAATATCCCTGCGAACTGAGTTCGCAGGCAGAATAATAATCGTATTTTTCCCTGTCAACAGGATAGTCCCAGCAGCCGTCGGTATCAAAATCGTCTTCCTCGCACCAATGCGATTCCCAGTTGCGGTCGTATCTCATCGCGACGCAGTTGCCAGGGAGGTATGACCTCAAAGTCTCGGACAGCTCTTCGAGGAACTGTCCCTGGTTCTCCTTTGAGGGCTCGGTCTCGGGGCCGTATGGAATGTAGGCCATATAGTCCTCTCTGCCAAGGTGCTGGAAAAAGATGATAAGGTCGGCGTTGGTGTAGGAATAGCCTCCTACATTGGAGTAGATGTCGCTGTTCCTGACTGAAAATTCAAATGCGGCAGACTCCATTCCGATTTTTTCCTTTACTCTGGACCAGAATGACGTCTGCTGGAGGATAGGGGTTCTGTACGCATCTATGATATCTTTCGGTTCGACACAAATATGCATAGTATGGTTATTAATTGACAGTAAAATGTGGTTATTTTGCAAAGATAGTCAAAATAACCGACATATCCTCTATTCCTTCAGGCGGGAGTCTATGATGATGGTGACGGGGCCGTCATTGACGAGGCTGACTTTCATGTCCGCGCCGAAAACCCCGCGTCCGACTTCCCGGCCGAGTGCCTCCGAAAGCTCTCCGCAGTATTTTTCATAGAGGGGGATTGCCGTGTCGTGTCCGGCAGCCCTGATATAGGACGGGCGGTTGCCCTTCTTTGTACTTGCCGTGAGCGTGAACTGCGAGACTGCGAGCACTTCTCCTCCTATATCCTTGACGCTCAGGTTCATGACTCCTCCCTTGTCATCGAAGATCCTCATCTGTGCAGTCTTTCCGACAAGCCACAGGCAGTCCGCCTCCGTATCACCCTGCTCGACTCCCACCAGCACGAGAAGCCCCTTTCCGATTGAGGAAACGGTCTTTCCGTCTATTGCAACGGAAGCCTCTTTCACCCTTTGTATTACAAGTCTCATATCCGTACTGTCCCGCTATTGTCCCGCGCAAGTCATTCAGAGATTGCTGATGCGAGTTCAGCGATTCTTTCCCTGTCCTCTGCGTGTAGGCGGCTCCTGAATGTCACCTGGGGCCCGACCACTTCCATTCCCTTCATCTGCGAGAGCATCTCCCTTATCACCCTTCCGGCGCTCGGGGCCCAGCTTCCGTTTTCGATGATGCCGATCCGTCTGTTGCATAGGCCCTTTATCTGGAGGAGATGGAGGAAGTTGTACATGGGGGTAAATAATCCGTTGTCGTAAGATGATGCGGCAAGCACAATCCGTCCGTATCTGAATGCTTCCGCAAGGCAGGCTGAAAGGTCGCTTCTGCAGAGGTCAACTGTCTTTGCTTCAATGCCTTTGCTCTTGAGGCATTCTTCAAGCCATAAGGCTGCACAAGTTGTCCCCCCGTGCATCGATGCGTGGGCTATGAGCACCCCTTCCGACTCCGGCTCATAGCGGCTCCATTTGTCGTAAAGACTGATAAAGTGGCTGAAGTCCGAGTCAATGAGCGGTCCGTGGAGCGGGCGTATGCTCCTGATTGGAAGTGCAGAGGCCTTCTTGAGCAGCGCCTGGACGGGTGCGCCGTATTTTCCCACAATATTGCAATAGTACCTTCTTGCCTCGGTATCCCAATCGTTGTCCATGCTTGAGTAGAAGCCGCAATTGCACAGTGCTCCGAATTTGCCGAAGGCATCTGCGCTGTAGAGCGCACCGTCGAATGAGTCGAAGCTGACCATCACCTCAGGCCAGTGGACCATCGGGGCTGAAAAGAATTGAAGCGAATGTTTGCCGAGGCAGAGCTGTTCGCCTTCCTTCATTGCCCTGGTGCGCCCTTCAAACTGAAAATCCTCAAAGAACTGCGGCAGCATCGAGATGGCCTTTGCGCCGGCAACGATTGTCAGGAGGGGGTATTTCTCCGCGACGGTCTTTATGAGGGCCGAATGGTCGGGCTCGAGGTGGTGGACTACGAGATAGTCCGGCTGCCTTCCGGCAAGCGCCTCTTCAATATTTGAGAGCCATTCTGCGCCTTTGCCCGCATCGACGGTGTCGAGGATGGCGGTCTTTTCGTCAAGAATCACGTATGAATTGTAGGATATGCCCTGGGGCACCCTGTACTGGCTTTCGAAAAGGTCAATGGTGAGGTCGTCAACTCCAGTGTAAACCACGTCTTCGCTGAGATGTTTCAATGGTGTCATAAGTTTGGTATAAGACTAAGGGTTTTCTTTTCCTGTTTTCCCTTTGGAATATAATTGCAAATGTTCAACACATATGTATGTCTGAAATATATTTTGCAAAGATAATCATTAGTTTGTTTTATTATTGATGAAGCAGTAAAACTTTTCGCCTGAACACTTGATATTTCAATTGACTTCATTAAATTTGTACCTAAGTTCCCGAATTTCATAGAAAAATCGGACTGTACTTCCTTAAATTTCTATTATTCTATATACAAAAAAATCTTCGACAGATATGAGATTCCGGCCTATACGAAGGCTGTCAAGCGGAAGGTAGTCCATGCACCCAAGTTCAAGGTTCTGGAAAACCGATCATCTTCCTTATCAAGGAGGATCTGCTGCACCTATACCATTATGAAGTGCCAGAGAACGCCTTAAACATGGTCAGTAAGGAGATCAGCTCGTCTTTCAGGCCATGACGCACGAAATTCTTCATCTCGCCTTCAGCCAGTTCTCCCAGGCCGCTGATCAAACTCTTCTCTGATATACCCTGGACACTATCGATACATTTGTCCAGATATGCTTCGATGGGCATCCCCATGCGGGATTCGACGATGGCTTTATTGATAGAGGTTCTTTCTTTCAGGAAGAACCAGCAGTCGAAGACATCCCTGCTTGTAATCTCAGTCCTGTCAAGAAGCGCGCACAGTTTGTGGGCGAACATATCTTCCTTCACCATGACACGCATCTGGAGGCCCAGATAGTTCCGGATCTCATAGTGATTCTCGTACAGGCGGTTGGATACCTCTATTTTGAGCTTCCTTTCGCCGATCCCATAGTCAAGTACGATGATGATTCCGTAGTGCTTGATGGCTTCATCGTGAATTTTCCCGTATTTCAAGACAATCTTCCTGACCCGTTCATGGACCTCTTTCTCTTTCTTGGGCTCCAGCAGGTTGAAGTCCAGGTCTGTCGAGAAACGCGGCAGATTGTGAAAGAACATGGTGGCTGTACCGCCCTTGAAGGCCAGTACGGAGGAAAGTTGCACATCGTTGAAAATGTCCTTCAGCAGCTGCAGCATGAAGAATTTATGTTTGTTCGTATCCATTATCCAAGTATTTTTGAGACTCGTTGCTCAAGGGTCTTGCTGTTGTAAATCGGGAGAAGCGACAAAACCTTTTCCTTGTCCAAGGAAGAAGGGTTGTCGAAATAGTAGTTGCTGTTCAGGTAAAGCGTGTCCAGGAAAGCCCTTTCCGAGGAAGCGATATTCACATTGCCTTCACGGATGATGCCCGATGTGTCCACGAGGATTTCGCCCTTGATTTTCCTGTACCGGTACACCTTTCCGTCAATCTCAATACTACGGCTCAGATTCCCGACGGAGGTGATTTCGTCACTATACTGAAAAACGATGCCGGCTCGCTGGAGCACATATTCCAGAGAAATGTAGGAAGGCGTGTAAAGCAGACAGGCAAGCTCTTTCTCGTCGAAACCAGGTTTCGCATAGATGCCCTTACGCGGGTTAAGGATCTCACCTCTTCTGACATACCCAATCATCCTGTTCTTTACCGTATCTCTGTCCAGCCCCTGACCATAGGCCATGGCGATTCCTTGCATAGTGAAGACACTTGCTTTGTCCTTGTAGATATCCAGGAGAAGTTGATTTTGTAAACCCATAGTGGTACTGTGTGTTACTTTCAGTTCACAAAAATAGAAATAATAATCGGAATCCGCAAAACAACTCACTAATTAATCTGAAGTATAGTCGCGTAATCCTGAGCCTGGCTCCTGTAGCCGAAAACAGTCCAGGAGGACGAAACGGGCATACACCTGGATCTGCTCGAGTTCGAATCCCACTTGCTCCGTGTACCCCGGGACCGTCATCCGGATCTGCGCAGCATCACAGTTGGCATCCGCCAGCTGCAACTTTGCTAGCAGCCGATACTGGCCAGCGCCCGACGATGCACCTCCAGGTGCGAAAGCTGCCCGGGAGTGCCCGGATAATTTCCAGCAGAACGCTTCCTGTAATAGCACTTGCCACCCCTGTGATAGAAGGTGACATCACCCACGGAACCGTAGGCGTCACTGATCAGGACTGATGGCTGAAAGGCAGGCATACCGCTTTACAAGTTTTGAACAAGGCAATGGCTCAGAGGGACCTCAAAGGAGGTTCATACTCTATCAATAGTTCGTTAAAAATTTCCAGATCCTAAGCGGCTCTGGCAGTAAATAAAA
>JBJEJU010000019.1:0-49293 GCA_051878275.1 Candidatus Cryptobacteroides sp. | reverse complement strand
ACCCTCCCTCAAAATCAGGTGGTTAGATCTCTATTAGCTGCAATGTGGGTTAATATTTTTTATATAGGCCGGATCCTTTTGGGATTCGGTTTTTTTGTTTAATCCCTATAATTATTTACCATGAAAAAAATTGAAGCAATTGTCAGGAAGACACACTTCGAAGATGTCAAGGAGGCACTCTTTGCCGCTGACATCAACTGGTTCTCCTACTCCGAGGTCAAGGCAATCGGGCAAAACCGTGAGGAGAGAATCTACCGTGGTGTGATGTACAGCACGGACATCATTTCCAGAATCGAGATCACCATCGTCTGCCGGGACCAATTCGTCATGCCTGCAATCGATGCCATCATGAAGGCGGCCCGCACTGGTGAAGTCGGGGACGGACGAATATTCGTCAGCCCTGTGGAAGATACCTGGTCAATCCGTACAGGAGAGCACGGAGACAGTGTTCTCGCAGACAGAAAATAGTAGAGTAAAACATTTCCCCAAATAAACGAACTTGATAATGGACACAATCACAATAAGCGGACTGGATACCGTATGGGTACTCCTCGCATCAATGCTTGTCTTTTTTATGCAACCAGGGTTTGCACTGGTAGAAGCCGGATTCACAAGGTCCAAAAATACCGCCAATATCCTGATGAAAAACTTCGTGGACTTTATGGCCGGAACAGTATTCTTCTGGATGATAGGCTTTTCCCTGATGCACAGTGAAGGCTGTGGCTTCATTGGCTCAATCCATCTCTTCGACTATTCGTTTTATGCAGACAGCAACCTCCCCAAAGAATGTGTTCTGTGTTTTCAGACAATGTTCTGTGCTACTGCAGCGACGATAGTTTCCGGAGCAATGGCAGAACGTACCAAGTTCTCTGCATACATCATCATCTCAATACTTGTTTCCGTCCTCATCTATCCTATTGAAGGACACTGGGCCTGGGGCGGCGGCTGGCTCAGCGGACTCGGATTTCACGATTTTGCAGGTTCAGCAGTAGTACACTCTTGCGGTGGAGCCATTGCCCTTGCAGGAGCTATCATCCTCGGCCCCCGTATCGGCAAATACACCAGAAGCGGCAAGTCTGTGGCAATCCCCGGCCACAATCTTGCTCTCGGAGCTCTCGGAGTATTCATTCTATGGTTCGGATGGTTCGGTTTCAACCCCGGCTCACAGCTCGGTGCTGAAGGAATTGACAATGCGCGGGCAATCTCAAAAGTATTTGCAACCACCAATATGGCAGCGGCAACAGGCGGCCTGACTACCTTGTCCTTCACCTGGTTTCTTTTCGGAAAGCCTTCACTTTCACTCGTTTGCAACGGGATTCTTGCAGGTCTTGTAGGTATAACGGCAGGGTGTGACGTCGTCTCTGTAGGCGGTGCTGCAGCCATCGGTGTGATTTGCGGCCTTGCAATGACCGGCTCAGTCTATCTTCTGGACAATGTCTGCCATATTGACGACCCTGTCGGCGCTGTCTCCGTACACGGAGTCTGCGGTGTCCTCGGCACTCTTTCGGTTGGCCTTTTCGCCACGGACGGCGGCCTCTTCTATGGCGGCGGGGCATCCCGGCTTGGAGTCCAGGCCCTCGGAATCGCCAGCATCATTGCATGGTCGTTCGTTACAGGTGGACTCATAATGCTCGCCCTTCATAAAGTGAGAGGCATCCGCGTCGCCCCGAGAGTGGAAGAAGAAGGCCTCGACATCTATGAGCACGGCGAAACCGCCTACAACTGATACAATCCTTTCTTTTGCTGACGTTGGCCTTACAGATTGAGCATCGCTTTGCAGGCGGTGAGGATGTCACGGTAGGTGGTCTCGAAATCGCCTGTGTACCAAGGGTCTGCCACATCGCGACTGCTTCCGGCAAAAGACATCATCAGGCAGATTTTGCCCTGCGGATCGTCCGGGATGATGCGCCTTAAGAGCCGCAGGTTGGAGGAGTCCATACAGATGATCCTGTCGAAAGCATCGTAGTCCGATGGACGGACCTGCCGCGCGCATTTTCCGCGGTCAAACGCGATTCCGTGCCTTGCCAGACAGCTTTTTGCCGGAGGATAGATGGGGTTGCCCAGTTCTTCGGCCGACACCGCCGCGCTTTCGGCATAATACTCTCCCTCGAGCCCCCCTTCCCTGACAAGGGATTTGAAAATGAATTCAGCCATCGGCGAACGGCATATGTTGCCGTGGCATACGAACAATATCTTTTCCATATATGTTTGGATTTCAAATAATTTTATTCATAACAAGCCGCTTTTGGGATGTCTGCCACAGTTATTATAGGGTCAGCATCAATTGCTGAAATTCGTGAGCAGAAAGTGGTTGACCGGCTATTTGGTCCATCCTGGCAGCTGAAGGCAGTCGGGCCAGGCTGCAGCCACGTGACTGCGATGAAGGGAGCGCCTTGGGACAACACGTCATCGTTGAGTCGCTTACCGGGCCGGGATGAAGTGAGACCCGTAATCGTGAGCGGCTAAGGGCCGACAAAAAAGGACCGGTTTGCGCCGGTCCCTGTTCTGCAGTAATATGGGAAAACTTCCCTAAACGCGCTGGCCGTATGAGCGGTCCGAGGTGTTGATGGAAATCTTCTCGCCCTGGTTGATGAAGAGCGGAACCATCACCTTTGCGCCGGTCTCGAGGGTAACCTCCTTGAGGGCACTTGTAGAAGCGGTGTTGCCCTTGACAGCAGGCTCTGCATAGGTCACTTCAAGCTCCACATAGGTAGGAAGCTCGCAGGTAAGGCACCTTTCCTCAGGCTCGGTGACGAACATCATCTCCACATGCTGTCCCTCCTTCATAAGGTCAGAATTCTCAACGACATCCTTTGGAAGATGGATCTGCTCGAAGGTCTCCTCGTGCATGAAGTTGAATCCCTCGTCGTCAGCATAGAGGAACTGGTAAGGACGCCTCTCGACATTGATGGTCTCGATCTTTGCACCGGCGGTGAAAGTATTCTCAAGGATACGTCCGTTCTCAAGGTTGCGGAGCTTGGTCTTTACGAAAGCGGGGCCCTTTCCCGGCTTCACGTGCTGGAACCATACGATGCTGCAAGGTTTGCCGTTGTAATTGAGATAAAGTCCGTTTTTGAAATCAGCTGTTGTTGCCATATAACTAAATTATTTATGATTTGTCAAGCAAATAGACTGCAAAATTACAGTTTTGTCCGGTAAGATGCAAAGGAATCTTCAAAAATCCAGTATTTTCCGGGCCACTGCGTCCAGCAGCCACTTCGGAGTACTCGTGGCGCCGCACACCCCCACGCCCTGGCCGTCGGAAAACCACCCGGCAAGGACCTCGTCCGCGGAGGTAACGCAATGTGTGCGCGGATTTTCCCTGAGGCAGAGGTCGGAAAGCACCTTCCCGTTGGATGACGACCTGCCGGTCACGAACACTATCACATCGTGGCTCCGGGCAAAGGCGGCAAGACGCTCGTGACGCGAGGCGACCTGACGGCAAATGGTGTCGTGACATACCACTGACGCAACCCTTGAGCGGAGCAGGGCGCAGATCCCGTCATACTCCTGGGGACTCTTGGTGGTCTGCGAGAACACTTCCACGGGTGCATCAGTGCGGATCCGGCCGTCAGCGATTGCCTCTTCGAGCATCTCCCTGTCCTGCACGACCACCGCATCTCCTCCCACCTGGCCGATGAGACCGAGCACCTCCGCGTGGCCCACTTTGCCGAAAATCACAAGCGTCCCGCCGGCAGCCTTGAGGGCCGGATATGCGTCACGGATCCTCTTCTGGAGCTGCAGCACGACCGGACAGGTGCAGTCCGTAAGGCGTATGCCGTACCTTTGGGCCTCTTCGTATGTGGACGGGGGCTCTCCGTGCGCACGGATGAGCACGTCGGCACCGGGATGGTCCTTCAAAGAATCTATATCTATGGTTATCAATCCCTTGCCTTCGAGCCTGCGGAGCTCTTCCTCATTGTGGACAATGGCTCCGAGCGAATACAGTGGCCCTCTTCCGCTGTCCAGGAAAGACTCCGCCCCGGAAATGGCACGGATGACTCCGCCGCAAAAGCCCGAACCGGGATCGACCTCAACCGTCAGCATAGTATGCCGAATTTACCCTGGACAAGACCCCTGAACCAGACTGTCTCCTCGTGAAGGGTCATATCTGAATTGTCCATCACATACGCATCGGGAGCCTGCCGGAGCGGATTTGTCTCACGGTGGGAATCGATGTAGTCGCGCTCGCGCAGATTTTTCAGGACATCCTCCATCGAAGGGCTTTCCCCTTTTGCGACCATCTCATCAAAGCGCCTTTGGGCACGCACATTGTCGTCGGCCACCATAAAGATTTTGAGCTGGGCATCAGGAAAAACGGCAGTGCCGATGTCGCGCCCGTCCATTATCACGCGTCCGCGGCGCCCGTACTCGTGCAGCCTGCCGTCCACCCATTCGCGGACAGGGGCAAGCACGGCAACAGGGCTCACCGAAGAAGAAACCTTCAGCGAGCGGATTTCCTTTTCAATGCACCTTTCCCCAATATACAGGCCGTCGGGGCCGAAATGCAGGTCAAGGTCTCCGAGCATCGGATAGAGACGCTCCGTATCGATACGGTCGGTCCCCTCTATGAGCCCCTGCTCCTGCGCAAAAAGGGTCACACCCCTGTACAATGCACCGGAGTCGAGGTACAGGAAACCGAACTCCTTGGCAACCAGCTTGGCGAAGGTGCTTTTTCCTGTCGCGGAAAAACCGTCCACGGCAATGATGATGTCTGGAAGATTAAGATGAGTTATCATAAGGGCAAAAATAATAATATTTGCTAAATTTGCCATAGTCGGGAGTTGAAACCGACATTGAAATTTTTGATAGTATGAAAATTCTTGTTGTTGACGACGAAAGGTCGATACGTTACTCCATGAAGGAAATCCTTCAGGATGAGGGCTATGAGGTTGAATTGGCAGAAGACGGGCCTTCCGCACTCGAAATGGCCGGGAAGGAGCGCTACGATGTCATTTTCTGTGACATAAAGATGCCGGGGATGGAGGGTACCGAGGTGCTCGACAGGCTTGTGGCAGACGGGGTGGACTCCCCTGTCATCATGATTTCCGGTCACGGGGACATTGGCACAGCCGTTGACTGCATCAAGAAAGGGGCATTCGATTTCATCCAGAAGCCGCTGGACCTCAACAGGATACTGATTACCATAAAAAACGCCACCGACAAAAACAACCTTGTCAAGGCCAACAGGATGCTCAAGAAAAAGGTTTACGGGCAGCAGATGATCGGCCAGTCGCAGGCGCTTCAGCACGTGCGCGACATCATCGCAAAGGTGGCACCGACCGATGCGCGTGTCCTCATCAC
Organism: Candidatus Cryptobacteroides sp.; assembly: GCA_051878275.1. Taxonomy (GTDB): domain Bacteria; phylum Bacteroidota; class Bacteroidia; order Bacteroidales; family UBA932; genus Cryptobacteroides. The sequence continues at coordinate 43,989 of JBJEJU010000019.1, read as the reverse complement.
GGGCGCGAACGGCAGCGGAAAGGAACTGGTGGCAAGGAGCATTTTCCAGCAGAGCGACCGCAGCGCAATGCCTTACATAGAGGTGAACTGCGCGGCAATACCTTCGGAACTTATTGAAAGTGAGCTGTTCGGCCACGAGAAAGGCTCATTCACCTCTGCCGTCAAGCAGCACAAGGGGAAGTTTGAACAGGCCGACGGAGGTACGCTTTTCCTTGACGAAATCGGTGATATGAGCCTTGCCGCGCAAGCAAAGGTCCTGAGGGTTCTACAGGAGAAGAAGCTTTCGCGCGTGGGCAGCGACAAGGATATCGAGGTGGATGTCCGCGTGATTGCGGCGACCAACAAAGACCTCAAGGCAGAGATTGAGAAGGGCAATTTCCGCGAGGACCTCTACCACAGGCTCAGCGTGATTGTGATCAAGGTGCCGTCGCTCGACGAGAGGAAGGAGGACATCCCTCTTCTTGTAGAGTATTTCGCAGGGCAGATCTGCGCCGCAAGCGGCAAACCGGTAAGGGCCTTCGACCCGGAGGCAATCACAGCACTCCAGAAGCACAGCTGGCCGGGCAACATCCGCGAGCTGCACAATGTCGTGGAGAGGCTCCTGATTCTGGGAGGCAATCCGGTCTCCGCCCGGGATGTGGAGGATTATGTGTAGGAATATGGAAATGAGTGCACAAAAAACTGACCTGACGATAAGAAGTGCGCGTGAGGATGATGCAGCCGTGATTGCACGCTGCGTGATGGCAGCGCTCGGAAAGGAGGACACTGAAAATCCTTCCGGATTCCTTGTGGAAATATGCAGGGAAAAAGGTACGCTTTACAGCTGGGAAAATACGATTGTATGCGATGTGGACGGTGTTGCGGCAGCCGTGATGGTAGCCTACGACGGCGATCATTACATGCAGATGAGGGAGAAGACCTTCAATATGGTCAAGTCTGCGGGAGGACCGGACCTGTTTGACAATCCGCTCGAGACGGGACCGGGAGAGTATTATCTCGACTCCCTCGCGGCTCTCCCGCAGTACCGCGGGCTCGGTCTTGGCAAAATCCTGATGGAAAATGCAATAGACAGGGCGCAAAAGGCAGGATATGACAATATCACGCTTGTAGCCGACCCGCTTCACCCGCGCCTCATATCCTACTATGAGTCAATGGGTTTCCGCGCCTTCGGGGCTCCGGAGGTCTTTTTCGGCACGGAGTTCATCAGGATGCGCCTGCATGGTGGTGAGGCATCCCGGATATAGCCTCCTATCGCGATCCTATCCAGATAAGGACCATTCCCACAAGGATGAAGGCGAGGTCGAGGGCCTTGGCCTTGAGATTGCGTTCCTTGAAGATGAGGGCGCCGCACAGGAAGGACACGATGACCGAGCTCCTTCTGACCAGGGAGACTACCGAAATCATCGAGTCGGGCTGCCTGAGGGCGGAGAGGTAGGCAAAGTCGGCGGCGGATATGAACACTGAAATCAGCGGGATGGCCCACGACCAGTGGAACGGGGTGGATTTGCGGCGGTTGGGCAGCCACAGAAGCAGCATCATAAGGCCCATCAGCAGCATCTGGTAGAAATTGTACCATCCCTGGACAAAGGTGGCGTCGAGCATCCGCATTATGTATTTGTCATAGAGCCCGCTGCAGGCGCCTGTCAGTGCAGCTGCCGCTATAAGCCAGATCCATTTGTTGCGGGCGAAATCAATGTTTTCCTTTTTGCCCGAACGGCCCAGGAGCAGCAGCGATACCATTGCGAGGACCACTCCTCCCCACTGCCATCCGTTCAGTCTTTCCCCGAACAGGAGCATTGCTCCGAGAAGCACAAGAATCGGCCTCGTCGCATTGATGGGACCGACTATCGTGATGGGGAGATGTTTCAGGCCGAAATAGCCGAACAGCCAGGATGTCAGCACGATGCAGGATTTTGCAAAGGTCAGCAGGTGGGCCTGCAGCAAGCCTGTCTCCCCTGACGGGGCGCCTCCCTGACCGGCTATGGAGGAAATGATGGACGGGGAGAAAATCAGCGTCGAGAACACCGTGTTGAGAAAAAGCACGGGGATTACGGCATTGTCCTTCAATGATGCCTTTTTGGCCGTGTCATACAGTCCCAGCAGCGCTGCGGACAGAAAAGCAAGTGCAAGCCACATTATGATATATTCTCTTTTGGGGTGGCAAATGTACGCAAAAAATGGCGTACATTTGCCACGGGAAGAGCATTTGTTTTGAATAGCGGAAGAACATACATAGCCATTGACCTGAAGTCTTTCTATGCTTCGGTTGAGTGTGTCGCCAGGGGGCTTGATCCGCTGACGACCAATCTTGTCGTGGCCGACCTCTCGAGGACAGAGAAGACCATATGCCTTGCCGTTTCGCCGTCGCTCAAGTCATACGGGATTTCCGGGAGGGCGCGGCTTTTCGAGGTAGTCCGCAGGGTGCGCGAAATCAACGGCCAGAGGCGCTGGAGGAATCGCGGCGAGCTGCGCGGCGGGGTCTATGACAACAATGAGATTCAGCGCAATCCTGCCCTTGCCCTTGACTATATCGTGGCGCCTCCGAGGATGAACGAGTATATGAAGGTGAGCTCGCAGGTCTATGCGACATATCTCAAATTCATTTCCGCTGACGACATCCATGTGTATTCCATCGACGAGGTGTTTATGGATGTCACCGATTATCTCAAGAGTTACGGATGCTCGGCCCACGAGCTGGCGATGAGGATGATCAGGGAGGTGCTGCGCAATACGGGCATCACGGCGACAGCGGGAATCGGCACCAACATGTACCTTGCGAAGATTGCGATGGACATTGAGGCGAAACATTCTCCGGCGGACAGTGACGGGGTGAGGATTGCCGAGCTGGACGAGATGAGCTACCGGCGCAAATATTGGGGACATACGCCGCTTACGGATTTCTGGAGAATAGGGCGGGGCATTGCGGCAAGGCTCGAGGCAAACGGGATGAGGACACTGGGCGATGTGGCGAGAAGGTCGCTTGCCGGCGAGGAAAGCCTCTACAGGCTCTTCGGGGTGAATGCGGAGCTGCTGATTGACCACGCCTGGGGATGGGAGCCATGCACCATAAGGGACATCAAGGCGTACAGGCCTTCGAGCCGGAGCCTGTCGGTGGGGCAGGTGCTGTCGGAGGCATATCCGTACGGAAAGGCGAGGGTGGTGATCATGGAGATGGCGGACAGCCTTTCGCTGGACCTCGTCGAAAAGGGGATGGTATGCGACCAGATGGTCATCAATGTAGGCTACGACGGCGCGTCAATGGACGGATACACAGGCGATTGCGAAAGCGACCACTATGGCAGGAGGGTGCCCAAGGCGGCCCACGGGTCGCTCAACCTGACGCGGTTCTCCTCATCTTCTTCCGAGATAATCGATGCCGTCGCCGCCATTTTTGACCGCATCGTGGACAGGAGCCTGCTGGTCAGGAGGATGTCGGTGGTGGCCAATCATACGGTGCCGGAGGGTTCTCCGGAGACCATGCAGCTGACTCTCTTCGATCCGGACGGCCACAGGGAGGAGGAGGGCCGCGAGCGCAGGAGGCAGGAGGCGATAATCGCAATCAAGAAGAAATACGGCAAGAATGCCATCCTGAAGGGGCTCAATTTCGAGGAGGGAGCGACGCAGAGGGAGCGCAATGAGCAGGTCGGAGGGCATAAAGCATAGGAATCCGGGAGATTCCGGGGAAATCAATCTGCTGGGCAATGGGAAGATACGATGACATAATCGGGCTGGAACACCCGACTTCGGCAAGGCATCCGAGGATGTCGGCCATTGACCGTGCCGCGCAGTTTTCGCCGTTTGCCGCACTCACGGGCTATGAGGATATAATCTGCGAGACGGGACGGCAGACCGATGAGCGGCCGGAGCTTGACGGGGAGCAGGTTCAAAGGCTCAACGAGGCTGTGGGACGGATACAGGAGACCCTTTCTTCGAAGCCTGAAGTCTGCGGCGTCCGTTTCATCCCTGATCCTTTCAAGGCAGGCGGGCGGACGGAACCGTTCAGGGGCCGTGTCCGCAATATCGACACCGCCGCATCGCTTCTGGTGTTCACCGACGGCACCTCCATCCCCCTGTGCGACCTGCTGGAGATAAGGGAAACGAAGCGCTGAAGAATACCTGAATATTCCTAAACCGTTGATTTGAGGGATTCTTCGTGTTCGCGGCGGGCACGCTCGACGGAGACGGAACGCTTCAGTACAAAGCCGGAGCCGAGGTATTTGGTGCGCACATCCTCGTCTTCGGAAAGCGACTGGGGGGTACCCTGCTGGAGGATAGTTCCCTCGTAAAGGAGGTATGCCCTGTCGGTAATCGCAAGTGTCTCACCCACATTGTGGTCGGTGATGATCACTCCGATATTTTTGTACTTGAGCTTGGCGATGATGTACTGGATGTCCTCCACGGCAATCGGGTCCACTCCGGCAAAGGGTTCGTCAAGAAGGATGAACTTCGGATCGATGGCAAGGGCACGCGCAATCTCGCAGCGGCGTCTCTCGCCTCCGGAAAGCTGGATGCCGAGACTCTTGCGCACCTTTGAGAGGTTGAACTCATCAATGAGCGACTCAAGCCTGTCACGGCGCTCCGCCTTTGTCATATCGGACATCTCCATGACGGACATGATGTTGTCCTCGACGCTCATTTTGCGGAATACGGAAGCTTCCTGCGGGAGATAGCCCAGGCCGCGCTGTGCACGCCTGTACATCGGAAGCTTGGTTATCTCCTCGTCGTCAAGATAGATATGGCCGTCATTCGGGACTATCTGGCCTGTGATCATATAGAAGCTGGTGGTCTTGCCGGCTCCGTTCGGCCCGAGGAATCCTACGATCTCCCCCTGCTCGACTTCCATCGACACGCCTTTGACAACGGTTCTTACGCCATATTTTTTTACGAGATGTTCTGCTCTGAGTTTCATAATGATGGGATTCGGACTATTTTGTGTCGAGGTCGAAATCCTGGACGAAGTTCTTTACCTCGGGATTGGTTTTCATCAGTTCAATTGCCTTTTCTTCAGGCATATACGGCTTTGCCTCGACCTTTTCTTCCGGCAGCACGGACACGCTCAGGCGGATCTTTCCGCTTCCGGCAAACTGCACGAGCTGCGATTCGAGCTGGCGCAGGAGGTTCTCCTCCACCCACTGCTTCTGGGAGGCGTTTATCACGCAGAAGTCCACCACTTTGACATCGTCCCTGAGGGTGATGGAGACTTTTGCGGTGGAAAGCATCTTTGACAGGCGCGGGCGGTTGGCATTGGCCTGCGGCAGTTTTTTCCATGCCTCCATTATGGCCTCATCGGAGGCAAGGATGTCGGCGGTGCTGTCGGCCTGGGATGCAGTAGAGCCGGCATCGGAAGCGTCGTCGCTCTCGAGGGATGAGATGGAAAGGGACGATGGGGTGCGGGCCGGGCGGCGGCGTGAAGGGGCCGGGGAGGCGGCACCGGAAGCGGATGTGACGCCCGGGGCGGAGGATGCGGCCGGGGAGGCTTCAGATGATGCAGCAGCGGCGCCTGTGCCTGTGGCGCCAGGGGTAGCGGCTGTGACGCCAGGGGCAGCGGCAGAGGATGATGCCGGCAGGGATACTCCTTCAGCCGGGATGGTCGTTGCGGCAGCGGCTGCTTGCGGTGAAGGTGCTGCAGATGCTTCCGCTTCAGGAGAGGCCGGGCCTGCACCTGCGGCAGCAGGGGCTGCATCAGCAGGTTTCCCTGCAGATGCACCCATAGCCCGCGGAGGAGTCCCGGATGCAGATACACCGGTGGTGGCAGGGGACTTTCCCGAGGCAGTGGTGGCAGGGGCGGCGGGGCGGAGTGACACTCCGCCATTGCCGCTGAGGAAGCTCAGCTTCATCAGCGCAAACTCCACGTGAAGACGTGGATTGACCGCCGCCTTGTACCCGGCCTCACAAGCCGTAGTAATGGAAAGCGCATCATAGAGAAACTGCAGCGTACAGCTTCCCGCCTGGGCAGCATACCGCTCCTTCAGCGACTTCGGAAGCTCCAGCAGGGCATCGAGCCCGCCGGTGCGGGCCACAATCAGGTCCCTGAGGTGCTGCGACAACGCCGACACGAAATGGAGCGCGTTGAAACCCTTTGCCAGGATCTCGTCAAATTTGAGCAGCGCAGCGCCGTAATCCCCCTTCAGGAAACTGTCCACCAGGGCAAAACTGTGCTCATATGAAAGCACATTGAGATTTTTCAGCACATCCTCATAACGGATGTCCGTTCCGCAGAAAGCCACGGTCTGGTCGAAGATCGTAAGTGCATCCCTCATCGCCCCGTCAGCCTTCTGGGCAATCACATGGAGCGACTCGTCATCGACCGTGATCCCCTCCCTGGAGGCGATGCTGCGGAGATTTCCGACAATGTCGGGGATGGAAATGCGGTTGAAATCGTAGGTCTGGCAGCGCGAAAGGATGGTCGGGAGGATCTTGTGCTTCTCGGTCGTGGCAAGGATGAAGATGGCATGTGAGGGTGGCTCCTCGAGAGTCTTGAGAAAAGCATTGAACGCCGACTGGGTGAGCATATGGACCTCGTCGATAATGAACACGCTGTAGCGGCCCACCTGCGGAGGCACATTGACCTGGTCGATCAGAGCCTTGATGTCCTCCACGCCGTTGTTGGACGCGGCATCGAGCTCGTGGATGCAGTAGGAGCGCCCCTCGCGGAAGGACACGCAAGACTCGCATTTGCCGCACGGCTCCATCTCCGGCGAAAGGTCGGAGCAGTTGATGGTCTTGGCGAAAATCCTCGCCGCGCTGGTCTTGCCCACTCCCCTCGGGCCGCAGAACAGGTATGCGTGGGCGAGCTGGCCCCTCGCAATCGAGTTCTTCAGCGTCCTGACTATGTTTTCCTGGCCCACAAGGGACTCGAATGAGTCCGGCCTGTATTTTCTCGCAGAAACAATATACTGTGACATACTTTCTCCTTTTCTTTCAGGGGCATCCCCGCAAATGACAAAGCACCATCTTCGCCTGGTCGGGATGACAATCTCCATGCGCTTCGCCTGGCCGGGATGACAAAAGGGGCTATTTAGTCAACCTCCAAATTACAAATGTACACATATTTTTAGTAAATTTGCTTGTGTAAAATGGATTTTGAAACTATGAAGACAAAACACATACTGACGTTGCTCGCAGGGATAATCCTCTGCACCACGGCCTGGGGACAGGCACAGGTCAATGTCACAATCACCACGAAAAAAGACAAGCTCGCCGATTTCCCGATGAAGACCATGAAGGTCGTGCTCACCGGGAACGAATTCATGGACCAGCCACTGCGCGAGGCCGTCAAGAACACCTGGAGCATTTCTCCATTTGAGTTCTGCACGATGGACGAGTTCAACTCATTGAAAACCAGTCAGGATCTCTATTTCATGCTCGTCGTCAGGACCCGGAACCGCAAGGAGGCGGAGCCGGGCGTGTCGTTCCTGCAGATACTCAAGGGCGGCCACGGGGACATCGGGGACATGCTTGAGGTCGTAAGCATGCCGCTGTGCCCTTCTGCAATGACCTCCGGGCTCGAGGCGGCATTCATGCCTGCGATCCTTGACATCATGCAGGTCTATATCGACACCTCCCTGCTCAATGGATTCAAGAGCATCCAGAGCGTGATGCGCAAACTTTCCGACATCAAGGGCAAGACAGTGGTGTTCGCCTCGGAAGACATCTCGCCGAAGGTCAGCGAACAGTTCAGGGAAAAATATTTCACCGGCAATGTGACCGTATGCGACGCGGAGGACGCCGCAGAAGCGATGTTCTCGGGGAGGACGGACACCGTGGTGGGCTACAGCGTGGCCCCGGCTGTCCCGGGCAAGGGCTCCGAGTGCTGGCTGATGCTCTTTGACGCATATACCCACGACCTCTATTACTTCAAGAAATACAAAACATCCGACACGGCGGGATTTACCAGGAAAGACCTGTCGGACATCATCTCCGCAAGCAGATAATGATATCAGGGAAAACTTCGTGCGGCATGCTGTACGCCGCAAAGCGCAGGGCTTCGGGAGTCGGATGCTGTGCGCTGAGCATAAGATGCGGCACAAGGAGCGAGGAAGGCTTCCACAGCGGCATCGCCCATTTTGCCGAGCACTGCATATTCAAGGGCACCTCCAGGCGCAGCAGCAACGCCATCAACAACTGTCTCGACCGTCTGGGCGGCGAACTCAATGCCTACACCACCAAAGAGGAAATAGTCATCCACGCCACCGTGCTGAAGGAGGACCTCTACAAGGCCGTCGGGCTGCTGCTCGAGCTGGCCTCCTCCGCGACATTCCCTGAAAATGAGATTGAAACCGAAAAGGGCGTGGTCATCGACGAGATAAAGTCCTACCGCGACAGCCCCGCGGACGATGTCTATGACCGTTTCGAGGGTATGCTGTTTGAGGGACACCCTCTCGGAAGGCCCATCCTTGGCACATCCGAATCAGTAAGGAAAATCTCCGGCGAAGAGCTGCGGCTTTTCGCAAAGCAGAAGTTCTGCCCCGGTGCAATGGCCCTTACCGTGGTCGCAGACTACGATGAAAATCTGATGGAGAAGAAGCTCAATGCACTGACAGCCAAGTATTTCAGCGATTCCCGCGAAGCATCGCAGACCCCGGCTGGCATCCGTCCGGAAGAAGGGCCTCTTTTCTTTGGCCCCAAGAAAAATATCTTCGACAGGACCATCGGCAAACGCCACCACGAGGCCAACGCCGTAATCGGCAGCCTTGCCCCTTCCCTCTACGACCATCCCGACAGGCTCACGGCCATACTGCTCGGCAACCTGCTCGCAGGACCGGCATCCAATTCCATCCTCAACAGCGTCCTGCGCGAGAAGCACGGATGGGTATATGGCGTAGATTCCTCATACACACAGTATTCCGACACGGGCATAATGGCCATAAGCCTCGGATGCGAGAAGGAGAACCTCGAAAAATGCTTCGATGCAATGGGCAGGGAAATCCTCCGCCTCCAGGAGCATCCGCTCTCCCCTGCGCGGTTGAAGGCAGCCAAGAAACAGCTTCTCGGCCAGCTTGCCATCAGCTCGGAAGGCGGTGAAAGCCAGTGCCTCGGGATGGGGAAAAGCCTTCTCGCCTACGGCAATATAGTCCCGGACGAGACCTCACGGAAGGAGATTGAGGCCATAACGGCCGACGGCCTTCAGGAAATGGCCTGCCGCCTTTTCGGAAAAGACTCGGTTTCACGCCTGATTTATCTTTGATATGGAGACTCCGCTTGACAGATACCTGCGCACCCATTCAACGCCGCAGAGCGAGGCCCTCGAATGGCTCGAGAAGCAGACCAACATCCGCACCAACTACCCCAGGATGCTCTCCGGGGCGGTCCAGGGCAGGTTTATGACCATGCTCGTGAAGATGACCGGGGCACGCGACATCCTCGAAATAGGGGCTTTCACCGGCTACTCGTCCATCTGCATGGCCTACGGGCTGCCGGAAGACGGGCACATTGACACCCTTGAAATCAACGACGAGCTCGAGGACCTGATAATGGAGGGCTTCGGCCGTGCGGGCGTGCGTGACAAGATCACCCTCCACATCGGCGACGCCAAAGATACCCTGGGACAGCTTGCAGCCGAAGGGCGGAGGTACGATTTTGTCTATATCGACGCCAACAAGCGCGAATACTGCGACTACTACGAGCCAGTGCTCGGGATGCTGCGCCCGGGGGGATGCATCCTCACGGATGACGTGCTGTGGGACGGAAAACCCTACAGCAACCCTGTGCCGCAGGACAAACAGACGCAGGGCATCGTGCGGTTCAACGACATGGTGGCCTCCGACCCGAGGGTTGAGACGGTGCTCCTTCCCCTTCGCGCAGGCCTCAGCATAACCATGAAGAAATAAGATTGTTTTGTCTATTGTTTTTTAAATTGTTTCTTTCCATCTTTGCCGTGCATTACGGTTCCGCAAGGATCAATAGGGAATCCGGTGAAAGTCCGGAACAATACCCGTTGCTGTAATTCCCCGCTGCCACACGGGAGCTTCACGATTTGTGCCACTGTCCGATAAAGGATGGGAAGGCGTGAAGCCCGGGAAGAGTCAGAAGACCTGCCGCAATGCCATATAAGATGCAAACGCGGGATTACGGTTGCTGCCTGATCTTTACGGCTTTCCGCCGTAGGTGTCACGTTGTCCGTACCCGCCTGTACACGGGATTATGTACTTAAAATACTTACGGATAATGAAAAAATTTCTTGCAATCCTTTCTGTCTGCGCGCTGGCACTGACCGGCTGCATGAAGGAAGACAAGGTCGTTGAGAACGGCTTTGATGTGAAACCGGCCCCGGGAAGCGGCCTTTTCATCGCCTGCCAGGGCAACTGGAGCTACGGAAACGCCTCCCTTTCTTTTTATGACACCAAGACAAAAGTAGTTGAAAACGAGCTTTTTGCCAGAGTAAATGACCAGAAGCTCGGCGACACCGCCCAGTCCATGACCCTGCACGACGGCACCCTCTGGATTGTGGTCAACACATCCAACGTCATCTTCGCCATTGATCCATATACTTTCAAGGAAAAGGGCAGGATCACGGGTTTTGCCTCTCCGCGCGAGATTTTCTTCGTGTCGGACGACAAGGCCTATGTCACCCAGATGGAGGACGGGCGCATCTGCATCGTGGACCCGAAGAAATATGAAATCACAGGCTATATCGAGACAGGTGAGACAGTTACATCCACCGAGCAGATCGAAGATTTCGGAGACTTTGTGATCACCAACTGCTGGTCCTACCAGAAGAAGATCCTCAAGATTGACACTGCCACGGACAAGGTGACGGGAGAACTTGAGGTCGGCATCCAGCCTTCCGACATAGCCAGGGACAGGAACGGCAAACTGTGGGTACTGACCGACGGCGGCGGATGGGACGGCAACCCGATCGGTTTTGAGAGCCCTACCCTCTCCAGGATCAACCCTGAGACACTTTCTGTCGAAAAGACATTCACATTCGACGGCGCCGTAAGCCCTAGCAAGCTCGTGACCGACAATAACGGGGACAACCTCTATTACCTCGGGGCCGGTGTGTGGAAAATGTCAGTTTCTGCATATGCCCTGCCGACGGAGCCGATTGTCGGTAATCTCGGATACGGCATCTATGCTCTTGGCGTATGTCCTTGGGATTCGGACATCTATGTAGCCGATGCAATTGACTGGCAGCAAAGCGGAAGCGTTTTCAGATATTCTTCCGACGGCACTCTCAAGGATGAGTTCAAGGTAGGGATTATCCCTGGTTCATTCTGCTGGTATTGATCCGCACGGGCGCAATATTGCGGTGCATCGCTTTGACATTTCTCCTGGCACTTTCGTGTCGGGAGAATGCCTTTTGTATTGAACGGCAAGAGGTTACGGATACTCTTAAGGAGTCTTCCGTGACAGGCCTGAGGCCGCTGCGGCAGGCAGGGGTAAGCCGGACGGATTTCAGCGAAAAAGCCCTGAAGGAGAACATCTCCCTTTCCTTTGCAGACGTACTGGCTTACAATTCGTCGATATTTGTAAAGCAGCACGGGCGGGCATCCGTGTCAACAGTCTCTTTCAGGGGCACTTCCGCTTCACACACGCAGGTGCTTTGGAACGGGTTGAGGATCAATTCGCCGATGCTCGGAATGGCTGATTTTTCCCTGATTCCGTCCTTCCTTATGGACAGTGCATACCTTCTTCACGGGTCCTCATCCCTTCAGCAGACGGGAGGAGGTCTCGGCGGTGCAGTGGTGCTGGGCTCCGGGGGAAGGGCACCCGAAGGCTTCGGGATGCAGTATGTCCAGGGAGCCGGTTCGTTCGGGACGTTTGACGAGTACCTGAGGCTCAGCTGGGGAGGCAAAAGACTGAGCAGCACGACCAAAGCATACCTGGGCACCTCCGAGAACAGGTTCAGGTACGTCAACAGGGACAAGAATGAGATTGTCTATGACGGGGACATGAACATTGTGGAAAGCTACCATCCCGTGGAGGTGTTTGACAACGGGGCATTCAGGGATTTCCACCTGATGCAGGAGACAGGGTGGGAAGCTCCGGAAGGCAGCCTAGTGCGGCTATCCGCCTGGTACATCGACTCTTTCCGCGAGCTGCCGCGCCTTAGCGTGGACTACAGCGGGACCAATGACTACATCAATGAGCAGAGGGAGAATACTTTGCGGGCCGTAGGCTCATGGTCGAAAAACCTCGGGGGATGGAAGACGGAGGCTTCGGCAGGGTATGCCGGGACATATCTCGGTTATGACTATGCACGCACCGCAGGCGGGAGTGTCCAGACCTGGCTGACAAAGTCCAGGAGCCATTCCAATACCGTTTTTGCAAAGGCGGGTACGGAGAAGTACCTCGGAGAGAGATGGATGGTGAGCGGCAATGTGACGATGCATTGGCAATCTGCCAAGTCAAGGGACCTTGCGATGTTCTCCGGGGACGGACGGCAAAACGGTTACGAGGCATCGAGGGCGGAGGTTTCGGCATTCGCTTCGCTGAAATGGAAGCCTTCGCGCCGGGCGGGGATCTCGCTTTCGCTGCGGGAGGATGTGTTCGGAAAGGATTTTTCCCCTGTCATTCCGGCACTTAACGCAGACCTGCTGGTTTGGGAGCAGTGGGGGCTGTTCCTGAAAGGGTCGGTATCGCGCAATTACCGTTTCCCTACCCTCAACGACCTCTACTTTATGCCGGGGGGCAACCCGGACCTGAAGCCTGAATCGGGTGTGTCATACGACCTCGGCTATTCGCTGGACAGGAGATTCGGCAGCAGGGGGACAGTGCGCGCCGAAGGCGGATGGTTCGACTCGTATATCGATGACTGGATAATGTGGGTGCCGAACGGGGCAAAGAAGGATTTCTACACGCCGATGAACGTAATGAGGGTCCACGCCTATGGCCTGGAGCAGAAGCTGTCGGGAGAATGGTCTCCGGCGAAAGGGTGGAAGCTGGCTTTCAACAGCAATTTCACCTGGTCCCCGTCCATCAACAGGGGCGATCCGAGAAGCCCGCTGGACGATTCGGTGGGCAAACAGCTTGTCTATATCCCGGAGTTTTCCTCGTCTTTTACGGCAAGTGTGTCGTGGAGGGGATGGAGCGCCATGTGGAAATGGTGCCACTACAGCAGGCGCTACACCATGTCGAGCAACGAGGACAGCATCACGGGCTCCGTACCGGCCTACATCATGAATGACCTCACCCTCGGAAAGACTGTGGACACGCGGTGGGCGGGGCTGTCGCTTTCGCTTGCCGTAAGGAATATTTTCAATGAAAGTTACCAGTCGGTCCTTTCGAGGCCGATGCCCGGAATCAACTGCGAGTTTTTCATAGGGATCACGCCGAAGCTTCGAAGATCCGGAGATTGACATCTGCCCAAAGAGAAACGTACGCAGGCTTCAGCCTGCGCGGTGAGTGGAAAGGTTTCGCCAAAAAGATATATATATTTGAAAAGCAATGAGACATTATAACTTCATATTCATCGTCGCGGTATCTGCCGTGATGGCCGTTTCCTGCAATCGGGGGTCGCAGTCGGCGGAAGTGTTCGACACCGTGTATTATGCCCCTTCGCACGCGGCCGGTTTCGAAATCATAGGCTGCAGGGACAGCCTGAGCCGTGTCGTGAGGGTAAGGTCGCCATGGCAGGATGCCGATTCCACGGCCTTCGACCTTTTCATTGCAAGAGGCGGGGAGAATCCCCCGGAGGGTTTTTCGGGGCAGGTCATCCGCGGGCAGGCAAGGAGAATCGTGGCCATGTCTTCGTCCTATGTGGCGATGCTCGACCTTGTCGGGGAGACCGGCAGGATCTGCGGTGTGTCGGGTATGGATTTCATTTCCAATGCTTCAGTGCTTGGGCGCAGGGGAAGCATCGTGGATGTGGGCAATGAGGCTGATGCCGATTTCGAGAAGCTGGCAAGCGCAAGGCCGGACCTTGTGCTGCTGTACGGGATCACCGCTTCGAGTCCCATGGAGGGCAGGCTGCGCTCGCTCGGGATTCCGTATATGTATGTGGGTGAATATCTTGAGAGTGATCCGCTCGGGAAGAGCGAGTGGATTGTGGCCATTGCCGAGATAGCTGGAGTGGTGCAGGAGGGTGTCCGCGTGTTTGACGGGATCTGCCGGAGGTATGAGGCCCTGAAGGAGGAAGTCCGCAAAAAGGCTGCCGGAAGGCCGAAGGTGATGCTGAACGTGCCCTACGGGGATATCTGGTATATGGCTTCGGCGATTTCCCCGGTTGCCACCATGATTGCCGATGCCGGCGGGGAGTATCTCTACAGTGACAATCTGACCAACAAGAGCCTTCCGATTGATCTGGAGAAGGCGTTTGCACTCGCTTCGGAGGCCGATTTCTGGCTCGATACGGGCAGGATCTCGTCGATGGCGGAGCTACTTTCATCGTATCCGGGGTTTGCCGGGGTGCGGTGCGTTGCTGAGGGAAACGTGTTCAACAATGACCGCATGAAGTCGCCGGGCGGGGGCAACGATTTCTGGGAGTCGGGACAGGTGCGACCGGACCTTGTGCTTGAGGACCTTGTGGGCATTCTCCATCCCGAAATCCGGGACGGGGCAGGGCTGCATTATTACAGGAGGCTTGACTGATGGGAAGGCGCAGGAACACTTTGCTCATGGCCTGCGGCGGGGCGCTGCTCGTGGTGCTTTTCGTGGCCGACCTTCTGACCGGCAGCACCGGCATTGCGGCGGGAGATGTCTGGAAGGCGCTTTTCGGCAAGGCCCCGGATGCGCTTACCGGGTCCATCGTCACGGGCATAAGGCTTCCGAAGGCCCTCACAGCTCTGTTCTCGGGAATTGCCGTGTCGGTAAGCGGCCTCCTGATGCAGACGATGTTCCGCAATCCGCTCGCCGGGCCGTATGTGCTGGGCGTCAGTTCGGGTGCGTCTCTCGGAGCCGCGGCTTTCGTGCTGGGCTTCGGGCCGGTGTCGCTTCTGGGCGGGTCGGTCGTCAATTCGCTCGGGGTTGCCGGTGCGGCGTGGATCGGTTCTGCTGCGGTCCTCGTGCTGATTGCCTTTGCGAGCCGCAAGATCAAGGATATCATGGTGATCCTGATTCTCGGCATGATGCTCGGCTCGGGGATTGACGCCCTCGTGCAGATTATGCAGTATCTCAGTGATGAGACCTCGCTCAAGTCGTATGTCATCTGGACAATGGGCAGCCTGGGCAATGTGACGGGGATGCAGACAGGGCTTCTTGCTGCCGCTGTAGCCGCAGGGCTCGGGATTGCCGCGGCCTGCATAAAGCCGCTCAACCTGCTGATGCTCGGGGAGCAGTATGCCTCCACTTCGGGGCTGGACATACGCAGGACGCGCAACCTGATTTTTCTGGCCACGGTGCTGCTTTCCGGAACCGTGACTGCCTTTTGCGGCCCCCTGGGCTTCCTCGGGCTCGCCGTGCCGCACCTTACGAGGTTCATCGCCAGGGATGCCGACCACAGGGTGCTGCTTCCGGGGACTGCGCTGTGCGGGGGCAGCCTGATGCTGGTCTGCGACATGATTGCCAAGACCTCCGCCCTCCCTGTCAACGCCATCACCTCGCTGATGGGCATCCCGGTGATAATCTATGTGGTAACGAAAAACAGGAGGCTTGTATAATGCTGGAACTTGACAATATCTCTCTCGGATATGGCAGAAAGGTCCTGCTGGAGGGGGTTTCGGCCCGTTTCGAAGCGGGAAAATGCGTGGCGCTGCTCGGAAGGAACGGTGCGGGCAAAAGCACCCTGATGCGTGCCGTGTGCGGTCTTGAAAGGCTGCGCAGCGGCAGGATCTGCATCGGTGGCAGGGACATTTCGGGCCTGTCGAGGGAGGAGGCGGCCAGGATGGTGTCCTTTGTCGGGACGGAGAAGCCCCGTATCCCCGACTTGAGGTGCCGGAGCGTGGTCGCACTCGGAAGGGCACCCTACACCGACTGGCTCGGCAATACCGACGAAGAGGACAACAAAATGATTGACAAGGCTTTGGCTCTCGTTGGGATGACGGATTATGCGGAGAGGACGATGGACAGCCTGTCGGACGGGGAATGCCAGAGGATAATGATTGCGAGGGCCCTGGCGCAGGACACCCCGGTGATGCTTCTGGACGAGCCCACGGCCTTCCTGGACCTGCCGGGCAAGTATGCAGTTGCGTCCCTTCTGGCAACGCTCTCGCACAGCGCCGGCAAGACGATTGTGTTTTCCACCCACGACCTTGACATCGCCCTTGAAAATGCCGATGGGATAGCCCTTCTCGACACTCCCGGCCTTATCCACGGCTCCTGCCCCGACATTCTGCGCAGCGGCGCCATCGGCAGGGTCTTCGGGATAGAGAGGATGAAGGGACCGGCCAGAGGACTTTGACCGGATGGAGATTCCCCACCAAGAATACATGGACGATTATTGGATTCTTTTGCGTATATTCGCAATATTGGCCAAAAAGGAGGGAGATATGCTTTATCCGATAGGTATCCAAAGTTTTTCGGAAATCAGGGAGAACGGATATGTCTATGTTGACAAGACCGCATTGATGTACAAGATGGTGAAGGAAGGAAAGTATTATTTCCTCTCCCGGCCGAGACGTTTCGGCAAGAGCCTGCTTATCAGCACTTTGGAGGCGTATTTCCTTGGCAGGAAAGACTTGTTCGGGGGGCTTGCCGTGGAGGAGCTGGAAAAAGATTGGGTAGAGTATCCGGTACTGCATCTGGATTTGAACACTGAAAAATACGATGCCATCGAGGTACTCTACAATAAAATCTCTGAGACACTGAAGTTTTGGGAAGCAAAATACGGTGGCAGCAACTCCGGCCTAAGTCTCCCGATGAGATTTGAGAATGTCATCCGTCGGGCCAGGGAAAAGACCGGCCGCAACGTGGTCATTCTCGTTGACGAATACGACAAGCCGATGCTTCAGGCCATTGGCAATGAGGCTCTTCAGCAGGAGTACCGCAACACATTGAAGGGTTTCTACGGAGCATTGAAGAGCATGGATTCGTGCATCAGGTTCGCCCTGCTGACAGGAGTCACCAAGTATGGGAAGATCAGCGTGTTCAGCGACCTGAACAATCTGAAGGACATCTCAATGAGTCCGTTTTACTACAACCTCTGCGGAATAACGGAAGACGAACTTCACCGGTATTTTGATGAAGAGGTTGAGGAACTGGCCAATGCCAACAATTTGACAAAAGACTCCGCATACTCGAATCTGAAAGAAGAATATGACGGATATCATTTCACCTACGACACACCGGGGATGTACAATCCTTTCAGCATCCTGTGGACATTGAGCGAGCGTCGCTACGGCAGTTATTGGTTTGAAACCGGCACCCCTACATTTCTCGTGAAACTGCTCCAGAATGCAGACTTCAATCTGGAGCAGATGTCCAATATGGAGGCTGACGCCGATACCCTCGGAAGCATTTTCAATGATGATAACCCTATTCCCGTCATCTATCAGAGCGGATATCTGACAATCAAGGATTACGACAAACGGTTCGGCACGTACAAACTCGGTTTTCCAAACCGCGAAGTTGAGAACGGATTCCTGAAATTCCTCCTGCCATTCTATACGGCAAAACGCAATACCTCCTCCGCTTTCGAAATCAGCAAATTCGTAGCAGATGTCGAATCCGGCAATGCGGACGGTTTCATGCAGCGCCTGCAGTCCTTCTTTGCCGGCGCAAAATTCGACCAAATCGCCAAGGACACCGAAAACTGGTTTCAGAACGTGGTCTTCATAGTGACGAGTCTCTGCGGCCTGTATATCGATGCGGAGCACCAGACCAGCAACGGCCGCATTGACCTGCTTCTGAAAACGGACAAATATATCTACATTATGGAGCTCAAGTATGACGGTTCAGCTGAAGAGGCCCTCAGGCAGATTGACGAAAAGGGCTATGCTCTTCCTTGGCAGGCTGACGGCCGTACCGTCATCAAGGTCGGTGCCAACTTCAGTTCCTCGCTGCGACGGCTGGAGCAGTGGATTGTGAGATGATCAGGAACGGAATCACCTATGGTCCAGGCGGATCCTTCAAGACCAGATGCTTAACTTGTCGGCAATATCCTGGAGCGATACCCTCCTGTTCATATCGAAAAGTCAAAATCTATCAGAAAGCTGTTTTCAATACCCTCCCCTGTCGAGCTCGCGGCGTATGTCCTTCTCCTTGATGGACTGGCGTTTGTCATACTCTTTCTTTCCCTTTGCGAGGGCTATCTGGAGCTTGGCGTAGCCGTTGTCGGCGATATACATCTTGACTGCGACTATCGTAAGCCCCTTGAGCTTGACACTCTGCCTCAGGTGGCGGAGCTCCCTCTTGGTGAGCAGCAGCTTGCGGTCCCTTGACGGCTCGTGCTGGCCCCAGGAGCCCCAGAAGTAGGTCGCGACGTTCATTCCCTTGACATAGAGCTGCCCTCTCTGGTCGAAATAGCAGAAAGCGTCCACAAGCGACGCCCTGCCGGCGCGGATGGATTTGATCTCCGTGCCCACAAGCACGATGCCTGCGGTGAATGTCTCGAGAAATTCGTAATCGAACGAAGCTCTCCTGTTGAGAATCTGTGTCTTGCTCTTTGCTTTCGGCATTGTTGAAGGATTGTGTGCCTGCACATATGCAGCGGGAATGCAAATATAGGTATTAATTTTTTGAATTATGCTTCAAAAACATTATGTTCGCACAACATAATTGTCACTGACATCCGTGCCTATGCCGGAAAATTCAGAAGCCCCTTGAACTGACTGAGATATTATGGGATACAACAATATAGATATGGCACAGCTGCCGCAGCCGGAAAAGATTGACCTCAGGGCAGTCATTGACGGGTATGAACGCGGCGAAATCGACCTCATATGCGTTCTCGGGCCGACGGCTTCGGGAAAGACAAGGTATGCCGTGGCCATGGCAAAGGAAATCGACAGGATGCGGGGCAGGCGCTGCGCGGAAATCATCTCGGCAGATTCGCGCCAGGTCTACAGGGGGATGGACATCGGCACGGGAAAGGACCTCTCCGAATATGACGGCGTACCATACCACCTCATCGACATCGTCCCTGCCGGCTCGCGCTACAACATCTACGATTACCAGCAGGGCTTCGAGGCAGCCTTCAGCGAAATCAAGAGCCGGGGAGGGGTACCGATACTCTGCGGAGGCTCAGGGCTTTACATAGAAGCTGCGACCTGCGGCTACCGGCTTCCCCACCTTGAGCCCGACATGGAAATGCGCCGGAGGCTCGAAGAGGAGGACGCTGCGGTGCTAAGGGAAAGGCTGCTTGCCCTGCGGCCCGACACAAGCGAAGGGGTGATGCAGTCGAAAAGAAGGATAATCCGCGCCTTAGAAGTGGCATATTATGAGAACGAACACCCTGTGGAGCGCACTTCGTCGCTACCGAAAAAGGTTTACTACATCGGCACTCTCGTGTCGCGCGAGGAAAGGATTGCACGCATAGACAAACGGCTTGACGCCCGTCTCGAAGAAGGAATGGTGGAGGAGGTGAAATCCCTGCTCGCCTCCGGCATACGCGCCGAAGACCTTGTATATTACGGACTTGAATATAAGTATGTCACCCAGTATGTCCTCGGGCTGATCCCTTTCGAGCAGATGCGTACCCAACTTGCCAACGCCATCCATCAGTTTGCCAAGCGCCAGATGACCTGGTTCCGGGGAATGGAACGCGACGGGATCACAATCCATTGGACTACAGGCTGATACACGCCTCCCCCGAAAGAAGCCTGCCCAGCATTGCGGTTTCTGCGGACAATCCCGCCTGCCGGGATCATTTCTGCATACCGTGGCCGAAAGAGCGGCGTGACCCTTCCGCTGCACGCCAGTAGTCAGTGTCGAAAGACTTGGGAGAGACGAAAGCCCCTTCGTGGTCAATCCTGAATGAAAGATATGTAATCGGCAGTCCCATACCGAGAAACATCTTCTCATAATAAGTCTGCACCTCATAAAGCGCATCCACGGAGTCAGGGCCGCATACGGAGGCGAGAGCTGCGGAGGAAAGAGTCTCGCGCGTACCCCCGGCATAGAGGTCGGGCGTGCTTGCAAGTATCTCCAGACCGTTTTCCTGCGCAAGAGCAAGGCTGTAACGGTAGAGGAACTGGCTGTCGGTCTTGAGATGTACCACTCCTCCGGGCCTGAGGAACTTGCGGTATCTTTCGAGAAACTGCGGCGAAGTGAGCCTCTGCCCCTCGCTTTTGAGCTGCGGGTCGGAGAATGTCAGCCAGATTTCCGACACCTCGCCCGGGGCGAAAAAAGCCTCCACAAACTCGACCCTCGTACGCAGGAACGCCACATTCGGCAAGCTGTTCTCGTGGGCATACTTGGCGCCCTTCCAGAGGCGCGCCCCCTTGATATCCACACCGATATAGTTGAAGCCGCAGTTGCGCAGGGCAAGGTCAATAGTGTATTCTCCCCTGCCGCAGCCAAGCTCCAGCACAATCGGACGCCCCGCGCCGCCGAACATCCTTTCGTCCCAATGGCCCTTGATTTCGTGGTCCTTCACCCCGAACACTCCGTCCCTCACATTGAGGACGGACTCAGAAGAAGGCTGCAGCAGGCATCCGAAGCCCTCGTTTTCCCTGAATTTGCGTAATTTATCGTGTCCCATGTTATTCCTTCTTGATCCTTTCAAGACGCATCCCCACCCCCGTCACTCCGAAATCCTCCTCCCCGGGGAGATACACCCCGAGCGTCCACAAACCGTACTCGCCCGGCACCACGCCCCCGGCTACAGGCACGCACAGGGTCTTGAGGTCCCACGAGGCGCTGCACACCGTCTCACGGCCAGCATCCAGCCTTCCGGCGAACCTTTTTCCCGAAGGAGAGGTCAGCACGACCTCCGCAGCAAAGCCTTCAAACTTCCCAAAAACCGCGTCAGGGCACATCATAGGCACAATCAGCGAAATGTCATAGACATAGGACGAATCATCCATCGCGACATTGAAAAGATAGCAGCCGTCATCCGCACGCTCCGACGCCTTGCGGAAAACCTCATCCGAGGAGGGCCTGGCGCACGAAAAAAGCAGCGGCACAACCACCGCCGCCATCAATGACAACGACCTCGCGATGCGTCCCATCACTGCTGCTCCTTTGGCGGGGCCGACTTCTTTTTCTGACCGCCACCCTTGCCCTTTTTCTTGCGGCGGGACCTGGTCTGGTCGAAACGCGTGATGCTGTCGTCGCCCACGGAAGTGACAAACTCCGGCGCAGTCGGCTCCGGCTCCACCTTGAGCGATTCCGGCTTGATGCCGTTACGGTTCATCTTTATGATTTCCCTCACCTCGTCGGCACTCAGAGCATAGAGGTTGGAAAGGGATGACTTGTCGTAGGAAAAATACATCAGTTCGCGGAGGATGTCGGTCTTCATCAGGAAGGCCTGTCCGTCCTCAAACTCCAGGGGTTCAGACACTTTAGGAATCCTCGAACGGGCGTCCATATAGGCCTCTACCTCATAGTTGAGGCAGCACTTGAGCTTCCCGCACTGGCCGGCGAGCTTCTGCGGATTGAGGGAAAGATCCTGGCAGCGGGCAGCCGTGGTGGTGATGGACTTGAAGTTGGTGATGTAGTTGGCGCAGCAAAGCTCCCTTCCGCACACGCCGATACCCCCGATGAGACCAGCCTCCTGACGGGCTCCGATCTGCTTCATTTCTATGCGGATGCGGAACTCCTCGGCAAACACCTTGATCAGCTGGCGGAAATCCACACGGCCGTCGGCAATGTAGTAGAAGATGGCCTTGGTGCCGTCACCCTGGAACTCCACATCCCCGATTTTCATCTCAAGGCCGAGTTCAACGGCTATCTGGCGTGCCCTGATCATGGTCTCCTGCTCACGGGCGATGGCCTCCTGCCATTTTTCTATGTCAAAGGGCTTTGCCCTGCGGTAAATCTTCTTGAATTCGTAGGTCTGCGGGTCAATGCCGAGACAACTGAGCTGGCGTGCAACGACCGCTCCTTCAAGAGTGACGATTCCGAGGTCGTGGCCGGTCTGGGCCTCCACGATCACAAGGTCGCCCATCTTGATGGTCTGGCCCGAATCGTTGCGGAATATCATCTTGCGCGTGTTCTTGAACCGCACCTCAAAAAGCGAGGAATACTGCTCCTGGCCGATGTCGTGGAGATAATCCCTCGAGCTGAGCTTGCAGCATCCCGGGCGGTAGGTGCACACCAGCTCGTCCTCCTGGTTTCTCGTCACCGAACAGCCCCTGCTGCAGTCAAATCTTATATTTTCGTTTTCGTACATCGTTCTTTATATGCTACAGGCAGACAAACAGCCTGTCGATAAGGTTTGTGAATATGATTTTCTGATTGACATTGCGGTCAATCATGGTTACGGCCTTTCCCAATGCGTCAATTGCGCTGCCGGCAAACGACTGGCGGCAGGACGCGGCAAGAGAGCGCAGATAATCCGCGTCCGAAGCGGGAAGGGCGGCGACCGCCTCCATCCCCTGCTGGATCAGGAACACTTTGCGCAGGCTCTCACCTGCAAAGGTACAGAAAAGTTTCTGTTTTTCACGGGATTCCATCGCGGCAATCTTCTCCGAGGCCTCAAGCGCGCCAAGAAGGTCCCTGCGGAGCAGGCTGTCCATAATCTCACGGAAAATATCCTTCATGGCAGCCATACTGTCCTTTCCGGACAGCTCGTGCAGTCCCTCCCCTATGCTTCCCCCGGCCACCTCGGCAGCAGCTGCGGCATCCTCACGCGATGCCCCGGCAATGGTCACAAGGGCACCGGCCACCTCCTCCTTCGACAACGGAAGAATCCTCATCCCCTGGCAGCGCGAAGACACTGTAGAGAGCACATTGCCCGGCGAATGGGTGATGAAAATGAGCACGGTGTTCTCCGGCGGCTCCTCTATGGTCTTCAGGAGCATATTGGCAGTCGGTACGGTCATCCTCTCCGGGAGCCACATCACCACTGCCCTGTACTTTCCGGAATGCGGGGAAAGAGACAGTTCCTTTATGATGGCCTTGCCTTCGGCCACGGAAATGATGCCCTGCTTCTTCTCAAATCCCAGCGCTGCATCCATCTCGCTTTCAAGGAAATACGGATTGGTCACCACAAGCTCGCGCCAATACGGGGCATACATGTCGCAGACAAGGTCCTTCACCACTCCCGACACTTTGGTCCCCGAAGTCACAGGGAAAGAGAAATGGATGTCGGGATAGATGAGCTTTGCGCCCTGGCGGCAGGACGGGCATTCCCCGCACGAATCC
Source organism: Candidatus Cryptobacteroides sp. (assembly GCA_051878275.1). Taxonomy (GTDB): domain Bacteria; phylum Bacteroidota; class Bacteroidia; order Bacteroidales; family UBA932; genus Cryptobacteroides. The sequence goes on along the minus strand of JBJEJU010000019.1, from coordinate 20,865 downwards.
CCTCCGCTGCGGTGCGGGCAGTTGAGGTACTGCAGGAAGGCAAGGGCGAGCGCAAGGGCCCCTCCCCCCTCGTTTTCATACATCATCAGGGCATGGGGCACACGGCCCGAATCCACCATCCCCCGGAGGGCGGAAACAGCCTGCTCATTGCCTGTGATGTCCGAAAAACGCATATGATGATACAGCCGGAGCGGCCTTTATTTCTTTCTGTCGGCCATATACCGCGCAAGAGCCTCAAGACAGTCCCTGTCCTTTCCGGCAGGAAGGTCCCCGAGGGCGCTGATGGCCTTTTCCACATATCCGTCCAGCCTTGCAGCGGCATACTCCATACCGCCGTGAGCATGGACAAAGTCCACGATTTCAGCCTGATATCCAGGATGTTCGTGTATCTTCACGACTTTTTCCCTGACGCGGGAAGCCTCCTGTGGGGAGACATCCGCAAGCGCCCCCAGGAGAGGGAGCGTAATCTTCTGCTCGAGAAGGTCAAGGCCCACAGGCTTTCCGATGGAGGAGCCGCCTCCGTAGTCAAACATATCGTCCTTTATCTGGAAAGCCGTCCCGAGGCTTGATGCATATTCCCTCACGGCATCGGAGCAGGCCCCGGAAGCACCGACCGACATCACTGCAGACAGGGCCGCAGTGACAAAGAGGGATGCGGTTTTCTGATAGATGATCCTGTAGTAGTCAGCCTCCGAAGTATCCCCGCTCGAGGCTTTCTGGAGCTGGAGCATCTCCCCTTCGGAAAGGTCCCCGAGGGTGCGTGCAAACAGGCGGATGACCCTGTCGGAACAGTCCGACGCCCCCAGGATCCTCTCCACCGCCCTTACGAGCCAGAAATCGCCCAGAAGGACCGAGGCCCTGCTTCCGAGCAGTGCATTGACGGTAGGGTTGCCCCTGCGGCTGGAAGCATTGTCGGCCACGTCATCGTGGAGGAGGGTGGCGTTGTGGAGCAGCTCGGTGGCTGCCGCAAACCTGTAGGAATCGTCCGTGAGGACCCCGCCGGAGCAGGCGCGTGCGCACAACAGCGACAGCATAGGCCTTACCATCTTCCCCGGACGAGTCATCAGGGACTCATTGACGGAGTTGAGCAGGGCTATGTCACTTGAAAGCGATTCCCGCATCAACGTTTTGACGCGGGAAAGATCGCATTCCATATATCCGGCTATGTCGCGGAATTCCATCAGGCCCGATTAAAAGAAGTAGGCGAGGTTGATGGTCAGACCCTTGAAGTTGGTATTCTCCTTGAATACGCTCTCGGCAACTTCCCCGGCGACATCGTTGAGCTTGCCGTTCTCGTCAAAGAGATTGCCGAAGTTCCAGAAATACCTGACGGAGAGCTGGAGCTTCCATACCTCCACACCGGCGCCCACTCCGAGACCGTACTCGAGACGGCTGGTATAGGTATCGTCGCCCTTGAAGGAATTGGTGATGCTGGCGAGCTTGAAGTCGGTCTTGGGATTGACATTGATACCTACGAAAGGCTCTGCAAACACATAAGGGCGCAGAAGCAGAAGGTCGAGGCCGTACTGTACCTGCACAGGCACCTCGAGATAGCCTACCTTGGTATCGACTGTGGAAACGGCTCCGGTAATGTCGCTCGCAACCACATCGAGGGATGCACCCTTGACCTGATACACGAGTCCCGGCTGGATGGTGAGTCCGGCGATGAGAGGAATCTCAAGCGTGACACCCACATTGTACTGGCTTACGGACTTCATGTCGAGATCCTTGATTGAGGATGCGCTTGAAGAGGTGAAGCCGGCGGTGACGCCGAACCTTGTGCTGCCTATCTGGGCCGAAGCCACAACAGCAGTCGCAATTGCAAGGACTGCAGAAAGAATAATTTTTTTCATACTATCAAAAATTTTTACATTTATAAAAATTTTGTGAGAGTATGATAGCCGTTCGCTATCGCTCACTCTCACGATGAAAATCATTTGATATCGCCCATGGGCGAAAATATATCAAAGATTTTCATGTTCGGTTTCATAGAATCGGGGAATTAATGATTATTGCAAAAAAAGTATTGCCTAGAGAAGCTTCCTGAGCCTTTCCTCGATATCTTCCTTGGATACGAGGCCCACGGTGCGGTCAACTGCCTGTCCGCCCTTGAAATAGATGAGGGTAGGGATGCTCATCACACGGTACTGGCCCGCAATCTCCTCACAGTCATCCACATTGCATTTTGCAACGGTTACCTTTCCTTCATATTCGTTTGCAATTTCTTCCACTGTCGGTGAAAGTGCACGGCAAGGGCCGCACCAGGTTGCCCAGAAATCGATGAGAACCGGTTTCGAATCGGAGAGAATCTCAGCGATGTTGTTGTCAGTTGCGACTTTATACATAATACTAAAATTATAAAATTAGACCTTTGGAACACAAAAAAAGCATTCCCACCACAAATTTAATAAAATATGGCAGGAATGCAATCAAATCGTACCGTACAGATTAAATACTGTCTTCAACCGGAAGGACATATGCCCTGATGCCGAGCTCAGGCGTGTCCGAGTCCTTCTTGCGCAGGTCCTTCATTATGGAAGCGACCTTGTCGTCGGGAACCACCGTCAGGATGGCCTCGTTCATGGTAGGCCAGGCGTGGTTGCCGAAATGGGGTTCGCCATCGACAGTCCCCTGTCCGCAGACATCGTTCCACTGCGTGAAACCCCTCTGCCCGTTGAAATCCAGGATATCGGCTATTTCCTTGCCGTAGGCCTGGTTGTATGATATGAATATTGCCTTCATTTTGTCATTGTCAAATATTCAACTATGCCTGTTTGAGCTGTTTGCGTGCCTTCAGGCTTCTTGCCCTGTTCCTCTTTGCGGTGCGCTTTTCCTCGCGGGAGGCGAAGACGCAATACACTGCCGGGATGAGAATCAGGGTGACGAGCGTGGAGATCGTAAGACCCCAGCAGACCGTCATGCCGAGAGGCCTCCAGAGTTCTGCGCCTTCACCGGTTCCGAGTGCCATAGGAAGCATACCGAGCACGGTGGTGAGTGTGGTCATGAGGATAGGGCGCAGACGGCTGCGGGCCGCTGTCACGGAAGCCTCGATGACATTCATGCCCCTTTCACGCATAAGGATGGTGTAGTCGATGAGCACGATACCGTTCTTCACCACGATACCCAGGAGGATGATGAGTCCGATCATCGCCATGACGCTCAGGGCGGTTCCCGTCACGGAAAGTCCGAGGATGACGCCGGTAAATGCGAACGGCACGGAGAACATGATCACAAACGGGCTCATGAACGACTCGAACTGCGATGCCATCACCATATAGACAAGGATGACGATAAGTATCATCAGGACGATGAGGTCGCCGAACATATCCTGCTGGTCCTCGTAGTCACCGCCGATGACGGTGGAGATGTTGTTCGGGATCTCGGTGTCCTTGAGGATGGTCTGGGTCACCTCGACTGCCTCTCCGAGAGGGTGTCCGGCCTTTACGATACCCGATACGGTAATCATACGCTCACGGTTCTTTCTCTCGATGGTAGGAGGCACCTCGGATTCAACCACCGTACCGAGCTCCTTGATGCGGATGCCCTTGCCCATTGGGGTATATATGATGACATTTTCGATGTCCTTGACGCTGGTCCTGAACTCAGGGGCATAGCGTACGTTGATGTCGTACTCGTCTCCCTCCTCACGGTAGTATGATGTCACCGTACCGTTCATCGCAGCGCGGAAGGCGGCGGCGGCAGTAGAGGAGTTGAGTCCATTGGCGGCAAGCTTGGTCCTGTCGAAATCCACCTGATACTCAGGAGCATAGGCATCACGGCTCAGGGTTACCTGGGTGAAGCACGGGTCGGCGAGCATCTTTTCCTGGACGGCCTTTGCCACTGCATCGGTCTCGGCGAAGTCATAGCCGTAGATCTCAAGTGAGACGGATGACGAACCGCTTCCCATACCGCCGCTTTCGGTGACGGTGGCCTTCTGGACCTCAGGGTATTCGGCAAGGTCGGCACGTATGATGTCGGCGATTTCGGCCGATGAGCGCTCACGCTCCTCCATGCTTCCGAGGTTGATGTACATTGTGATGACATATGTACCGTTGGACCTCATGCTTCCGAGGGCATTGTCGGAGTCGGCCTGGCCGTAGGCGTAGCTGCACTGCCGGATTTCAGGTATTTCGTCAATGAACCTGCGGTAGAGGTTGTCGGCAAATTCCCCGGTCACGGACTGCGCGGTATTGACAGGCAGCTCAATCTGGAGCTGGAGGGTACCGCCGTCGCTGTTAGGGAAGAACTCTGACTTGATTGAATGGGCAAACAGTACGATTACTCCTACAAAGAGGCCGAATGCGGAGAAGATGGTGGTCTTCCTGTGGGTTACAGCCCAGTTGATTATCTTCGAATATCCCACTGAGATCCTGTCAAGGAAGTTTTCCACAGGATCAAAGATGATATGGTGCCATTTTCCTTCCTTGGCCTTGGTGCGGAGCATCTTTGAGCAGAGCATAGGCACGAGGGTAAGGGCGGCGGTTGTGGACACGATCATGATGATGGACACAATCCAGCCGAGCTGCTTGAACATGATGCCGGCCATGCCGGAAATCATGGTAAGAGGCAGGAACACGCAGAGCATCGTGAGGGTGGATGCGACTACGGAGATTGCCACCTCGGATGTGCCGTGCACGGCGGCCTCCTTCGGTTTCTCACCCCTTTCAAGATGGCTTGAAATGTTCTCGAGCACCACAATCGCATCGTCCACTACCATACCGATGGCAATCGAAAGCGCCGACATCGATATGACGTTGAGGGTGTTGCCCGTTGCAAACAGATAGACGAGCGACGCCAGGAGCGCAATCGGGATTGAAAGCACGATGATGAATGTTGCCCTCCACCTTCCGAGGAAGAGATACACGACAAGCATGACCACCAGAAGCGTGATGATGATAGTCTCGATGAGGGAGTTGATGGTGTTGATGATGTTCTCCGAACCGTCGATGACGATGTCGAGTTTCACATCGGAAGGAAGCGTCGGCTCAATCTCGGCGAGCTTCTTCTTCACACCCTTGATCACATTGACGGTGTTGGCGCCGGTCTGCTTCTGGATGGCGATCTGCGCACCCCTGACGCCCATTGCATAGGCTACCTGGGACCTCTCGGCCTCGCCGTCGACGATGGTGGCGACGTCGCGCAGATATACAAGGTTGCCCCCGGACATGCCCACAACCACGTCAAGAAGTTCGTTCGGGTCGGTAAACTCCTTCTGCACACGCATTGAATAGGTGCTTGTACCTATGTCGATGCTTCCGGAAGGGATGTTCTTGTTCTCGGCCGCGATGATGTTGGACACGGTGCTGATCGAAAGCCCGTAGGCCTGGAGCTTGTCAGGATTGCAATATACATAGACAGTACGCTCCGGGGCACCGTTTACCGACACGGTACCTACACCGTTCACCCTCGCAAGCGGGGTGGTCACCTTGTCGTCGAGAATCTTCTCGAGTCCCGGAAGGCTCTCTTCGGCAGTCGCGGTAAGAATCATGATAGGCATATCGTCCGCGCTGAACTTGAACAGCACAGGGACCGATGCACCGTCAGGAAGTGTGGAGTTGACAAGGTCCAGCTTGTCACGGATGTTGTTGCAGGCATCATCGATGTCCGTTCCGTATTCAAACTCCAGGATAAGTATCGATATGTTCTCCTTTGAACGGGAGGTCATATCCTTCAGGTCCTCAACACCGTTGAGGGAGTTCTCGAGCACCTTCGTGAGGTTGGTCTCGATATCGGATGCGCTGGCGCCCGGATACGACGACATCACCATGACGATGTTGGCATCGAAGTCAGGGAACTGCGCAATCGAAGTGTTCATTAGGGAGAATACACCGAAAATCGCAAAGGCCACGAAAATCAGGGCCGTTGTGACCGGTTTATTCACCGCTGATCTGTATATGCTCATAATTCCAGTTCAGATTTGATTATCGGATGACCTCCACCTTGTCTCCGGAGCGGAGGCTGTTCTGGCCTTTCACGACGATGTTTTCGCCCTCGCTGAGGCCTTCAAGAATCTCGAATGAATTGCCGAAATGCACACCGGTCTTCACTACCCTTGCAGTGACGGTGCCGTCATCATTGAGTACAAACACGTTCCTCACTGCGGAACCCTGCTGCTTTACCACGGCATCGTCAGGGACCACTATGCTGTGGTTGTCACCGTAGCTTACGGTTACCCTCGCGTACATTCCCGGCTTGAGGGCACGGTCGCTGTTCGGCACGATGACCTCGGTAAGGAAGGTGTGGGTGGTAGGGTCCATTGTAGGATAGAGCTTGTTGATGCGTCCGGTAAATGTCCTTCCCGGGATGGCGTCAACGGTGATTGTGACCTCGTCACCCTTCCTGACCTTGGTGTAGTTGCTCTCGGTGATGCCCACGAGCAGCTTCACAGGGGTGATCTGCTGGAGCACGAAGAGAGGCTGGCTCATGGTGTACATATCGCCGCGGTCGTAGTTGCGGGCGGTGATGACTCCGCTTACAGGAGCCCTGAGGATGGTGTTCTCGAGAAGGTTCTCGTATGTGGTCTTGCTTACGTTGTAGGCAAGCTCAAGTGCCTCATAGTCAGACTTTGAGATGCCACCTTCGTTGTAGAGGTCGCGCACGCGGCCGAGCTCGGTGGAGTCGTTGGAGAGCTTGAGGCGTGTCTGTTCGAGGTTGACACGGTCCATCTCGGCGAGAATCTGACCTGCATTGACATAGTCGCCCACGTCAACGCGGAGTTTCTGTATGCGGGAACCGCTCTGCGGAGCGATGTTGTTGACAACATTTGCCTGCACATTGGACTGATATACATCGGTCTGCGGCACATCCTGGGCCTGGACGGCCATAATCTTCACTTTGGAGAGCGACTCCTCCACCGGGGCGCTCTGGGTCTTGGAACCGTTTCCGCAGCCGGCAAGGCAGAGGATTGCCACGGCTGCACCCGTAATTGATTTGATTGTCTGTTTCATATACTCATCTGTTCTTATTTTCCGTTTGTCTGTGCAAATCCGCCCTGCAGGTCCGGGCGTCCCTCTTCATCGAGGAAGTCATAGCCGAGAGTCTGTTCAAGACCTGTCTTGGCCACGAGATAGTTGTAAACCGCCTGGTTCTTCTGCAGCTGGGCCTGTGTGAGGGCGAGCTGTGCGTCGTTGAGGTCGGTCAGCGTGCTCTTTCCCACATTGTAGGACTTTGCCGAGATGTCATATGCCTTCTGGGCCATCTGCACGGCTTCGTCGGCGGCGTAGTAGCTCTTCATGTTGGTCTCCATCGTGGTGAGGCTCTGGCGGATGGAAATCTTGAGCTGGCGCTCGGTGTTGAGCCTCTGGAGCTCGAGCTCGGTCTTCTGTACCTTTGCCTGGCGCACGTCGTTGTAGCGCTTTCCGCCGGAGAAGATCGGGATGGAAAGGCTTACGCCCACGAAAGAGTACGGGGTCCACTTGAACTCGGAGAAATTGAAGTCATTGGTCATCGCGTACATGCTGAAGGAGAACTGCGCACCGAGGGTAGGAAGGTAGGCATATTTCTGCATCTGTACCGTCTTGGCAAGCTGCTCCGCCTGGATTGCGAGCTGGCGCATCGTGGTGTTGTTGTCAAGGTCGGCACCGCCTCCCATCACAAGGTCACGCATCATCATCACAGGATAGTCCCCGAGGCTTCCCTCCACGTCGATATTGAGGTCGAGATCGACTCCCATCACGGCCTTGAGCTGCCACAGGGCCAAAATCACCTGGCTTTCAGCATTGTACACATTAGGAATGGCGTTGGCGACATTTGCCTTCGCGCGGATGTACTCGAGCTCCGAGGCCTTGTTGACCTTGTATTTCTTCTCGGTCTGGCCGAAATTTTCCACGGCATTCTCATAGACATCCTTATAGACATTGAAGACCTCCTTTGCGAGGAGCACGCCGTAGTAGGCGTTCTTGACCTGGCTTACCATCTCGAGCCTTGAGGCACGTGCCTGCTCGACTGCAAGCTCCACTGCATCGCCCGTGATTGCTATGCTCTTCCAGAGCTGGGCATTGACAAGAGGCATCGAAGCGGTCACGCCGCCGTTGAAGGTATTCCACCTTCCGACCTCGATTCCGCCGCCCGAAGGCATTGATGCTCCTGCATCGGCACCGGTATCGCCGCCTTCACTTTCGCCTCCGCCCGGCATCATGTCGCTCATGTCGAAATCCATATACATCACCTGCTTCTTGATGGTCCTCTGGTAGGAACCGGACAGGTCTATGCTCGGGAAAAGGGATGCGTATGTGCCCTTCCTGGCATACTGCGCCCTTTCTATCTCTTTGTCAGCCACTTTTACGGCCACATTCTCGTTGAGGGCAATCTCAAGCGCCTGCTCAAGGGTGAGGACCACCTTGGAGGTGTCCCCGACCGGAGCGGCTGTCGTGTCCGTCCTGAACTGAGCGAAGGCAGGACCTCCGGCCACCATGGCGAGGACTGCCGCTGCAATCAAAAACTTCGTTTGTTTCATACTCCTTCTATTGTCGTTTATTGTTTTCTGCAAATATATAGCAAATTATCGAATCACAATAAATAATTTTTAATTTTCGATAATAATTGTACATCATTTGTCCACATTGCCTGCGTTCAGGCTTTCGTAGCGCTCAAGTCCCTTTGCCGAGAGGAGTGACCTGACAAGTGTCATCTTGACAGTCGCCAGCAGCCTTTTCACCGACACCTTGCGGAATCCGGTCACAATCTCTCCGCTGCTGTACTTGTCGATTCCCGTGTGCATAAGGGGAATCAGCACTATTGTCGCCTCTATGTCAAGGTCGCTCCGGATGAAGCCCTCCTCAATCCCCTTTTCGAAGAAACGGTACATCATATCCCTGACGGTCTTGCTCTTTTCGATGATGACCCTGCGCGAAGTCTCGGGATAATACTTGTTGATTTCGTCCATCATGCGCTTGTCTGACTCCATCAGCTTTTTGTTTTCAACGGCGTCCAGCCAGCACTTGAGCACTTCCACCACATCCTTGTCCCTGACAAGATTCTTCAGCATCTGGATATTCTTTTGTATCTGTAATCTGCATACCGATGCCACAAGGTCCTCTTTCTGCGGATACAGCTGGTAGAAAGTCTTTTTGGAGATCCCGATGGCACGGCACACATCGTCGATTGTCGTCACCCTCACTCCAGACTTCCTGAACAGCCCGTCCGCTGCAAGGAGTATCGATTCTTTGGTTTCTTCAGAGGTCATAACCATACATTTTTCATCCAACTCCGCCTGCCTCCTGCAAGCGGCCCGAGAAGAAATGCAAAACTATTGCCAAAAAAGCCGTTTCAGCCAATTCTGCACAACTTTTTGACAAAAATGAAAAATCAGCTCCAATTGACATTTTTAGTTTTCTCACTGTTTTTCAATCAGTTAAAATGTTACACGCGGAAACTTTGAAATTATTCAAGTTTCCCGGTACCATGACACCCTGTCACGGCCTTCTCCAGCCGGCTAAAGTTTTGCACCCGCCCTTTTTTGACTATCTGCGGATTTTGACTATCTTTGGGGTTTGTCCGGCACCAACTGCCGGCCAATCAGACACATTATGTTCGAACTGCTTGCAATCCACTGGAATATGGATCCGGTGCTGATCCATATCGGCAACCTCGGTATCCGCTGGTACTCCCTGCTGTTCATCAGCGGCTTCGTGCTGGGATGGTTCATTTTCAGATATTTCTTCCGCAGGGAAGGCATCAGCGAGACCCTGCTGGACTCTCTTCTTTATACGCTTCTCATCGGTACTATCGTGGGAGCCCGCCTGGGGCACTGCCTTTTCTACCAGCCGGACTACTACCTGGGCAGCTGGAAAGGATTCCTCGAGATTTTCATGCCGTGGAAGGGAGGACTTGCAAGCCACGGCGGGGCGATTGCTCTTCTGATTGCAATGTGGTGGTACGCAAGCCATTACGGCAAGAAGAACCACTTTGACTTTGTGTGGATAATGGACCACCTCGCCATTGCGACGGCATTTGCAGCCACTTTCATCCGCCTCGGCAACCTCTGCAATTCGGAGATTTACGGATGCGAGACCTCGCTTCCGTGGGGATTTGTCTTCGAGCGCAACGCCGACCCTTCAAATCCGGCAGACCCGGAGTGGAACCCGCACCATCCTACACAGCTCTACGAAGCACTTTCCTACCTCATACTCGGCACAATACTGATTCTCATCTACAAATTCAGGCTTGACAAGACCTTCAGGGGCACATTCATCGGCCTTTTCCTCATCGGATGTTTCGGCATGAGGTTCCTCATCGAGTTCATAAAGAATGACCAGGTTGCTTTCGAGGCCGGCATGAGATTGAATATGGGACAGCTGCTGAGCATCCCGTTCATACTGCTGGGCATCGGGTTCCTTGTCTATGCCTATTTGCGCAAGGTCCCTGCCGCTGCGGTCCATCCGGCTCCTGCAAACGGCAGGAAGCAGGTAAAGAAGTAAGAGCCCATGGCCGGATTTGACGCCGTTTTCTTCGACATTGACGGAACGCTTGTTCCGTTTGGAGCCACAGGTATGCCGCAGAGCACCATAGCGGCCCTGGATGCCCTCAGGGCACGCGGGGTGAAGGTCATCGTCAACAGCGGACGCCCTCCGATGCTCATCAACAATCTCGGCGGCTACCCTTTCGACGGCTTCGTATGCATGAACGGTGGCCTGCTCATCCTCGGAGGCAAGGTCATGTGGAAAAAGCCCATCGACAGGGAGGACGCCCTTGCAGTAATCAGGATTTCGGAGGAAATGGGCATTTCGTGCGTGGCTTTCACGGAGGACAGCCTTATGCTCAACTTCCACAGCGAGAAGGAGATACGCCTTGCCAAGGCAATCAATATAGAGTTTACCCGCATAGGCGACATAAGGGAGCTCCTCCGCGGCGGAGGGGAAATCTGCCAGTTTACGGTCTATGCGGACGAATCCCTTGAAAAATACTTTCTTCCGCCGGCCACACGGCACATCTGCTGTCCGAGGTGGAGCCCTGAGTTCATGGACATAGACCCTGACAGCACTTCAAAGGCTGACGGTATAAGGCGCATGGCCGGAATCCTGGGTATCGACGCATCCCGGACAATGGCTTTCGGGGACGGGGGCAACGACATCAGCATGCTGAAGGCGGCAGGAGTCGGAGTGGCCATGGGCAATGCTGCCGACGATGTCAAGTCACACGCATCCTATGTCACTTCTGCCGCTTCCGAAGACGGCATAGCCAATGCCCTGAAGCATTTCGCTCTTATCTGACGCCACCGGAGATCAATGTCTTTGACATTTACAGTTCAGGCTGACCCCAAAGGGCCAGCCTGAGCCGCAAGTATGTATTTGAAAATGATTATTCTTCGCCGCGGATTGCTGCGATGCCAGGGAGAACCTTGCCCTCGATGGCCTCGAGCATTGCACCGCCGCCGGTGGACACGTAGCTTACCTTGTCGGCGTAGCCCATCTTGGTAACGGCTGCTACGGAGTCACCTCCGCCCACGAGTGTGTAGGCACCGTTTCTGGTAGCCTCTGCGAGATCCTCTGCAATCTGGAGAGTACCCTTTGCAAAGGTAGGGAGCTCAAATACTCCCACGGGACCGTTCCAGAGGATGGTCTTGGACTCGAGGATGATCTTCTTCCAGTTGGCGAGAGACTCGTCGGCAGCATCCATGCCCTCCCAGTCGTCAGGGATGTTGTAGATGTCAAACACCTTGGTAGGGGTGTCGTTCTTGAACTCCTGTGCGCATACGGTTGCAACGGAAAGGCTGATGTTGACGCCCTTTGCCTTTGCCTCCTCAAGGATTGCAAGTGCCTCAGGCATAAGCTCATCCTCGTGGAGAGACATACCTATGTGACCTCCCTGGGCCTTGATGAAGGTGTATCCCATGCCGCCGCCGATGATGAGGTTGTCAACCTTGCCGAGAAGGTTCTTCAGCACTGCAAGCTTGGAAGATACCTTGCTTCCGCCGATGATTGCGGTAAACGGACGCTTTGCATTCTTGAGGACGTTGTCGATGGCAACGATTTCGCCTTCCATGAGGTAGCCGAACATCTTGTCATCCGGGAAGTATTCGGCGATGAGGGCGGTAGAGGCGTGTGCACGGTGTGCAGTACCGAAAGCGTCGTTGATGTAGCAGTCGGCATATGAAGCGAGCTTCTTTACAAACTCCTTCTGGCTTGCCTTCACGGCCTTCTTTGCAGCTGCCTTTTCCTCGTCGGTGGCATCCTCTGCAAGTCCTCTCGGCTTGCCTTCCTCCTCTGCATAGAAACGGAGGTTTTCGAGAAGGAGAGCCTCGCCCGGCTTCAGGGCAGCAGCCTGTGCGTCAGCCTTCTGGCAGTCGTCAGCAAACTGGACAGGTACTCCGAGGCACTCGGATACATGGTCCACGATGTGCTTGAGGGAGAATTTCGGGTCCACCTTCTTAGGACGTCCGAGGTGGGACATGATGATGAGGGAACCGCCTTTTTCGAGCACCTTCTTGAGGGTTGGCATGGCCCTGCGGATACGGGTGTCGTCGGTGATGTTGAAATTCTCGTCGAGCGGAACGTTGAAATCTACTCTGACAATGGCTTTTTTGCCGGTAAAGTCATAAGTGTCGATGTGCTGTTGCATTGTATTTGATTTTTATACGAAATTTTCGCTAACCAACCTGCAAATTTAACAATTTTCGGCCAATAGAAAAATCCACGGGGGCCAATTGTCAGGAATTGAGTATCTTTGCAATCCAATACGACACAATATGGCAATAGAATATCCGTCAGCGTCCTGGATGGACTACGAGCTCATCGACTCGGGCAATTTTGAAAAACTGGAAAGGTTCGGGCCTTACTGCATGGCCCGTCCCGAGCCTAAGGCATTGTGGGACAAGACTATGAGCGACGCCCAGTGGGACAAGGCCATCCACACTCGCTTCCGCCCCGGAGCCGGCTTCGGCAAGGCCGGCAAGGAGGACAGCGGCACATGGGACCGTCTCAAAAAGATGGATGACCAGTGGTACATCAGGTACAGGGGCTCCGACGGACCTTCCTTCAGCCTCAGGCTCGGGCTGACCTCGTTCAAGCACGTGGGAGTATTTCCCGAGCAGGCGCCCAACTGGGAGTATATCCATGCCAATACCCGCAGGCTGTGCGAAAAGGCCATGGCTGAAGGGAAGCCTGCCCCGAAGGTGCTCAACCTTTTTGCATACACGGGAGCCGCATCCCTTGCGGCAAAGTCGGCGGGAGCCGATGTCACCCACCTTGACTCGGTGCGCCAGGTGGTCACCTGGGCCCGCGGCAATATGGAACAGAGCCGCCTGGACGGGATCCGCTGGGTTGTGGAGGATGCCATGAAATTTGCGCGCCGCGAGGCAAAAAGGGGCAATGTCTATCAGGGAATCATCCTCGACCCGCCGGCCTACGGACACGGTCCCGACGGAGAGAAATGGAAGCTGGACGAGTGCCTTTTCGATATGCTCAGGTGTGTCTCCTCAATCCTTGCCCCGCAGGATGCATTCATGGTGCTCAACCTCTATTCCAACGGCTATTCGGCAATGCTCGGCGAGACCCTGGTCCGCGAAGCCTTCGGCCTCAAACAGAATTCGCCGGAGGAAATATCCAGCGGCGAATTGTGTCTTAAAGACCGTTACGGCAAAATACTGCCGCTGAGCATCTACGTGCGGCTCTCACGCTGACGCTCCCCCCCTTCCTACTGCTCCGGGAACAGGCTCTGGAACCCTTCCAGGAGGGCCTGGGCCATCTCCTTGGAGCCGTTGCGGTTATAGACGTCCGAGAGGTAGTAGATGCAGTTGCAGCAAAGCTCGAAATTGTCCTGGCCGTAGTCATAGAAATCTGCAAAGAACTTTGCCGACGTGAGTATTTCCCCGGCAAATCTTGAGGCAAGCTCTTCGGCCTTTTCCTTTGCGCCTGCGGCATAGTAGGCATCCACCATCCCCAGCACAGTGACATCATTCGGATAGAATCCGAGGCATATGCTTTCAAGCGGGAAATTCTCCGCCGGCACGCACTCCTGGCACCTGTCAAGCATGGCCACGGCCTCATCCATCCTTCCCCTGTCAATCAGGAGATTGGCCATATTGAGGAATATGTCCCTCTGCGGAATGACCCCGATGAAGGTATAGAGATTCTGGTAATCGACGAAATAGTCCTTTCTCGACAGTGCGTCCCAGCAGTAGGAGTTCTCCATCTTGTCGAGAAGGCCCTCCATATCCACCTTGCCCAGATTCCTGCCGGCCGATGAGATGGTGTTTTTGATCGGCACGAGATGGTAGGAGAATCCGTCATACATCAGATATGACTTCTGGCCCACATTGAGGTCGGCTCCCATCGAGAGCATGCTGATAGGGCGCGACCAGTCATAATTGCTCAGGAGGTCGAGCATGAACAGCTCAGGCTTTGAGATATAGTGCTTGTCCTTAGGGATTTCCATCACGATCCTGTCCGGGATGGAATCGGCATATTCCTGCGGCAGGATGCCGTATTTGAGGACATTCTCCTTATTGACGGGGATGCTGAACCTGCGCGACATTATGTAGTCGGCGCGGGTGCCGTCCTCGAGGATGATCTTTGCGTCAGGATGGCGGAAAACGGCCATAACGTCGGCAAGAGGTATCACCTGGTCGCGGGTATCGACTATCTGCACGAGTTCATTGGTACCATAGAGATACTGCGACTTCGGCACCTGCAGGGGAAGCGGTGCAGACTCGTTGATGGCATACCTCATCTGCTCGATATGCCAGTCTGTACCGAGGAGCGAGGTGTTGACAATCCTCACGTCAGGACGCACGCCTTCCACCTCCTGGGCATACCAGAGAGGGAATGTGTCGTTGTCCCCGTGGGTGATGAGGATGCCGTCCGGACCTACCGCGTTGAGGTAGTTCTTTGCCATTTCCACGGAAGTGTAGCGGTTGCTCCTGTCGTGATCGTCCCAGTTCTGCTGGGCCATGAGGGCAGGCACGAAGAGGCACAGGAGCGTCACCGTGGAGGCTGCGGCAAGGTGTCCGCGGCTCATCTTCGAGGTGATCCATCCGTACAGGGCGGCCACTGCAAGTCCTATCCAGATCGAGAACGCATAGAACGAGCCGGCATAGGCGTAGTCCCTTTCACGGACCTGGTAAGGCGGCTGGTTGAGATAGACCACGATGGCGATGCCGGTCATGAAGAAGAGCAGGAATGTCACCCAGCAGCCCCTCCTGTCCCTGTCAAACTGGAAGAACAACCCGAGAAGGCCGAGTATCAGGGGAAGGAAGAAATAGTGGTTCTTGCCCTTGTTGCCGGCAAGGCACTCCGGGGCCTCGCTCTGGTCGCCGAGGCGCATCTCGTCGATGAACCTGACTCCGCTTTCCCAGTTGCCGTAGAAGATGTTGCCCGGGGCGGGACTGTGGATGTCGTTCTGGCGGCCCACGAAGTTCCACATGAAGTATCTCCAGTACATCCAGTTGATCTGGTAGTCAAAGAAGAAGACCAGATTGGTGCCGAAGGACGGTTTCTTGTATTTTGCACCAGGCACAGTGGTGCCCTTTCCGTCCATATAGCTCTGATAGAAGCGGATATGGGAGTCGCTCTGGTTGCTCCACATGCGCGGGAAGAGCATCTTGCCTTCGGAGGCGTACTCGGCATCGAGAGGGCCGGTGACCTTCTTGTACTTCCCGTCGATAAAGGCGTAGTAGTCGCGCGTGAAGAGGTCGTCGTAAGGCGCACCGAAATACTGCCCATAGACAAGCGGGGTGCTTCCGTACTGCTCGCGGGAAAGATATTTTCCGAGGGCAAAGGCATTGTCAGGCTGGTTCTCGTTGGTAGGCGGCATCACGCTGGAACGGATGATCACTATGCTGAAAATCGAGAATCCCACCACGATGGACGTAAAGCACATCAGCGAGGTGGTCCAGAACACCCTGTCCTTTTTGTAGAGGACGGACACGCCCCAGAAACACAGCACCAGCAGGGCGACGATGAAGAACGCGGCTCCGCTGTTGACCGGAAGACCGAAGGTGTTGACGAACAGCAGGTCGGTGTATGCGGCAAGCTTCGGCACCCACGGCACTATCACAAACAGCACCAGTGCCAGGATTACCACTGATATGAGGAAAATCTTGACATATTCCCACAGGGTGTATCTGTCGTGCTCGCGCTTGCGGTAGAAATACAGGAACACCAGCGCCGGGATTGCGAGGAGGTTGAGAAGGTGGACTCCGATGGAAAGGCCCATCAGGAAGGCTATCAGCACGATCCAGCGGTTGGAATGGGGCTGATCGGCCTGCTCGTACCACTTCAGCATTGCCCATACGACCATCGCCGTAAACAGCGACGACATCGCATAGACCTCGCCCTCGACTGCGCTGAACCAGAAAGTGTCAGAGAAGCAGTAGGCAAGGGCGCCGACGGCTCCCGAACCCATAATGGCCACTGCCTGCCCGGTAGTCCACCTGCCGTCACGGGCCCTGAAGAGCCTTTTGGCGAAGAAAACTATGGTCAGATAGAGGAAGAATATGGTGAGCGCCGAGCACAGGGCACTCATGGCATTGACGGCCACGGCTGCATGCTCCGGTCCTGCAAACATTGAAAACACACGCGCAACCAGCTGGAATACAGGGTTTCCCGGAGGATGTCCCACTTCCAGTTTGTATGATGACGCGATAAATTCCCCACAGTCCCAGAATGAAGCGGTAGGCTCTATCGTGGACAGGTATGTGACAGCTGCGATTACAAGTACGGCGGTCGCCACGATACGGTGCCAGAATGTGAATCTGCGTTTATCCATTGTCTTGTCTTAATTGTCGTATCCTTCAAACAAAGTTTACAAAGATAAACGAGAATCGCTATCTTTGCAAAAAATGAGCGGAAAAATGGCTGAAAACGATTGGAAGAAGCGTCTGGGAGTGGTCTATTCGACCAATCCGGATTTTGCATATGAACAGGAAGGGACTGCCTCGGCGCCGACCCTGGAGCCTTCAAGGCAGAGGCTCATTGTCGGCATAGACCGGAAGGGGCGTGCTGGCAAGCAGGTGACGCTTGTAAGCGGGTTCGTGGGCACGGAGGAGGACCTCAGGGAGCTCGGAAGGACCCTGAAGATGCGCTGCGGAGTGGGCGGAAGTGCAAAGGACGGGGAAATCACGGTCCAGGGTGACTTCCGCGACAAGGTCACGGCCATTCTCAAGGAAATGGGATACAACGCAAAACGCGGTAACTGATGCCTCTGGAGGAATATACTGCCGATACGCTCAGGACGCTTCCGGCCCCGGATGCGTTTGTCCAGGCGCTCCCTGCCCGTGAAACCTCCGCAGTTGCCGTATCCGCGGGGCCGGATATGGGAGTATGCACGGCGGTATCGGTATGCGTCATTCTTTTCATCCTCTGCCTCAACAAGTTCATGAGGGTTTTCCCCTATGTGGGCGGGGGCTTTTTCAGGTGGCGCCTGCTTGAAAACATTGAGGACAGCGTCTCCCTGTCAAGGGACAGGACAACGGTGGCCTGCGCCCTGATTCCCCTGCTCTGCACCATCTATTCCCTGTACGGGGTATGCAATCCTGCCATTGTCCGGGAGTTTCCATCAGGGCTCAAGTGTCTTGCAATCACGGGTTTGCTTGCAGTCATCCTTCTGCTGCGGGCGGGTCTCTGCTCTTTCATGCGTCCCCGCAGTGTCTCTTCGGAAAGGGGCGGCACCGTGGACAGGCTTATTTATGATTTCATGATACTGCTTACAGCCGTCTGCGCCGCCACCGTGGGCATTGCCTCCGCTACTGGAGTCGGCGGGGCGACCGTCAGGACTGTCCTTTTCTACGAAACTGTGTTCTTTTTTGCTGTTTTGATGATATGCAAGGTTGGTATAGGCACAGTTGTTTGCACGGATTTGAAGACTTTTTTGTATCTTTGCACCTCGGAAATTTTCACGGCCGGAATGATGGTCGCAATTTCCGTTTTATAATGACAGCCCGTGGAGGGCGGGACCGTAGAGAAGGAATATGATCAGAAAGATTTTGATTTCGCAGGCAGCACCGATGGACCTGACTCCATACAATGCCTTGACCGAAAAATTCGGTGTCCAGATAGATTTCAAACCATTCTTTGTCATCGAGCCCCTTACTTCGAGAGAATTCAGGACTCAGAGACTCAACATCTTGGACTACACTGCAATAGTGTTTTCCGCAAGACACACCATAGACGCATTCTTCAAGCTTTGCGAGGAACTCCGCGTGACCGTGCCGGAATCGATGAATTATTTCTGCACTTCGGAGAAGGTCGCAATGTA
The DNA here is from genome assembly GCA_051878275.1 of Candidatus Cryptobacteroides sp. Lineage (GTDB taxonomy): Bacteria > Bacteroidota > Bacteroidia > Bacteroidales > UBA932 > Cryptobacteroides. The sequence continues at coordinate 2,673 of JBJEJU010000019.1, read as the reverse complement.
CCTCCAGAAACATATCGTTTACCGCAAGAGGAAGATTTTCTTCGGGCAGAGCACCCCGGATTCGCTGATTTCAGTCATCAGCGCAAAGCACAGGGGCGACAGGTTCCTTATCACCACCACAGCCTCCCCGTCTGAAATCCACGCCCTTGACGGCAGTGCCGACAGCGAGGGAAAGCCTTTTGCAGAGCCTTCCGATGCCATTTCCAGGCAGTTCAAGGCAGCAGGGCTCAATTTCACCACGGCTGCTTTCGTAAAACCGGTTTCCCAGGACCTCAGGGATGCCGGACTCGAGAGTTACGATATGGCGGTGGTTTACAATCCGGCCGACCTGAAGTCCCTCCAGGAGAATTTCCCGGAGCACGGTGAGGTTACACTCAAGTTCGTGACCTTCGGCAAGCAGATTGTGAAGGCTATGGAGGAGGCAGGCATTCCGATTGAGGTGCAGGCCCCGACTCCGGAGGCACCTTCCGTGGCAAAGGCCCTGGAGATTTATCTGTCCGCACACAACAGGTAGCGGCCCGCCTGCCTTATGGACTCATATCCGGACAATACCCTCTGCAAGGATGAAAGGCTGTCAGGCAAGACGGCAATCGACCGCCTGCTCAAAAACGGCCGTTTCGGCACCGAGGGATGCATGAAGTTCTGCGCTGCCTCCGGCAACGGGACCTGGTGCAACAGGATATTGATTTCCGTTCCCAAGCGCAATTTCAAGAGGGCCGTCAAACGCAATCTTCTCAAAAGACGCATCCGCGAGGCCTACCGCACTCAAAAAAATCTTCTGCCTCCGCAGGGCTATGACATTATGCTCCAGTACCTTCCGAAAGAGGTCCTGGACTCTTCCGCAATCAGGGAGGGGGTGGCAGCCGTCCTGGCACGGATTGCAAAAGGCCAGCAGAAACAGTAAGCCATGTCCAGGGCAGGGGACATACTCCGGAAAATCCTCATCTTTCCGTTCATCCTCCTGATACAGTTCTACAGGACCTGCATCTCACCTTTCACGCCGCCGTCCTGCCGCTTCACGCCGACCTGCTCACAGTATGGTCTGGAGGCGTTCCGGCGTCACGGTCCCATAAAAGGGCTCTACCTCACGGCAAGGCGCATCCTACGCTGCCGTCCCGGTGGAGGGAGCGGATACGACCCCGTCCCGGAGGAGTTCAGTTTTTTCAATAAGAAAAGCAAATAGACACGTCCGGCAGCCATTCCTGGCGGAACAAAAAAGAGAGGCTTTTGCAAGTCTCTCTTTCGTATCGGTTGGGTAAGGATTAGTCGCTGAGGGAGAATCTCTTGAATGCGAGAATCTTGGCCTCTGCATCCACCTTCTTGATATAATCCTTTACGGAGATCTTCTCGTCGGCCTGGACGAAGTCCTGGTCCTCGAGAGTCTGCTCCTTGAAGAACTTCTGGAGCTTGCCCTTTGCGATGTTCTCAAGCATAGCCTCCGGCTTGCCGGCCATTTTCGGGTCTTCTGCCATCTGCTTCTTGTACATCTCGAGCTCTTTCTCCACTACCTCCTTAGGGCAGTCAGCCTCGCCTACGGATACAGGGTTCATTGAAGCCACCTGCATTGCAACTGCACGGCCGAGAGCCTCGTCAACGGTCTTGTTGAATGCCACGATAGCACCGATCTTGCCGTTGAAGTGGATATACTGGGCGATATAAGGAGCCTCAAGGGTAGCATAGTATGCAAGCACGTGCTTCTCACCGGTCTTTCCGGTCTGGACGGAGATTTCCTCCTCGACAGAATGGCCGTTTGAGCAAGGAGCTGCCTTGAGACCTTCAACATCTGCAGGGAAAGAAGCGGCTGCAGCGTCAGCGATTTCGTTGGCAAGAGCCTTGAAATCAGGAGTAGCCGATACGAAGTCGGTCTCGCAACCGAGGCATACGATAGCTGCCTTGGAGCCGTTTACGCGTGCAAGCACTGCACCTTCTGAAGTCTCGCGGTCAGCCCTCTTGGCTGCAACGAGCTTTCCCTTTTCGCGGATGATCTCAACTGCCTTTGTGAAATCGCCTTCAGCCTCTGCGAGTGCCTTCTTGCAATCCATCATGCCGGCGTTGGTCATCTTACGCAGTTTCATTACGTCTGCTGCTGTGATGTTCATCTCTTATGTGTTTGAATATTGTAATTAAACAGGGCTTTGATTATTCGGCCTGTGCAGCTTCCTCTGCTACAGGTGCTGCCTCTGCAGGAGCCTCAGCCTGCTCAGCTGCCTTTGACTTGCGAGGGCGGAGGACAGCCTTCTTTGCTGCAGGTGCCTCGGCATTCTCTGCAACTGCCTCCTTCTCCTTTTCAAGCTTCCTTTCGTCGAGTCCTTCCTGAATAGCTGTGCAGATGGCGCCGAGAATGGTCTCGATGCTCTTTGCCGCATCATCATTTGCCGGAATCACGTAATCAATCGGAGTAGGATCGCAACAAGTATCAACCATAGCGATTACCGGGATGTTGAGGCGGTTGGCCTCCTTGACGGCATTAGCTTCTTTCTGTACGTCCACTACGAAAATTGCTGAAGGGAGACGGCTCATGTCCTTGATGGAACCGAGGTTCTTCTCAAGCTTTGCCCTCTGGCGGTCAATCTGGAGACGCTCTCTCTTTGCGAGCTTCTCGAAAGTACCATCTTCCTTCATCTTGTCGATGGTATTCATCTTCTTGACAGCCTTGCGGATAGTCGGGAAGTT